>JAQUMN010000020.1 GCA_028718125.1 Kiritimatiellia bacterium
TGTCCCGCGAGGCATTTTACGTTTACATGACGACCAACAAGGGACAGACGACGCTGTATATCGGAGTCACGAACAGCCTGGTGCGTCGGGTCCATCAGCATCGATCTGGTGACGTATCCGGGTTCACGGAACGATTGAACCTGAATCGTCTTGTGGACTACGCGCAGTACAACGATCCGCGGGATGCGATTGCGCGAGAGAAGCAGTTAAAGCGTTGGCGCAGAGAGAAGAAGGAGGCCCTGATCGGAAAGATGAATCCGACGTGGGCGGATTTGGCCGCGAGTGTGCTCGGACTCGGGTCGGCGCCCGCACCGGGGTGGGGAGAGACTGAGATCCCTCGACAAGCTCGGGATGACGGATATGGGCGCCCGGATTCCGCTGGGAGGCGCATCCGTTCTCAATGTCCTGCCGGCCGGATGGAAAACAGATATGGCTGACCATCAAACGCTTGGGCGACTTCACGCGCCGGATCCCCTATTTAAAGCCGGGAATAACGGTTATTCTTAACGGTCCACATGGCGTTTTTACTGCCCGTCATTGTGCGTTGCCAAAGGTGCTTCTGATTGCCGGAGGCATTGGCATCACGCCGATTCGCGCCCTTGCCGAGGAATTGATTGCCGCTGGCCGCGATATCGTGCTGGTTTATGCCAACCGTAATCGGGCCGCCATGGTTTTTGGTCGGGAATTGGATGACTTGGCCCGGACTGCCGCCGGCCGCCTGAGGGTTATTCCGGTCATGAGTGCAGACGCCGGATGGGCAGGTGAGCAGGGCCGGATCGATCGCGACCGGCTTGCGCGGCTGGCGCCCGATATCCGCGAACGCGAGGTTTATCTTTGCGATCCGCCGGCCATGATGAAACTCCTGCGGTCGACACTGGCCGAACTCGGCGTGCCGCGCATTAGTCTGCATTACGAACGCTTTGCACTTTAAGTCTGTTTAGGCAGTTGTGTTCATATCGGGCATTCAGGGTTGACCCGAATCCGAGCCAATCCGGTGCCGGACTTATGCGTTTCCTGGGTTATTTTTGCAAAACATTTCGGGCAAATTCCGTGACTGAACGTTGCCTGAGAATGTTTCGAAATATATCCTTCGATCTGTTCCCAGATATTATTATCGATCTTAATTTGCTTGCAATACGCGCAAATAATCATGAATCCGGAAACAATGCGTTTCTGTTGAAGATACGTGTTGCCGATCATCACGAAGGCACAGACAAGGACTCCGATGGACATGACATAGGCGCGCAATATGCCGGACGAGGCCATGGACGCGTCGAAATAAAAGGATAGTATGTCGGATTGTTCGCAGGCCCAGATCAGGCAAATTAGCAGCACAAAAACAAGCGCCTGCCATAAAGCGACGTACGCAAACACGTTGGTCCGCTTATTTGATCTAACGCCGATCCGGATGGCACTCATAGCCTTTTCCTCTGTGTAAGAGTGTTAATACCTTGAACTGGAGACGATGCGCAAAGTATTTGTTGCTTAGTTTTCTTTTTACGCCTCGGCACAGTAAACATCAACACCAAAAGTCGCGGAGTCAAGCCCCATAAGAGGCGATGCTTTACCCGCCGCAGGCGGACCCGGACCGCTGATTAAAAGCAGCGTTAACGCATTGATTTAATTGATTATTGGGCTTGATTGTGCCTACAGTGTGCCTGTTATTGAAACCATTACGACAGCATGTTGCACACACTCGAAATAGCCGGGCAGTTGAACCTGTCCGCCGCCGTCTGACATCGCGCTCTATGAAGCACTGAGGGGTAGTTCGGAAGATGAGCCATGCGGGATGCGCGTCAAGTTTATCCCGCGTTGCGCGGAATGGCGGCTAACAGCCTGGCTGAGCGCAAACACAACCGTATCCACAGGGAACATCATATTCATGCCGGACGCTTTTCATCGCGAATCTTTGCCCGTTCAGTTGGCCCGACACTGGGTATCTCTTATCCAAAGCGGCCGGCTCCCCGTTCCCCTGCCCAGCGAAAGAGTGTTAAGCCGGCGACTGCATATAAGCCGGAATACACTCCGGACGGCTATGCGTCTTTTGCGCAATCGCGGCCTGTTACGCGGGGCGGCTCTGTACCGCCAAAAATTTTCCCTGGCGAAACAAGCCGGACTACTGCCGATGCGGCAGCGCACCATTGCGATGCTGGTCCAGCAAGGGCCGGAGACATCTCTGTTTTTAAGCGGAATCGAACGCGAATTGATCCAGGCCGGCTACACCATGGATCTGATTTTTATGCCCCGCCATGGAGTGAAAGCGCTGGGCGACTGGGCGCGAATCAATATAGCGCCCGGCCGGTATGCCGCCTGGGCTCTCTGCTCGGTGCCGCGCGTCGTCCAGCAGCGAGCAGTTGAAGCGCGGCTGCCGGCGCTGGTGCTCGGATCCTGTTTCCCCGGCATCCGTCTGCCGGAATTGGATGTTGACTATCGTGCGGTTTGTCGCCATGCAACGCAATATTTGCTTCGCCTGGGCCGTCGCAACATAGTCCTGGTAACCCCGCGTCGGGCCTGTGCCGGCGACCGGCTTGGCGAACAGGGATTTAAAGAAATAATCGCATCCGCGCCGGCCAAGAAAATTGGCACTGATATTCTTTATTACGATTACACGCCCGCTAGTTTGCAGCCGCTGCTTGACCGCTTCCTGCACCGGCGCCGGCCGCCGCTGGCGTTTCTGGTGGCTAAACCGGCCATGGCGATGATGCTCGTCAGCAACCTGCTGCGGCGTGGATTGAATATTCCGGACCAAGCCGCCGTTATTGCCCGTGATTACGACCCGCTTTTCGCATGGCATGATCCGCCCATTGCCTGTTATGTTGCCGATATGCACCTCTTCGCCCGGCGCAGCGCCCGGGCTTTGCTGCACCTGGCAGAAGCAGGGCGCCTGGACGTTCCCCTTTCCCCGCTCATACCGCGCCTTGTCTGCGGCGGAACGCTTCCCCATTCACCTCGCCGGCCTGGTTCACAAAAAGGACCATAATAACAGCCTTGAGAACCTTCCGGATGTTTGCGATCTTTAAAGACAACAAGGCTGCGGTACCCGCCTCGGCGGGCGCCCCGTGGGCGGATCTCTTTGTGTATGTGAACCGCACATTTGCCGGGAAGCCCGGCAAAAAACATTGCAGAACAGGAGGAGATAATGTCAAGGCATTTGCCCCGTGTTAATTCTCTGTTGCCCGGCGGAGTATGGTCGGCTGCGCCGACGCCGTTTACCGGCCGCATGGAGGTTGATCTTGAAAGCGTGCGACGCATGGTGGACCACCATTTGCGGCTGGGCGTGAAGGGATTGTTTCTCTGCGGAACCAATGGGGAGGGCCCGTGGATGACCAATGCCCAGAAGCGTCGATTTGTCGGCGCCGTTATTAAGCGGGCACACGGTCGCCTGCCGGTTGCCGTCCAGGTTACCGATAATTCGGCCGCCCGGATTATGGATAACATCGGCATGGCGCGGGAGGAAGGCGCTGACATCGCCGTGGTGGCCCCGCCCTATTTCCTGGCCAACGTTTCTCCGGAGACGATTCGCACGCTGTATTTGGACGTCATCCGCCGCAGTCCGCTGCCGGTCGGCATTTATGACCGCGGCAAATCAAGTTCCGTCGTTGTGCCGGAGAGCGTCTTGCGCGATATTTACTCTGAGCCGAACGTGGTGGTTATCAAAGACAGCTCCGCGGATCCGGCGCGAATGCGCATTGCCCTTGCAGCCAAACGCAAGAATCCGGCGCTATGCCTCCTCAACGGCTGGGAATTCAATTGCATTCCATATCTGCAGGCCGGGTTCGACGGCTTGCTGCTGGGGGGCGGCGTATTTAACGGTTATCTGGCCGGCCATCTTGTTGCCGCCGTGCAAGCCGGCAACCTCAAGCGTGCTGCGCAGTTCCAGGCTGGAATGAACAGGATGATGTGGGCGGTTTATGGCGGCAGGAAAATTACCTGCTGGCTCGCCGGCGAAAAACAGCTCCTGGTGCGCATGGGAATATTTAAAACATGGCGCAATTATCCCGGTTATGCGCTGACCTGCGCCTGCCGGCGGGCAATCGAACGCACGCTGAAACGAGATAAGGAATGGCTTTTGCCATAAAACATCCATGCCCAAAAAAATAATGACCCGCAAAGCGGCGGACAACAAATACCTGCACAAGGACTTTCACTGTGCATTGAATCTGGGTTTGGAGTATGTGCGCAAACACTTCGGCGATGACGCCGTCCGGGATTATTTGCGCCAGTATGCCCGGTCTTTTCACGCGCCCCTGATCCGTGCTTTGCGCCGCCGGGGGCTCGTTGCCCTGAAAGAGTATTTCCGGAATATTTATGCCGAGGAAGGCGCGCCGGTGCGGATTAATTGCTCCAGGGATGAGCTGCGCCTGGAAACCGATTATAGTCCTGCCGTCAGGCACATTCGCCAAAAAGGCTTTGCCGTTTCACCGCTCCATGGCGCAACGGAATTCGCCGTGCACGCCGCCATTTGCGAAGATACGCCGTTTGCTTTTGAATTAGCGCGCTATGACCGCAAAATCGGGCGCAGTGTTCAGCGTTTTTACCGGAGGGCGCCATGATCGCATGCACGGAATTTATTGCCGCCTACAGCGAGCTGTTCAAGTTCCTTGAGAAAAAGGGCGGAAAAAAAGCGGTGGCCGATTTCTGGAATTATCTGTCCGATTTATACCTGAAGGCTTCCCTGAAGAAGCTGGTGAAGCTTCACGGCATTCGCGGCTGCTGGCTGTATTGGGCAAAGGCGTTAAACGAGGAGGCGGCGGACTTTACCATGGAGCTTGATGACAAAGCCGGCATCTTTAAAATCAACATGCATTACTGTCCGTCAAAAGGCCGGTTGCTGCATTGGCGCCATCTGAAACCGTACGCCGGTTATTGTCTCCATTGCGATGTTCTTTACCGGCGCATTTTGGAACCTTTAGGTTATTGTTATGCGGCCGATTTTTCGCAGACGGACAAGGCGCGCTGCTCAGTCGTTATAACCAGGAATGGGCCGGGGCGCGTGCGCTTGAAACGCTCATCGGCTAAAAACAGGTAATTATCAGTTATGGCCTGTTTTGGATTAGGCGCATTATTATTCCCTAAAGACAACCCTGTATTCCTGGTTCCATCAGTTTCTGGAAATCCGTGGGAGCAACCTGCCGCGAATAAGGAGACTGCTCAAACAGTTCCGCCATGACGACCTTTCCGCCGGCCTTATTTCCGAGCGACCGGCAAAGGATCGGACGCGCTTCGTCGGCGCCTTTTTTGAAGCGCTCCAGAAAAGAGAGCAGCCACAGCCTTTTTTCCGCGTCGGAAAGTTTTGCGGCATCGAAATCCCTGCGGCCGAGGGACCAGGGGAGCCACTCGTAGAACTGCGTTCGGTGGCATTCCATGACCTTGAGTTTTTTTTCGAGCACGCTGTCGAATTCGATGGCCGCGTCGATGCGGAAGGGACGCGGGTCCAGAAAGCTGTCATACAGGTGTCCGTAAACGGGCGTTTTCTCCGGAATCGGAGTGTCCTCGCAGTTGTGCGGGACCATGACGACATACGCCGTATCGAGCACGAGCTGCGCGGTCGCGCGATGGTCCGGATGATAGTCGCACAGGCGATGGGAGAGAACGACGTCCGGCTTGAAATTGCGAATCAGGCGGATCATTTTCTCGCGGTTCTTAAGGGTCGCTTCGATCCCGCAGGGATGATCGAGCACCTGATATTCGAAGATGCCGGACATCTTCCGTGAGGCCGCCGCCTCCTTCTTCCGGGCTTTTACGGTTTCCGCGCGGGAAAGGACAACGTGCCCGGTGTCGCCGTTTGTTGCGGAGACGAATTTCACGATGTGGCCGGCTGCCGCCCATTTTATGGCGGTTCCCCCGCAGAGGATGTCGCAGTCGTCGGGATGTGCCGCGATTACCAGAAGTCTTTTCCGTTCCATGGTTTGTTCCTTGTTTGCTGTCTTCCAAATTATCGCTATTTTTTAGGCAAACTGAAAATTGCCTTTATTGAAAATTCCGGCAATGCGTTTTCCTTCCAATGGCCCTTAGTACACCGGCTCGTAAGTTCGCTAACGTATTAACCTCAAACATGAGATTCCTCGACTTCGCTCGGAATGACGGACGAAGAGCGAGTCATGATTGAGGGTTAATATGGCATCAATTCCTGTTTCCGGTCAATGAAAAATCCCGCGTTATTTCCGGAAGAACCGAAAAAGTTAAGGCGCAAACTGGCCGCCGATGGAGGCCTGCGTTCCCAAGTTGAGAGAATTGAGAAGGTGTTGCAGAAAAGTCGATACATGAATCCTTGTTATTTATTCTAGTGATTTCGTGCTTTCCTCATCGCGGAAAAGATTCAGAAGAAGCCTGGTCGCAAACCCTGCTTAACTTAGCGCCATTCGGGGCGACCTAATGGCGCTCAAGGACTTGACCTTGCGCTTCCACAAAGGAACAGCCAGCTTTCAGCGAACTACCATCGGGTCAAGAAGCGCGCTCCTGAACTGCGTGGCGGTCAGGCCGGCAAATTGGCGGAAACGGCGCGAGAAATAGAGCGAGTCATGGAACCCGACTCGTTCCGAAACTTCGCTGATGCGCAGTGATTCTTGCCTCAACAAACGGCAAGCCTCCTGCAGGCGCAAATTCAAGACATACTGGACCGGCGCCATGCCGATGTACCGGTTCCAGAGCCGTCTGAAATTTGTATACGACAATCCGTGTGTTTGAGACAATGTTTTGAAATCAAATTCCCGCGTAAAATCATTATTGATCTGCTGAGTGATCGCCTGAATCGCAGGATGGACGGGGATTTGAGTCAGTTCGGATTGACAGTTAAACAGGCTTTCGACAATCAACCAGTCGCATATCCTGTCCACCCGATCTGTCCATCCATTTTCCTTGCTTCGGGCAAGTTCAGCCCTTGCCAAAGCAAACACCTGCTTAAAGCGGCGACGGTTACGAACCCCCCAGACACATTGATGTTGTATAGCGGGATATTTTCGATACAATTCGTCGATCAGTTCCCTGTTGTAGCTAGCGATCATTTCCTCCCACATTTGCACAGGTCCATATTTTACCTCTGTATTGGCCTCGCTGAAGATGACACAGGGAGGGCGAAGCACGCTCCGGCCGCGATCCAGGACGATAATTCCCCTGCCTTTAAGAATAAAAGAAAAATAATGTGAAAAACGAGGTGGAGGATGAACTACCCAACACGTCTTACTCGGCATATACCCAAAGTTGCGAACCGGCAATCGATGGGGATATTGACGGGGCAGATCTTTTAGACAAAACGACCATTTCGGCGTCATGAGTCTGACCAAAGTGTGAATTGCCTCGATTCGATAAAATATTGCCTTGCAAACGACCTCAAAACCTAAGTTAAATATTACATATCAATGGTCATATTGTCCATTGAGAAGGTTGCGTCCGCCGTGATATTGTGCGTATTAAATGTTTGGCCACCGTGGCCAGGCAATTAAAGCTTTCGCATACCGGGATACGGGAACAGGCTATATCCCGTCGGAAATTAAAAAAGGCAAAATTATGTTGAGAAAAACAGCGCTTTTTGTTGAATTCTGTATTTTTTTTGGACACCTGCTTGTTCTCAACGCCGCACCCAATGCGCTTTGTTTAGATGGCGAGTGGGATTTTACTTTCAAGAAGGAATTAATCAACGATACGCCGGCATTGCCTGATGCTTCCGCCTACGACATCACGCTGAACGTCCCTGACTACTGGTGTTTCCAATCGGAGCGTTTTGCCGAAGCTGCATGGTGGCCGGCATCGGGGTATCAAGGTGTTCCACAATACATCAATCTATGGGGCACAGGATTTTACCGCAAGCAGGTTGCTGTTCCAGCCGACTGGTCCGGCAAGTCGGTTCAATTATTGATCGCGAGGGCGCACGGCAGCGTAAATATATGGTTCAACGGCACGCATGCGGGGTATTACCCCTTTGCCGGCCTTTTCCCGTCATGTGCCGACTTGAGCCTGCTGTTAAAACCGGGCAAGACCAATGAAATAATCATCTCCGTGTCCAATATGAAACGCTTGACTCATTTAGACCGCTTGGGCGGCATCGAGGCTTCGGTTTTTTTAAAGGTATCCACCGGTTCCGGAAGGATTGACGGTCTCTTTATTAGAGAAGGCGGAGACGCCAAAGAGGTCGTATGGGAAGCCGACCTGAAATTTCCGTTCGAGGAAAAAGAGCGGGACGACTCAACGCTGCAGTGGAAAATAAAAGCCATACCCTCCGATACGGTTGTCGGGGAAGGATCGGTCGCGGTCACGCCCTTTAGCGCGCAAACAAGAATTGAATGGATTTCCAGGCATGATGACATAAAGGCCTGGCATCCGAACAGCCCGACCCTATACATGGCGGAACTCGCCTGGCACACGCGCGCTGGGGCGCTGATCGATATGTGCAAGCAGCGATTTGGCTTGAGAGTGTGGCATACTGAAGGCAGGCAGTTGATGCTGAACGGCAAACCCATTTATTTGCGCCAAATGATGGCTCTGCATCACGAATCGCCGCATTATCGATATCCCATGACCAAGGACTATTGGGTAAAATTTTTCAAGTTGGTGAAAGACGCGGGTTATAATAGCATCGAACAGGGATGGACCTCATCCGCAGATGCTCTGGAAGCAGCCGATGAAGTGGGTATCGTTATGCAGACGGCCGCCAGCACCATGCTGGCGGAAAGACAAGCCATGGGTAAAGTGTTGCGGGTTCCGGGCCTCTGGGAAGGGATTGCCCGATGGACACGGACTTATCCCAGCCTGGCTATCTATTGTTTCGGCGGTGAAATGAATTACTACGACGGCTTTATTGAAGACGTCGGCAATGTTGCGCGTGTCATCAAGTCAATCAATCCCCGATGTTTAATTCTACCGAATCATGCCATGAAAGGCATTGATTACGTTTTTGATCCGAAAGATGTTCCCGCACTCACACGCCGGCCCTTCCCGCATCATGCCAAACGGCTCGAGGAAATCACCCGTTATTCCGATATATTCGGCCATTTTCATGCGCCCGCTATTTTCAGTTACCATAATTTCAGAGGCTCCTGGGCCGCCTACGATCAGGAGCTTGCTGTTTATAACCGTCCACTTATTGCGCACGAAGTCGTTATGATGTCGCAATCCATCGCTCCGTATCCGGCCGATGGGCAATTTAACACGTTACGCTACGGCCGGAAAGACGTAGCCCATCTATTGGTAGGCACCTACACCCCCGTTACCCTGGAAAAAGCGTCCAAGGATTCCCGCCGAGCGCTCCGGTATGAGGTGACGTCACGACTGCACGAACTGGGCACTAAATATGTGCTTGAGAAAGTGCGCAAATGCGGAAATCTGGCGGGATATGAACACATTGTCGGCTCGCTGTCATGGCTCTACGACCAGTATCTTGAATTACGACCGGGATACAGCCTTCAGAAGATGCTCAGATATAACAACGATAATGTTCTGTTGTTGGATTTTGATGAGGGCAACTGTTATAAACGCTGCTATTGGGAAGGAGATACGTTCCAGGGGAAGATCATGGTTTCGCTATATCAAGACGCGCCTATCCTCGAAGGAACGCTGATGTGGACACTGAACGACGGCCAGGCTGTTTTGATGCAGAAGACGCTGAAAACAGGATCCGTCCCCAACGGCAAGGTGACGACATTAGCGGATATGGAGTTCACCTGGCCGGAGGTGCGGACAAACAGCAAGGTGGACTTGGCGGTGACGCTTAGCGCTGTGGGCCGTGAAATCCGCAATAACTGGGAGTTCTGGGTTTTTAAAAAAAACCCCCCCGGCCCGCTCCAGGCCGGCTGCGCGCCTGAGTCATTCGCCATGTTGCACGAACGCTATCCGGGGATCGCGTGCCTCAAGGGTGATGAGACGGATAGCGCCAGAAAACTCTGGATCGTGGAAGCCCTGACGGCAAAAGAGCTGGATCACCTGGAGGCAGGCAATGATATCCTGCTGCTTGGCGCCAGCCCGTTTCCCGTATACAGCCGCTACACGTCTTTCGTCCCGGGGCGTGATATCGATGATAATCATGGGAGCATCGTGCATCCCCATCCCATATTTGCCCGTATTCCCCATGAAGGCTGGGGCGACTGGCAATTTTACGCGTTCATTCATGGCGCTGCCGGTATTTGTTTTGATCAAATGAAAGATATTCCTTTTGACCCTTTGTTGGAAGTCGTCTCGGCCTATCGTGACAGAAAACGAGGATTACTGTTCGAATTTAAAGCCGCTAAAGGCCGCCTGTTCGTGGCCGCCGGCAAGTTCCACGCGGATAATCCGGCCTGTATGACGTTATTGGATTCCATATTGGAACATATGGCCGGGCCCGGGTTTAAGCCGGCGACCGCCATCAATCTGGACTCCCTGAAACGTTTAATCAGCGCCGCCACCGTCACGTTCGGGAAAAACGAGATTATATTCACGACGAATGCCTTTCATGGAGGAGCTCCCTATGCGAAATCGGGCGTTCAAGGTCTCATGCTCACATCGCAACAAGCCATAACGGCTTTCTTCAATCTGAAGCAAGCCGACATTCCGGCGGCAGCGGGTAACTATTTGACCCTTGCGGTGGAAGGCATTGACTGCGATCAGGAAGAATCCACCCTGGTAAAAATAACGCTTAACGGGCATCTTGTTATCGAAGACGGCAACCAATGGTCAAAAAGCAAAGGTTCCATTTGGAATATTCCTTTTGACAAATCATGGTTGGGTGAAGGTGGTAATAAACTGGAAATTTGCAATGCCGATGTTGTCAGGACGTACAACAAGTGGTTTATCGTGGCCGGCGCCGCGATCGGCGCACGCGCCGCAGACCGTCAAGAAAAGGCCGCCGGCGCCGAAGACGGCTGGACTAACAGGCCGGTTACGGTTGCATTTACTGCAAATCAATGGCACAAACTCAATCAGGGCAGCTGGCAGCAAGGCGGCACGCGCCTGATCGATACGGAGGGCAGGCATACAATCCATGTCAAGGATCGTGAAGATGCAGAAATTATCAAAACGATTGAGGTCCGCATTGATGCAACGCCTCCGGTATTGGCGCTGTTGTCAGCGCCGGTCATCGAACAATTGGGCGGCGAGTATTTTGGAAAGAAGGAGACCGTATTTAAAATCAGCGCAAAAGACAATTTGTCCGGTGTGAAAAAAACAGAGGTATCCATCGATTTGGGGGAATATCGGCCTTATACGGGTCCTTTCAGCTTGCCATCGGGCCTGCATAGCATAACATGCCGTTGCATCGATCAGGCCGGCAACCAGCAGGCCGTTTTTGCCGGCGGCCTGGAGGGCGGAGGCCCTACGGACGTTGTGCACGTTCAAATAAAATAAACGCGAAAGGATAAATGTCATGTTTGTTTGCAAAGACCTGGGCCGCGTTGTTATGGCGGTTTTTATGGTTCTCATCTGCGGAAATTTTCTTAACGCGAAAGATATAGCCGTGTCGCCTGAAGAAGAAAGCCTATGGATTCGGCATCTTTTGCCTCTACCGCACCGGATATCCATAAAAAATAAAGCGGTAGTCAAGCCCGTGGATATTTCCATTACCATGGCCGCCGGTTCCGGCGAAATCGTCCAAACCGCCGTTGACGAATTGAGGCAGGTATTTAAGGACAAAGCGGGGCTCGTTCCTGATGGCAAGCTGTTTGACATCACCGTTGGAACCGTCGATTCGGAGGGCAAACTGGCCGGCATTCGCCTGGCCGAGGCCGATGCGCTGAAAACGCTGCCGAATAACGATCAAGCCTACGTCATTCAATCGCAAGGCAATAACAAGCTCTTAGTAGCCGGCCTTGATGAAAAAGGCGTTTATTACGCTGTCAGGACCCTGTGCCAGTTGCTTGAACCCGCTATTACAAATGGGCAAGTTTCCATACCCTTGGCCAATGTTCTGGATTGGCCGGATATGGAAGAGAGGGGCCTGTGGAATTTTCCGCCGGATTTGATTCCCTGGATGGCATCCATCAAGCTTAATTACGGGAAAATCGGCGGCGGTGGTTTTAACGTCGTGCGCGGCCAGAAAAGCCACACGGATATTGACACCAACGCCTTGCATGCCGGACGGGCAAGGGCCTTAAATGCCGTCCCGTTGATTATGCATCTTAATTTTCAAAGCAGTCTTTTGAGCGCATATCCCGAGCTGGCCGGCAAAGGCGACAGCGCCATTGCCGGGCGATATTTCGCCCACAAACAGGGCGATCCGCACCGCGCCCCCTGCGCGTCCAATCCGCTTCTGGCCAAGATACTGGCGGAATGGATGCTGGATATTGCCTCGCAGGACGCCCGCGAAGTGAGCTGCTGGTTGACGGAGCGCCCGGCGCAGTGCGCGTGCGCGGAGTGTTTAAGGGCGGGACAGTTTGTCGCGGAAGCCCGCGCCTTCGTGAATGCCTGGAGGGAAGTCCGCAGCCAATATCCGGACTTTGTCATCCGCTTATTTATCTCGACGACCACGGACGAGCGCTATTATAAAATTCTTGCCGAGACGCCGCCCGAGGTGAAAATCGAGCGCTGCTGCAATATGAATTCGGCCAGGGTCCGGCATTTGCCCAGGGATCTGTTTATCAACCCGCTGTTCGATTATTATGCCGCACGTGGGCGGTGGATCGCCAGCTATGATGTGCCGTATCCCGCTAGTGGCGCGGTCGAAACGCCCGAATTCAAGATTCCGGAAAGTTCCGCGCACCGCATCCGGGATTTTATCCGCCAGTTGATCGAGCGCCGTTACAAAGGCGCCTATGGGATGACCGGCTGGCACCGGATGGGAAAAGAGATCTGCGGGTTTAATTACCAGGCTTTGGCGGAATGGGCCTGGAATCTAAACGGCCGGAGCGAGCGGGAGTTTGCCGTTGCCTGGGCGACGCGGGAAGGATATGCCAATCCCGATGCTGTCGGCGATTGGTCGGAGATCATGGGACCGATCGAGTTTGACGTCTACGATTCGGATATCCCGACATGTTATTCCTGGGGGACGGCGGTCAACATGATCAAAACAAAACAACCGCCTTGTTTAGGCGAGGAAATGTTCCGGTATTACACCCAGCCGGAAGCGTTCGATCAAAAGTTGGCCGCTTGCGAACAAGCATTGAAACTGAGCGAGTCCTTCCACTCCCCGTATCTTGCCAATGAGACCAGGGTGGTGATTTCGTATATTAAACTCGCCAAGTATATCTATCAGGCGGCGGATGCCGTGTGCCTTGCCGATCCGTCAAATCCGGAACGGAATAAGGCCCTGCAGGAAGCCCTGGCGCATCTCAAGCAGGCCGGCGAAGAAAACATACAGGCTATACGGCAATGGCGCGGCGCGTTAGGCCCTGAAAAATGGGCGCCCCGGGTGTATGACGCCATCAAGGCGACCGAAGATACCGTTCAGGGCATTTCACAGGCCGTCGAGATACATGTCAAATAACGGGCCGACGGAATGCGGCGGCCCGTTGGCACGGCGCACAGCGCTGAGCCAACAGGGAACATGGACACTATCGATAGAATCGAGAACGAAATCATCCTGCAGGGCCGCCGGAATAACCAGGCGTGGTTTGAGCCGTCCATGGGCGTCATCCCGGCACAGGGCAAGGACCGGCAGGCCGAAGTGTTCATTGCGGCCAAGCTTTTGACTGGCAACGATATCGGTCCGCTGATGTTTTTGAAGACATCCGATCTGGGCAAAACCTGGACGCCGCCCATGCTGAGCCAACGGTGGTTCAAAATTCCCATGGACGACGACCTCTTCGAGGAACCGTGGTTTGGGTTGCGCTACCATGCCGCCACCCACACGCTGCTGGCGTTGGGTCAAACGCATTTCGTTCAAGACGCCGGCGCGGGCGGCACGAACACACAATATAAAAGCGAGCGCCATGTCCGCTCCCCCTTTCTCAAGGGCGCGATCGTCTACTCGACCTGGAATCCCGGCGAACAGGATTTCACCCCCTGGGTGCGGATGGCTTTGCCGGCGCCGTTGGACCTTGCCGTCTATTACAACGGACAAATGCATGAAAAAGAAGACGGCACGATGCTGATCCCGGGGTATTACCGCGGGCCGCTCCGGGACGGAGAACAGAACCTCTATTCAAGGATCACGGTGTTAAGATGCGAGTTTATCGGCGGCACACTGCGATATCTGGAACACGGCAGCGTGCATACGATCGAGGAAGAGCGGGGACTGGCCGAGCCCTCTCTGGTTTTCTTTCATGGCAGGTATTTCATGACCCTGCGCCACAATCTCCGCGCCTATGCGACTACCAGCGCCGACGGGCTGCATTTTAACGAGCTGACGCCCTGGCGGTTCGATGACGGCGAAGACCTGGGCAACTATAATACTCAGCAGCATTGGGTGAAACGGGGTGGCACGCTGTATTTGATTTACAACCGGAAGAGCGAATTGAACAACGGCGTGTTCCGAAGCCGGGCGCCGTTATTCATGGCGGAGGTGGATGCAAACGCCTTACGGGTGCGCCGTGCCACGGAACGCATTGTATTCCCGGAAAAAGGAGCGCGGATGGGTAATTTCTGCGTGGCCGATGTCTCTCGCGATGAAACCTGGATTGTCTCCGGCGAATGGCAGGAAGGAATGTTCGCCCATTCCAAGAAAGGGATGCGATTCTGGGTTGATAATAAAACCATCAATTATATTCGCTATATCGGCGACCTGCTGCTGGCAAGGGTCGGCTGGCACGGCATGCCGAATGGAAAATATGGATAGAAGGGCTGCGGGGTAAATAAATTAGGGCTTAGCATCCGTTTCCTTTAACAAACATCTCAATCTTCCGGGAGCAAATGATGAATACGGTGCGAATGGGTATTGTGGGCCTGGGCATGGGCGGCAGTCATGCCAGGAAATTCCTGAAAGGAAGCATTGCGCGGGCTAAATTAACGGCAGTCTGCGATTTGTCTCCGGAGCGATTGGCGCCGTTTGAGCAGACCACGAAAGTGTTCGCCCGCCCGGAAGACCTGTTCGATTCCGGACTGATAGACGCTGTCATCGTGGCGACCCCCCATTATTCTCATGCCACGGTCGGTATCGCGGCGCTCCGGCATGGACTGCATGTGCTCGTGGAAAAGCCGATTTCCGCGCACAAGGCCGATGCCCTTCGCCTGATCGCCGCCCACCGGAATAAGAAACAGGTATTCGCCGCCATGTTCAATGAAAGAACGCAGCCTTGTTATATCACGGCTCATACACTGGTGCGCAACGGAGAGCTGGGGGAACTTCGCCGCTTAAATTGGATATCCACCGACTGGTTCCGCACGGACGCCTATTATGCCCGCAGCGGCTGGCGCGCCACCTGGAAGGGCGAAGGCGGCGGCGTGCTGCTGAATCAATGCCCGCATCATTTGGACCTTTTTCAGTGGATCGCCGGCATGCCGATACGGGTGCGCGCCAATTGTTTTTTTGGGAAATATCATGCCATCGAAGTCGAGGATGACGTCACCGCATTCATGGAATACTCGAACGGCGCCACGGGGGTATTCATTGCCACAACCGGCGAGGCGCCCGGAACCAACCGGATGGAGATCACGGGGGATCGGGGCAGACTTATCGTCGAGCATAATACAATCCAGTTCACACGGAACACAGTTCCGATGAGCGACTATTGCAGGAAAGCAAAGGGAGCGATGGCCACGCCGGATGTATGGCTTGTCACGATCCCCGTTAAAAACACGGTCCATGATCCGCATGCAGCCATTCTGCAAAACTTTACAGATGCCATTCTGGACGGCGTGCCGCTGATTGCCCCAGCCGAGGAAGGCCTCCGTTCTTTGGAGCTGGCCAATGCGATGGTTTACTCGTCCATCAAGAATAAATGCGTGGATTTGCCGCTCAACGCAAAGCGTTACGCGCAGTTACTGCGCCAGTTGATTGCAACCCCGCCATCCGTGAAAACTAAATCCCGCAGCGCATGAGATGAAAATGGGTCAGATAGCATGAAAGGCGGTTAGAGCTCCGAGGCGATGCGGCATATAATACCCATCAGCCATAGGAGACGCGGCCAAGGTGGCCAGTCATTGGCACGAAGATGCTATCAAAACCAGCCGCCCAGAAGAGAAGGACGGATTAACCCGGAATTGGGGGAGTAGAGGCTGGGAGGGCTCGAACCCCCGACTTTTCCGGTTTGACCTTATCTTTGTACGGGTATATCTTGAAGTTAAACAATGTAGTGTCGCTTTGTAACGAAGGTGTATTGCTGAGCCGTCTTCAAAGCGATTTGTCGTCATCATTAATCGATTAATGCCATGAACATAACTAAAGCTTCACTTTCGGGCCTTACCCGCGATGAACATGATTTGCTGGGCTCCAAGCAGGTTCCGGTTGAATACTATTTCGGCGTACATACGATGCGTGCACTTGAGAATTTTAACATTTCGCGCGTGCGCCTCTGTTCCTTCCCCGAATTTATCAGGGCCCTGGCCGAGGTCAAGGAGGCGGCTGCCTTGGCCAACCGCGATCTGGGCCTTTTGGATAAGAACATTGTCGAGGCCATCGTCAAGGCTTGCGGGGAGGTCAAGAACGGCGAGTTTGACGACCATTTTGTTGTGGATATGATCCAGGGCGGAGCCGGAACCTCGACCAATATGAATGCCAACGAGGTTATCGCCAACCGTGCGCTTGAGATTTTGGGCCACAAAAAGGGAGAATACCGGTTTTGCCATCCCAACAATCACGTCAACCTGTCGCAGTCCACCAACGACGCCTATCCGACATCCATTAAGGTTGCTACAATCCGCAGCATCCAGAATCTGGTTGCCGCTTTAAAAAAACTCATCGCCGCATTCGCCGCCAAGGGCATTGAGTTCGCCGACGTAATCAAGATGGGACGCACTCAGATGCAGGACGCCGTGCCCATGACCCTGGGTCAGGAGTTCGAGGCCTACGCCGCCAACTTGAGCGAGGAGATTGAGCGCCTGGAGCAGAACATGAAACTGCTCTATGAGCAGAACATGGGGGCTACCGCAATCGGTACGGGGATCAACGCCGACCCCGATTATCCCGAGCTGTGCGCCAAATATTTGCGCGAAGTTACCGGCCTGCCGATGGTGGTTTCCATCAACATGATTGAGGCCACCAACGACACGGGCTCATTTGTGATGAACTCCTCGGCCATGAAACGGCTGGCCGTCAAGCTCTCGAAGATCTGCAACGACCTGCGCCTGCTCTCGTCGGGACCGCGCTGCGGTCTGCACGAAATCAACCTGCCGGCAATGCAGCCGGGTTCTTCGATTATGCCGGGCAAGGTCAACCCCGTTATCCCCGAGGTGGTCAACCAGGTGGCCTTCCGGGTGATCGGCAACGATTTGACCGTCACTTTTGCAGCCGAGGCGGGCCAGCTGGAACTGAACGTGATGGAGCCGATTATCGTCCATTCGCTGTTCGAGAATGTCGACATGTTGATCAACGCCATCAACACGCTGCGCGAGAAATGCGTGGTCGGGATCACGGCGAACAAGGATGTTTGCCGCGCGATGGTCTACAACAGTATCGGTTTGGTCACGGCTTTGAATCCCTATCTGGGCTATGAGACTTCAACCATGCTGGCGCAGGAGGCTTTGGCGACCGGCAAGGGCCTCTATGACATGGTGCTCGCCAAGAAGCTCATGAGCAAAGACGAGTTGGATAATCTCCTGCGTCCCGAGAACATGGTTAAGCCGCGAAAGCGTATGAAGGAATAAATTATCCCGCCCGGTTTTTCTCCGGTGCGGCCCGGCGAAGCCAGCCTGCTTGATTTTCGTCGTCTCGAAATTCTGCCGGTTTTGATGGAGGAATCTGCCTAAACGGCTAAATTTTTCCTGAAGTCGGAATAATATAGGCAGGATAAGGAAAAAAATGGGTACCCTCAAAATGAACGCACCCAGAACTGGGAGAGTAGAGGCTGCCGGGCTCGAACCGGCGACCCGCTGATTAAGAGTCAGCTGCTCTACCAACTGAGCTAAGCCTCCAACGCAGACGGTACGGTAGGAAATCAGCGCGCTGAATGCAAGCATGAAAGCACGTGGAGCGTGAAGATCGAACTGAAAATACGTAGAGTGGTAAGCGTTGAGCATGAAGCGCGGAATTTTAAACTTAGGTTCTTCCGCATTTTCCGTGCTATTTTTTATTGACGTAAACACAGGCTGAGGGCCAGGAAAAGAAGGCGGAAGGAATGCAGCCTGTATCGATCCCGATATGAACAGGGGAATGGGCAGCATGACAGCGCAGGGCGAATTTCAATCCCTGAACAGAGCGAAGTTTTGAAAAGCAAGGCAAGTTTAACTCAGATGTGTCCGCGTCGCGCATAGCGCCATACGCGTGTATGCGCAAGCGCGGCAACGGCACAGATAATTTGAAATCGTCGCGGCGTTTTCAAACGAAATTCGCGCTGCTCTTGACGACAATCGCCTTGGGCAATAAAAAAACACACGGAAATTAGCGAAGGACCAAACTTATTAACTCAGGCTTTTCAGCACGCGGTACAGTTCGGTCACGCCCCAGGCCTGGGCGTCGCACCCGCGCTGGGCGTGAGGGTAATCGCCGTCCACGATTTCCGGAATCTGGCCCAGGCACCCATGACTCATGAGTTGCGTGCTGCTGCCCAGCCATGCCAGCGCCGCAGGACGCCCAGCGGCGCCGTGTATCCGGACCCAGGCTTCGCAGAACGACGGGAACAGCCAGGTCCAGGCTGTGCCGTTGTGATAGGCCGGTTTGCGGCGTGTATCCTCATCTCCCTCGTACCGTCCCCAGTAAGGCCGCAGGGGATCGTTGAGCAGCCGGCCGTCAAACGCCACGGGCTGTGAATATTCCACGGGCCGGCTGGCGAGCGTGCGAATGGCGCCGGGCACGAGCAGTTCTGCACATGCTTCCAATACGCGTTCGCCGATGGCTTTTTCAGCTACCGCGCCTAAGGTCAGTGCCAGGAGTTGATTGGGCCGCAGGGCGTCATCCGGCATGGCTTGTGCCGCAGTCTGGCCGGCGGCCGCATGCAGACAATCGGCAAAATAGCCGCGCGTCTCGTTCCAGAAGTAATGTTGGATGGAAGCCTGCACCCGTTTTGCCAGATCCCGCCATGGTGTGGCGTGTTTATCCAAGCCGGCCAGGAATGACAATGCCGCAAACCAGAGCGCCTGGATTTCGATGGGGTAGCCTTCGCGGGGCGAGCCGGCGGGATGGTTCGTATCCATCCACGTAAAATGGGCCGGACTGAAAATCAAGCCGCTCTCCGGATCCATGCGAATGCCGTTGGGCGTTCCCTGCCTGAAGCCCGCGGCAATGGATTCCAAAATCCGGCGCAGGGTCCGCTGGCCGCAACGTTCTGCCAACAGATCGTGTTTGCTCGTTTCCGGCGTCTGGCGTCTGGCGTCCGCGCAGGCGACTATAAACCAAAGGGGCGCATCGGATGTATCGCGGTTCCGGGCATCGTTGCCGTGAATCATGTTCGGCAGCGTGCCATCCTGCTCAAACGCCGCAAACTGCTTAATTATTGCTTTAACCTCTTCCAGATGACCGGCGGCGATCAGGCCGCGCGCGCAGATAAACGTGTCGCGGCCCCAGTCGAGGAACCAGGGATAACCGGCAATCACGGTTTTATTTTCACCGCGTCGAACGATAAATTGTTGCATGGCGCGCTCCAGGATGTCCGGGAGCGGTGTATCCGGCGGCAAACGATCCCGATTTCGATCCTTCCCGAACTCTGAGAGTCGGCATCGGGAGCGGTCCGCAACGGCAATGCGATCATTTTCCGCCGGTGTCAGTATTTGCGCCAGCAGTTCGATTTCGGCGCCGCCGGACAGAGGACAACTAAAATAGCCGGGGCTGAATAAGTCCGAATCAGCGTTCATTCCGCGTTCGGCCTCCACGGGATGGTAAACCATATATTGCCATTCGGGCTCCGCCTGGAAGATGCCGTCGGAAACGGCTATGTGTAACTGCCGCTCGGGGTTAGGTG
Source organism: Kiritimatiellia bacterium (assembly GCA_028718125.1). GTDB lineage: Bacteria > Verrucomicrobiota > Kiritimatiellia > JAAZAB01 > JAAZAB01 > VSJD01. Next base: position 19,893 of record JAQUMN010000020.1, read on the forward strand.
CAAACGTGAATCCCGATACACGCTGCGAGGCGTCGTGATCGGGATGGATGGCGGCGGGCCAATCCCGTTCCGGGCCTAAAAACGCCTTGGTGTCCTCGTGAAACGAACGATCTTCGATGTCGGGCCGGATGATCAATTGCACGGCTTGGCCGTCGGCCAGGCAGTTTTCGGCATCTGTGCAGGGCAACCGGCAAAATACCAGGCGCACGGCGTTCTGCCCGGGTATCATTTTGGTGTGAATGTCGAGGAAAACGGATTGCCCGTAACCGAACGGCACGCGAAATTGCCACAGGCCGGCGTTCTCGCCAAGGTGGAAAGCCTGCAGGCGGTCGATCGTGATGTCCTGCGAATAGCCTTGAAACACCAGCCACGCGCGGCAACGCGTAAGCATGATGCGCCGGTCCTCGGGATAATCCGGGTTCAGGTTGCCGGCCAGCAGGGCATCATACCGACTGCGAACTTCTGCCCAGCGCACCGGCGCGCGCAGCATGCCGCCACGCCCGTTGGTGCTGAGGACCATGGGATGTGTGTCGAGCAGGTCCTTGTGGGTGTACGCCACCGGCGCGCGCGTCGCATTGCCCGGCGGAAGAAAAAGCAGGGGAGCGGTTTCGTGCCGGGTGCGTTCCGGTTTATAAACGGAAAGCTTCAACAGGCCTGCGTGTGGTTCCAGACGCGCGGCTTTGGGGCAAAACAGGATAAAATGGCGACCATCCGCGGCGGGGAGTGAATTTTGCTGTTGGACAACCCGCTTGCCCTCTTCGATCTGCGCACGGAACGGCGCTGTTGCGCGCAGATAAAGGAAATGATGGGGCGGGATCATGACCTCGCGTTTTAGATCGCGCGGCCATTCCCAGGTAACGACCCTCGGTGCGGCGCCCGGTGCATCCTGGTGCCGGCAGAATGCGCTCGGATTTTCCGCCAGTTCCGTTGCCAGCCGATCTGGATCCAGCGTAGAAAAATCACCCGGGCCACGGCATGACTTTACAATCTCCAGCGCCTTGGCGTGCAAGCTCTGGCGCTGTACGGCGTCCGGCGGCCAATTCCGATCCGTCAAAGATCGGGACTCGGCTAAGACGATCAAATCGAAATCGCGGCGGTCCGGGGTTAGACACAGCACCTCTGCCGGCGCCAGATCCAGATGCATGAGATTGCCTGAAGAGGACGTCCCGATACCCGCCAAATGCGGCGTGATCGGGATCGTGCGGCCGGTCAGCAAGTCGATTAACTCGCTTTTCGCCAGGCCCGCATGCAACTCCGGCGCGGAGGCTGGCATTACGGGCAGGCCTGCATCGTCGGGATTCCACGCGACCGGCTGAATTGCGCTGTCGTCCAGGTTGACTAGGACCAGAAGGCGCTTGCCGGTAGCGGGAGAATGGCGCAGGAGCGCGATACTGTTGCCGTTGCCTTGGTGGATCAGGCTCAGGCGCGCGCCGGCGAAGAAGGCGGGATGGGTATACAAGATGCAGTTCAGCCGCGCAATCCGGCCCACCTGATTTTCGCCCGATTCCCAGGCAAGCGAGGCGCGGCCGTGCACGTCGATTTTTTCGGTAGCATACCATTCCACGCCGTTAGCGAAAGCGAAGGCCCCGTTGCTGGAACAAAGCGCCGAAAGCGCCGTGCGCATGCGCGCGTAGGACATCGAGCGCGACGCCAGGCGGTTGTTGTCGTGAGTTTCGGCGAAGTGCACCAGGAGTCCATCGGTTTCGGAAATGCGGATGGCGCCCGGCAGGTAGGCCTCGATCTGCCGGCGATCGTAGCTTTGAAATAGTTCGGAGTAAGCCCAGTTCAGGTTGGCGATGTTGAGCAACGTTGTGGTCGTTACCAGCTTGCCTCCCAGGCCTTCGAGCAGAAAGAGCGTGTCGGGAAATTCGCGGCGCACAGTGGCGACGATGAATTCCCAGGCGGACACGGGAATCATATAGCCGGCGTCGCACCGGAAGCCGTCCACGCCGCGCCGGCACCAGGTCAGGAACACCTCTGCCAAGTAATGCCACAACTCCACGTGCTGATAATTGATCTCGGTCAAATCGCTCCAGACCACGCCCCATGCGCCGGGCGAGCGGATCGTGCCGTCGGGTTCACGCAGGAGCCAGTCGGGATGGTCGGCGTGAATTTTGGCGGCCCAGCCGGTATGGTTGATGGCAATATCCAGGGAGATGCGCGCGCCGCGCGCGTGCACGGCATCCACCAGCTCGCCGAACTGCTCCAGCGGCGTTGCCTTGGGATCGAACTCGGCCAGGGCCGGATCCACATCCGTGAAATCGAGCGCCGCATAAGGACTGCCAAACGTGCCCATGCGTCCGTAGACGGTCGGAGTGGGGTGAATAGGCAGGAGCAGGAGCGACCGACAGCGCAGGCGACCGATTATGAAATCCAGCTGACGGATGACATCGCGGAACGTGCCCGAGGGCGGAATCACGGCGTAGTCATTGGCTTGCAGGGCCTGGATGCCTTTTGTTTGCACGGGGGTAAAAGCCGGCGGTGCGTGCCTCTCCTGGCCGAACTGGCGGACAAACGCATTGTAAAGGCTGTTGGCACAGCAATATTCCGCCGGGTGAACATTGATGACGGTGTTTGTTCCTTCCGGCCAGCGGGGTTGATTTGTTCCCTCCGGCAGGAACAGCGCCTTGGCCTCAAAGTGGCCGGCTTCCAGCAAGGGCAGGGTCAGGCGGTAAAGCTGGTCATCCACCCGCGTCATGGGAATATCGAACCAATCCTCGGCCAGGCGCTTCTGGCTCTCGGCGGCTTCGCGAATGATTTCGCGGCGTGCGGTTTCGGCGTGGCCGATGTTGGTGCGCAGGCGGGCCTCGCCCCGCTCCGGGCGTGACAGTCGGAGCGTGAATTCAATCATATCGCCGCAAAAGGCCAGCCGGTGTTGTCCGGGAGGCGGGGTTTGTCCCATCAGAGTGTTCATCAGGTTTAATTGTGGCAGAGGCGAACGGAAAAAACGAGCTTTTTTAGATGCCCTCCGACCTTGACTTTACAGCGGCTGTGTGCTGGAGTAGTCGCCATGTATGGCTATGACGTCGTCCGGGATTTCTTCATTAAGGGCGGTCCTGTGCTCTGGCCGCTCGTGGCATGTTCGCTGGTGTCGCTGACCATCACTATCGAGCGAATGCTCTTCTGGTGGCGCTCAGAGCGGCGCAACCGACAGGGCGCAGCGGCACTGGAAGACCTGTTTGATCACACGGAACATGGCCGGTTTGAACAAGCTTTTGAAATTGGACGCAGCCGGGATACCGCCATCCTGCGCGTGCTGACCGCCGGCCTGAAGCACCGCCATTACGGGTTGGCCGAAAACATGGAAATTACCGCCAACGACGAAATTGCCCGCATGAAGCACGGGCTCTCCGCACTGGATACGATCATTACCATGGCGCCGCTCCTGGGAATTCTGGGAACGGTCTTCGGCATCATCCGCTCGTTCCATGTTCTTGGCATGGACGATATCCAGAGCTCGGCCGCCGTGACGCGCGGTGTGGCGGAATCGCTCATCAACACTGCCGTGGGAATCACCGTGGCGCTCCTGACGCTGGTGCCGTTCAATGCATTCGTCAGCAAGGTCCAGCGGGAAACCAGGCGTTTGGAGCAAACGATCGCCCAGTTTGAAACCGCCTACCGGAAGGGATCAGACAATGCGCCTGGAGACCGGGTACGAGTATAAAAAGGCGCGGATCGAGCTTATCCCCCTGCTGGACATTGTTTTTCTGCTGCTCGTATTTTTCATTTACGCGATTCTTTCCATGTCGGTGCACCAGGGCGTGCGCGTCACGCTCCCGGCGGCCTCCGGCGAGTCCCAGCAGAAGGCGATAGTGCGAATCGTGCTGGATGCCGAAAGCACGCTTTCCCTGGATGGAGCGCCCTGCGATATGAACGACTGCGTCAAGCGCGTGGCGGAGCGCGTCCGGCGCACTCCCAGTGCCGTTCTTATTCGCGGCGACCGCCAGGCGGAGCTCGGAATCGGGATCGAACTGCTCTCCCGGCTGCGGACCGCCGGCGTGCCGTCGGTGGCGTTTGAAGTGCAGGGCCGGTAGTCCGAAATTGTTGACAGGATTAACAAGATTGACTGGATGAATACGAAGTTTAAAATTGATGCCGTTTTTGAAAATATCAATGTCTGAATCAGATTCATATCCTGTAAATCCTGTCAAATATTCCTTGTAAGTGCTTATGAATCGTTGGACTGATTTTTTAGTGAGTTTTGGCCTTGCCCTGCTCCTGCACGGAGTGCTGGTGCTGGGTGCGGTCTGGTTCTGGACCCTGCGGCCGTCGGCTCTCCGTCCGGTGTTCCAGGGCGGCGATACCAGCCTGGCCGTGACGTTTGTGGCCGCGGAGGCGGATGAAGGAAAACCTGCCCGCCTTGCTTCCGGCATAGCCGATGCAGGCGGGTCAGAAATCGACAATCAAACGGTGGATACTGCCGAAATATTAACTGATCCCGAAGCCGATCTACCGGAGGAAGCGCCTGTCGTGGCGCAGCCCAATAAGATTGTAGCGGCTGAGCCGCCGTCCGAGGAAGAGGAAGATCAGGATATGTTTGATGCGGAAGCTGTGGCGCCGGTACCCGCACAGGCATCCGCCAAAGTGCCGGCGACTGGTCCGCAAAATGCGAATCAAGCTTCGAAATCGACTGGCGCACCGTCAGGTGCGAGGAGCCAGGGTGTGAGCGGTGGCGTGCGGATGCAATCGGAAATCCGGCCTTACTATCCTCTGGGCGCGCGCCTGCGCGGCGAAGAAGGCGCCGCGACAGTGCGCGTGTGGGTTAACAATTCCGGCCGCGCCCGCCGGTGTGAAGTGGTCCGCTCGAGCGGGTATCCCGCGCTGGACCAGGCGGCCGTGGATGCCGCCCGGCGTGCGCGTTACGTATCCACGCAGCCGGGCGCCTGGCATGCCGAGACCGAGACGACTCTGACCTTCAGGTTCAGGTTGACGGAATAAACCCGTAACACATGAGCTAATTTCAAATGCAGCCGCAAAGATGCACAAAATGCACAAATAAGGAATACAAAATCAGGATTTTCAGATATATCTGATTATATATTAAATTTTCATAACATATTCAGAGCTTTTGTGTTTCTTGTGCTTTTTTGTGGCAAAAAAAGTGTTGAAACTGCCTCACATGATTAAACATCCATGACGACTGCACTAATTTATACTGTCTGCGGTGTTTTCGCCTATTTGCTGGGCGCCATTCCCTTTGGCCTCCTGATTGCGCGGGCCAATGGCGTAGATATTCGCACGGTTGGCAGCGGGAATATCGGCGCCACCAATGTGTTTCGCGCGATGGGTAAAGGGTGGGGCATGCTGGCGTTTGTCTGCGATGCATTGAAGGGATTTATTTCGGCCAGCGTGTTTCCCCTGTTGGCTAAAACGCTATGGGCGTTCGATGGCGGCGCCGTTCTGCCGCTGGTCTGTGCCTGCCTGGCGATTGCCGGGCATAACTGGCCGGTATATTTGTGCTTCAAGGGCGGTAAAGGCGTGGCTACCAGCGTGGGCGCCTTGATGGGCCTGGCGCCCATAGCGGGTTGTGTAGGCCTGTTGGCCTGGGTGCTGGTTTTTTTGGCGACCCGCTATGTTTCGGTGGCATCCATCGTGGCCGCCTTCATTGTTGCAGGGATGGTATGGATTTTTTATGCCAAAACGGGTATCCTCCTGCCGCTCGTGTTGACGGCGATGTGCGGACTGGCCGTCCTGCGGCATAAGAGTAATATCCAGCGCTTAATTCACGGAACCGAAAACCGGTTCGAATTTAAAAAGAAATAGGATGTCCTAGGGGACTAAAAACGGGGAACATTTTTGCATGCAGCGCATAACCATACTGGGAGACGGCGGGTGGGGGACGGCGCTCGGCCTGCTCATGCATAAACAAGGGCATGCGGTGCGCCTCTGGGGCCCATTTCCCGAGTATGTCGCGCGTCTGCAGCGCGAACGCGAGAACAAGCTGTTTTTGCCGGGCGTGCCGTTGCCGGAAAGCATGCATTGGACATCCGACCGGGACGAGGCCGTAGCCGGGGCCGATGTCGTTATCTTGGCCTCGCCTTCAAAGTTTTACCGTAGCGTCCTCGAATCGTTTGCCGGTAGATTGCCGAAGGATTGCGCGCTCTTGAGCGTAAGCAAGGGCCTGGATGCCGCCACGCGCCGGCGTCTTGCAGAGGTGGCCGGGGAAGTTCTCGGGCACAAGCCTGTGGCCGTGTTGTCCGGGCCAAGTCTCGCGGGAGAAGTGGCGCGCGGGGTGCCGACTGCCGTTGTGATCGCCTGTGCGGATCACTTGCGGGCGCACGCGTTGCAGAAGGTCATGATAAGTCCGCAGTTTCGGATATATACGTCCGAGGATGTCGTTGGTGTCGAGCTGGGCGGCGCCTTGAAAAACATCATGGCCATTGCAACAGGCGCCAGCGACGGCCTGGGCTTTGGCGATAACACGCGCGCCGCGCTCATTACGCGCGGCCTGGCGGAAATGACGCGCCTGGGTGTCGCGTTAGGCGCGCGGCCCGAAACGTTTGCCGGTTTGAGCGGCCTTGGCGACCTGATTGTGACCTGCACGAGCCGCTCAAGCAGGAACCACCAGGTGGGCGAGCGGCTGGGGCGCGGGGAGACGCTGGATCAGATTGTCGGCAGTATGAGCCAGGTGGCGGAAGGCGTGACGACCTGTGCCATTGCCCGCGCGCTGGCCCGCGAGCACGGCGTGCGCACGCCCATCACGGACGAAGTTCATGCCGTACTCCATGAGGGCCGGAGCCCCGCACTGGCCGTGGAAACCCTCATGACCCGCGATGCCCGCCCGGAGAGGGATTAATTATATTTTCGATTTGTGATTGGAAAACAAATCGAATCTTCTAGAAGCGGATATGCCGACGCAATTTGGTTGTGTCTACTTCCATACGTCTGGTTGACTATTCAGCCAACAAGGTATCAAGTTCGGGATCGTGCGCGGCTCCGTGCCGCAGGGCAAGCTGGTAATGCACTCGTGCCGTGTCGTAGTCAGTCGGCTTGAGCTGCAGACTCAGGCGCGCCAGGTTATAGAAGGCGTCGCCGAGTTTCGGATTAAACGACAGGGCCCGCTTCGTTTCTTCCTGGGCTTCTTTAATTTGGCCGACGCAGGCCAGCGCCACGCCGAGGGCCACATGCGCTTCGGGACAAGTAACATTCTGCTTGAGCGACTGACGCAGGAGGGTGATCGCTTCCTTATAGCGGCCGTCGTTACAGTCGACTAGCGCGGCCAGCAGGTTCAAGTCGGCATCGGGCAGGGGCAAGGTCAGGGCCTGCCGAACCAGCGCGCGCGCCTGATCCATGCGTCCAAGCCGCAAACAACAGCGGCAGGCGCCTTTCAAGGCCCAGGGTTCCTGCGGGTATTCTTCCAGGAGCGTGATGTACATGGCCAGCGCGCCGGTATAATCCCGTCCGCGCTCCCTGAGCGCCGCTTGCTGGAGCTTAAAGTTAAGCGGCGAGAGATTGCTGATTTCTGATTGCTGACTCGTCTGGGCAAAACGTTCCGGCAAAGCTTGGTTGCTGATTTCTGATTTCTGCCCTCCGTAGCGCCTTGGCGCAGGGGGGTTCGTCGTCTGACGTCCGTCGTCCCGAGCGATGCGGGACAAATCTCCGCCTTGCCCTGCCAATGGAGGGGTCAACGCTTTGCGTTCTACATTTTTCAGAGATTCGCGGCAATAGTTGATGCGAAATGAGACCACGGCCGGTTGCCATTGCGGATAATCGGCGGACAACTTGAGGAAAAGATTCAGCGCCTCGGTGTAAAGATCGGAGGCTTCCACCCGCATGCCCTTTTCTTTCAGCCAGTCGGCCGTCGACATGGAATTATATGCCGTTAGGAATTGACTCGCGGGCGCCAGTTTATCGTCCCGACGCTCCGACGTGTCAGGCAAGCCCGAGAGATTGGGATCGCCTGCTGCGCCAACGGGGATGACTGCCAGCGCCAGCATGGCCAGTACCATGCCAGTTGACAGACAAATCCTGATATATTGGAATTTTCCGCCAGAGGCGGATCCGCCTCCGGCGGAAAATCCGGGTAGCTGAGCCCGCCCGCCTGCTACGTGCGTAGCACTGCTGGCAGGTGAGGGCGTGGATTCCTTCGGTGGCCACGGCGTCGCCGCCGCGGCTACATGAAGCAATTGCCGAAGACCTTCATGCGGAACCATCTTCATGGTTCTCCCCTCGTTTGACTTTGATGCCGTATCTGGTAATAATAAAGAAATGCGATGGATCATTCCATTACCGGCTTATCAGACCATACATTGGCGTGTCCGTCAATCTTGTTCTGCCGCCCTCAAACATCAACCATCGACCATTCCTCCATTCCGATCTGCGGGATCGGCCCGTGAATCCGGCATGATCCTCGTGACCGTCCTGCTTTTTATGGCCGTTATATTGGCGCTCGTTGTTCAGGCGCAGGTGGTTGCGCGAATGGCGCTGCGCTTCGAGGCCCGCCAGTCCCTTCGGGCACAATTGCGCGTGGCAGCCTCCGAGGCCGCCTGGGATGCCCTGCGCGTGCTGGCCGCCGATGACAACCTGCAGGCGGATCATACCAACGAGCCCTGGGCCGCCTTGCAGACGAATCTTTTACCGAATACTATCCAGACCGCTGCTGTGATTACGGACGAGAACCGGTATTTTAACATCAACAACCTGGCGGCAATGCCCGGCAGCGCGGGCGTACGTTTGCCCGTCGCGATTGTCCGGGACATATTCGCCATCAATAGCTGGCCCGATCCGGTCGGCGAAACCCAGGCGCTGAAAGACTGGATAGACCTTGATTCGGGAGGCACTCGCGAGGCGGGCTATTATCATCAGGCGCGCCTGCCAATGGAGCCGCCTAACGCCTTGATGGAAAGTCCGGCTGAACTATCCTGTGTTCTGAATGCCGCACGGGCAGAGCGGCGCGAGGCGCCGCCGGAGCTCACGATATTGCCGAATCGGATGGAAGGAATCGTGCCCATTAATGTGAATACGGCCGGCCGCGAGGTCCTCCAGGCGGTGCTGGGCGCGGGCCGGAGCGGTCTGGCGGATAAAATTTATAGGTGGCGTGACGCGCATCCCGTGACCGACCTGAGCCAGATAATGGATGCCAAAACCTTGAATGCGCTTAGTCCGTATCTGAATACGCGCAGCCGTTATTTTTCGGTGGCCGCGCAAGCTGCCCGGAACGGACAGCAGGAAACTATCTATGCCCTCGTGTGCCGCGACGATCAGGGTGGCATTGAAATATTACGCTGGGTGTACCGCTAATACCGGCTAAGTACGCATCGGCGTAAATACACCAACGTATGGGCCGGCATGGAGATCCCTCGACTTCGCTCGGGATGACAGGCTTTCCTCTGTCATTCCGAGCGGAGCGTAGCGAAGTCGAGGAATCTCGTGTTTGAGGTTAATACGTTAGCGAACTTATGAGCCGGTATATTAAGTTCACAATCCAAGCTTGCCTTGCTTTTTCGAACCGAATTCGCCACACTGTTAGGGAAAAAGTATCCTTGGATTACGGGTACGGCCTGCATTGTTAATGGAATTTGATAGGTGCTAATGGCAACTTCGGAAAAATTGCTTTATACCTGCCGCAGCACCGTGCCGTTCCGGCCGCGGATTTGTTATGGCGTGGCGCTTGCGGGCGCCGCCGCGGTCACGGTCCGGGCCTGGCGTTCGTCGGGCGGAACTGTGCGCCAGGCCGTGCTGACCCCGGGCGACGCGGCCGCGCGCCGGCAGGAACTGGCTGAATCTGCCCAAAATGGCTGCGCGACGGTTGGTTGTCTGGCCGTACAGGATAGCCTCACGCTGTGGTTGAATTCGCCGCTGACATCGCGCGCCAAGGCTGAAAAAGTGTTGCCCTCGCTCCTGGATATCCAGTTGCCGTTTCCGCTGGAGGATTGCCTGTACCAATTTGTGGAATTCCGCCGAATCCCCGACGGCACGATAAGCGCCCTGGTTTGCGCTGCGCGCCGCGAAGCCGTTCGGACATGCCTGGATCGCTATCAGGCGCAGGGCGATGACCCGATGATGTTGGATCACGAGGGTCTCGCGCTTTGGACGCAAAGTCTGGCGGAATTGCCTTCTGAGCCGCGCCGGCAGCCGGCGCCATATCGGGTGCTGATTTACCTGGCTGATGATCATGTTACGCTGGTTATCGGGTGCCGCGAGCGTTACGGCAACGCCCACAGCCTGCAAATGCCGTCACCGCCTGCGGCGGATGACGGCCTCATCAGACGTCTTCAACTCCTGCTGCATGCGGGCCTTCCGGCCGGCGCCGGCGTGCAATGGGTGTTCTGCGGCGCCCGCGCCGCCGAGCCTTCCGTGGTCGAAACGATGCATAAGTCGCTGATCAAGGATTGGCCGGGTCCTTTAACATGCCATAAAGAGCCGGCTTCGTTCCTGGCGCGTGCCTTGTGTGAGCGTGCGCTGAAGCGCGGGCCATTACGATGTAATTTGCGTCAGCAAACCTTTACGCATCCAGCGGTGCGGCGCGCCGTGGACAGACGTGCGCGCGCCGCTGCCGTGGGCATCCTGGCCGCCGGCCTCCTGATGGCGGGGTTCAGTTTGACATCGCGTCTGCTGGGCGAGCATCGGTTTGCCCGCGTCAAAGCCGAGATTGCGGCGCTGGGCGCAGAACTGGCGCCTGGCGCAGCGATTCCGTATGGACGGGAAATACCGGAAGTTCAGAAAGCGTGGGAGAAGCAAGCGTTACTGACCGCGCCGTTTCTGGATGCGTTTGCGCCATTATTGGCGCCGAGGCTGGCCGAGGTAGTCAAGGCGGGCCGGGCATCGGCCGTGCGATTAGAAACCTTGAACTTGCGGCGTAACAGCCTGGTGCTGACCGGGGTAGCGGACGACTGGGATCAGTGCGGGCAACTGGAGCAGGGTCTGAAGACGCTGGGCTATACTGTGAAATTGCAGCGGCAGGAAGCCATAGCCGAAAACGAGGTGCGGTTCACGGTCAATGCCGAAGGGGGTGGGCCGTGAAGCCAGGCGCGTTATTTATTTTGCAGGCCTGCGCGCTGGCGGTGTTTCTGGGCGGCATCCTGGCGGCAATTGTAACGATCCGGCAGAACGTGCTTCTAAGAGAGAAGATCCGGAACAAAACAGAAACGCTTTCCCGGTTGGCTGCGATCAAACAGGCGCGCGACCAGCACCAGGCGGCTGTGCATGTCTTTGAGTCCTTGAGCAACGCCGCGCCTGCGGCGTTGGCGAGCTTGAGCCGCGCTGCCGTGACCAACGCGACGCCGGAAATCCGGGAACGCGAAGCCCGCAACCTGACGGCAGGCTGGACGCTCCGCCAGATGGAAGTGGTGTTCAGCGAAGTTGATCTGAACCAAATACCCGGTTTTTTACTCGCGGCAGAACAGGAGCGTCCGCCCTGGCGGTTGGTGGAATGCACGCTGGCATCATCACGCAAGGCGGATGGATTGGGGCGCGCGGCGCTGATCATGGAGGCGGTGGGGAAAGGCGGACAACAGCCTGCCCGCCGGAGTTTACCAACCTACGGCGGCGCCGAAGGTAATCCAGGTCGTGGTGAAGTCGGACCAACAGATGGCGGAGGATGGAACGGGCGACAGACGCCAGAGCCAGACGCCGGACGATAAACAACCAACGGCGGAGAAAGCACCGTAAAGCACTGAGCAGGCAACCAAATCCCCTCAGGATTTTTTAGTCACCTGCTCGACGAGTTTATCGGCCTTGAAGAACCGCATCCAGGTTTTTTCGGCGCATAGCCGCCGGATGACGAACAGCGGCGCGAGGGTATAGAGAATGCCGAGGGCCAGGAGCGTCGTGCCTACCGCCCACCAGTTTTTAAAGGCAAGATAAAGTAACATTCCCAGGCCGATGTGCAGAAGCAGGAACCCCGCAACCAGCAGGCCGGCGCCCAGGACGACCGCCAGAACGGCCAGGAAGGCTTTCCTGGCGGAACGCACGCTCTTGACGTAGCCGATGGCTGCTTCCAGCTTGATCAGCTCCAGGGACGTCTGCCGATATTTATTCAACAGCCACACGGTGGCTGTTGCCAACAGGGTGCGCAAAAGACGGGTCCACATAATTCCTCATCCGGCGGGCAGGCCGGAGGCCATGCCCGCCCTACAATCTCTTCAGGCAACATATCAAAAGACGTTTTTTACCGCGGATATTACAGATAACACTGATAGATGAGAAATCCAAATTTTCTTAATCATTTATATGGCTTTGTCTCCATCCGTGGTATCCGTGTAATCCTTGGTGAGCAGTTGTTATTGATTGCGGGGCTTATTTGTTCCTGCCCAGGATATAGCCGATCAGCAGCGAGGCGATGGCGACCCCGCCGATATAGGGCCACGGATTTTCATGGACTTGCTCATCCACCTCGGTGGCGATTTCCTTGGCCTTCACAAGACCGAGATCCTTTGCATGCTGGGCCGCCTCCATGGTCCGTTTCCGGGCGGCGGCCACCGCGGCGGCCATGTCGAGCTCGGCTTCGCCCAGCGCATCTTTAAGATGGTGGTATTTATTCGATACCAACGTGCGCAGTTCCTCTTTTTTCCCTTTGGCTGCATCTTCCAGCAGGCGCAGGGCTTCCGCGATCTTCTCGTTGTTAGACAATGTCTGGTCCATGATCAATGCTCCTTTCATTAATTTTTCATAGTTTAATACATACCGGGGATGAAGCAAGCCTATATTTCGGATGTTCTGGGCGGCAACCTTTTGGTTGATTTTGACAGAGCGGCTGACTAGAGTAAAAGCATGTCTTAAGTCCATGGATGGGAGTATTCCGCCGGCGGCGGACAAAGCGGGAGGATCAGGGGTGGAGACGCAATTATTCAGCGAACGCGTGCAGATCGAACGCAAGCAGTTCTTTTTCGACTTCAAGGAAAATGCCGGCGGCAGTTTTCTGAAGGTCACGGAAGAAGTTAACGGCCACCGGGATGCCATCATTGTTCCCGCCTCGGGCCTGGCGTTGTTTCGGGAAACGCTCGACCGCGTTATCGCGGCCAATGTGTAAGCGCGAACCCGTTTTCCAGGTAAGGCATGGCCGCAGCGATGGCGAACAGGAGGGTGCACTCTACCATCTCGTTGGAAAATCCCAGCAGGTCGCCCGTGACGCCGCCGAAGGTGTGTTTCATCCATCGCGCCAGTAAATACCCGATCAGGAACGTGACCGCAAACAATGCCAGGGCGCCAAGCTGAACAAGCACGGCGCACAGGATCAGCGCGCAAATTCCGGCGACGATAAAATGCGACGCGTTTGCCTGTTTGACAAATGCCTCCGCTGTTCCGCCTTCGTTGCGGGCATAGGGCAGCGTCACGGCCAGCAGGACCTGGATCATGCGCGCGAGAATGAAAGGAACCGGAATCCAGGCCCAGTGCCCGTAGAACGCCAGTTGGAAGAGCGCTGCCATCTTCATCAGCAATGCAAGCACAATGGCCACGACGCCGAACGCGCCGACGTGATGGTCTTTCATGATTTCCAGCCTGCGTTCACGGGTGGCGGCCCCATAAAAGCCATCCACCGTGTCGCTCAGGCCGTCCAGGTGCAGGCCGCGTGTGACCCATGCGGACATCAGCACGCCGGCTATGCCGGCGCCCAGGCTCCAGGTCAGGACGCTCCCCAGGAACCAGACCACCATAGTTACCAACCCGCCAATGAGCGCGCCAATCAGCGGGAAGTAATACAGGGCATTACCCATTCGCTCCGTATCCTTGCCGGGCACGGGCAGGATCGTCAACGTCCGCATTGCCGTAATGAATCCGCGTATCATCGTTATAAATTCCAAGGCAACAGAGATTAGCCGCAAAAATGCACAAAAAGCACAAGGAGAAAACAATCTGACAATCTTTTTTGTGCCTCTTTGTGATAAACTTTAAAATTCCTATGCCGAAATCAGCAATCCGCAATCATAAATCAAAAATGCTTTTCACGCTCCCGGCGTAATGCCGGCCTGCTCAAAGGTCGCCATTTCGTTGTAGATGGCCAGGGCGTCTTCCATAATCTGCATCGCGATTGCCGCGCCCGTGCCTTCGCCCAGGCGCATATCCAGGCTAACGATCGGACGCAGGGATTCTTTTTCGAAAAACTTGCGGTGTCCCGGTTCGGCGCTCATGTGCGCGAAGAACAGGTAATCCTTCACGGCCGGGCAGAGACGCATGGCGACCAGCGCGCCGGCGCTGGAAATGAACCCGTCAACTATCACCGGGCGCTCCCGCGCGGCCGCGCCCAGGCACAGGCCGCAAATGCCCGCGATTTCCAGGCCGCCCAGGGCTGCCAGCACCGAAAGCGGGTCTGTACATCGTGCCCGGTTGACGGTCACGGCTTGTTCAACGATGTGCCGCTTGCGCTCCAAGCCCGCAGTGTCGAGTCCTGTGCCCGTGCCGACCACGTCGCGCACCGGCAGGTCAAGCAGGACAGACAGGAGCGCCGCGGCCGGTGTCGTGTTGCCGATGCCCATCTCGCCCGTGGCCATCAGGGTGACGTGACTGTCCGCGGCCTGGTTGGCGCGCCCAATGCCCACGACGATGGAACGCACGGCCTCGTCCGCGGACATGGCCGCTCCGCAGGCGATATTATCGGCGCCGCGCTTGACGTTCAGGCGAAGCAGGCCCTTAAGCTTGCCGGGATCTTCCGCCATGCCGATATCAATGACTTCCACTTCCGCGTTAACGCGCCGCGCCAGGACGTTGATGGCCGCGCCGCCGCCGATAATGTTTTTTACCATCAGGGCCGTGACCGCCGAGGGGTAGGCGCTGACGCCTTCGGCCACGACCTTGTGGTCCCCGGCGAACACGAATACCCGTTTGCCTGCAATTTTCGACTGGGCCTGATGGAGCACGGCCACCAGGCGCGCCGCGAGTTCTTCCAGGTAACCCAGGCTGCGCCGCGGCTTGGTCAGGGAATCCAGCCGCTGGTAGGCCTTATCGATCCAGGCAGGCGAGACCGGTTGGATCATCCGGAGCGTCCGGTCGTATAATTCGCTCGGTGTCATGATACGCTCCTAATCGGATATTTTGCAAATTGGATTTAATACTGCCCGGCATTCAAGCCGACGGAAACGGGTGTGTAGAAAGTGTCGCGCACGATCCGGTAGCCGGCATCATTGGGATGGTTGGCGGAGGGCTGATTCATAAGGCGGGATTGCCAGCCGGGAACGGCGGTGATGGCTTCAAACACCGGCGCCACGGGAATGTTTAAATCGGCGGCGATTTGATAGATGCGCGGATTGAAACCCATGATCCGCTCCATCTGCGCGCTGCGGTTTTGGTATTGGTTGGAAATGACCGGCGGGATCGTAGCGATGATCACCGGGATGCCGCGGTTCAGGGCGATCCGGATCATATTACGCAGATTTTCTTCGATTTCGTCATACGGGCTTCCCTCGTTATTGTCGTTGGTGCCTTCCATGAGCAGAACAAGATTGGGATTGGTTGCATCCAGTGCCTGGGCAAACCGCTCAAATCCTTGGTAAGTGTCTTCACCGTCCTGGCCCCGGTTGACAACGCGAAAATACCCGTCGTAATACTGTTTCAGTTTGGTCTCCAGCAGCTTCGGGTAGCCGGTGGCGGGACCGTCGCTGCTGCTGCCGCCGCCGTAGGTAATGCTGTCGCCAAAGGCCATGATAACCAGGTCCTCGCGCCAGAGCGACTTTACTGCCGACCAGTTTGTTCCGATACAGGTCAGGCCGGCGCCCGAATATTCGCTTCCGGAAAGCAACACCAACCAGTTGGCAATCGAATCGGCATACAACATCAGGTCTGCCCGGCCATCGCCGTCAAGGTCGCCGGGCACAGGCTTATATGCGGCGTCGCCCCAGATGATGCCGACATAAGTCGTGTAACCAGTGCCGGAAAGCAATATGCGCCACTCGCCAGTGGTATTATTATAGATACAGAGGTCCGCCTGTTCGTCGCCGTCATAATCGGCGGGAACGGCCTGGTACCCGGGCCCTCCCCAGATAGCGCCGGCCATCAGGTACCCGCTGCCGGAAAGCAGCATATACCACGCGCCGGTGGATTCCTGGTAAAGGCACGGGTCAGCATTGCCGTCGCCGTCAAAATCCGCCGACGCGGGTATGAAACCCGGCCCGCCCCATGTCCCGAGCCAGGCCTGGTTGCTGTCCGAGAACAGGATGCCCCAAGCGCCCGAAGCTTTTTTATAATAAGCTAAATCCGTTTTGCCGTCGCCGTCATAATCAGCCTGGACCGGGCCGGCGCCGGCCACGCCGAAATTGGCAGTTGCGGGGGCGTTATTACTACCTGACATGAGCATCCACCACACGCCGGATTTGTTCATGATGGCCACGTCAGTTTTGCCGTCCCCGTCGTAGTCGCCCGGCGCCGGCCGCCAGCCGAGCATTCCCAGGATCGGTTGCATCCCGGAACCGAATTGCCGGCTTGAATACAGGACTGTCCAGTAGCCGGTGTTTTCATCATACAAAGCCAGGTCGGATTTGCCGTCCCCGTCATAGTCGTTGAGGACCGCCGCCCAGACCGGGCTGGCCAGTAAAAAGAGGCACAAAGACACCCAGCCCGCGCGGCTTAAGATGTTGCGGTGCAACACCTTCAAGGCACAGAGATGGCGTAAAAATGTAAAGGTTGCCTGCATAAAATGCGGTCAACAACTGGCTCTTACTATAATATTTGCATGCAAATGTCAAGCGCAACCAGGCGGACAGCGCAACCAGGCGGACTGCATAATGCCAGTTGCGTGGGTGTAGAGCCGACATGCCCAGATAGCCGAAGGAGTGTTGGACTACAGGAATCCGACCTGTTGTGGTAGCGACGCACTCAATCGCAGTGCGGAAGGAATGGGTTTAATTGAGTTGCGGTTGTCTTGTTGGACGAAGCCGGGGCAGAAGTAAGGCGAATAAAACAGGCAATATCCCGATTCCGGGTGAGAAGCATATTATCAAAACGATACCGGACAGTATAAGGGCCACCCACAGACCGCATTGAAATCCTTCGGCAGGGATCGAAATAGTCGTTTGGGTTTTCTTCCAGGTATGCAGATTGCGGAAAGCGGCCAAGCACTCTAGTATTCCCAATCCGAAATAAAAAAGGAAGAGCCCATACACCAGTGGCGGGATGTGCCCGCCCAAGCGGATGGCCTGGGACGATTCGGGGTTTTGGCTCAGCAAATAGAGCATGTTGGCTTCGCCCAGATATGGAGCATGCGCGGCATTCGATAGAATCCGTGGCCCCAGCAGGCTGCCGTCAGGCAACGGCCAGCAGAACGTCAATACTTGCGCTGCCAACGGCCAGGCTTGGTCGAAACGGCCGTTGACCCGTGCGGCCGCCATGGCATAGGCATTGCCCGCCGGACTGAACCCGGCCGCGACCGGGCCGGAATCGATATCGAAAAACCATTCATACCCCGGCAGTTCTTTGGAATATTCGCGAAAGCCGGCGGCGCCGATTTTTTCCTGCCAGAAATTCGTCAGATAGGCCTCGTACCATTGTTTGGCGAGGTCCGGATAGAGCTCCGGCGCATACAGGCAGACGTAGGAATTGCCGACGCCGCGCGACATGCCATCGTGATTGCCGGTATCCGGATCAGCGAAGTAGGGGGGCAGCCCGCGCGAATCGAGCCGTGCGTCCTGAAAGCCGCGGATGGCCCGCGCGACGAAGGCCGAATGGTCGGTCCCCAGCAGGGCGTCGGCCCGGCGGATCATCGTGATCGCGGCAAACACGTCGACCGGATAGCATTCGCCCGGATAATCGTCCAACCAGCCAAAGGGTGATTTATCCAGGGCGGCTGAAAGCGTTTCCACCTGGTCGCGCAGGACATCGAGGTGTTGTCCATCCCCGAGCAGGATTTGCCGGGCGGTCAGGCCTTGAATGAGCATGGCCCGGAAGAACACATTCTCGCGATGCATGTAATGTTTGCCCCAATGGGTCTGGACCCAGGTGTGATGGGTCGGGTCCATGATCAGGTCGGCGGCGGTTTCGATGGCGGCCCGGGCGTATACCTTTGGAGCCGTCTTGGACCCATGATCGCCGTTGTCCCAGGCGCGTTGGAGGTTTTCCGTGGCGGCGAGATAAAAGACAGAGCCGAACATCGGCCATTCCGTGCTGGGCACGTCGTTGAGCTTGAGATGGCCGGCCCGGCCGGAGGTGATGCGCTCCCGCGCCCAGCGTTCGTAGCGCGGGGTCAGGCTCTCATGTACGCGCCAGACGACTTTGGGAATTCCGCCCGGCCGGCGCAGGTTGGGGTCCATCAGGTCATGGATCAGGATAAATCCCGGCAGGATAAGAAAATAGATGGCGAGAAATACAATGATCAACCCGTTGGTCCAGACGCAGATTCCCGCCAGCCGGCGCGGAAGATGTAAGGATGCGTTCATAAGAATTCCCTTCGGTTTAGAGGTGTGTTTCCAGTTCTCCATTATGCATATTGCCTTTCTCTTGACCGCCACCACAGCAAGGCCCCGGCCAGTGGCAGCAAAAGCCACAGCGCCGGCTCCGGTGATTCCTTGGCCGGCTTCGTGGTGGCATTGAATTCGTCGAATGCGAGCGCATGATCAGCTGCCAGCGACTGTTTTTCCTTGATCGCAAGCACGTTCCACTGCGCCGAATTTTCGACAACCATGAAGGAGGTTAACGGCACAATCACATTTAATTGCCGGCTGGCATCGACAATTGCCGGGAGTTGCGCATTCAGCGTAGAGGGGCGAATGACGGTTTCGCGCCAATCCAACCAGAGCGACATAGCTGCACCGTATCCGCCGTCATGTGCCGACTGAACGACATTCGTGACCTTCATGAATTGAACGGTTGCAGGATCAAAATACGTAAGCGGCGCGGCGGCTGGGCGGAAGGAAAGCACCGCATTGCTCCCGGCACGTTGCGCCGTTATGTCATTTCCATGCCGGAACACCACGGACGGCTCAGGCAAAGCGGGTTGGTCGACGACGGTGTTAGTTCCACCGGCAAATGCGCAGGCGTCGAGGCGACCGTCTGAACGCGTGATGTACCACGCCGGCACATCCGGGGCCGCATCGGCAAAAACGGCGAGGTCGGTTGGCATTACCGGAGTAGTGGCATCAGCCTTGATCACGACAAAGATGGGGACGCTCAACTCCCGGCTCTTATCGAACACCAACCCAGATCCAGGGGCCAGAAGTCCGCGTTTGATTGCATATTCCGGACACAGGGCACCCCGGAATGGCAGCATTTTTCCGTGTGCGGTGGCTACATAGTCGGCCGCACTGGCCAGTGGAATAAACCCGTCGGTCAGATCGGAAACTTCATAGTTGGCTGCGGAGATAAGACAGGAATCGGCTTCCGGAAAACGGGCTGCCTCGCGCCGAATGCGTTCGACAACCTGGTGCGATTCGTTCTTGGCCGTGGCCGAGCAGTCCAAAATGAAATACAGATAGGGCTTCCGGCGAACCGTTGGTAATACATTAAATGCCTCGCAAGGAACGACCAGTGTATCGCTGCTATCATGAAGGAACCGGATCGGTTCAACGTGCGGCTGGACCTTGTCGTTCAGGCGTATGGACCGGTCGCCGATTCCTATCTCCGGGTCCATTGCTGCCGGAAACGTAAACTCGATTTCCGTAGTCCGTTCCTCGTTCCGCTGGAATGGAAATACGCTGAGCTTAAGGCGGTGTTCGTCCTGATACACCAGCAAACCGGGGTCCCTGCGCGTCGTGTCACGGATCATGTGATAAACCCACATCGCCGTTTTCTTTTCGAAGATGCGGCCGGGCACTCGATTGGTTGCCATGTTCAGCCAATAGCCTGTGACCATCACTCCAGAGGGCAGCGTAATGTCAGTGACGAACTCGGCCGCATTGTCGGCCCCGTTACGCAGGTGCAGTTGGACCTTGGTCTTAAACACATCGCCGGCCTGTTCACTGCGCGTATTGACCTCGGTTAGCTCAACACACCGTGGGGGTGCCGGTGTCGTCCGCCCCGCGGACCGGCTTTGGCGTCGGGCAGAAAATAAGTCGGCGAAGCCGAAGCGGCTGTTGAAGGCGGTCTTGGCAGGTTTGGTTCCGGAGAGGACCTGTTCGATGGCATCCATCTTGTAGTCCGGAAGGACCATGCCGTTAAAAACCAACCAGTTGTAATAGTCTGAAATAAACGGTACTTGAATGCCGTTCTTCTGATTACGCAGGCGCGTCAGGGCGCGCAAGGCGGAATTCGGATTGAAACTGACGTGGGTGACGTTGGCATCGCGATTATACACGGCGTCCGTGGCCGACATCAAGGCCTGCCGGTCATACAGTGCGCGGAGGGTATAACCGGCCGGAATGGTCAATATGCCGGCAACCAGCAATGTCACCACAACTTTCCAGCCTTTCTGTGCCATCAGTTCGCGGCCTTCATCGAATAAGCGTCGCGCGTGAATTACGAAGAGGAGTGTGGGGGCGAGGATCAAACACCCGGCTCCGCAGGCAATCATGGCCAGAAGTGCCAAGGGCAGGAACGGAAGGAATACGATAAAGAAATAGAGCGAGAACGGAAATGCCAGCGTTCGAAGGTACCAGACGCCCACTCGCAGCGACGTCGTTTGCGGGGTGGGAATCAGCAGGATTAGTCCGTTGAGGATGGTCAGGACATAAACCCACGGATCCTGGAAATCGTAGGGAAATGGAATTGTTATATTCAGCAACAGTCCGCCGATGGGCGCTGCAATGCCGGTCACCACCAGAAGCACGAGGCGTCCGTGTATGGCTCGGTTAACCCACGCATACGTGACCAGGAGGATCCGCAGGAATGCCAGCAGAGCGATGACCGTTGAACCGGCGAAGAACACTATCCCGATAACCATCGGCGGTTCGAAACGCCGTGGCAGGGCTTCCACCAGGGAAAAGCCTACAAACCAAATAATCGGCAACAGGATGAGCACCCCCAGCGATACACCAAGGTCGGCAAGACGTCGCAGGGACATTTCGAACGATACCAGCCGCAATCCCGCGTAGAACAGAGCCGGCATCATGAGGGCGTATTGGTAATAGAGGATTTCACCGCCAGGCAGAATCCAGACCGCTACGCTCTCAGGCACCAAATGGCCCATGAGGGACGTGAATGTCCAGAGATAGCCGATGTGTGCAAGGATCATGCCCGCCGAGACAACCCATCCCACCGTTTTCTTTCTGATATGCAGAACGGAAAATGCCAGGGCTCCGGCGACCAGAAGGACCGCTTGGAATAAGCCAACTGTGAACGCATCTGCCTTTTGAAGATTGGACATCTCGCCTGATATCAGGTTCCAGGCATTGATGTTGATGGCCAGCAAAAGAATCTGTGGCAGGATCATCGTCCACAGGATGAATGTGGGCTTCCGTAAAATATCACCGAACAGCCGCGAGTGATGTTCTGTTTCGTTCATGATCGGGCATCCTTTCATTCGTTGTTGATTGCTTTCAGGAACAAGATCCACGTTAAAACCAGAAACACGAGAAATACCATGATGCCCGCTCCCATATGCGCCGCTGCGATAAATTGGGGCGGCAGCATATGTTCAGCCCATCGGTCTGCAAACCACGTGAAGACAACGCGGGCCGAGTTGGCTGCAATAGCCGTTCCATAGGCCATTCCCAAGGCGATTGCCAGTCCAAGCAACTTCGGGCGTCGCGAGGCCAGTGTTTGCCCAGCGAGCAGGGACGCCAGAAGGGCAAAAAATGTGGCGCCACTACAAGCCAGGATTACATGAACGGGCGTAGCCGACGTGATAAGCATGTACCCCTGTGACGTGGGGACGCACGCGGCCGACATAAACCAGGATGCGATCCATGCCGTTGGCATTACGAATGCCATACGTCGGAACGCCGGTATGCCGTCGGTCCATGGGAGCAAGGCCAGAAGAAGGAATGCCGTGACCAGCACCGAGCGCTTCCATTCCGGCGTTGCCTGCCAGGATTGCATGAATCGGTAGTAGATTGTCTTCAAGGCGTCTCCTCGATCATCCGCCTGCGGCACAATGAATCCGCAATCAGGGCGCATTCCAGGCCAAAGGGCAGGTAGCCGGCGTAGCCGAGGATCGGCATTTCAAATAGATGGAAGCGGTTGACAAACGGCACGGCATACACCCACTTGGCCAGACTGTAAAAATTCCACATTTCCCAGAAGAATCCGCAAATCAAGGCCGAGAGCGCCAGCAGGACGATCCGGCGCCAGTCGCCACGGGCCAGATTGCCAAATAGGGTCGTTCGTCCGGCCAACGTTTGAAGGGAAGCCAGCATTCCCAGCGGCGCCAGCCAGAGCAGGGGAAACAGGTAGTCCGGCCATAAGCCGATCCCTGCCAGACCCAATGCGGATAGTGCGAACACAAGGACGGCAACGGGCCGTGAATGAACCTTGACCAGGGGTCGAAATCGGATTAATCCGGCATAAAGCCGCGGATATGTGGCTAGTAAATCACAAGTGCCCATCACCGCCGGCAGGACGGTAGCAAAAGGCAGGGTGGCATAGAAAAAATAGTCCAGGGGTGTCAGGGCACCGATCCCAACGTAATACCAGTTCTGGACAAACCGGTTCAGGTATTCGAATAACCACCAGAACAACGCGCTGACTGGAAAGAGCAGGAGAAAATACCGGGTCCGATGAGTCAGCATGCACTGTCCCGTGCGGCGCCACGTCAGGGCATTGACGGTGATGATGTAAGCTAACCAAAGCGGACTGAACGTATAGGGCTGCAGTGCGGCAAACCAGGGAAACCGTGTCCAAGCCAGAATCCAGGCGATTACGCCAAAAAGAATCCCGATCCAGCCCCAAGCTGGAAACCGGCGTTGGCTTGATGGCAAGGGCGCCAAGGCGGATATCAATAAATGCTCGCCGCCGGCCGGTTCTATCGCCGTCAATCGGCGAGAAAAGAGAATCCGGATTACGAATGGGACAACGGCGGCCAGTATCACAACGGCCATCCCGATAAAAACCGGCCAGGCGAATCCGGCGTGTTCAATATAATGGGTGCGGGGCGGGAATTCGAGATAGCGGGCGAGGGGCAGGGCGCCTGCCAGGATCCCGACCAGCGGCAGGCCGATAAGTAATGCTAACGCCGCGAGTTCCGGTGCGAACGATCGGATTTTAAATCTCATGACACCCTCCTTATGCCGGAAGGACTTTCCCGAGCGCCATACGAGCGGATTTTGCAGACTCACTGCTCGCGGCCTGTTGGGCCTGATCCAGCACCTTGGCCAGTGCGGCCAGATATTCGTTGAAGCGTTTGAATCCCGTTTTGGTCAGATAGATCGTGGTGCGGGGGCGTAAGCGGACAAATGCTTTATCCATTCGGATCACGCCTTCCTCCTCGAGCACCTTCAGGTGGCGATTGAGGTTCCCGTCGGTCAGGCGGCAGACGGCTTTCAGATCGCTGAAAGGGATCCCGCGATTCGCGGCGCAGACGGCCGACATGATTGCCAGCCGGTTAGGCTCATGGAATATCTTTACCAATACATTGCAGAGATTATCAGTCGTTGTTGTCATGGGATGGTTCCTCCTCCTGTTCAACATGCGTTTCGCGATTCAGCCGATAAAGCACAAGTCCGCCGACCAGTTCGCCGAGGCCGAATACGAGTCCCATCGGGTATGGATTGGTGAACGACACGCCCGGCCAGACCAGCATGAGCGCACCGCAGGCGAGATAAAAGAGGCCCACCAGATAATTGGCGAAGGGCAGGCTGTTGCGATAGGGCATGTGTACCAGCCCATACAGGCACATCCAGGTTCCAAACAAAAGGTCGTATTCGCCATGAATGATCAATGCCAGGCTGAGACCTGCGCCGACTGCCAGGGCCGGGATGGCATCGATGGCCGGTTCAAGGTCGCGCAGGGAACGCCGCTCGGCGGACTTTGCCGAGAACCAGCCCAGCAGTGCGCCATAGTTAACGAGGAGGGCGCCGGCCAGCACGGCGGCCCAACCCAGCAGGTGAGCGATAGGCGTGGTCGGAAAATGTCGAGACGCCATGATTGCCGCACCGATCAGCGCCAGGAGGCCACCGGCCATGCGCGCGATCCCCGAATAACCGCGGAAAAGCCGCTTTTCGAGGATCAAGGCCTGCAAACGGCGGACCTGCGCCAAGGCGTCGTGAATATGATGTGCAATCATGGGGTTCCTTTCTTTTGCTCTGAAAATAGCATATCGCAAAGTACTTTGCAACACAAAGTTTAATGATTCTTTTCGGTGCGTTGTTGTATGAGCACCGATACAAGAGACAGCTTCCGAAGACATTCATGAAAATATCGCGCCTGATTGTCAGGTGCGATGGCGACCGCGACACGCATTTCGGTTCCCGCTGTGTCCTCCGTAGCTTTAGCGAAGGAGGATCGCGGGATTCGAAAAGGTTCGGTAAGTTTGCCGTAGATGTTGGTGCGCAGCGTGAAGCGCTGGATACGTATCCGCGCGAACGCTGGGAACCGGCAGATGCGGTAAAATCGCCGGCCCTTTTCGAAAGAAATGCGTGGTGCGTCTGCCCCGCCAACCAAATCGTACCCAGTTATCACCAAAGAATTCGTCCTACACCATAAATGGATTACAGGAATCCGACCTGTTCCTGGCGGAGGCAATCGGGGGGGATTTCCGTGATGAAGCGGGAGGGTGAAAAGAACTGGGCGCCGCCGTCGGGGGCGCGGCGCACGGCCGGCGCGCACAACAACAGCTCGTCCTTGGCGCGCGTCACGGCCACGTAAAACAGGCGCCGCTCTTCCTCGTCGTCGCCGGATTCGGTCATGGCGCGGCTGGATGGAAACATGCCGTCGGCCGCCCAGAGCACGAACACTACATTCCATTCCAGGCCCTTGGCCTGATGCACGGTGCTCAGGCGCAGGCTGTCCTTGGTGATCCCATCCATGCGGTCGGTTTCGGCATCCAGGTTGGTGACCAGCGCCACCTCGTTCAGAAACTCCTCGGTGGATTCGAAGTCCGATATAAAATTCATCACTTCCTGCAAATCTTCCTGGCGCCGCTCGTAATCGTCAAAGGTATCGAGCGTATACTGGTCGTAAAACGCCTTGTTAAACTGGAAGATAATCTCGGCCGGATCTTCCTTCAGTTCGGTTTCGTATTTTTCAAGAATCGGTGCGATGGTTTTCCATGCAGCTTGCGCGGCCTCCGGCAAGGAATCGTGCAGGGCCTGGCGCTGGGCGGCGTCGCGGGTATCGAAGCGGCCGCCCAGCGTGCGCCAGATTTTTTCAGCCGTTTTATTGCCCACGCCCGGCAGAAGCGCCATCAGGCGCGTGAACGCCAGTTCGTCGCCCGGATTGTGCAGAATGCGCAGAAAACTGCAGGCATCCTTGATGTGGGCCTGCTCGAAGAACCGGACGCCGGAAGTCACCGTGTAGGGGATACGCTCGCGGGCCAGTTCCATCTGCAGTTCCATGGCGTGGTAATGCGCGCGATAAAGCACAACCATGTCGCGCCAGGCGTTGCCCTCGCGCCGGAGGCGCTGGACCTGCTCGACCACGTAGCGCGCCTGGTGGCCGCCGTCGCGCAGGATGGCCAGGACGGGTTTGTGGTATGCCGTGCGGGTGGCGCGCAGGATTTTCTGGAACTGACGCGGATTGCCCGCGATGCAGCGGTTGGCTACCTGGAGAATTTCAGGCACGCTGCGGTAATTGGTTTCCAGCTTGAACGTGCGCGTGTCCGGGTAACGCTCGGGGAAAGTCATGATGTTGCGGTAGTCCGCGCCGCGCCAGGCATAAATACTCTGGAAGTCGTCGCCGACCACCAGCAGGTTGCGATTGCGCTTGGCGATCAGATCCACCCAGTCGGCCTGGATCGGGTTGGTGTCCTGGTATTCATCCACCAGCACATAGAGGAACTGCTCCTGGTAATGTGCCAGCACGTCGGCGTGCTCCTGGAAGAGCCGCAGGCCGTTGATGAGCAGATCGTCGAAATCCATGGCGTTCTGGGCGCGTTTTTTTTTCTGGTACAGCTCCAGCACGCGCAGGACCTCGTCGGGGTCCACGGGGTGGGTTTCGAAACGCTGTTCGACGGCCTCGCGCACGGCCTGGCGCCGGTTGACCGCCCCGCTCAGGAGCGACATGATCACTTCCGGCTTGGGGAATTCCTTGCCTTTCAGCTTCAACTCGGAAAGGCATCCCTTGATCAGGGTGATGGAGTCGTCGTGATCCAGGATGGTGAAATCGAGCCCGAATTGCAGCAAGTGGGCGTGTTTGCGCAGGATGCGGTTGGCCATGTGATGGAACGTGCCGCCCCACAGTCCGCCGACGCTTCCGCCTACCAGGGCCTGGGCGCGTTCGAGCATTTCGCGCGCGGCGCGGTTGGTGAAGGTCAGGAGCAGGATGCGCCGGGCATCCACGCCCTTTTGCACGAGGTAAGCCACGCGATAGACGAGCGTGCGGGTCTTGCCCGTGCCCGCGGCGGCCAGCACGAAAAGCGGCCCATCCGGGGCCGTGACCGTTGCCAGTTGCTCGGCGTTCAACGATTTTTCAAAGTCTATCGGAGCGGTCAATTAAATTTCCACCTTTCTTCCGCACACTCCACGCGGTACGCTTCACGCGCTTTACGACGGGCGGTTCATGAGCGGGGCCTGGTTCAGCCGGGAATGCAGTTGGAGCAGGTCGGCGATGCTGAAGTCCTTCAGGGCCTCGGCGGAGCCGGCATCCATTTTGCCCATCACGTGCCGGATGGCCGGGTTCAGCATATCCAAACCGAGACTGTGGGGCGTAACTCCTGTCTGGACCATGACGTTAATGATGTCCTTGACGCGGATCGAGTCCGGCACCTTGAGCAGCACGTAGCGACCGCTGCCGTCGGACACGTCCGCCAGCAGGTTGGCTTTCACAAGGGCATCCACGACTTCATGGATCAGCCGGACGGGCACGCGGTGGGTATGCGCGTAAGCATCGATTTCGAATTGGGGCACATTGATCATCATGGCCTGTGCCGCGTGCGACATTATGGAAAGCGCCAGCATGATCCGGGATTGGGTGCTGGCCCCGTGCGCCTTCTGCTCCATTTTATAGGTCGAATAATTTTGCAGGGCGAACCCGATTTCAGCGCCCAGCAGGATGATCCACCAGGAAATGTAAAGCCAAAAGAGGAATATTGGCACCGAGGCCAAGGTGCCGTAAATGGCGTTATAACGGCTGATGCCGATCTGTAATTCGATGTAAAACCATTGCCAGCCGATCCACAGGGATCCGCCGATAACTCCGCTGACTATCGCCGGCATGGCCAATACCCGCGTGTTCGGCATCAGTTTGTAGAGGAAAATGAACGCCGCCCAGGTCGCCAGCAGGGGCAGGATCGATAGAAACCAGGAGTATAGGAAATGGGCGTAACCGAAACGTTCCTGAAGCAAGTGGATCAGCAACGGATTACTGAGCGTGGCGTTGATCGTTGTAGCCGCTACAATCAGGATCGGGACCACCAGAACGATGCTCAGGTAATCTGAAAATTTGCGCAGGAGCCGCCTGGGCAAGGTTACGCCCCAGACGCGGTTGAACGACATTTCCACGCAACCCAATACATCGACCACGATCCAAAGCAGGAGCACGAGCCCGATCCCGCCCAGCGTGGCAAAATTCGTGTTTTTCACATACGTGAACAGGTTGACCACAAAGTCCTGGAATTGGTCCGGCATGGCCGCGACGGACTGGATAATGCGCTGTTCGGCCCAGTCGCCCGCGCCCAGTCCCCGCAGGATCGCCAGAGCCAGTGCCAGGATCGGCACGATGGCCAGTAGGGAACTGTAGGTGAGCGAGGCCGCATGCATGGGGCACTCGTTATCCTGGAAACCCTTAAAGACCAGGAACACGATCCGGACAAAACTAATACCTAAGCGCTTGAGCCGTGACAGCGAGTGCATCTCGATTTCCCAGATACCCTCGGACATGAATTTCCAGGCGCGCTGTGCAAAGCTCGGTGCAGGTTGTTGGTTCATGGCAGAAATAACAACAGATATCAGCCCATCATCAGTTCTTGGCTCGGCCCGGCGCTTGCCCTCCGAAGCGCTCAGGCGAATGAGGGTCTGTCATCCGTCGCCAGTCCTCCGGCGTTAAGCATCCCCCAGGCCGCCCAGGTTTTGGCGTCTTGGACGGCGCCGCGGGACATCATGGCTTTCCATTCGGCTTCGTCAAGCAAAACCACATCCAGGTGTTCATCCGGGTCGGGGTCCGCCGTGCCAGCGCCGGCCAACTCCGCGTAAAAAAGAAAAATCCGTTCCGTGCAGAAGCCGGGCGCCGTGAATATGAAACCCAGCGGCGTCAGGGTTTTCACCGCATAGCCGGTCTCCTCCCGGATCTCGCGTCGGGCGCACGCTTCCGGCGTTTCCCCGATTTCCAGCGTGCCGGCCACGATCTCCAACAGCTCCTGCTCAATGGCCTTGCGGAATTGGCGGACAAACACGAAGCGTTTGTCCGGTGCGCGGGCCCAGATGGCCACCGCGCCCGGGTGGCTGACAACCTCGCGCCGGGCGCGCCGGCCCGTATCGAGTTCCACCTCGAGAACGTCGAGTTTGAGCAGGCGCCCGTCAAAAACCCGGTTGGAGCTGATTGTTTTTTCGTTCATGGGCTGTCATATTCCAAGCATCGACAAGAGTGAAATGGCCGCGAACATAATCTGTTCGACCGGTCCCGGCTTTCCGAGTCGGCGAGAGTTAGTTTGAATCTGTTTTTGATCATAGATCATGACCCATTGTTTGTCCATCCCCGATGCAGTGAGAGCGCAACCCGGCCGCAGGCGAGCGCTTTAAGCGTAGACGGGGAAAGCAGGGGTTCAAAGTCCCGGACAAGCTCAAGGTTACGGGGCATCATACCGGGTTGACCGATCCCACGCGGATGTCGAGCTCGGCGCGAAGTTGAACCCGATCCACTTTCCCGTCCTTGATCCAGAGGATGCGGTCGGAGGCGGCCAGCATTTTGTGGTCGTGCGTGGCGGTCACGCACGTCACGCCCTGGGTCTTCACGAGTTCACTCAAGAGCCCGATGATTTCCTCGCCGGTGGTGGTATCCAGGTTGGCGGTGGGCTTATCGGCGAGAATGATGGCCGGGTGGTTGGCCAGGGCGCGCGCAATCGCCACGCGCTGCACAAATACAATTTCCTGACCTACCGAGCGTGAAGCGCGATTGAGCGTGCTGCATCAGGACGGGCAGAATTCGCAGGGCAGAATGACTTGGCGCGGAGGAATATCCGCGCCTTTCTCCAGCTGTTCGGTCAGCAGGTCAACACACGTCTTGCAAAGTTTCTCGAGGGGCACGCTCCAATTAGGATATTTTTGCCAGCTCAATAAAGTGAAATCCGGGTCGCCATGCCCCATGAGGGCGATCCCCCTCGGCGTAAGCAGATCCAGGACGATCGGCACGTGCGTAGTATTTAGAAACACGGCCTGCGTATCCGGATGCGCAGCCAGCATGGTTTCCGTTTCCGAGCGGATCGTCGCGGCGAAGAAATTCGGCTTAGGGCGCAACAGGTAAAGCCATGGAGCGAGGTTATGTTCTTTCATGGCACGAACATACCCCTCATATTGAGGCGGAAACGGGCTGCTAAAGCAGGCAATCCGGGTAAAGCCCCGGTCAATCAGGTCTTGGGTCCCTTGGTAAAAAGCGCTTTTGTGATCGATCTTTGCCCACGTGAAGGACTTGTTCAGTTCCGAATCGAGTGCCACGGCCGGAATCTTCCGGCGACGCAGATGCTGCATGACGCCGGACGCATGATCGCGAAACCATTTGATAAAGATATACCCGTCGGCGCGCTCATCGATCAGGTCCTTGGCAACCTGTCCGTAGATTCGCGGGGTGGGCATGTCCCTCTCGATTTGCAGGATTTTAACGCCATAGCCGGCCAAGCGCAAATATCCCGCCAGATAACTGATGGCTTTGTGGATGCCCATCTTGCCGATGATGGGGTAGTCGCTAAGCAATTCGCTGGTGCACAATCCGACCTGAAATATTTTTCCCAAGGTCAATCCCTGGGCCAGAGTATGGCGTCGATAGTGGTGCTTGGCAATGATCGCCAGAATGGTCCGGCGCGTTTCCGGTCCCACGCGCCGTCCCTCTTTTTGGTTGAGCACCAGGGAGACCGTGGTAGCCGAGACGCCCGCCATCCGCGCGATATCATGAATGGTCAACGGCATAAACGCCCTCCTTTGCGACTATCTCTAAGGGAATCTTCGCCCCATGGCAAGCTTGGAATTACCAATAGGGAATACACCGCAAAAAAACGTTTGTTTTCGTTTGACACGGGATGGTTTATCGGTTAACCATCAATAAATGAATGCAAGGGGTGTCATAGAACGGTTTTCACATAAAGGAGGCAGACATGAATCCAAGGTTGTCAATTCTGTCCATGGGCATGGGCTGGGTGTTACTTGCCGGAACGTTTTGCGCGGCCGAGGCGCCTGTGTGCGTCGGCCTGTTTAAGGACTCGCGTTCCGGGCCGCTGGAGGGTGTGGAAGAGACCCTGAGGCAGGAGGGCATGGAGCCGAAAATCATCGGCCAGAAAGATATCCAGTCGTTAGACGGGGTGAAAGATCTGGACGTCATCTATTTCCCCGGAGGATGGTACGGCGACGCTTTCCCGACCAAGGATCGGCATCGTGTGATAGCCGATTTTGTGGCGCAGGGCAAAGGCGTGCTGGCGGAGATGTTCCGAGGGGGGCCGGTCAGGACGGGGACGCGGCCCATGTTTCCGGAAGTGGCCACGACCTGGAACCGGGTGAACGGGAGTTATGTGCTGGCGAAAGGACACCATCCCGTCTTGAAGGGACTTGCCGCCCCGGCCTGTTTCAAAGGATACGATCACATGGTGTTGAAGCCGGGAAAGGCGGGCGAGGTATTCCTGGTGGACGTGGATGGATTGCCGGCCGGGGTCAGCGGGGAAGTGTTCAGTGGGCGCTACATCGCACTGGGAGTCTCGTTGGGCGACAAGGAGCCGATGGAAGGCAATCAGCGGGTTCTCTTCTTGAACTGTATCCGCTGGCTGGCCGGTGCGAAACGGCTGGAGGGAGATGCGCTGGAGCGCTCGCGGCAGAAGGCGGAATTGAGTTTTCTCAGACAGCAGAAGATCACGGACTACACCCTCGACGACCGCGGACCGGACCGCGCGCCCGGCATCATCCCCGGGGTCGTGGATGTCCTGACGATGCCGCTGGAAGGGGGGGCGTACCGCCTGGAGAATCAGGCGATGTGGCTGCATGGGACCGGCAAGCGCGCCGCGGAAGAGGCGCAGGCTCTGTTGCTGCGTTGCGCGGAGCAATTGGATCAGGCCGGCCGCGCGGAAATCGCGGCCCGCGTTTCACGAATCAACGAGATGGATCGTGAGTCACTGCGGGGAGATGACCCGGAAAAGTACCAATCCGAGTTGACAAAACGGCTGGCGGCCATGCGGGATTGCCAGGCGGGGCTTGACCGGGCCATGAATCTGGCGAACGACCTCCAGGCAAAAGTGGATACCGCCAAGACACAGGCGCGGCAGGCAGAGAGGGAAACCGATGCCGCCCTCGTGCCCGATCTGCTGAATCAGTGCAAATCCGAGGTCGTCGCTGCGCGGCGCCGGGCCACGCTCGAACTGGGGCGGATTGGCGACAAGCGGGCGATTCCAGTCCTGATCGAGCGGATTCAGGACGCAGACGAAGAAGTCAGGCGGAATGCCATTCAGGGGCTAGGCTGGATGCAGGCGGCGCAGGCGGTTCCGGCTCTCTCGAAGGCGGCGCTGAGCGAGGACAAGTGGCTGCGACGGCGCGCCGTTCAGGCCCTGGGCCAGATCGGCGATAAGCGGGCCGTCCCCGTGTTGTTGCCCTTGATTCGCCACGCGGACTTCTCCACGGCGGAGAATGCGATTCTGGCCCTGGGCTGGCTGGGCGACACCCAGGCCGTGCAACCCCTCCTGGACCTCCTTAAGGAATTGGATGCCGGAAACAACGAAGGAAAAGACCGCATGTGCAGTGTCATTCGGGCGTTAGGTCATATCGGGGACAAGCGCGCCGTTCCGGTGCTGGAGGAATTTGTCAAGACGGCGGATGACTTCCCCGGAGAACGGCGGGGCGGCAAGCGGTTGGCGAACATCTATCTGACGCACCAGGGACTGGGGTTGGAGGGGTACTCCCATTTTGCCTTGGAGGAAATCGCGAAAAATGGGCGGCCGAGAGCCGGAATCGAGCAGATGGAATGCCTGGCTCTGAAAGAGTATTTCTACCGGATACACGAGCGGTTCAATTTCTTCGGGGGGCGGCCCTATATGGCCTGGGCCCACTGGGCTGGGTCGCCATTTACCAGTAATCCGGATCTATTGCTGGACTATATGTGGAGTGCCGGCGCCACTGGTTTTATCGGTGGCGGTGGCATCCTGCGGTTCGAGCCGGCGGCATTGAAGACGTTGTTGCGGGACATGGACTCGCGCGGGTTGTGCATGATTTCCGATCTGCCCTACATAGGGTTGGGCCAGCCACCACCCGACGCACGCACAGGCGGAGACTCCCGCGCCAAGCCGCTTCGAGAGTTGCCGAATTATATCGGCCTGGTTCATAAAGCCGGCTATGAGCGGGATATCTTCTTTTGCGAGGACTTGCCGGCCCTGGCCGGCTTCTGGTCGGAAGAGACCTATCCCCAATTCGCGATGGACGGTCCGTATTTTGAGGCGTTGCTGCGGGATAAATACGGCCCGGACTTCCGGCGGAAATTAGGGCTGACGGGCAACGAGCCCATTGTCGTTCCCGTGCGTAACAAGCGCTTCGAACACCCCCGGTTATGGGCCGAATACCTGGACGCCGCCGGCCAAATGGTAATTGATGATTTCCGCGAGGAACAGGAGTGGCTGCATGGCCTGAGGAAAGGGTTTGCATACACGTTCAACGTCTCGGCGCCGGGCGGCTATTCGGCGTACATCGGCGTTTGCCCGCGGGCGGGCGCCGTCATGGATGCGCACGGCCCGGAGTCGTATGCCTCGTGTGGCAAGGACAACGCCTTCATGATGGACTTGGCGCGGGATGGGGAGACGCGCCCCGTGTTGTGCGAGTTCTACAATTGGTACACTCCGTCGCTGGCGCACGCGGAACGCGGGTTCGCAACGCACCTGGTCCATGGCGAATCGTTTTTCAATTTCACGATCGGTCATATATTCAAGCAGGCCCCGCGCGAAGCCCTGTGGACTTGGGAGAAAGGACGCTGGGACAAGGCCAGGCAAACATTTCGCAAGGCGCGTGAACTGAGTGAATATCTGGCGCCTGCGCGCTCAGCAGCCAATGTGGCCTTGATCTACAGCGACCGCACCAGCGCGATCCTCTATGATGGAGGCGTCGTGGGCGCACCGGAGCGCCGGTATTACCAGCATCAGTCGGCGTTATGGGACGCGTTGGACCAGTCGCATATTCCGTTGGACACCATCTGGGCGGAGACGCTGACTGCCGAAAAACTGGCGCGGTACAAGGCGCTGATTCTGTCGGACGCCAAGAGTCTGGACCCGCGCGAAATCGCCCTGCTCCGGCAGTGGGTCAAGGACGGCGGCGTTCTGCTCGCCTCCGGTGCCACGACCCTGTTCAACCAGTGGGGCGAAGCGGAAAAGAACTATCAATTGGCCGATGTCTTCGGCGTCGCCTATGAGGGCGCGGCGGCGGAAAAAAATCCCGCAAAGAGCGATAGTTACTGTTTTGTAAACAGTTCCATGAGTTGCGTGAAAATCGTCGATGAAGGGCTCGTTCCGACGAATTTTGTGCGGTATGTGCGTCGGGAAATCAAGCCGGAGAAATCCATCGAGATGTTCACGATCCGGAATGTGCCGTTTGAAGTCCCCGGGGTCAAACACGGCATGGCGTGCGAATACGATAGGACGCTCGGATATGACCGGGTGATGCCCGATACGGCCAAGGTGTGGGCGACATGGGCCAACGGCGATCCGGCGCTCACGGTCAATGACTATGGGCAGGGGCGGTGTATTTTCCTGACGGCGGCCTATCCGGCACTGAGCCATACGACCTCGGACTGGGAGATGTTTCCCAATAGCAGGATATTCTGGCCGGGAATGCGTGAACTGCTGGCCGGCCTAGTGCTGGGCGGTATGAAGGCGGCAGGATCCAGTCTGCCGGTGGAAGCGGCGGGACTGCCCGGACAGGTGGAGGTGACGGTCAAGAGCCAGCCGGAACAGCGGCGCTGGCTGATTCACCTGTTGAACTTCGATCCGAAGCTGGAGAAGGTGAGTAGCGGCACGATGACGGTCCGACCGCCGGCCATGGAGAAACTGAAAGTCACGTATCCGGACAACGGCCAGGACGTCCCCTTCAAGCAGGAGGGCCAGGTCGTGACGTTCGAGACCCGCGCGTTCGGTGTCCACGACATGGTCGTGGTCCAGTATTGACGCTGGATAAGGAAAAAAACCGCTAACAAGAAGACGCTCAAGGAGCCACAAGATGAAAACAACGGCGGTCATTATCGGCGTGCTCGCGCTACACCTCACGGCGCTCGGCTCTCCCTTCGCGGAAGCGCCGATTTACCAGGCAAAACTGACCTGTCGTCCCATGGCCGTCGCTTTCGGCGACCTGAACGGCGACGGAAAGAACGACATGTTGATCACTGTTTACGGCGAAACGTCGTACAAGGAAGGCAAACTCCTGATCTACTTTAACAGCGACACCGGATTTCCCGAAAAACCGGACCGCAGTATTGATCTGCCCGGTTGTTTCCGGACGGCTCTGGGCGATTTCGACGGGGACGGGAAAACCGATATTGCCGTGACTGAAGGCCGAAGTGTTTGCCTCCTGCTAAACAAAAACGGCTTCGACCCCGCCAAGAGCGAGAAATATACCAACGGCGACCAATCCAACGGCTTTATCGAAGTCTGCAAAATCAACGACAGAGGCGTATTCGACATTCTGACAGGGCCGGTTTGGCGAAAATTCTTTACGACGAAGAACGAAGCCGAATTTTCCGTGGAAAATGGATATCTTCGGGGACCGAAGGAAAACGATACCTGGACCACCTGCGCCATTGATCTCGACTCGGACGGCGCGATGGATATTGTCGGCAGTGGCCGCGCGGACAACACCCTCCGCGTCTATTATGGACCATTGCTCACCAGATATGTCAACCCAAAGGAACTGAGCGAGTTTTTGGAGCTGAAAGTCCCCGGCCCAATGAGCGAGTTCGCGGTCAGCGATCTGAACGGCGACAACCTCTACGATCTGGTCGCTGCCGACGCCAAGAACCGGAAAACCTATGTTTACTTTCAGGACCAGCCGGTCGGGTTCGATCCCGACGCCAAACCATCGCTGACCCTGAACGGCGGCGGCGGGGCTTACGTCGAAGACGTGAACGGCGACCAGCTCGCGGACCTGATCGTCGTGGACAGGAACCAGGATGCCGTCGAAATCTTCCTGCAGAAAAAAGGCGCGCCGCTTCCGGAGGATGTCAATAAGGCCGACCAAGTCATCAAAGCCCGAGGCGTTGATTTCCTCGCTTTTGCAGACGTCAATAACGACGGGGCGAAAGACATGGCCCTCAAGACCGCATCCGGGACGATCCAGATTTATCCGGGCGTGAAACAGACAAAGAGCGAGAAGAGATAGAATAGTGGCACGATAGCGCGCGTACATTACCCAAACGACAACCTCGGAGTTATAGGAGGCATGAGAATGACGGGAACAAAGGGCGATTTAGGACGTCGGGTGGGTCTTTTGGCCGGCTTCCATAATTCAAAGGCCATAAGGCTGGGCTTGTGGGCCGTGGTTGCGCTGGGAATGATGACGCCGCCTCTCTTCGCCGGTGGCGCCGAAAAAGTCCGGGAACGCCTCAAAACCGATCCGTTCATGGTTCCGTTCTATACCGGGAAAATCCTGCCAGCGCCCCAAAAAGTCACCTACACTGACACCTTTGTCCCGCTGGAGAAGACCGGGATCATTCTGGGAAAGGGTTTGGCGGAAAACGATCCGCGGATAAAGCTTCTGCTTAATCGAATCTCCCAATATGGCGGCGCGTATGAGTTCGCGCCGGGCGTCGGCCCGGAACGGGGAACCTTTATCGCCATCGGCGACACGGCCTTGGGGAAAGCCTTGGACGTCCCCGACAAACCGCAAGGGTACGTCGTCAAATGTTATCGCGAAAACGGCAGGAACCTGGTCGTCGTCAACGCTCATGACCGCTTGGGATTAACCTGGGCGATGAACTCGCTGATTCAGATGATCACGC
Organism: Kiritimatiellia bacterium; assembly: GCA_028718125.1. Classification (GTDB taxonomy): domain Bacteria; phylum Verrucomicrobiota; class Kiritimatiellia; order JAAZAB01; family JAAZAB01; genus VSJD01. The sequence goes on from JAQUMN010000020.1 coordinate 55,941, forward strand.
TTCAAGGCGACGCGACCGTTTTGAACGCGTTTGACGCCGGCGATTGGCCGTTTGTCGAAAACCGCGGGGTGATCGGCCCCGGCACCTACGCGCCCTACGGGGAAGGCTCCAAGATTTATCCGACTCTGACGAAACTGAACCGCTTCATGTTCACAATCAGCATGATGGTCCCGCGTCGCGCGGCACCGCCGGATTGGATGAATTGGCGAAAACCCCGCCCGGAAGCGGTGCTCCGCGACATCGCGATGATCGGCGACAACTTTCGCGGGCTGGATATCGAGTGGAGCGCCTGGCTCACGCCTATGGCCATGCGTGTCGGCCACGACACTGCCGAGACGGCCCTTAATTGCGGGAGCGACGTGGATTTCGACATCATCTGGAAAATGTGCGAACCGGTGCTGAAAGCCGGCGGCGGTATCTGTTACGGCCCGGACGATTTTCGCTATCCGATCCATCCCGAAGACGCCAAACGTTTCGGCTCCGCCCGCGAGGCTGACATATTCTTTGTCAATCGCTTTTATAACAAAGTTAAGGGCGCGTATCCGCGCGCCATCGTGTCGCAGATCGGCCCGTTCTATTGGGGGCCGACGGGCCAGAATCCCTGGTCTGACGAATCGTCAACTGAATACCTGAAGGCGCAGGGCGAGCGGACGCCGAAAGATATCGAGATATTCTGGACCGGTCCCGGAGTCAAAAGCGGGTCGTTCTCCGCGGCGGACGTCAAAAAATACGCGGACCTCATTAAACGAAAGCCGTCCTTCTCTCAGAACGCCTCCGATTGTGTCCATAATTTCTACTATCTCTATCCTACCGATCGCATCCGTTGGTGGTTGGGCAAAGGCCGCGACAAGGAGGTCTATCTGGAATTGGGCGGTGCTTCGCTCAATTCGATGGGGCTTTACGCGGACACGCTGTGGGCCGCCATGCTATGGAACCCCGACGGGTACGACGACGCGGAAGCGGCTTACCAGGCGACATGCAAACTCGTGGGGCCGGAGAATTACCCGGCGCTGAAAAAACTGGTGGACGAGATCGCCTGGTTCGACCAGTTCAGCGACCTGACGCAAACGCCATTCGCCGCGGGTAAATTGGCGGAAATTGAAATTCATCTGGCCGAAGCGGAAAAGCTTTCCGACGCCTGCGAAAACAACACCACCCATCCCGCCGCGGCAAAACGTTGGGCGTCGTTGTCGTGGCCATTGCGTCTAACCCGCAATTTTCGCGATGCGCTGAAGAAGAACCCGGAACTGCGCCAGTTCGCCTTCCGGGGCGCCGAGTCGGAAAAACTGGCCAAGACCGAAGCAAATTTCGATCCCGCGACCGATCAGTTGTTCACGCCCTATCAATGTGCCGGCGGGTTCTCTGCCAGAAAGATTTTCGGCCGCCCCGCCACGTGGATCAGGGGGACCCAAAGCGCCCGTTCCGCCATAAAACTGGCCTTCACGCTGGAGCATTACCCCCCGGAAAACGCCTGCGTCCTGCTGCTCAATGGTCGTTACGGCGCCAAGGGCGGGCCTCCCCCCGAGATCGAGATCACCTTGAACGGCGAGCGCGTTTTCAAGGGCCCGGCGCCGTTCAGCGAAAACGCGTGGACGCTTCGCGAGTTTGCGATTCTCCTGCCGGCGATGAAACGCGGTAACGCCTTGACTATCAGAAACCTGGAAGACAGCGGGGCCGACACGCCGTATGTCGCGCTCAGTTACGCGATGTTAAGAAAAATAAACGCTGACAATTGAGACTGCGCGAAGCCGCAACCCGAGATAGCGTGCTTGTCTCTCGTGGTCTCTCCGGACGAAACAGGAAAAAAAGAAGAAATTAATAACGAGAAATATTACAGGTAATATGCGTGGTGTCCAAGATAATTAACCGCGGGTGAACACCGTGCCAGTAAACTCGAAAACAAAGATGAAATGAACCAGCCCTAATTAGAGGAGACGACATGAAGGTATTGAATACGAGTGGGGTTGCGTGGAGATATCGCGCGGCGTGGCGGAGGCTGCTGCCGGCCTTGCTGTTATGCGGGGCCTTGGTCGCGGCGGCGGCGGAAAAGCAGGCTGCCCCAACGGTGCGCACCGCGACGTTCGTCGTGGCCGCCGCCGATTCCCCGGCGCAGTCCAGGGCGCAGGCCGATTACGTCTGCCCGGGCCGGGACGACCACCTTGTGATCAACACGGCCCTCGATGCGCTGCCGACGGCCGGCGGGCAGCGTGCAAACAATCATGTAGGAGGAGTGCTTTCCACCGCGACCGGTATGATCCGCCGCCGCGCATCTGCCTGCAACGCTATGGCACTGCGGGGTAAAGCGTCATCCTTCTTCGCCAAAAAGCCCTGTAGCTTACCACAAGGATGATCCTATGTCGTTCCATTGGAGCGCAAGATGGCGTCCTTGGCTTCGCAGGGTTCCGCAAAAATGCCCCGCCGCTTGCCGCGAGGTCTTCACTGCACCGATCCCACGCGGATATCGAGGTCGGCGCGAAGCTGAATCCGGTCCACTTTCCCGTCCTTGATCCAGAGGATGCGGTCGGAGGCGGCCAGCATTTTATGGTCGTGGGTGGCGGTCACGCACGTCACGCCCTGGGTTTTCACGAGTTCACTCAAGAGCCCGATGATTTCTTCGCCGGTGGCCGTGTCCAGGTTGGCAGTGGGCTCGTCGGCGAGAATAATGGCCGGGTGGTTGGCCAGGGCGCGCGCAATTGCCACGCGTTGTTGCTGGCCGCCGGAGAGTTCGTCCGGGCGGTGGGTCAGGCGCTCCGCCAGGCCCACATGGTTCAGGACTTCGCGGGCGCGCGCCACGGCGTCAGCATAAGATGCACCGCTAAAGAGCAGCGGCAAGGCCACGTTATCCAGGGCCGTATAGGCGTGGATCAAGTTATAAGACTGGAACACGTAGCCGATATGGTTGCCGCGGAAATAAGCCAGTTGGCGGCGGCTGAGCTTCATCAGGTCAATGGCGGCGACCGTGATTTCGCCCGAAGTCGGTCGATCCAGCGCGCCGATCATATTGAAGAGCGTACTTTTGCCCGAACCGGAGGGGCCCATGACGGAGAGATATTCGCCTTCAAAAATATCCAGGCTCACGTCGCTGAGGGCGTGAACGGTCGTGTGGCCCAGATTGAACACCTTGTTCAATTTGCGGATTTTAAACAGCACGTTGGCCATGTTGGCGCTCCGCTCCTCAATACGGCAATTGGATAACCGCCTTGTTCATAAAAGTGATGCCGATGCCGAGAATCGTGACCAGCCCCATGCCGCAACCGAAT
>JAQUMN010000021.1 GCA_028718125.1 Kiritimatiellia bacterium
ATGTCCTCATATCGCCGGAGCGTATCCGGCAGAAGCATGAGGCGCAGTGGAGGAAGGACCACCCGACGCCCCGCGATCAGTCGCAGGCGCAGCAGCCAAAACCATTTTACAGTTCGCGCCAGGCCTTGATCGAGAGTAGTCCGGCAACGCAAGCCCAGCCGATGCAAGCGCGCGGCGTCGAATATCTTGTCCATCTGGCCGTCGGGTTTGGATTTATCCCATGCAATTTGCCCCTTGAATCCAACGGCCAGCTTCACGGTTTCCGCCAATTCCCGGATCGTTATCCGCGTGCCCGTGGAAATATTGACCGGCTCGCTGGTGTCATAGTTTTCCAGGAACCAGGGGATGGTGGCGGCCACATCGCCGGCATAGACAAAGTCGCGCGTCGGCCGGCCTGTACCGAAAACAGTCACGGCAGGCAGGCCTTGTTCGGCGGCCTCCACATATTTCCGGATCAATGCCGGAATGACATGGGAGCTCTCCAGGTTGAAATTATCCCACTCTCCGTATACATTGCCGGGAATGAGCACAATCGAATTGAACCCGTATTGTTGCCGATACGTCGACGACTGGACCAATATTATTTTTTTGGCCACCGAATAACTTGCGCTTTCGGCCTGGGGATATCCATTCCACATTTGATCTTCGCCAATGGGAGACTTTGCTTTGGCCGGATATGAACACCCCCCCATAAGGGAGAGCAGTTTTTTGACCCCGGCCTTATAGGCGGCATGAAACAGGGCCGTGTTCATCATCACGTTCTGGTAGAAAAAATCGGCCGGATATTTGTTGTTGGCGATAATTCCCCCCACCTTGGCCGCCAGATGAACAACCGCATCGGGTTTAATATCCGCAAGCATGGCTTCAGACCGGCCGGGCGCCAATAAATCATATTCCTTTCGCCCGACACCAATGACCTCGGTGTCGAACGATGCCCGCAGGGCCGGAACGATATGATGCCCTAAAAATCCGGTCGCGCCGGTAACCAGAATGCGTTTAAATTTGGTATTCATGTCTGCACTTATTTATTGAATACGGCAAGAACGATGTTAAGGTGTTTGCATGATTATTCGGTGGAGGACGAATGTCAAGAAGCAACCGAAACGCCTTTAACTCTCCACGGCAGGCACCAGACCAGCGCCAGCAAAGACAGGATGCCGACCGCGGCCAGGATCGCCACGATCTGAAGGACAAAATCGTGCCAGAGCGCAACCCCGATCAAATACCCGGCCACGCATACGACAAGGGGCACGGTCATCCGGAACCGGTTTTGGGCCAGCTCGAAATTCATGAGAATATAAGTCAGACTCAGTGGCGCCATGGCCCAGACCGTGCACCGCACCAGCTGGACCATGTCCGCATCTGGTTGCCAGTCACTATACAGGATTCCAAGCGGCAACTGCGGGAAAATAGTGCAGGCCAGGGCAGCCGGAACAATTATAATCGCCGTATAAAAGAGCGCCTTCAACAGGAGCCTGTTGTGCTTGGCGCTCATCGCGCCATCTGAAACCGTCTTTGGAAACAGCGCGCCGGCAATCGGCATGGGCAGGAAAATAATCGTGCGCCCGATGGTGGCCGCCCGCGCATACAGGCCCGATTGGTCGGGCGTAAAATAATGTTTTACAATCAGGACATCGGCGTTCATGAGAAAGGCAAAACAGGCCAGGATCGCCAAAGTACGCCATAAATAGGCCTGGGTGCTTGGCAAGGCTTGATCCGTGGGCAACGCCCCACGCAGAATGATCCATAGGCCGGCCAGGGCAATTCCCGCGCTGACCAGCACTGCCACCCCCTGCCCCGCCAGGGCCAGCTTGGCTGAAGCCGCGACAAAATAAACAAGGGCGCCGCCAACCACCAGGCGCACGACCCCCCAGCTCATGCCGGATACCGAGGCCCAGCCGAAGGCCTGAATACCCCCCAGAGCGCCGCCGATGACGGGCGGGAAAAAAGAGATGGCCAGTATAATAAGGGCAATAATAAGGGCGCCCTGGTCCGGCAATTTGAAGAACGTTGCCAGCGGATGACCGCACAGGATGCCGACGATTAGCATGGGAATGGAAATGAGCAAAAGCTTCCACGTCCAGGAGCGAATGAGCGGAAAAATATCACCGGCGCGTTTCTGCAGGAGCAGCTGCGCGCTAAAAAAAGTCAGCACCGTGCCCAGGGCCCCTAGCGGCATGCCGGCAATCATGACAACACCCAACATAGATGCCATTACGCCATATTCCGCGGGCGAGAGGCATCGCCCCATGACCATTTGAAAAAGCATGCAGGCAACGCTGCCAACCTGCGAGGCCGCCATGAGCAGGACACTATGCCGCAGAAGGTGGTCGGATGAATTCATAGCAGAAAGAATATGCCCGCCAAACACGCGAAAAAAATCGCGATAAAAAATACTTACAGGTTGTTTTGAGTATGTGCCAGTCTCTCCCGCTCCAACTTGTGATAATACCCGAAATTCACCAGCAATCTGAGCGTGGACGATTTTTTACGGTAAATCGGATTTTCGATTCTCGCGTTCCCTTCGTGTGTTTCCTCCAAAGGCGGCCCCGTCGCAGGCAATATGTTTGTTCTGATCTTCCGCGGATGCCTACTTGGTTTTCCGTGTTTTCCCCGCCTTGGCCCGGCGATAAATGCGTCCGCCGACAGTGGCGCCTGCAATTTCGCGCCAGTCGCGCACTTTGCGGATCCTCAAATTATAGGCATGCACGGCTTCAAGCAGCCGGCAATCGACCCCCAGTTCCCGGCAGCGGCCGATAATAGCACCCAGGTCTTTGGGAAAACATTTGCCTCCAAACCCGCGTTCGGAGGTCACATCCAAATGACTGCGGCCAATGCGCGGGTCCAGCGCCACGGCCTTTTTGACGTCATCGTAATTCACGTTTTGGGCCCGGCACAGGTCATAGAACACATTAGACAGGGCAACCTTAGCCGCGAGCATGACGTTAGCCTGATATTTGACAATCTCAGCCGCCGCGGTGCTCAGGCGCACAATCGTCGCGGCAGGAAAACAAGTCCGGTACAAATCAATCACCTTCTGGGCTACCCAGTCGTTATCCGCCCCCACGACAATCCGATCGGCGCTTACGAAATCCTGCAGGTAATTGGCTTCCGTAAGAAACTCCGGGTTCATGGCGAAGGGCACTTTCGGATAGCGGCGGGCATACCGCCGGGTAGTGCCCGGCGCAACGGTGGACTTAATGACAACAACCTTGCCCTTGCCGGCCAGCTTCGGGCAGATTTTGGCCATTATTTCGTCATAAATCGACAGGTCAATGGTTAGTTTATGCTCATCATAGGGCGTAGGCAGGCAAGCAAAAATAATATCGCTTTTGCGCAAGAGCCCATTGAGGTCGTGCGGCCCCTTATATTTGTCATAAATAATGGCGCTGTGCTTGGGTTCAAAGCCGCGTTCTCGATCATAATCCACAAACCCGTATTCAACGGAACGCCCCACATAACCGTAGCCGATAATGCCGATTGTGCTCATTCCAAACTCCAGTAAATAGTAATCAGTAATTAGCGTTCAATGATCTGTCATCCGTTCTCTGTCCTCTGCCCCCGCGCATACCGAAGCACTCCGCCGGCCAACAATATATCCCGCTGGCGGGGGCTTAAATTCAACTTGCCCTCGAATGTCATGCCTTTGGTTTTGCTGTTTATGACAAGGTAGTCGGCCTGACGCACGCTATTGAGCAAGCCGGATATTTCGAGAACATCCCCCGCTTGAAGGGCCGCATAATCAGCCAGGGACGCAAACACCAGCGGCACAATGCCGTAATTGACCAGGTTGGCAAAATGGATGCGTTCAAACGAACGGGCCAGCACCGCTTTGACACCCAGATAGCGAGGGCAGATGGCCGCATGTTCCCTGGACGAGCCCTGCCCGTAGCTCTCGCCCCCGACGATGATCGCATCTATTCCCTTCTGTTTATACTCCAGGCAACGCCGACTGAATGAGGCATCAATAGGCTCAAACACAAAGTCCGCGTATTTCGGGATATTGGAGCGATATTTCAATCGCTTGCCGGCCGGCATGATATCGTCCGTGGTGATTTTATCGCCCACTTTAATGGCAACCACGCCGGACAGGGAATCCGTGAGCGGCTCCAGTTGCAGGGGCGCCCCGATATTCGGCCCACGCACAATCGTCACGGCGCCGCGCTCGGCCGGCTCAGGCGGGCGCAGGACCATGCTGTCGTCGATCACAAAGGCCTTTGGCATGGCAATCGCCGGGTAGTCGAAGCCCGCGTCCCGCGGGTCGGTGACCACCCCGCGAATGGCCGCTACGGCTGCCGTTTCCGGACTGACCAGATAGACGGATGCCGACTTGGTGCCGGACCGCCCTTTGAAATTGCGATTGGTGGTGCGCAGGCTTACGCCCTCCGTGCTCGGGGCATGGCAGTTGCCGATGCAGAATCCGCACACCGGCTCCAGAATCCGCGCCCCGGCAGACACCATGGCCGCGAGCGCGCCGTTTTCCGCCAGCATGCGAAAGACCTGCCTGGACCCCGGCGCGATGACCAAACTTACGCGCGGATGGACATGCCGGCCGGTTAACAGGGCCGCCACGCGCATAAGGTCGGTGTAGGAGGAATTGGTACAGCTTCCGATCGTCACCTGGTCCACGGCCAGGCCATTAATATCCTTCACGGGGCAAACATTATCCGGACTATGCGGCTTAGCCACCATGGGGGTAACGTCGGCCAGATCAATATCAATGACGCGCGCATATTGCGCGCCGGCATCCGGCATAATTTCCCGCCATACCTGCTCCCGCCCTTGCGCCTTCAAGAACTCCAGCGTCACCCGGTCACTGGGGAAAATGGACGTAGTCACACCAAGCTCCGCGCCCATGTTGGTGATCGTGGCGCGATCCGGCACGGAAAGGCCGGCCAGGCCATCGCCCCCGTATTCGACCACTGTGCCGGTATTGCCCTTGGTAGTCAGGATGCCAAGCACGGTCAAAATCACGTCCTTGGCCGAACTGAAAGGCGGCAGGCTGCTATGCAGGTTGATGCGAATGATTTTGGGACATTCCATGAAAAACGGGGATCCCGCCAGGGCCAAGGTCACATCAATCCCGCCGGCGCCAATGGCCAGCATCCCGATCCCGCCGCCGGTGGGCGTATGCGAATCCGAGCCCAGCAGGCTCATGCCCGGCGCCGAAAACCGTTCCAGATGGACCTGATGGCAGATACCGTTTCCGGCCCTTGAAAACAGGATGCCGTATTTGGCCGCCACCGCCTGTAAATATTGATGATCGTCCGCGTTTTCGTAGCCATCCTGGATGGTGTTATGGTCCACATAACTGACAGAAAGCCGGGTAGCCACGCTCGAGAGCCCCATGCTTTCGAACTGCAAATAGACCATTGTGCCCGTGGCATCCTGGGTCAGGGTCTGGTCAATTTTTAATCCGATTTCCTCGCCGGGGATGAGACGCCCCTTAACGAGATGAGACTCGATAATTTTGCCGGTAACACTTCGTTGCATGATATGAATCCTGATTGTTGAATTTAATTAGGCCGCCAAAGGCGGCAACTGTTTCATGCAGCCACGGGCGTGAGCCTGTGGCCACCGGAAGAATCCACGCCCTCACGGGCGCGGCTACCCAGATTGGAAATTCCTATCCGTCGCGTTGGTTATTAGCCCGCTTTGACATCACCATGGAGCCAGCTGTCGGATTTGAACCGACGACCTGTTGATTACAAATCAACTGCTCTGCCAACTGAGCTAAGCTGGCCAGGACAAAAGCCATGCCGGTTACACCCGACAGACGGAAGCAAGGTTACGATCTTCAGGAGAGGCAATCAATCTCAATTTACGTTGCGGCGCGGACGGCGGCGGACATGGCATCGATCAAGTGGCGAAACCCGTGTTCCGGATTAATAATGCGCGGCATGCAGATAATGCCCGGCGTTTCCGGCCAATACGTTTGTTTAGGGTCCTGGCCCAGAATGACAATCCCAAGCCGGGGGCATAGTTCACGCAGAGCTTTCAGCAGGTTGTGCGCGTCCTCGCCCATGATGCTTTTTTCCATGACCAAAACATCCAGTTCCGGAGTTCGCTCCACTCCGGAGAGGATCGAAACGACGTCCGCTTTGCGATCGACATGCGCGCCGATACTCACCAGTTTTGTTACGAGCAGATCTACCTCCTGACTCGTGCCGGCCAGCATAATGCGCCACTGCGCCACCAAGGCTCTGATTTGATTCATGGTAAGCCTGCCGGATGGGTTTATATCCGGACGCGTATCCAGATGCGGCAGGCAGACGCGGTAAACGCATAACCCGCCGGCGGCCACAAGCTGATCAACACGACCATGTGTTTCCTCAACGATTGTTCTGACCACCGACGAAATGACGCCGCCTTCATCGGCTAACGGCGCTACCGGTTGTGCCGGCAAGGTAAACTCTGTAAGCGGGGTCGATTCTCCGGAAACCAAAATGACGGCCGCATACTGGTTGCCGACATCCAGCAAGGGACCTTGGCCAGGCCGGTTCAGCGATATTGTTACCGTGCCGGGGTGCGACTGCGCATCGGCCACCAGGAGACCCAAGTTCAAAACCACCTGTTCAATCTGGGCCGGCGTCAGCGGTACGGTCGGATACGCATCCTGGGCGCCCATGGCGCCGCCAAAGGCGGGCAACCCCTGGTCGCCTCTGGCGCCGTCGAAGCCAGGAGAACCCTGAATTGTCTGTTTCACGGTCCATTCCTGGGACAGTGCAACGCGCAATAAGGCGACAGCTTCCGCGACATTGCCGGCCAGGTTGTCGCTGGGCCGTCCTTCCGCCCCGGAGCGACTTAATTCCAATAATTGACGTGACAGCACCACGCCCTTTTGTGTCTCCTCGGTAATGACCGTCAACGATCGTTTCTGGTTCTCCGGATCCATGCCAAAGCGCTGAAGCAGCGTGGCATGACCGGAAATCGCACACAGGATGTTGTTAAAATCGTGGGCTACCCCGGCGGCAAGACGTCCTATAATCTGAAGCTGGGCAATCTGGCGTTTGCGAATTTCCCGGGAATGATGGGTGGTGATATCACTGATCAAAATCAGCATCAGCCCTTCCGAGGGCTGGGAACGGAACCGCAAAGTCCTCATGCCCTGACTGTAAACACAATCTTTTTCTATTTCCCGGGGCTGGAACGGATCCAGGAGCTGATGCATGTCCTCCTCAGTCAAGCCGGTAAAAACGTCCAGCAGCATGATCGTTTTACCGGATGACAAGGCATGCGGGGCCAGCTTCCGGGCTGCCGGATTTGATCCCCGCACATGCCCCCTGCCGTCAATGGCCAGCAGGCCGTCACTCAGGTAATCCATGGTATCCACGAACCGGCCGATACGGCGGCGACCTTCGATTTCGGAGGTGGAGCGGATGGCCCATAATCCCAGAGCTCCGGCCAGGAACATGCATCCCATGGTCAGAGCCCAGATGGCAATGCTTAGCTGCCGAATCGTCTCATCGGAAGTCTGTTCGGTAATTTGATCCTGGAGGTAGGAAATAATCGTCATGGCGGCCACGGCGACAATCGCAAACAGGATAATAATCAGAACAGCATAGCGCCACGCGCTTTGGGGAAGGAAGGTCATAATCTTGTCGCCAAAGAACAGGAATTCTGGTGCCAGGACGGCATACACACGGGCGTTTTATTCCGTATTATGAATTCTGGCTTCTGACTACTCGCGGTGATCACATCATCACGGCTTTGCAGGCGCCGCCGCCGGCGCTGCCGCTGCCGGAACAGCCGCCCCCGAAGCCGCCGGCTGCGCGACAACCGGCGCCGGTCCCGCGCTTTCTGCCGCCTGCCTTCGGTCGTCGGTCGTCTGTCGTCCGCCTGCCGTCTGCCCGCCTATGCCCGCCGAGGGCGTAACCGAATTGGTGCCGATCGCCACGCTGGTCACCGCATTGGAAGTATTCGCCTTCACAGCGGCCAGCGGAATCTTTTCATATTTATCTACAATTTGCTGGGCCACGGCTTCCAAGCCGGTCAGCGGACGGCTGTCGTCCAAGATGGTTGGTGTAATCATTATGATCAAATTATTCTTGGTGACCTGATCCGTCGTGTGCCGGAACAGCAGGCCCAACAGCGGGATATCGCCCAGAACGGGGACTTTTATCTCAACCTTCGATGTTTTATCCTCGACCAGACCGCCGATGGCCACGGTCTGCCCGCTCGGAACATTGATGCGGGTCGTCAGGTCGCGCGAATCCACAATGGGATAGGTCTTTCCCGTCTGCGGGTTTACAACCTGTCCGTTTTGGGTCGCTGTTTCCGGACGAACCGTCAACCGGACGGTATTGTTCACCAAATCGATCTCGGGAATAACCCACAGGGTAAGCCCCAGGTCGAGGATGATCTCCGCGCCGTCTGAATAGGTAATGTTGGGGGCTGAGCCTGCCTGCGTATTGTCGGTTTTAACTGTCGGGAGCACCGGCAAACGCTTGCCGACGTGAATCTTGGCTTCCACCCGGTTGCCGACCACAATTTGGGGATGCGAAATCATTTCCGCGTTGTCGTTATTTTCCAACGCGCTGAGAACCAGCGCGACCTGCGACACATTCATGAAGGCGGAAGCCGTCCGCGTTTGCGTCATCGCATCCAGGATCGTATCGGCGCGCGCGTCGGCTATATTTTGCCCCAGGGAGATGTTATCGGCAATTGTGCGCGTGGGGGTTATGGTTACATCCGTGACATAATGGCCCGAATCCGGAGGCGATTCGCGATCCGTCGTCGTTGTCTGCTGATATTGCTGGCCATTGATGTCATACATCTGGTTGATGTTATCCGAGCTGGTGCGATTATCAAATTGATTAAACGTGTTGTTTTTTGAATTCTGGACGGAATGCGAGTCGGTGTAGTTCCAATTCAGATTATTCAGCCCCGCCTGCACGCCGAACGCGCCCAGCATGCTCCAGTCAATCCCCGTCTTTTTGCTGCCCGCGGAGGCCACATTGATAATTCGAGCTTCGATGAACACCTGCGGTTCGCGCTTATCCAGTGTCGTAACCAGCGCTTCCACCTTGTCCACGTATTCCTTTATATCCGTGATGACAATTGCCGTCGTGATACTAGGGTTCTGAATCGTCAACGCAGCCTTGGTCTCCGCGGATTTCAAATTGATCCCATCCTGCCTGGCGCTCTGGCTGGTGGTAATGGAACCGCGCGGCGACAGGACCTTGAACAGCTTGATCTGTTCCACCAGATCCACGGCGTTCAGATAGCGCGGGACAATGGCCCGGGTCACCAGCGGCTTGGTGGCCTCGATTTCCTGAATTTTCCTGGGATACATATCGGAGGTGACGACCATGAGAATCCCGGAAGGATCCTCGATCATTGACAGGTTCACCGAGCCCAGGGCCAGATTAAGCGCCGATTTCCATTCCACATTCTTCAGGTTGGCCGTGATAAACATGTTGCTGAACGAGCCGGCCATGATGATGTTGGCGCCCGAAATCTGGGCAAACATGTTAACCACGTCCTGGACAGGCACATTATCAAACGCCACGGTGATCAGCCTTGAGGCGGCGCTGTTATCTGTTTCCACGGATTCTGGCGGCGCGCCGGTCTTAGAGCCGACCATAATTTCAACCACGCCTTCGGCGTTGCCGCTCTTCCCGCCGGCAGGCGGAATATTGTTCTTCGTTATTTGTTCTTCAACCTCGGCTCCGCCACTTGCCTCGCTACGGGGCAGCGCGGCGTTTGTAAGAGCCGCTGCCGCGACAGCAGGCGCCGGGGATGAAACATCGTTCGTCGGTTGCCCGGTGTCCGTCGTCTGCGCGTCCTGAGCCGGCAAAAAGATGGCGATAGACGAAAAAACAATGCCGGTAACAAGCATGGTCGTTGCCGTGGAAACTTTTCTCATGATGTTCCTCAAAGCGGTCGTTGGCCGCAACTAATACATGTGCCCCATCAATCTTTATGGAGTCTGGGTAATCTGGGCCGAAGCAATCCGGTTTTCGGCATCATGCACCGTTATGACATTCACGCCATAGGCGCCGGCCACGGCCGTATAAGCCGCCACGTAACTGGAACTTCGGTCATACGAAACGGTGCCCAGCAATGTATTTCCGGAAGTCCAGGCATAAGGGGGCGTACCGCCGGCCACGGCAAGCGATACGCTTCTCGCTCCGCCGACAAGCGAAACCGAAGCCGGTGAAATTGTCATGGTGTTTACCACCGGGGAAATATGCGCCGCCGCGAAATGGCCGCCATCATCCTGAACAATCACATCGTTGTTACCCACCTGCAGGCAGATGTATAAGGCTTGATTAGCGCCAGTGGACTCCATACTCCCATCGGCAGGGTCGGATACGCCCCAATGATAATCGCCCACCCCGCCGCTGGCCGTGAAGGCAATCGTCTGGCCGATAATACTGGCGGTGGCTTGGAGGGGGGTAAGCGCCAGGACAACCGGCAGAGGGTCGTCCCGGGACGCGGAAGCATACGGATGCGCGGCGAGATAAGCGTCAACCCCGCTGCTTTCCTCGTCGGTTGTGCCCTCACACCCACTGAAAGCCAGCAGCGCGGCCAGGCAGACAATCGGAACACTAACCAGCTTTAGGATGCGCCATATCTTCATAACCCCCTCCTGGAATGCAATTACGTTCATAAAGTTAATGAATTCCGGCGGTTACATCAAGGACAAAGACAGAGAATCATATTGCCCTTTGAATCTCCCGGCTACTTCCGCGGCTCAATCTCAATCCGCTGCATCGAAATGGCGCGGATAAGAAACACAATCGTATGCCCGTCCACCGTGACGCCAACCTCATCACCGGCTTTAACGATTGTTCCGTTGACATTGGCTACATACGTATTCCCGCGCTTAACAATCCCGCTAACGCGCAACAGGTCTTTTGCCCTGGCCATGAGATCAATACTGGGCGGCGGAACATTGGAAACGGCCGATGCGTCCGCCGCCGGCCTCCATCCTTCCGACATGGGCGGGCGATAACCGACAGGACTGAAAGGATCCCGCAAGTTAAGCGCATAATCAACCTCGCTCCCGGCCGCCGGGTTGCGATCGGCGGGCGACCGTGGTTGCGGGTCCGCATTAGCGGCAAACAGAGAACCGACCAACACGCTGATAACAAGGCATGGTATTAAGGACTTCATAATAGCCGGTATTTTATATCAACGCCTAACGCCACGTTCGCCGGGGCGAACGGCAACATCAAAATTATTATCGTTTTGGAGCCGTAGTCGGGGCCGGCATTTTTTTTGCAGATTCCAGCAAAAATGCCGGACGTTTATCCGGGTCAGCCCAAATCAGCCAGGACACCACAAAGCTTACATTCTGGATGTCAGGGGCGCCGTCCTGCGGTGTTATGTTGATCGCCGTCACGGACATCAGGGGATTGCGTTTCTGAATCGCATGGAAGCAACGCGCCAGATTGTTGATTCCCGTCTGCCCGACAACGCGTACCCGATAGATCTTGAATAGACTGTTCCATCCGGACACGGCGAGCACATCATATTCCGTCACGCTGGCGACTTTCATATTCACCTCCGCACAGCAGGAGCGAATCTGCTGTTCTCTGCCAAGCAGGTAATTGCCAAGCACAGGCAGCGGTATATTTGTAGCCAAAACGCCGATATCGGCGCGAATCCGACTAAGATCCCGCTGGAGACCAACTCCCGTCCCAATCACGTCCCTGGCTTTATCCAGCTGCTCACGCAGCGCGAGAGTATTTTTGCGGTTATCTTTCAAGGAATTGACCATGGGAACTACGACAAACTGAATGATCACAAAGCAGGCTATGGCTGCGCCGATAGCGCCGATAGCCCATAGCTGGATCTGTTGTTTTGTCAGGGTCATGGGCGCCATTCAGTGTTCGGTGTTATCTCGTCTGCCGCTTGATCTTTAATTCGCCGTTGGGCATTCGAAGTTGTGCCGTCCGTCATCCGTCGTCTGGTTTCCGTCACTTGGGCTTCGCCGCCGGGCTAACCGGCAGGACCAATAGACGCGGTTTCAATATACACTCGATATCAAAAACACGGCCGCCCGGCTCAGCAAGCCCTTCCGAGGCGGCAAAGCGCTTGACCGCAACTTCCGCCATGATGTCCGGGAATGGCGGCTCGCTTTTTAACGCCTGGTACAAGCGCTGTACATCGGCTTCCGGACGTTCCCCGGCAACCTTGCCTTTCATGTAGATTCCAGCGGTCCTTCCGAATACGCCGCCTACCAATTCTGTTTTTTCGCTAAAAACCCACTGGGTCAGCTGAATGTTTGGCGGCGCTGCGCGCTGTAGCCCGCGCAACAGACGATAGGCATCAATTCGCGAATCGCTCCACCCCTGGATGGCCGCCTTTAAGTCGCGGGCGCCTTTCAATTCCTTCTCAAGATTTACGACCTTTTTATGCTCGGGATCAATCTGCTTCTTTTCCTGCTCAACAAGGCCAAGATCGTTCTTGGACGCCTGGTAAGTCGTGACAAGCGCGGCAAATAAGCCGAGCAGAATGACGGGAATAACTACAGCCGCCAAGCGGACGACGAATTTCCGGCTCACCGTACTGCCACTGCGGCGCTCACTGTCGAGCAAAAAATCCACTTGCAGATTCATCGTCTTCAATCTCCCGATTCAGCCAGGCTTTCCTCAGAAATTGACAAGGCGGCGCCAATGGCCGCGGCAAATTGAGACCGGCATTTCTCAAATCGATCAGGAATCGCACCGGGCATCAGCTTGACATCGTCAAACGGCTGCCACGTGCAGGCGTCCAATCCCAAGGCCGCCTTGATTTCATTCAGCCAATCGCGCGACACGCACTGATCATCGGGCACAAAGATCTTGGAAATATTGCAGTTTGCGCGCCGCTCCACAAAATGCTTGGATATGACCAGCTGTTTGATGAACGGATCGGCTAAATCCTTGACAAGATGGGAAATATCAAAGGACCGGTCCACTACAATATTCCGGGCTGTCTGGCGGTCTACGCCCATGCTTTTCTCGATACGCTCAAGCAGGCTGAAATGGCCGAAATCAAATTTCCGGATCAGAAGCAACTCGCATTTTTTGAAAAAAGCGAAATATGTGACGCGGGACCCGAACTCAATGACCCCGACGGCTTCATCCTGAGCAGATTTGCCCGGACCATGCATAAACGCAGACATCGTCGCCAGGCCGCCCAATTCTACGGAAATGGGAGCCGGCAGGCCGGAAGGAAATATGCCGCAGGCCGCCTGAACTTGCGGTTCCGGAATGGCCACGGTTAGCAATCGCGTCTCGGAGTGCGTCTGGCTGACGATCCGGTAGCCAAACCTGTAGGAAATTTCCTCCACACCCATGTGTTCACGGATCTGTTCCTCAATCTGGCCGTCGGCAGCGCCCGGCAAATTCAGCAACTTGACGACGGCATCATCCCCCGGAACGCAGATGGCGACATAACGAGACTCCATGTTCTTGGGCAGTTCAAAGGCCCGGGCTTGAACCTCGTCGACAATATCCACGGCCGGCAATATATCCGCGGCAACCACAGCAACTTCAGCGCCGTTCAATTTCAAACGAACACAGCGGACCGCGGCCGCGTCAAAATCCACTGCTACCAGATCCTGAGGCGGCTTGCGTTTCGGCAAAAACATTTTCCGGGCCGCCAACAGCTGGTTGATAATAGTCATCGGTTATTCTTCGATTTTGATGGCCTCGACCGGACAATTGGCAGCGGCGTCCCGGCAGGCATCCATGGCATCTGCGGGCACGCTCGCGACAAGAACCTTGGCAACGCCATTGTCGATTTCAAATACAGCCGGGCAATTATCGGCGCACAACCCGCAGCCGGTGCATTCATCCGCATTCACAATCGCTTTCATGAAGAACCTCCTTATTAGTTTTAATTTAAACCATCCTGCGGCCAATTACAAATCAAAACAGAGCCCGCGCTTACCTGCGATTCTGATGCCGGCCCTGCCGGCGGCGGGCTCCATGCTCTTTTCCGGACGGCCGGCTTTTCGGAGCGGCCGCGGCGGCACCGGCAATGCGGGAATCGTCCGCAACGGCAAAATCAATCTGCCGCTTGTCAAAATCAACGCGGGCAACAAAAACGCGCAAGCGGTCGCCGAGGGTGAACGTAATCTTGCCGGCGCGCAATACCTGGCGCCTTTCATCATAACGCACAAACTCACGTGACAGGGTGGATACGTGCACCAGGCCCTGGACCTGTAACCGGGTGAGCTCGACAAACAGGCCGAAATTTTTCACGCGCACGACGATGGCATCATATACCTTCGGCTCTTTCCGGGCAATTTGCTGTTCCAGAAAACGGTATTTCTTGATCTCCAGCAGGTTCTTTTCCGCCGTTTCGGCCACCTGCTCGGTCCGCGAACAGGACAGGCTGAGGGCCGAAAGATCGCCATGCGCATAGGGACTGCGATGCTGGGTAAGCATGGCCTGTAGAATACGGTGCACCACCAGGTCCGGGTAGCGCCGAATGGGCGATGTAAAGTGCGCGTAAAATTTTTTGGCCAGCCCATAATGACCCAGCGCCAGGGGCGAATACAGGGCGCGTTTCATGCTTTTCAGCGTCGCCAGCTTGGCGTCATATTCGAGGGGCTGTCCGCGCACCGACACCAGAAAATCCGTAATGTTCTTGCGCTTGGAGAGATCGCCGGGATGGAAACCCATGTCCGCCAGCTGGGCCGCCAGTATCTCCAGTTTTTCCGGCGCAGGCGACTCGTGCACTCGATGGATGAGCTCAAACCCGCGCGTGCTGAGTTCCCGGTCCACGGCCTCGTTGGCGGCCACCATGCATTCTTCGATCAAGGCATGTGAAATGTCTGTCAGGTTCTGGCGGATATCCACAATCATGCCGTCCGGTCCCATGATGACTTCATATTCCGGCATGTCCAGATCCAGCGCATACTGGGCAAAGCGCCGCTGACGCATCTGCTGGGCCAGCCGATGAATCTGGATCAGCACGGCACGCTGGTCCGGAGTAACCTTGGCGGTCTCGGGAAGAGCACGGGAGTCTTGCGACTGCAGGAGCGCGAGGGCCTGCTCATAGGTCAACCGCAAGCGCGAGCGAATCAAGCTTTTACAAAATTCGGAATGCACCGGCACACCATCTTCGCCGAAGGTGATCAAGACTGAAAAGGCCATCCGGTCTTCATCAGGACGCAGGCTGCACAAGCCATTGGATAGCTGCTCGGGAAGCATCGGCAGTACTTTATCCGGAAGATACACGCTGTTGCCGCGTATTCGCGCCTCATGATCCATGGGGCCGCCCGCGCGGACAAAATGGGCAACGTCGGCAATATGCACCCCGAGCACCCGCCGGCCGCGCGCATCTCTCACCAACGAAAGCGCGTCGTCATAATCTCGCGACGTAGTCGGATCAATGGTAAAAATGAAACGATCGCGAAAATCCCGGCGGTCGCCCGGATTAGCCAGGCGATCGGGCGAAGCCTCCGCCTCCCGGATAACCTCCGCAGGGAAGGTGTCCCGCAGGCTGTAGTGCCGGATGATGGTCAGCGTGTCCAGCGAAGGATCAGATTCCGGGCCGATCACTTCGATGATTTCAGCTTCCGGGCTGACGTGTTTGTTCGGCCATTCTGTGAACTGAATGACTACCCGGTCGCCGACGCGGGCGCCCTTGGTATTGGATACGTAAAAATCTTGCGAATAGGCCGGATCTATCGGCACGACATAATGGAAACGAGGGGTGGCCTTCAGAGTTCCGGCAATCGCCCGGCGCGAACGCTCCAGGATATTGATCACTTTGCCGGTCCGGCGCACCCTGGTTTCCGGGTCCACCTGGCCCGGGTCCAGGCGCACCACGACACGGTCGGAGGGCATGGCGGTGCCTACGTCATCACGCGCCACAAAAATCTCGACGGACCCATCCAAAGGCTGGACAATGCCGTTCCCGGAACGCAGGATATCAAGCTGCCCTGTGATCAGGTCGGCCGGTTTACCCAACGAGTAATGGTTCCGGCGAATGCGCACGATCTCGCCATTGCGGACCATCCATTCCAAAAGCGTTCCTACTTGCTTGCGGGCAGGCCCGTGCAGCGCCAGGGCCACTGCAATCTGGTCAGCCGTCAGCGGCACGCTTCCCGGCGACTGGAAAAGCCCCATCACGCGATCACGAAAAGCCTCGGTCAGCAGTTTGTTTTTGTTCATGGGATAAAATTTCTAAAACGCCGCTTCAAATGAATCGAACTCGCCGGTTGGCTGCGCATAAGATTCCCGGCAGGCCAAAACGGAAGCAGCCGGCGGGCCGCACCGGCACCAGCACACAAACGCTTCCAAGCTTGTTTCCTCACCCTCGGCCACAACTTCCACGCAACCGTCCTCACTATTCCGCACCCAGCCATGCACGCCGTATTTGCGCGCCGCCTGCACGCAATTGTGACGGAACCCCACGCCCTGCACCCGGCCGGAAATAATGAGATGAACCCGCACCTGCATTTCCGGTATCTCCATTCGCAGCGACGCAAGACCGCCTTGGCTGATGGTAAATATAGCATTTGCCTCCCTGCATGTCCAGCCAAGACAAGGCCGCCCAGCGATGCGGGGCAGGACAAAAGCTATGACGGGCATCATAGACATCAGGCACGCGCAGGGTTCCCCCGGCTTAATACACGTATTTGGCCAATCCGCCCTCAGATGTTTCCCGGTACTTGGACTGCAGGTCCTTGCCGGTTTCATACATGACCAGGATGGTTTTGTCTAAATCAACCTTGTGGGAACGCATGGTCTCATCGCTGGCAAGCAGCCAGGCCACGTAAGCTTTGACCGCACCCATTGCGTTGCGCTCAATGCACGGGATTTGCACGTACCCGCCAACGGGATCGCACGTCATGCCCAGGTGATGCTCCAGCGCAATCTCGGCTGCATTTTCGGTCACACGGAAATCCGTCTCGTGCGCATATGAAAGCATGGCCGCGGCCATGGCCGCGGCCACCCCGATCTCGGCCTGACAGCCGGCCTCGGATCCGGCCAAGGTGGCATTATGCTTGGCCAGGAAACCCACCAGCCCCGCGGCCAGCAAACCCCGGTAAATGGTTTCCGCCGGCATATGCAGATGTTGCTTCATGATGCAGAGAACCGACGGTATAACGCCGGCAGAGCCACAGGTCGGCGCCGTCACGATCGGATGCCCCGCTGCGTTCTCTTCAGAAGCGGCAAATGCATATGCGGCCAGGCGCAACATTAAATTCTCAGGAGTGCCCGGCATGTGCCTGGCACGGCGGACCAGGCTCGCAGCCTTGCGCTGAACTTTCAACGAACCCGGCAATGGACCTTCGGTTGCGATTCCCCGCGCAACGGAGGCTTCCATCGCAGCAATGATTGCATCCATATGATCGCAAATTGCCTGTTCACCGAGGCCACTGATCGCTTTTTCGTTTGCGATCATCATCTCATGCATGCGAATATTTTCGCGGGCCAGCAGGGATCGAACGCCAAGGGCCGTAGAATAACGATAAACCGGCTCGCCGCGCGCCGGGGCCTTCCAGCCTTTCCATTGAATAAAACCGCCGCCCACGGAGTAATACTCCCTTTCGAAAAGCACGCGGGCGCCTGACGTCAGCCGGATAGTCAGGGCGCACGGATACGGAAAATGCGCGGCGCAATGATCAAAAACTATTTGCGCTTGCGTCATTGGAAACACCTTGGCACCAAGGCGCACATTGTGGACTTGCCCGGCCTGCTGCAAGAGACCGGGTAATAAATCCGGCGGACAATCGGACGGGCTGACGCCCATCAAGCCCGCCAGCACGGCGCGATCCGTATCGTGGCCCTTGCCGGTTGCGCTCAGGGATCCGTACAAATGGACCTCGATCTGATCGGCTTGTTCAATTTGCGACGCAGGCAGTTTCGCCATTTCACCGATTGCGTCATAACCGGCCCGCATGGGGCCGATGGTATGCGAGCTGGATGGACCCGGCCCCACCTTGAACAGGTCGAATAACGATAACGCAATCGGCATGTTCATATCTTGGTTCATTTTCATCCAGACATTCACAATTCAGGCCGGCCGCATCGATTAACGGGCGGGGCATGATTAATTGCCCGCCGGTAACCGGGAACTTTATTCTGCATCCGATTTGTGGTTCCGCCGCAGCCACACCATCGCCATGAGCAAGGTCAGGGTAAACGCGGCGCAACCTAAGCCCAGGATATCGCCATGTCGCGTGTAAAACGTCAGCGGCATATCCGCCGGCGGCAGGCTGACGGTGCAAGTCAGGTAGTCGGGATCCGGCAAAGGCCCCTCGGCGCGTCCCAGCATGCTGACAATACGCCCCTGGCGATCGATAAAGCACGTTATGCCCGTATTGCTTGCGCGCACGGCGTCTACCCGGTTCTCCACGCACCTGAAGACGCACTGGGCCATGTGCTGGCGCGAGGCCCACGAGGGGTCGAACCAGGCGTCATTAGTTTGATTTATGAGCAGGCGGGCACCGGCGCGCACACAGTCCCGGGCCAACCCCGCCACCGTGTCCTCAAAACAGATCAGCACCGAAAAAGCCCGCTGCCCCAGCCGGAACACGACAGCTTCCCGGCCGGGCGTAAAGCTCTCCTCAACGGGCGTCAATACGCGCAGGAAAGGAAACCACCGCTCCAGCGGAATATATTCGCCAAACAGCACCAGATGGCGCTTGGCATAGGTTTGCGGAGGTGCTTCTCCCGGCTGATACAGGAAGGCGCTGTTGAAATATTTTGTGGAGCGGCCCGAATCCTCGAAGTCCATAGAACCCATGAGCAGCGGCGTACCGTGTTGAATCACGTCGGCAACAACTTTCTGGCTGACCCGGCTGATGCGCACAAAGTCCGGCACAACGGTTTCCGGCCAGACAATCAGGTCGGGCGAGCAATGTTCGACCGCATGCAGACTGGTGCGCCGCAGACGGTTGTTGATTTCCGTTGTCCAAGCCTCCGACCATTTTTCGAGCTGGGGAATATTAACCTGCACAGCCGTGACTTTGAGAGTTTGCCTTGTCTCCGGCAGCCGGCGCAAGGCCGAATATCCATACAGGAGCGCCAGGCCGATCCCGAACAGGGCAATGAGCAATTCCGGGTGCATGCGCCGGTGCTTATCCGGCTGACGGCGAATGGATTGAATCAGGATAAGCGCCCCGGCCGCATTGACCAGGACCACCAGATAAGAAACAAGATAAACCCCGCCGATTTGCGCCGTTTGAATCAGCGACAGGTTCGCATACTGGCTGGCGCCCAGCGGATTCCACGGAAAACCGGATAAAAGCGTGGAGCGCAGGTATTCCCATCCGACCCATAATGCCGGGATGGATAGCATCATCAGCGGGTTCCCCTGGCGCGGCTGAAGGCCTTTGCAGGCAACCCACCATGCAACGCTCAGCGCAAAACAGCCCATAAAGAGCGCGCAATACAGGCACAGCATAAACCAGCCGGCCCAGGATACGCGCGTCAGCCATACCAGGGACGACAGCCAGAAAACCAGTCCGGCCAATAAGCCCCAGCGGAACGCGATGCGCGGCGTGGCCGCGGCGCTGATCACCAGTAAAGGGACCAGGGCAACCCATGCCAGGACCGACCACTCCAACGGAGGGAAGGCGGCAAAGAGGAGCAGGCCGGACAGCACTGACGCCAAGATCCCCGGAAATATGCCGAATGTCGAATTTCGAATGTCGAATTTCGAACGGCGATTATTCGACAACTCATTATTCATTCGCGAATCATTCGTAATTCGTTATTTAAAGTGCTGTCATTCGCCATTCGACATTTCATCAACGGCCGCAGCATTTTTTGAATTTCTTGCCGCTCTTGCAGGGGCAGGGATCGTTGCGACCGACCTTGGCGCCATCCCGGTGAACGGGGAGCGATTCGTTATTTCTGCTTGACGCTCCCCTTTCAACGCTCCCCGCGCTGGCAGCGCCGCCGCCGAGGGTTGTAACCTCATTATGCACAAGGCGCACCGGCATGGAGGCCACCAGACGCTCGTATCCCTTCAGGGAAGTGGTGGAGCGGAATATCCGGGTGACCACCTCGCTCTTGATCGTGTCCATGAGCGAGGAAAACATGGCATAGGCCTCGCGTTTGTATTCCACCAACGGGTCCTGCTGGCCATAGGCCCGCAAGCCCACGCTCTGGCGCAGATAATCCATGGCACGCAGGTAATCCTGCCAGTGAGTGTCAATGGCGTGCAGGAGGATGAAGCGCTCCATGCCGGGCAACATGGCGGGGTCCTCAATCTCGACCTTCATCTCATAGGCGCGTTTGACGCGTTCAAACACCTTGGCCGTGGCCGTTTCCGCATCCATTCCTTCGCCGATCAGTTCTTCCGGTTTGAAACCAACCGGAAAAGTGGAATTGACCCAGGTGCTGAAATTATTCATCAGCTCGATCTTGCCGTCACTGAACGCTTCCTGCGCCTGAATCTCGATGACGTCCGCCACAAGGTCGTAGAGGTGTTCGCGGACCTGCTCGCCCTTCACAATGTCCCCGCGGAACCCATAAATGATTTCCCGCTGCTTATTCATCACATCATCGTATTCGAGCGTACGCCGGCGGATAGAATAGTTGTGTTGTTCCACACGCCGCTGGGCCGTCTCGATGGAACGGTTCAGCCAGGGGTGCTCCAACTGCTGTCCTTCCTCGATGCCCAGGCGGCCCATTATGCCGGAAATACGGTCCGATCCAAAGAGCCGCATCAGGTCGTCCTCCAGGGAGACATAGAACCGGGAGGATCCGGGATCGCCCTGGCGCGCGCAGCGCCCGCGCAGTTGGCGGTCAATTCGGCGCGACTCGTGCCGCTCGGAACCGATCACATGCAAGCCGCATGGTTTTTCCAATAACTTGGCGCGCAGGGGCGTGCCGTCCACACGGTCATGCAGTGTAATCCCGGATTCGATCAGTGATTTGGGCAGATACACGACCCCCTCGCCCAGCTTGATATCCGTTCCGCGTCCGGCCATGTTGGTGGCAATGGTCACGGCGCCGGCGTGCCCGGCGCGCATGACAATCTCGGCTTCGCGCTCGTGGTTCTTGGCATTGAGCACATTGTGCGGGATCGCCGCGTGTTTAAGCATCCGGCTCAACAGCTCCGAGGCTTCCACCGAGATCGTGCCCACCAGCACCGGCTGTCCGCGTTTGTGACAGTCGGAAATTTCATCAAGAATGGCGCTGAATTTCTCGCGGCGCGTACGATACACCACATCGTTAGTGTCCACCCGCCGCACCGGGCGGTTGGTGGGAATCACAATCACATCCAGATGGTAAATGTCGCGAAACTCGTTGGCCTCCGTTTCCGCGGTGCCGGTCATGCCGGCCAGTTTCTTGTACAGGCGGAAATAGTTCTGGATGGTGATTGTGGCCAGCGTCTGCGTCTCGCGCTCGATCGTGACGCCCTCCTTGGCCTCGATGGCCTGGTGCAGCCCGTCACTCCAGCGGCGGCCCGGCAAAATGCGGCCGGTGAATTCGTCCACAATCAGCACCTGGTTGTTCTGGACCACATATTCCACGTCTTTTTCATAAAGACAGTAGGCGCGGATCAGCTGGTCCACGTTGTGGATCCGCTCGCTCTTCTCGGCAAACGAGTTCTGGACCTGCTGTTTGCGCTCCAGCTTCTCCTGTGGCGAAAGGTCTGCCTGGCCGTCAATGACGGCCATGTGCAAAATCAGGTCCGGCAGAACATAGGCATCGGGATCGGCGGGATTCATGGCCGCACAGCCTTTTTCGGTCAGCGTGGCGTCATGCCCGCGCTCGTCGATGGTAAAAAACAACTCCTCGCTGAGGGCGCGCGCCTGCTCCTTGTACATTTGCGTAAGAAACGAGCTTTCGGCCTGTTCCAGGAGTTTGCGGATAGCCGTGTCCTCCAGCAGGTGCAACAGCTGTTTGTGCTTGGGCATGCCGTGGCGGACCTGGTATAGACGCTGGCGGGCTTTCTCCGTATCGCCTTTATCCAGGCTTTCCTTGGCCTCCTGCATCAGCAAATTGCAGAGTTCGCGCTGTTTGCGGACAAGGCGCTCCACCAGCGGCGTCATGGTCGCATACTGGTGCGTCGAAACCGGCGCGGGACCGGAAATAATGAGGGGCGTGCGGGCTTCGTCAATCAGGATGCTGTCGATTTCATCCACAATCGCATAAGAGTGCTCGCGCTGAACGACATCCGCCCGGGTAAAAGCCATGCCGTTGTCCCGCAGGTAATCAAAGCCGAATTCGCTGTTCGTGCCGTAGGTGATGTCACAGGCATACTGCTCCCGGCGCTCAGCCTGGTTCATCTGGTTCTGGATGCAGCCGACGGTGAGCCCCAGGTATTTGAAGACCGCGCCCATCCACTGCGAATCGCGGCGCGCCAGGTAATCATTGACCGTCACCAGGTGGGCGCTCCCGCCCGGCAGCGCGTTGAGGTAGAGCGGCATGGTGGCCACAAGGGTCTTGCCTTCGCCCGTGGCCATCTCGGCGATCTGGCCATGGTGCAGGACCATGCCGCCCATGAGCTGAACGTCAAAGGGCACCATATCCCAGACCATTTCGTGTTCGCACACGGTGATGGTCGTGCCTACCAGCCGCCGGCAGGCGTTCTTGACCACGGCAAAGGCCTCGCACAACAGGCTGTCCAACGTCGCGCCACGCGCCAGGCGCTCCTTGAATTCGGCGGTCTTGGCCTGCAACTGGGAGTCGGGAAGGGACTGGTATTCACGTTCCAGCGCGTTAATGCGCTCCACCAGCGGCCGCAGCTTGCGGAGATCGCGCTGGTGCTTGGTACCGATAATTTTATGAATCAGCCATTGCATGAATGGTGAACTTAACAGGATTGGCGCACTTTGTCAAAAAATGCTTGGCACAAACTATATTTTGCAAACACTTGCCAAACAGCGGCCCGCGCATATAATGCCCGCCATGAATGATATCGATACCATGCAATCTACAGTGGTCATGGATCCGCCAACGGTTTTTCTCCCCGGGTCCTCCGTTTCCGATTCCCCGCCAGGGTCTGTTTCCGCGCCGGTTGACGGCGAATTCGCGGATCTGCTGAAAAATTACCGCGCGCTTATCCGCGCGCGCGCCATCCCCTATCCCGTGGCCTATCAGTTCGTCAAGGAACTGGGGCACGGACGGCAGGGGGTGGTCTTTCTGGCCACACGCCATGGCGCGCGCGCTTGCCTGACTCATCACGCCATCAAGTTGTTCGACCCGGGCATTTATTCCGGCGCGGCCAAGTATTGGACGGACATGGGCCGGATCGCCAAGCAGATATCGCTGTTGCAGCCGATCAACAACGTCAACATGGTGTCAAGCGATTTCTACGAGGAATGCAACGGCATCGGCTACACGCACATGCAAATAATTGACGGAGTGGACCTGCAGTTTCTGATTGACGCCAAACACATGGAGATCGCCCGGGCGCGCAGCACGCCCGCGGAATGGGAACATTTCCTTAATGTCCTCTTCCGGATTGAGGATGGCCGGGTCAGCCTGCAATCCGGCCTGGCGCTTTATATTCTGCGCAATGTTTTGCGCGGCATCGCGGTGCTGCATGATAACGGGTTTATTCACGGCGACATCAAGCCAACGAACATCATGGTCAATATTCAGGGCACGGTAAAACTGGTGGATTTCGGCCGCGCGGCGCGGATTGGAGAACAGGTCAACATCCTCCTGGGCAGCCCGCTTTACATGGCGCCGGAAAGCCACCGCCGCGAGCCGGGATTTATCCAGTCGGATATCTTCAGCACCGGCCTGGTTGGCCTGGAAATGCTGAAGGGCCATCAAATTGCCAGCATGGCTGATTCCAACGAAAATAATCTGCTGGATTTTAAAACCATCCTGGCCAGCCGGATCGAGCAATACTTGCCGAACGAGGTGCTGGACAATATCGAATTCATCCACGTTCTGAAACATTTCCTTGAACCCGACATCGTCAACCGGTACGACAGCGCGCGCGAAGCCGAATCCGGCGAACACAGCCTGATGTCGGCCCGCCAATGGCTAAGCAACAGCGCGCGCGAATGCGAATACGAACGCGAACTGGAGGCCTATCTCCGCAAGCTCGTGGACGAGGAAACAGGCACGCTTAACCCGCATTTTGCCGCCGACAACCTTACCGCTGTGATCGAGGTGTAATCCGTATGAACTTGTGCTTGGCGTGATAACCAGAACGATGTAAAAGGCAATAATAAACGCACAACGCCGGCACAGCCCGAGAATATATCTGCGGACATATTTGTCCAAAACAATAATTTCAGAGTGTATAAAAACGTTGATAATACAGCACGATTTTTTCCGCCAATGGCGGATCCGCCTCTGGCGGAAAGTTGTCAGTTGACGAGACCTCATCCTCTCCCTCGGGAGAGGACTGAGGTGAGGGGCCACATTTACAGCCCGCGTTAGTAGGCCTTCGCAAACAGCAAACGGCGGGGGCTGGGTTTGCCGGTGAAGGGACAGGTCCCCGGCTCATCCGGAGAATCCAGCGGGATGCATCGGATGGTGACGCTCAAATCGGTCTTCAGCTTTTCTTCCGCCGCCGTGTCTCCGCCCCAATGGGACAACGCAAAGCCGCCGTGAATTTCCGGCCTCTCGGCGTTACGCGGCGTGAAAAACTCGTAAAACTCCTGGCGGCTGTCTATCCGGCGGGTATGCGTCTCGCGCAAGGCGCGCGCCCGTGCCAGGATTCTCTCCTGGATTTCATCCAGCAGCGCGCCGATGGTCTGCACCAGCTCGGCACGCGGCACGCTCCGGCGCTCCTTATGCGGCTTGTCGCGCCGCCCCATGAAAACGGCGTCGGCGGCCATATCGCGCGGTCCGATTTCCAGGCGCACGGGAATGCCCTTCTTGATCCAGCCCCACACCTTCTCCCCACCCCGTCCTTCGCGCGCATCCACTTCCACCGCCAACGGACGGCCATCATAGGAGACGGCGCGCAGTTCCGCGGCCACGCGGTCGCAATATTGCAGGACGTTGGCGCGATCGGCATCCTTGTGAATAACCGGCAGGATCACGACGTGAGACGGCGCCAGGCGCGGCGGCAGGATGAGTCCATCGTCGTCGCTATGGGTCATGATAAGTCCGCCGATAAGGCGCGTGGAAACTCCCCAGGAGGTGGTCCAGGCCAGGCTTTCCTGGCCGTTGGCATCCAGGAATTTGATTCCGCAGGCCCGGGCAAAATTCTGGCCCAGGAAATGGGAAGTGCCCGCCTGCAGGGCCTTACGGTCCTGCATCATGGCCTCGATGCTGTACGTGGCCACCGCTCCGGGGAAGCGTTCGGATTCAGTTTTTTCGCCCATGCTCACCGGCATGGCCATGGTGCCCTCGGCAAACTCGGCGTAGACTTTCAGCATACGCTCAGTTTCTTCGCGAGCTTCCGCCTCGCCGGCATGGGCGGTGTGGCCTTCCTGCCACAGGAATTCCGTGGTCCGCAGGAACATGCGCGTGCGCATCTCCCAGCGCACGATGTTGGCCCACTGGTTGATCAGGAGCGGCAGATCGCGGTAAGACTGCACCCACTTGGCAAACATGGCGCCGATAATGGTTTCCGAAGTCGGCCGCACCACCAGCGGTTCGTCGAGTTCGCCCACGGGCACCAGTTTGCCTGCCGGCGAAAGCTCCAGGCGGTGATGCGTAACCACCGCGCATTCCTTGGCAAAGCCCGCCACGTGCTTGGCTTCCTTCTCCAGGAAACTCAACGGAATAAAGAGCGGGAAATAAGCGTTGCGGTGCCCGGTGGCCTTGAACCGGCCATCCAGCACGCGCTGGATATTTTCCCAGATGCTGTAACCCCAGGGCTTAATCACCATGCACCCGCGCACGGGCGAAAGTTCCGCGAGGTCGGCGGCGCGAATCACCTGCTGGTACCATTCAGGATAATCGTCCGCCCGCGTGGGCGAGATGGCAGTGGCTTGTTTATCGGCCATGGATCATGTTCCTTTGACGCGGTTTTGCTATCGACGTGTTAATCACTCTATGTTATTTATCAGAGCTATAGATGGCAAGCAAGCGCAAATCCGTTTATTGTTTATTGTCGCAAACAAATTTATTACGCTTGTCCAAAATAATTATTTTAAACGCAGAATAAGCATTGACAACACAACATCATCTTCTATTTGCCGATTTACGATACCTCATCCTCTCCCTCGGGAGAGGACCGAGGTGAGGGGCACATTTGCCTGCCAACAGTCGCTACGCTCCAGCGTTGTGGACGGGCCAGCATTCCCCTCACCCTGCCCCCTGGTCGCCTTCGGCGCCGCCATAGGCGGGTAAACCTCTCCCTTGGGAGAGGGGCTGTTATTTTGGATGCGAATGTCTGTTTATGATTGCTGATTTTTTATTTCTGATTCGGCAAGCGGCAATTTGAATTGGGCAATTATTCAATGACACGTGGCTTCTTACGTTATTATATAGTCGGCGCACTCCTGCTCTGCGCCGGCATTCTCCAGGTCGCCATGGCCACGAACGCGCCGCCAGCGATGAATCCGGACTTTGCAGCGGTCCCCCGGCAGGAACGAATCGGCCTGGTCCTGGGCGGCGGCGGAGCCAAAGGGCTTGCTCACATAGGCGTACTCCGCGTTCTCGAGGAAATGCGCATCCCCGTCGATTATGTCGGCGGCACCAGCATGGGCTCAATCGTAGGCGGTTTTTACGCCTCGGGTCTATCGCCCGATGAAATCGAGGAAATCATGAAATCCCTGGACTGGTGGAATGTCATGAAAGACCAGCCCCCGCGACGCGACCAGGTATACCGTCGCAAAATCGAAAGCCAGCGCTATTTTATGAATTTCGAAATGGGGTTTAAGCACTGGTCCATTATGCTGCCGCGCTCAGCCGTAGCCGGACAGAAGTTGAACTACGTCCTGGAGAGCAGTACGCTCGCTTCGGCGGCCATCACAAATTTCGACCAGCTCCCCCTGCCCTTCCGGTGCGTAGCCACGGATATCCAAAGCGGCAATGCCGTCGTTCTCAACCACGGTTCATTGGCTGAGTGCATGCGCGCCAGCATGGCGGTTCCCGGGCTTTTCACCCCCATTACCATCGAAAAACGCATACTGGTTGATGGCGGACTTGTAAATAACATCCCGGTAAACGTCGTCCGCGCCATGGGCGCCGAAACGATTATCGCCGTGGACGTTGGCGCCTCCGACGTCGAAGCGCAAAAAAAACTTCAGTTGGAAACCGTGAGCGAAATACTATCACGTTCCTATACCGTCCTTAAACGACCGGAAGAGGAAAGACAGCTGGCCAACGCCAATGTTATCATTAGTCCCCAGGAATCCGACCTGGGCTCCGGAGAATTTTTTCTGGTCAGCGAGTTCATCGAACGCGGCGAAGCCGCGGCCCGGGCCATGGCTGACAAGCTGAAGATGTTCAGCGTCAGTGAAGCTGAATTTCAGCGATATTTGCAGCGCCAGCGGCGCAAGCCGACCAATCCCATGCAGATAACGGCCATCACGGTCAGCGGCAACCGCCGCACAAGCGAGGAGTATATACGCCATCACATCCATTCCCAGACCAACGCGCTTCTTGATCCCAAGGCTTTGCAAAAAGATATTAACCGCATATTCTGCCTCGGCGATTTCGAATGGGTGGATTACCTGATTCATCCCGAAAACGACGGCGCGCACGGCACTATCGAGTACCGCACCATGGAAAAACCGTGGGGACCCAACTATTTTCACGTCGGGTTCCGCATGGAAACGGATATGGACAACAACACCCCGTTTGCGCTTTTGCTCAATTACAACCGATTAGCCATCAACCCGCTCGGCGCCGAGTGGCGCAATGACCTTATACTCGGGAATGAGCAAGGCGCCATGAGCGAATTCTTCCAACCCCTTAACTACAAAAACCGTTTTTTTGTAGCGCCGCGGGTCCTGTATAATGAAACTTATCAGAATTATTATGAGGCTAACACCAGCGTGGCGCGTTACAATGTCACCCGTTATGGCGGACAATTGGATGCCGGCATGCAATTCGATAATTATGGCGAAGCCCGCATCGGAATCTACCGTGGCAGCATTTCGGCCAAGAACGATGTAGGGTCAGGCGAACTTCCCGACCTTAGTCAGGATGAGGGCAAATGGAAGGCCAGCCTGGTACTCGATCAGCTGGACAGCTCGACTTTCCCCCGGAACGGCTATTATCTTGAAGCGCTTGCCTTCCTCGCGCGAGACTATCTTGGCAACGGATCAAGCAATAATTACGATCAGCTGTCAATTTGGGCGGACCTCTTCCAGTCCTTCGGCAAGCATACGGTGTTCCTGGGCGCCATGGGCGGCACAAGCTTCAGTTCGGATATCCCGCTTTATGACCAGTTTGCGCTGGGAGGGTTCACCAGCTTGGCTGGTTATCCACAATGCCGGTTTCGCGGTCCATATGCGGCCGTTGGTCGGATGGGGTATTTCTATCAACTTTTCAAGTTGTCACCGAGTTTAGGCCAGGGTGTTTATCTGGGAGGCATGCTCAATGCGGGCAATACCTGGCAATCCTCAAGCGATATTGATCTGGGCGACGTTCATCCCGGCGCGGCGGCGATGCTGGGAGTCGACTCGATCATCGGGCCGATTTACCTGGCTTATGCCCGCGGTGAATATAACTGCAACCAATACTGGCTCTCCATCGGGAACCGTTTCTAATGTCGGATTCAACACGGGCATGCCCACAATCCAAACAAAACAAGGTTCACCATGGAGACACGGAGTCATGGAGGAAGAGGTTTTCCTCACGTATTTTCTTCCGACTAATCGTTGCGTGAATTTGATGCAGGCCGCAACGCCCTGCGCCAAATTCAAGCAGCACCCCAGCGTGGAGATGGGAAAGATCAAGGCGACAGATGATGTTTACCTGCCTAAGGCGGAGCCGAGGGCGCCCAGGGTTCCGCACCTCCGTGTCTCCGTGATTAATCCCCTTTTGCTTTACACCTTCTTGTTATTTACAGCGGTTGCCAATATTCAAGGTGCTGATACGCCAACCCTTCAACCGTCTGTGCCATCGCCTGCGGCAGCACCCCGTGCGGGGAACACTACGCCGGCTGCACAAGTTTTGACCCGCGTATTCGACACTAATAACCCCTTGATTATTACCAACACCAACTCCTGGTTTACAGCCACTAACTGGTCACAAAGACTTGATTGGCTGCATGACACGGCCAATATTGTGTCCGAACAAAATATCCAGCGCGCGGACGACTGGTTTATTGATAATCCCAAAGATATTGTGCCGTTCAAGCCGGCCAAGTTCAGGCTCGGCCTGCAGGTCGAAGGCGATTATTTTTCGCAAACCAACAAGTTCGCGCTCAGGCCGTTGGCTGACACCGAGAGCGAAGTTCACTTGCCGAACGCCGAAAAACGGCTGCGTCTGACGATCTCGACGCTCGACCCCATGGCCCTGCCCGGCCAGGACTCCAACGAGGGTATGAGCGGATTTCGCGTAGGACTCAAAAAGGGAATGTTAAAGGATATTGACACCTCTGTCGGTGTGCGCATCAAATGGCTTCCATCCATTTACGCCAATATATCCTGGGATCCCCATTATAACCTGGATACTTGGACTATGTATCCGGAACAGAAAGTCGGATGGGAAAGTGGTGATGGCGCCTATGAAACCACCAGTTTAATGCTCAATCGGTGGGTCAACCGTTGTGTGATACGACCCATCGCCTCGTTGAAACTGAGCCAGGCCCGTTACAATGCCGATATGGACAAGCTGAACCAGGAAAGGCAGGACGCCGAGGCAGCCGGACTCCCACCGCCCGATGACGATTACCTGAAGGGCTGGGATTGGGAATTGACTTTGCTCGCTGGATATGCGAACGAACTGATTGATGAGTCCGTTTTCGGGCGGCTGGCCGACGGCAGTGACGTCGCCAAAGGCGGGGGCTTTAGATTCTCGGTGCTCGGCGGCCTGCACGTCGTTGATTCATACAACCTGACGTTTCTTTACCGCGGCCACCTTTACCAAGAATGGCTCTTCTTTTTGATTAAACCGAACGTGAGTTGGCAGAATGAAAATAACTGGGAAGCGAACTATAGCCTGACATTAGGCCTCGACATGCTCATATACGGAACCAAGAAGCGCTGACGAACATTCATAGAAATTCAGATATTAACCGCAAAGAACGCCGAGATCACAAAACAACATGTTCACCCATTTCCTCGTCCATTTTCTCTGCGATTTTTGCGATCTTTGAGGTAAATATTGCTTTGCTTATGAAAACACAAATAACCACCCAATCATCCTGCCTGGCCATGGGACTGCTCCTGCTCACTGCCTGCACGACCACAAAAACGCTCGACGAGTGGCGCGCCATGGACAACGTCAACACCCGCTTCGGCCATCTCATGGTGGTGGCGCTTTTCCGGCAGGATGAGACCCGCCGCATGTTCGAAAACGAATTTGCCTGGCAGATCAGCAACATGGGGCCCATGGTTACCCGCAGCTATAACGTCATGCTTAACCTGAATGAGAACACCACAGCCCAAATGCCCAACATTGCGCAGGCCGTGGGCGCCGACGGCATCCTGCTGATCCGCATGGTCAAGCGCAAGCAATACCAAAAACCTGCGACAAGCAATGCGCGGCCTGCCCCGGCGAGTCTGACGGAATATTTGCAGCAGTCCTGGAAGGATAATTACGATCCGCCCAACATGACATCGAATACGGTCATGGCCGTGGAATCCAGTCTGTTCGATACCAAAAAAGGAAACATGGTCTGGTCGCTGGCCACGGAATCTATGAACCAGTTCGGCTCGAAATGGGAAATAAATTTGTTGGCCAAGCTGGTGCTGGGCAAGATGGAAGACGCAATGCAAAAATAGTGAAGACGCGGGGCAAGACCCCGTCTTCCGTTTGCCACGGTTATTTATGATGGCAACAGACGCTTCCGCTTGCATCCCCCTCGCATTAACCCATATTAGTTCGTGCGGCCGTTAATACAGATGTAACTAAGCCGCGCGCGGGAGCTCTGCCAATGCTGAGGATCCTGGATGAACACACTCGATCGCACCTTGCAGGCGGCCGATGTTCCGGCGTGAATTCGTTACGCCCCCCTTCGTTGGGGATGGACAAACACGAACGCATGATCTATTATTAACAGCAAATTCAGACTAACTCTCTCCCTGGCTCGGAATGTGAAACCCAGTCAAGGAATTTAATGGTACCGCATCCCCATCCTTGGGAGAGGTAAAATTGCTTCGGACACCATCGATGGAAAACAAAATATTCTACGTCACGACGCCGATCTATTACGTCAACGACGCGCCCCATATCGGGCACGCATACACCACCATTCTGGCCGACGTTCTGGCTCGCTATCATCGTCTGCACGGGATTCCAACTTTCTTCCTGACCGGCACCGACGAGCACGGCCAGAAAGTCCAGCGGGCTGCAGAAAAAGGGGGCATGTCCCCCCAGCAACAGGCCGATCAGACCGTAGGGCGCTTCCAGGCGCTGTGGAGAAAGCTCGACATCACGAACGATGACTTCATCCGCACAACGGAGAGCCGGCACGTGCGCGTTGTCCAGCAGATTCTCCAAACGCTCTTCGACAACGGCGAGATCTACCGCGCGGAATCTGACGGCGGCTACTGCGTGCCCTGCGAGCGATTTTATGCCGGCAGGGAACTGGACGCGGGTACCTGCCGTGAATGCGGCCGCGCCCTGGAACCCATCCGGGAATCTAACTATTTTTTTCGCATGAGCGTTTACCAAGCGTGGCTGATCGGCTATATTCACGAACATCCCAGATTTATACAGCCGGACTTCCGGCGCAATGAAACCCTGGGTTTTCTCCAACAGCCCCTGAACGACTTGTGTATCTCCCGGCCCAAGAGCCGCTTGAGCTGGGGCATTGAACTCCCGTTTGACCATGATTTTGTGACTTATGTCTGGTTCGACGCCCTCGTCAACTACATCAGCGCCATCGGCTACCTGGCCGACGACCGGAAGTTCCAGCGCTGGTGGCCGGCATCTTATCATCTGATCGGCAAGGACATTCTGACCACGCACACGGTGTATTGGCCGACGATGCTTCATGCCATGAATTTGCCTATGCCCGAAACGATTTTCGCACACGGCTGGTGGCTCATCGGCGACAGCAAGATGAGTAAATCGTCCGGCAATGTTGTTAATCCCATCGATATGGCCGAGCGTTACGGGGTGGATGCCTTCCGCTATTTCCTGATGGCCGAAATGACCTTGGGCCAGGACTGCAATTTTTCGGAAGAAGCATTCATTCGCCGCTACAATGCCGACCTGGCCAACGATTTGGGCAACCTGCTGAACCGCGTCATGAAGCTGGTGACCAGTCATTGCGGCGGCAAGATCCCGGCCCCCACGGCAGCAAACGAAGGCGCCGACGAACAGCAGTTGCGTCAATCCGTTTTGAACGTCGCTACGCGCATGGAAGAATGCCTGGATCAGATGCGGCTGGACCTGGGATTGGCAGCGGTAACCTCCGCCGTGCGGGAGACTAACCGTTATCTGGAAAAACGCCAGCCCTGGACGCTGGCCAAACAGCCCGACCTGGAACCGCTCAATACCGTGCTTTATAACGCAGCGGAAACGTTGCGCATAGTAAGCGGGCTGCTATATCCGGTCATGCCGGCCAAAATGCGCGAACTGCGCCATGCGCTGGGATTGCCAGGCTCCGCCGGAGCGCTTCGTCCAGGCGAGGGCGCAGCGGAACCATTCTTAGATCAGCTAAAGATCTGGGGCAAGACTGTGCCGGGTACGCCGGTTGGCGCCATGTCGCCATTATTTCCGCGGATTCAAGCCGGGGGTGCGTCTCAAGCTGTGGGCACGGCCAGGGAAACAGCCGCGCAACCTCAAGCGGTAAAAGAACCGCAAGCCATCCCGCCTGCCGGTGTAACCGTGGTGGAATACGCGGACTTTGCCAAGATCAGCCTGCGCACAGCCACTATTCTGGAAGCGGCCAAAGTCGAAGGCGCGGACAAGCTCCTGCGCCTGCAGGTTCAATGCGGCGCAGAAATGCGCCAGATCGTGGCCGGCATCGCGCTCTATTACAAACCGGAAGAACTGGTCGGGAAAACGGTCGTGGTCGTGGCCAACTTAAAACCGGCTAAAATCCGGGGGGTTGAATCCCAAGGCATGCTGCTGGCCGCTTCCGGCGACAACCAATTACGACTGATTACACTGGATGGCTCGCTGCCATCCGGCGCCATAGTGAAATAGCGCAATTAGACGACCAAATCCACGCCGAACATTTTGCCTTGCGGCGCAATGGCGGCAACGCCCTTGCAGGCTGCTTCCACCGGGCAGGCTATAATCGCGTAGTCGTATGTAACCTTGACGCGGGCCGCCAGCCACCGATACGTCGGCTGGCCTTGAAAGCTACCCCGATCAACGGCATTGCGCAAACCCATCGGGAAGGGGCTATTGCTGAATTCCATGCCGCGGGTCAGCGACTTGCCGTTCCAGGGCGCGGCTTTGCGCTCGCGGTTTTGTTCCCAGATTCCGAGCCAGGGAAAATCCGCGCGGCGCCAGACATAGGCCACCATCAATCCAAGCCTCGGATTCAAAGCGCTGAACCAGCCATGTTCCTGTTTGGGGTTCATCAGGTTTGCCGAAAAATCGCTATACGGCGCCTGGCCAACAAATCGCAAATCAACATTTCCCTTCACGCCCGGGCCGCAAGGCCAGGAAAAGGATGTGTCCGGTTTCATGCGTTGCCGCCGGCCAAACTGACCGGGAAAAGTGTGTCCCTTCGTGGCCGACGCATCGAAGATTGTCAGTCCCGGTTCCACGAACGGAGGGCCGAAAGTCACATGCTGACACATCGTAAAAGGAACATCGCGCCGCGCCAGATTCTCAACTACCTCGTGAATGCGCACGATGGCCGAACCTGCCTCGAGCGTCACGGTTCGCACCATGCGCATCTGCGCGATCGGCAGGCTGCAGCCATACTGAAAGACCAGACGTCGTGCCGCAACCTTGCGCTTCAGGACACGCCAGCGGGTCAC
The DNA here is from genome assembly GCA_028718125.1 of Kiritimatiellia bacterium. GTDB lineage: Bacteria > Verrucomicrobiota > Kiritimatiellia > JAAZAB01 > JAAZAB01 > VSJD01. The sequence goes on from JAQUMN010000021.1 coordinate 33,893, forward strand.
CGGCGCCTCGCCGTGGCATCCCAGCCCGTACCTGGCTTCATCGGGCGAAGGATCGCCAAACGCGCCCAGGCACAGGTTGTGCCCCGCAATGCAGGCCAACAACTTGCCTCCATATCGCCGGGCATCCTCCGGCCGATAGGCACCCGGTTCGATGGACTTCCAGATCGGTATCCAGTATGGATTGACCGATGGACGCCCCTTAACCCGCAGTCCGGCGATATGCCCACCGCCGGCCATAAGGAACAGCGCCAGCTTATCATTGCTCAATTCCCATCCCTGCCGACCGTACCGGCACGCCGCGATAATCTGCATGGGCCACCTCCTGTTTTGGATAGAACCCTAATTAAAATAATATTAACCACGGATGACACGGATAGCACCAATGTAATATTTAATCCGCGCCCATCCGCGCTATCTGCGGTCAATATTGCATCGCTATTTTCCCAGAAAGCTGATCGGGGCGAAGTATTGCGGCAAATGAAAACTGAACTCCGGCCCCAGCGGCGCCCAGGAGACCCAATGCGGGTGGGACGTTTCATCGCCGCATTTATAAAAATTGGCGCGCCAAACCTGACCGGCAACCGGCCCCAGCGGGCCAAGATAACGTTCGAAGATCGTAAAAGGAATGAAATATTCGATCCGCCATTCCGTATCTACCCCGATTTCCGGGTCCACGACCGGCGGCAGTGAATGGTAAATAACAACCTGGCGACCAAGTTCCCACGGGACATTGTGGCGTTTATATGCGGTACGCGCGCCCGGCTGACCCGGAAGCTGTTCCTGGAAGAACAGGAGCAGCGTGCCGCCGCCATTGATTTCAAAATTAAAATAACCACGGCCGGGTCTGGGCTCGACGAAAAATTCCACGCAACTGTCCTTGTAGACACTGCCTTGATAGCTGGTTCGCACGCACCGGACAAATTTGTCAAAAACCCGAAAAAAAACAAACATTCCCTCGTCTTGATAAACCACCTTGACTTCCACGCGCGGATGACGAGACTTGCTCTGGCTCAGAAAATTGGTGAGCGATATTACATTAGCCGAATGCCAGGGAGCCTCATCCCACAGCCCTTTCAGGCTTGGACGCTGGTCGGCTCTGGTAATGACGTATTCCACGGGAACCTCCTGGTTTTCAAAGCCGCATGACGAATTGACAAATGCCTCCATTGCCAAGTCATAACCGACTGTTTAAGATCAGATCTTTAATGGTCTGCTTTTCGCGCGCTACACCGTCAATTCCAGCCCAGACCGTCTCCAGCAGTTGTTCCTCGTTTTGCTCGGGTTCGCTCTCGTTCAGCATGGCCAGCGCCGCCTTGGCGCCCAGGGCATAATAACGGGGTGTAATCCCCTGCCCCAGCACTAGGCGCATGGTCCCCACCAGGCGGTCATCCCAGCCCAGTTTGCGGCGCGGATCACGAACAACACGTTCCACAAGGTCACGCAAGTGTGGATTCATCATCCGGCATAAAAGATCCTCGGCATATTCACGGTATCCCTCTTCGGTGAAAAGCGTATCGAGCCCGTGGTATTTCCGGATCAACGCCGCGCCGGATTCCTGCAGGAAGGCGGCGCGGGCCAGGTCGAGGATCCGCGAATCCCGGCGAACATCGGCGATGGTGTTGTATCCCTGCCGGCGCGCGAGATAGCCGATCAGCGCGTGCGTCGCATTGTGGCCATAAAGCTTGGCTTCTTCAAACGGAAGGAGGTCGTCTTTTTCAATAAAAATCGGAATCCCGCGCCGGAAGTCACCCCAGGCTATTCGCGTAATAAGAATATGGTTAAAAGCTTCAACAAGCACACAGCGACCCGCCTCTCCGGCCAGGCGAGCCAGACCCTGTTCCGCGATTTGCGCCTCGTCGCTCACGATTCCGCTCATTTTGCCGATAACGGTGTTAAGGCATTGCACGGATGCGCGCAGCTCCGTCGCCGGGACAGCCATGTTCCGGATCAAATGCTCTTCCAGAATCTCAGCCGCATGGTTGTGATTTTCGGCAGCATAGATGATACTACGGCGCGCATCGCCCCGCGAGTTGCGCCGGGACAGCCCATCCGCGAGCACACTGACCGCGGAGGTCGCTCCGCCCGCCTCATAAAACCGGACACTGGGCAGTGCCGTCGTGATCTCATCGGCATCGGCAACGGCGGCCACAAGCTCCTCACGGTCGGCCGGGTCGCCCGGATTCAGGATCGTGACCCGGTCAATGTCTTTTTTTTCAATCCCCTGCGCGGCGGCAATATTCACTCGGCAGCGTCCGCCAGCTTTACGAACGGCGTCCACCACCTCCGGCAGAACTTCGGCCACCACTAACCGGTCAAACTGGCCCGACGCATTCGCCTCGTATAAAAAGAGTCCCGCCTGGATAGCGCCAAACCCAAATCCTACAAATGTTTTTTTCATGTGACGAAATGACCATGACAACCCGGCCCAGTTTCTGATATAAACGGGTGCAGGCTATCATATTGAGGGCTATTATGCAAATTCATCTGGCCAAGTCGGCGGGTTTTTGTTTTGGCGTGCGCCGCGCAATCAAGATTGCGCGCGGCCTGGCCGCCGCGCGCAAAACCGTCTGCATGCTCGGCGATCTTGTACACAACGAAACGGTGATCCAGGAACTGGAAGCGGCCGGCATCCGGAAAATCAAGCGGCTGGGCGCACACTGTAACGGGCGGTTACTCATCCGCGCACACGGCGCTTCCCGCCGGACCCTGACCCTGGCCCGCCGCCACGGATATACTGTCGTGGACGCCACTTGCCCGATGGTTCGCGAAATCCACCGGATCGTCCGATCCATGGACCGGCAGGGGCGCCGCGTGATCGTTATCGGTGATCGCCGCCATGACGAGGTGCTGGGCATTATCGGCCAGATTGCCACCCGGGCCGTGATCATCGACCATGCGGAGCATATTCCCTGGCAGGCTCTGCGGCGCGTGCGCAAGGCGGCCATCGTGGTTCAATCCACCCAGAACCTTGACCGGGTGCTGCCTATCGTGGAACGCCTGCAGAAACGAATTCGCGATTTGCGCTTTTTCAATACGATTTGCCAGCCAACGCGCATGAAACAGGAGGAAATCAAGATCCTCCCCCTGCAAAACGACGCTATGCTGATTATCGGGTCGCGCACAAGCGCCAACACCAAACGGCTCTATGAAATATCAAAGGCTTTGAACCCGCGCACACATTGGATTCAATCTCCGGAGGAACTCAAGCCGCGCTGGTTCGGCGGCATGCGCGCGCTGGGCATTACAGCGGGCGCCTCGACGCCGGAGACGACCACCCGGGCCGTGATCGCGCGTGTTCGGGCGCTGACAAAGCAAATCAGAATAAATAATTCAAAATAAAAGCAAAATGTTTCTTAATTTATCCTGTTTGGCTGCATTTTACCTGGAATTTGGAATTTCCCCCATTCACAGCACGTCGGCAAACTGTGGTTTGAGCTTCCTAAAGAGACAATAGCCCGCCAGCCACACGAAGAGCGTAAAGCACCAGAAATAGAGCATGAGGCGCCAATCCGACCAGAACGGAATTTGCTCAATCAGGCTATGGCGATAGCCCTGGACGACATACACAAACGGATTCAATTTCAGCAGGACGGCCAGCGCCCGGAACCGGTCCGGGATCATATCGAACTCCCAGAACACGGGTGACACCCACAGGCCCAGTTGCATCAGCACCTGGACCCCGTAGGATACATCGCGGCTGAAGACGTTGAGCGAAGCCGTGACCCAGCTCAAGCCCTGCACGAGCAGGATCAGCGCTGCAATGTAATACAACGTTTGCAGCCAGAACCACGACACGCTTATGCCCTGGTATAACAGGACGACAATTACGATCGCCAGGAATAAAAAATGCACAAAGGCGGCAGTAAATATTTTGACCAGCGGTAGGATTTCAATCTGAAATCTGACTTTCTTGACCAGGAAGGCGTATTCCCGGAAGACCTGCGTGGCCGTGCCCAGCGACTCGGCAAAAAAGTTATAGGCGGCGATGCTCACCAGGAACCAGGCGATAAACGGCACCCCGTGAATGGGTCTGGCCCCGGCCATGGCAAACACAAGCCACATAATCAGGGCCATGACCAGCGGCTGAATGAATGACCAGAGCAAGCCGAAAGTCGCGCCGACATAGCGGTTGCGCAGGTCCTGCCAGGTAAGCGCGAAAACAATCCGGAATTTCTGCGTGAGCGCGGGCAAGTCCTGCTGAATCTCGGGGGAGGCATTCATGTCAATCCATGATACTTCCGGAACCATGCCACAAATTTAGGAATGCCATCGGCCAGCGCGGTATGCGGATGGAATTTGAGCTTCTGTTGCGCCTTGGATATGTCGGCATACGTTTCCATGACATCTCCCGGCTGCATGGGCAAGAGTTCCATGACCGGCTTGATACCAAGCGCATCCGCCAGGATGTTGATCATATCCATCAGGTGTTCCGCGCGGTGATTACCCAGGTTGAAAATGTCGTAGCGCTCCAGGCCATCGGTGGCCAGGGCCGCGCAAATGCCGCTGACGATATCGTCAATGTAGGTAAAATCGCGACGCTGATCACCCCGATTGAACACCTTGACGGGCTTGCCGTGCAAGATGGCTTCCGTAAACAGCCACATCGCCATGTCGGGCCGGTACCAGGGCCCATATACCGTAAACAGCCTCAATCCGATCGTCTGAAATCCATACAAATGACTGTAGACGTGGGCCATAAGCTCGTTGCTTTTCTTGGTGGCCGCATACAGGCTGACGGGCGTATCCACGGCATCCGTCTCGCGGAACGGCAGGCGCCGGTTACCGCCATAGACACTGGAACTGGAAGCGTATACCAGCCGGGCAATTTTATGGTGTCGGCAGACTTCCAGCACGTTCAAAAACCCTTCGCTGTTACATTTGTGATAAACAAACGGATGCGTAATCGAATAGCGCACGCCAGGCTGAGCCGCCAGATGGCACACGCGGTCAAAAGCATGTTGTCGGAACAGCGCCTGCAGCGCCGGATAATCGCAGAGATCACCGGCATTGCCGGCGTAGCCCTTCTGTTTTTCCAGCAGCGCGTGCCGGTCACGCTTTAATTGCACCGTGTAGTAATCGTTGAAATTGTCCAGGCCGACAACGGTGTGCCCCGCTTTCAACAGCGCGGAAGCCACATGGAAGCCGATGAATCCGGCGGAACCTGTAACCAATATTTTCATTTGCTGGTCACTATATCAGGCGGGGCGCCCTGTGACAAGCGCCGTTGCTTCCGCACGCCGCGCACTCCGTTTGGCGATCATTATCATGAGCATTGCCATCACCGGTATAAATCCGAGGAGATATCCATGATGTATCGTTACCCCCTTGGGCAGCAGCAGATCCAGGCTCGCGTGTATCCCCAACAACCCGAACACTGCAAACATGATCGCTGCCACCCACTTGACGATGTGGGTCGGAATGCGCTTGTTCAGGACAATACCGACCAGAATACCGATTGCGTCCGCAACGATCATTCCGCAGGTTGTGCCCATCCACACGGGTACAATCTGCTGGATCTTTGCGGCAAGCCCCGTTCCTCCGACCTTGGCCACCTGTTCAGCCGCCAGGGTCATCGTCATTAACTGCGTCTTGTCACCCATTTCCGCGATGAAAAAGGCGATTGCCACAGTCATGAACGGGCTTATTGCGGCGCGCTGCATTGAGCCCGGGGTGGCGTCGTCGTGCAGGGTCCACAGGCCGAACAACAGGAACGACACCGCTGCCAGTAATTTCACCCATTCGATGGGCACTATGTTCGTAATGACGTTGCCGGTAACGACGGCCAGAAAGTGGTTAAACAGCGTGGCCACGGCTACTGCCCAGAGCACGGTTTGCCATCGATAGCGCGTGGCAAAAGCCATGGCCAGGAGCTGGGTCTTATCGCCCATCTCGGCCAGGACTACGGCGAACATGGAAATTCCGAATGCCGTCAGCATGCCGGCTCCTTTCGATTTTGCACACCATTCGCGCACCACCGGGGAATAAACCGCGCCCCGGCCGGCGCAGGGGTGACATTTACCAGAAACAGTGCCGGCGTGCAAATTGAAAGCTACGTTTAATTGGTGACCGACGTTTGATCCAACACTTTTTACGGATATTTTTACAGAGGTTGCATCCGAACGCCGTGTTTAGTATGGTATACGGATACAAAACGAAACAACAACCATGAACCCGGATGCTTCCATATCAATGCAGGCTATCAACCTGCGCAACTTGCTGAATACCGACGCATTCCGTTTCGTGGATGAGCGTACGCCCTGGTTTCCTTACACCTCCGGCCAGGTGGGCCCTTATTATGTCCAGAGCATCGCGGTGGAAAAGGACGGGCTTGCCTACGCTACAGCCATCCAGTCGCTCGTCAGCCTGATTCAAGCGGAGGCCGGCCCATTCGACGCCATTTCCGGCGGCGAGACGCGCGACTGGGACTTCTCAAATCCGGTGGCTATTGCCTTGCGCAAGCCGCATCTCAAAATGTACAAGGACGGCAAAGTCCTGGGCGCCGAAATCGCGGGGAAAACTTTTTTCCACGTAGCCGACCTGAATAACGAGGGCTCGTCGGTGCGGGATTACTGGAAACCGATTATCGAGCAAGGCGGCGGCCGGCTGGCAGGGGTAGTCTCATTTGTGGACCGCATGGAAGACGGGTTCATGGTTCTGAAAAAACTGGGCATCCGGCTGTTCTGTGTCGTGCCGCTGGATGCACGCGCGTGGGGCGTCGCGCAGGAAAGCGGGCATGTTTCCGTTGCGCTTTATGCGCAGCTGGTCGCGCGCCAGGACAACCGGGATGCCTGGGCGGAGCGCACCCTGTTGAGTCATCCGGACTACTTCCGCCGATATTATCATGACCCCAAGACCAGGGCCAAAGCCGCCAAGATTATCAACACGTACCCCCGGATCAGCGCCGACCTTGAGCGCATCGTGAACACGCCATGAGAATTGATCCCCATGTCCATTGCCGCGACGGCCGCCAGGCTTACAAGGAAACTATTACCCACGTCCTGAAGCTGTGTGATGAACAAGGGGTGGACATAATTTTCGATATGCCCAACACGGATCCGCCGCTCCTGACGGAACGCGACATGGAAGCGCGCCTGGCGCTTGTCCCGCGCGATGACCTTAAACGCTACCGCATTTACCTGGGCGCCACGACCGACGAGAGGCAATTACGCGAAGCCGCCAGCCTGGTCAATCAGTGCCAGCAGGTCATCGGCATCAAACTCTATGCCGGCCATTCGGTAGGCGCCCTTGCCGTGCCGGGCGAGGCGGAGCAGAGGAAAGTATACGCGCTCCTGACCGCCGCCAATTACCACGGGGTGTTGGCGGTGCATGCCGAAAAAGAGGCACTTTTCAAGCGCAGTTTTGATTCCGCGCAGCCGGCCAGTCACTGCCTGGCGCGTCCGCCCCAGGCGGAAACAGCCTCGATCGCTGACCAGATCACGTTCGCCCGGGCGACTAATTTCCAGGGAACCTTGCACATCTGCCACATTTCCACCGCGGCGTCCTTGGAGCTTATCAAGGCGGCGCGGCAGGAATTGAATATCACCTGCGGGGTCACCCCCCACCATCTGCTGTGGTCAGCGGATCACATGAAAGGCCGCGAAGGCATGCTCTATAAGGTCAACCCGCCGTTGCGCCATGTGGCGGACACGATTGCCCTGCGCCAGGCACTCAAACAACGCGAAATTGACTGGATCGAAACCGACCATGCGCCCCACGCCATCAGCGAAAAACTGTACCCGCCTTATGAATCCGGCTATCCTTCGCTTTGCCTGTACCGGTCGCTGGTAGAGGAGGTTTTACCCTACTGGGGGGTGAGCGAAGCCGCGGTCAAGGACATTACCAGCATCGCCATTCAGCGTGTTTTTGGAGAAAGGAAATTCTTATGACGATCAACGAACTGAAGAACGAAAAAGTCGGCCTGTGTGTTTCCGGCGGCCTGGACAGCCGGACCATTGCAAAAAAATTCGTGGATACGGGAATTGACGTCGTGTGCTTCACGGCGGACCTCGGCCAGCCGGACGAATCCGATATCCGCGCCATCAGGGCCCGAATGGCGCCCTGCGGCGTGAACACGGTGATCGTCGACCTGAAGCGCTCCATGGCCGAGGCCTGTTTTGAGGCCATTAAGGCCCAGGCCATGTATGACGGCGGCTACTGGAACAGCACCGGCCTTGCGCGGGCGGTAACCGTGCAGGGCCTGATCCCTGAAATGAAAAAGCGCGTTTGCACCGTGCTGGCTCACGGGGCCACCGGGCGCGGCAACGACCAGGTACGTTTCGAACGCTACACCAACGTGCTTGCGCCCGATATGAAGGTGTATGCACCCTGGCGCGATTCGGAACTGCTGGGCGAATTTCCCGGCCGCACCCAGATGGCGGCCTATCTCAAGCGCTTCGGCATGGACGCCTTTGCCGGCGGCAAAAAAAAATATTCAACCGACGCCAACCTGGCCGGGCTTTCTCACGAAGCCGCGGACCTGGAAAGCATCCAAAATCCCTGCACGATCGTCACGCCCACCATGGGCGTATGGCCGGACAAGGCCCCGGACAAAGTCGAGCGCTTCAGCGTGCATTTCGAAAAGTCCCGTGCCATTCGCCTCAACGGCAAAAAAGTCGCGCCCCTGGCCGCCATGCAGATGGCCAACCGAATCGGCGGACGCAATGGCATCGGTATGAAGAACGCCCTCGAGAATAGGGTCATCGGGACCAAGAGCCGCGGCGTGTATGAGGCGCCCGGCATGGAACTGCTGGGCCGTTGTCTGGAGTGCATTTACCAGGCAACCATGGACCGGCGCGCCACTCTCCTATTCAAGCAGCTCTCAAACCTGGTGGCCAACCAGATCTATGACGGGCGCTATTTTGACCCGGCTACGCGCGCCGCGTTGGCCGCCATAGACGTCCTGGCCGCATCGGCCACCGGGGTAGTGCAGGTGGGCCTTTACAAGGGCAACATCTACTTCCAGAAACTGACCGACTGCCCCGCTTCGCTTTATAATCCGGCGGATTCTTCCATGGAAGCCAGCCGGGGGCTAAACCCCGTCAGCTCGCAGGGATTTGTGGAGATCCAGAGCGTCGAGGCTCGCAGTCTGGCAAGAGCGGGTCAAATAAATCTCAAAGTCTGAATTCAAAACAGGCGGCAGATACAACCAAAGCGGCCATTTCAAGCGCCGTTATACTCGCGGATGGCATCAAAACACTCGAAGATGGCGGCCAGCAGGGCCACGCGGATCCACATGCCGTTGCGCACCTGGCGCCAATAGACGGCACGCGGATCACGGTCCACCGCGAGGGCGATTTCCTGGCGGCGGGGCAAGGGATGCATGATCACGGCCTGCGGCTTAAGAAGCTTGAGGTGCTCCGCCGTAAAAGCAAATTTAGAAATATCAATCTTGCCGCTATCCCCCGTTTTTTCATCCCATTCGTCCTGGATGCGCGTCATGTAAATGGCGTCGGCCACGGGAATAACTTTTTCAAAATCACTGCCGACTTCGAACTCGATGCCGGCCGCGCGCAGGATATCGAGGATATCATCCTTGATCTGCAACGGCGGCGGCGCGATAAAGTATTGTTTTACCCCCTGGTAGCGGGTCAGCAGGAAAGCAAGCGAGCGCACCGTACGGCCCCGGGCAAGGTCGCCCACAAACACCACTTTTTTGTGGTCGATGCCGCCGCGTTTTTCAAAACTGCGCTGAAGCGTGTAAATATCGAGCAGCGCCTGGGTCGGATGCTGATCCTTGCCGGAACCGGCGCTGATGATCGGCACAGGCCGTTCGGTGTTGGAAAGCACCCAGGCCATTTTTTCCGCCAGGCCGCCGACGGCGCTACGCATGATGATGACATCGGCAAACGAGCTGAACGTGCGGATGGAGTCCTCCTGGGTTTCACCTTTCATTTCGCTGGACGTGGAGATATCGCGTACTTCCACGGTTTTCATGCCCAGGATCTGGCAGGCGGAATGAAAAGAGAGAAACGTGCGCGTACTGGGTTGCGAAAAATAAAGCATCGCCGTCCGGTGCGAAAGCAGTCCACCCAGGAAATCCATGCCGGCCTTGCTCTTGGCAATCTGGCGGATGCGCGTAGCCATTATGCCCAGCTCTTCCAGCAGCGGCCGGGTGAACTGCTGGGCCATTAAAACATGGAAAGGGCGCAAGCCCAGGTTGAAGCATTCGGCCCTCTGCAGCGGAGCCAGGCGCTGCACGTCATCCCAGTCCATTTTTGCCAGCGTGCGCGTTTTTGAACTCATCGATTCCTGTTGCCTTCACGTCAGGGTTGCCACCATCAAAGCTTTGATGGTGTGCATCCGGTTCTCAGCCTGGTCAAAAACCTTTGAAAACGGCGCTTCAAACACCTCGTCCGTGACTTCCAGCGCGCCTAGTTTGCGGGTCAGCTCCGTTTCATGGTTATGGAAAGCAGGCAGACAGTGCAGGAAAATAACGCCGTTCCGCCCCACGTTGCCGGTTTGCCGCATGAGACCCATGTTGACCTGATATGGTTTCAGGAGCCTCAGCCGCTTGTCAAATTCGGATTCCTCGCCCATGGAGACCCAGACGTCCGTATAAACAACCTGGGCGCCGATCACGGCCCGGGCCGGCTCCGGCTCCACCGTCACCGTGCAGGCGTTCCGGCGTGCTACGGCCTGGACTTCGTCCAAACGCGCATGGCCGGGCGCAAGCTCCCCCGGCGTGCAATCCACGAAATTGGCGCCTGCCTTGGCGCACCCCATCATCAGGGAAAGGCACACGTTATTGCGTCCATCACCCATATAGACCACCTTAATGCCTTTCAGGCGGTGAAAATGTTCGCGTATGGTCATCAGGTCTGCCAGGGCCTGCGTAGGATGCGCTTCGTCCGTTAGCCCGTTCCAAACCGGCACACCGGCATACTGCGCCAGGATTCCCACGGTTTCCTGTTTATAGCCCCGAAACTGGATGGCATCGAACATGCGTCCCAGCACGCGGGCGGAATCCTTGATGGATTCCTTCTTGCCCAGATGAATGTCATGCCGACCCAAAAATTCCACGCTCCCCCCCTCGTCCACGGCAGCTACGGTAAAGGCTGAGCGCGTTCGTGTGGATGCCTTTTCGAAAATCAGCGCGATGTTTTTCCGTGCCAGGAGGTTGCCGAGCACACCACGTTTCTTTTTGCGCTTCAGGCGGTCCGCCAGATCCAGCAGGTAGATGAGCTCCTCATTCGACAAATCGGAGATCTTCAGCAGACTGCGACCTTTGAGATTAATCCGTTTTTTCATGCGACGCGTCCTTTTCGATACCCCGCCCTAAACACCATTTATATGTATTTTTATCACAAGGCCCCGTTCTGGCAAGCATTTTTCTCGGACAGCATATTTCTCGTATCGCTGAACAGGCATGCCAGGGCTGCGTCAAGTCCGTTCTCGTCATAGCTCTCGAAAAAAAATCATCCCGCATTTTCTCCTGCTAATTAATCGGCTTAATGGTATGCTGGTTGCGACTGGGACAATGTATACCCGGCGGGTATTGTCATCAGGAATTTTCGGTCCAGTTCAAGAACGGGGCCTTATCGGAACAAGGTTATGACAACACACGGAGGCACACCACGGGATGCTGCCTGGCATGGAGAAACGCGGGTTTTTCCCTCCGCCGGCGAGTTCGAACACGCCGCCGTCCAGGCGGTGACGAAGGGCGCCCTGGTATTGTGCGCAACCGCGCGCCTTGCGCGCCGACTTCTGCATCGCTGCCGGCAGACCCGCCTAGCCGACAACACGAATGGCTGGGAAACACCGCGGATGCGCTCCTTCCGGGGATGGGTGTATGAAACCTATAACGCCCTTTGGCAGCCGCGCCGTCCGCTTTCTCCGGCCCTGTCGCTATTGCTTTGGCATAAGGCTTTGAAGGGCCTGCCCGTGCCCGACGGCTTGATCATACAGCCGACACTGTATTCCCAGCTACAAGCCTCGCTGGACGCCCTGTTGGAGGCGGGACTCGATCCCGTAGGAAATGCCGGCGAGCACCGATTGGCCGGTTTCCGGCGCAAGGTTGCCGTCCGTTTCCTCGCCCATGCTGAACACGAAGGCGCCGTGCTCTGGCGCGACATGGTGTCGGCAGTCGGCGTGGCCGTCGCCGATGGGCGCGTGGCAATTCCCCAAAATACGATCCTGGCGGGCTTTGACGATATTTCCCCGTTAGCACAACCGCTCTGTGACGCTCTCGCGGCGCGGAGCAGGACCGTGCTTTGGCATTCTGAGGCTGAACCGCTACCGGCAACGCGCGTCCGCCTTTATGCCACCCCCGAACAGGAATGCCGCGCGGTTTGCGCCGATGTCCTGCGCGTTTGGAACGGCGGCGACAGGAATCTGGCGGTTGTTTTTGCCGATCGCACCTGTTTTCCCATGCTAAAGCGCTGTTTTGACGATCTAGCGGGACTGGAACGGCCGGACTTTGAACGGACAATTCGCTACAACTTGACAATCGGCACACCGCTCGTCAAGCATCCGCTTTTTCAGACTGCGATCATTCCCTTGCGGCTTCCGGGCGAAATCCTTCCCATACCGCTATTAACCTCGCTGCTCGTGTCGCCCTATATCCGGGAACCGGAAACCCATCCCGCGGATAGCCTGCGTGCCGCGCTATGGGAACCTGAGCAAGTCATGCCGCTCAGTGAAGCGCTCAAGGCGTTAGCCGATCGGGGGTATTCCATGGCGCCATTCCAACAATTGGCAAGGCGTCAAAAGGCTCCATTGGCAGCCTGGCTGGACGGCATGCAGGAATGCCTGGCAGCGCTCGGCTTTTGCCGGTTTGAAGGCCAGCATCGCTCCGCCGACGTATTGGCCCGGCAGCATCTGGACGACATCTTCCGAACATTGGCCCGGGAGGCCGGCACGATCGTGATGGACTCTTCATCTGCCCTGGCCTGGCTATCCACGGCCGCTGAAAATATTATTATCTCCGAAAAAACGCCGGAAACCGCCGGTATCCAGGTCCTTAATCCAACCGAAGCGCGCGGTTTGGCGTTTGAACATTTGTGGCTGGTCGGCGCCCATGACACAACCCTTTTGCCGCCTGCGCAGGAATGGCCGTTTTTGGACCCGGATGAACAGCGACTTTTGGAGGGCGGCATGATCGAACGGCAATGGTCGCTGGGTAAGCGGCATTTAGCGGCGCTCATGGCCGCCGCGCCGCATATTCATGTAAGCCGCGCTATGCAAGGCGACGAGGAAACCCCGTATACCCCCTGTCCCTTTTTACACGACGAGGTCAGCGCCGATGGCAACCCGGTTCAGGAAACCTGCAATCCATGGGCAAACCCGACGGCTGAATGGATGCGGGCTCGTTGGCTCAGGGAAGGCTATCTCGCGTTCACTGGCGGCAGTGTTGAGCAGCCGCGTAATGCGGAATCGGCGGTCACGCCATTGTCCGGCGAATGGAGCGTGACGGCAATCGAAGACCTGGCGGGATGCCCGTTCCAATTCTTCTGCAGCCGCATCCTAAAACTGAAGCCACTGGCCCTTCCGGATGCCGGCATTGACCCGCGAATGCGCGGCAAGGTCTTGCACGGCATCTTGAAAATATTTGCGGATGGATTGTCCGACCATGCGATCGGCTGGCCGGAAGACGGCCGCGACGCAAAAGCCTGGCTTGAACAGGTCGTTGATCATGAATTGTCACGCTGTCCTGACAATATTTTCTGGCAAGTGGAACGTTCACGGCTGTTGGGTGATGCGGCGATGCCGGGCATATTGCCGGTCTGGCTCGATCAGGAACGGGAACGCGCGCGCGCCGGATGGCGGTTTGCATTGACCGAAGCGCCGTTCGCCGGACTTACTGTTGCCGGGCTTATCCTGCGCGGGCGGATCGATCGGATTGATCGCCATACCCCGCGCGCTGCGGCTCGGACTAGTACGCCGCAATCCGGAGCGCTGCGCCCACACGAGTCGGAAGGCTTTGCCGTCTGGGATTACAAATCCGGGCCGCCACCCTCCGTGGCATCCGTAATCGGCAAGGTAACGGAGCTCCAATTGCCCGCCTACCTGCTCGCATTACAGCGCGGTCTTATTCCAGACCTCAAGGATATCGCCAGCGCTCCCGTTCAGGCCGGCTACATTTGCCTGGAAAAAGCGGAGGATTCGGAAGTTGCCCCGCTCAGCTATCGGCACAATCCCGTCAACTGGAGCGAAGTATTGCCGCAATGGGAAACGGCCCTGGCGCAGCGCGTGGCATCCCCGCGCCAGGGGCACTTTGAGGCCGACCCCCGCCCAGGGAGTCCTGCCATATTCCATTCGCGGGCAGGGGCCTGCCAATTTTGCGAGTTTTTCAACTTGTGCGGGTTTTTTGACCGGCAAGCGGCATCGGCGGATGCCGAATCCGACCTCAATCATAACGAGGAGACAGAGCCGTGACCCAGGCGCCGGACATTCAGGTTCGCCGGGAAGCGCTTGACCCGCGGCGGAGCTTCATTCTGGAGGCGCCCGCCGGCTCCGGTAAGACCGCATTGTTGACCGCCCGCTTTCTGGCCCTGCTCGCAGATGTCGGCCATCCGCGCCAGATTATGGCCGTCACCTTCACACGCAAGGCGGCCGCCGAAATGGCGGATCGAATTACCAGCACCTTGCGCCAGGCGCAGGACAACAGCTATATCGCGCCGCCCGATTCCTGGGAAGCCAGCCTGCTGGAACTTGCCCGGAAGGCTCTTAAAGTCCACCCGGATTGGGATGTCCTTCTGCGGAGCCCGGATTCATTTTTGGTGGACACATTCCATGGCTTCTGCGGGAGGGTCGCCCGGAACTGGCCTTTGGAAGCCCGGACACCACCCGCGTTTACGCTGCTTGACGAAATCGGCCAGGCGTCCATGCTGGATGAGGCTGTAGCCGAATACGTGCATGCTTTTGCTTGTGGAGACAAGCGCCTGGACCCCGCGGATGTCGCCGCCTTCCAACGTCGGATGATGGCCGCCAACAACAGCGTCCGCGTAATTTCCAATCAACTTGCCGACCTCCTGGCGCGGCGCGACCGGCTGGATGGCCTGATCTCTATTTTCCAGCGCCCGCATGCACAGGACGAACTGGAGCGCCGCACGGAACAGTTGGCAACATATTACCTGGGAAGGCTCCATGATCATTTTGTCCTGCAAAAAGCAAAGTGGCTGGATTTGCAGCGCTATCTGGCTAAACATAACACCGAGCTGCTCCGAGCCCTTTCATCGGATGTCCCCGGATCGACCTTGCCCGACGCAGCCGACTGGCAATCGGCCGCCAATGTATTTCTCGTCAAGGCTGGCACTCCGCGGAAGCTATTCAAATCAGCGGAATTTGGCGAAAACTTTGGCGAAACACCCCATGCCGATTTCATCCGCGATCTTCCTCCGGAAATCGCCTGGATCCTGAATTTTACGCGGGAGTGGCCGAGCGCCGGCGCCCCTGCCGACTTCGAAGCGTTAAGCGACTGCATGCGCCTTGCCCGTGGCGCTCTGGAGCGCTTTGACAAGATGATGAACGCGCGCGGCCTGGACTTTATGGAGCTGGAACTGGCTGCCCTGCGCGCATTTAGCCAGGCTGACCGGCCGGGCGACAGCCTGATTTTCTTTCATGAGCATCTACGGCATATTCTCGTTGACGAGGCGCAGGACATGAACGACAACCAGGTTCGTATTCTCAGCACGCTGGCTGAAGGCTGGGAGCCGGGCGATGGGCGGACCGTATTCATTGTCGGGGATCCCAAGCAATCCATTTTCCGGTTCCGCCGGGCCGAGGTCAGCCTTTTCGAAGCCCTCCAGGCCAATGGTCTTGCCCGGAGCGGCGAAGCGCCGTTGCCGCTGACCACGTTGAAGCTTAGCGCCAACTTCCGGTCGCGGCCGCACCTGGTGACATTCTGCAACGCCGCTTTTGCGCGAATCATGCAATCGCCGCAAACCGCGTTCGACGAAGTGTCATTTAACGCATCGCGGCCCGCGCGCAAAGCGGCCTTAACGCCCGCGCCGATTACACTAGCCCTGCTTTCCGCCAAAGGCGGATCCGCCTCAGGCGGAAACTGCCGCAATGCCAATAGCCGACAATCGGACTTGCCGTTGAAATCCGAGGCTCGCGTGCAGGAGGCCGGTTACGTGGCGGGTCGTGTTGCCGCGCTGCATCGGGACGATCAGACAGCCAGCATCGCTATTCTGATTCCGGCTCGAACACACCTGACGCCCTATGTTCGAGCCATGGAAGCGCTTGCCCTGCCCATCCGGTTAATGGAAGGCGTGCCTATGCCGGACTGCTCCGAGGTGCGCCACCTGCTGAACCTGGTCAAGGTGTTCCTGCGTCCGCACGATGATGTTGCCTGGGCCGGAGCTCTTCGCGCGCCTTGGTGCCGCGTTCCCGACGCTGCGCTGGAGCACCTTGCCTCGCTGCCGACGCCGGCACGATGGTCTGAAAAAATCACAGGGCCGGGACGCCAAATCCATCCTGAAATTTTTCGCTTTAATGCCGCGTTGGACAAAATCCGCCCCGATTTCGGGCGCGAAAGTTATGCGGCCAGCCTTCAGCGCCTGTGGGAGGAACTTGGCGGGCCCGCCGCCGTGGTTCGGATGAACGGTCCAGCCGGCTTGGCCAACAGCATGCGATGCCTCGATTTGCTCGGGCAATGTCCCGCGGGACGCGGCGAAGAGACGCTCGCAGCCATGGAACGGCTGCTGGCGCGCGCCTACACGCCGACTGATCCGCGCGCTGCATTCTCTCCCATTGCCATCATGACCATCCACAAGGCCAAGGGATTGGAATTCGACCATGTTTTCGTGGTCGGACTCGACCGCGAGCCTGGAGGCCGCGTCGCGCGCCGGGAACGGGACCCCGCATTCCTGATGGAACGCCTTCTGCAAGGCCAGGCGGGTGAACGCGAATTTATTGCCGCTACCGACGGGGATCGGCGGACAGACACACGGTCACTAATTCAGCTCCTGCTGAGCGATTTAGGACTCCGGCGAAATGCGGCGGAATACAAGCGGTTAATTTATGTTGCGGCAACACGGGCACGCGAAACACTCACCTTAAGCGGCCTGATTCTCCAAGCCCCCGGCGCGAAAGAGAGGCCCTCGGCTATTGCCTGGTTCGACCGCATGAACCGGGAAGGCGTGTTCGCGGGACTGCCGGTAGAGGTGGTTTACAACCAACTACTTACAAACACTGACACACCGCTTACACCAACGCCCAAACAGCCCCCCGCACCGGCGCCGTTTGAGCCGGAGCCCCTGCCCTATCTGATTCGAAGCCCGTCAAAAATTGAGGATGAGACTGCCACCGCCGCACGGTCCGGAGCCGACGAAACAGATCCGAATGCAAGGACTCGGGGCATAGTTATGCACCGGTTATTCGAGACATTGGCGCGGGGGGAACCCTTACCCATCGTACCGGCAGTGGCCGTGGCGCTTGCCGTTGAAGGCCTGGCTAGCGCGCAGTGTCATGAGCTGGCTCAAGAAATACTCGGCGAATGCCGCCGGGCATGGGAATTCAAAGCATTGGCCGCATTACGCAACGCCGCGACTGAAATGATGCCCGAATGGGCGATCGAAGATCGTTTCGATAAAAACATTATTCGTGTCGGGCGCATTGATCTGGTCCTGAAAACCTCCCGTGGCATTGTTCTGGTGGATTTTAAAACCGGCCGACCCGGCCCGGATAGCGCGGCCTGGCTGACGACCGAGCTTGGGCGCTATCGTCCTCAGCTGAGCTCATACAGGGAAATGGCCGCCAAGGCACTGGGCATACCGCCGACACGCATTCAAGCGGCATTGTTCTTCACCGCGCTGCCCCGCTGGGTTGAGGTTGTGTGAGTAAGGGAGTAATGGTGTAATAGTTATAATGGAGTGTCGTAGTGACGTACGACAATTCTTTACGCCCATACACCCAAACGCGATTACACCTTACGTTCTTCTTCCCATCGCGCATAGATGCCGCAGGGCAGGATTTTGGCGCTCTGACGAAAAGGCAGGCCTAATTCGCCGCTGGTAATCCGTCCTTTCAGGCCGGCCAGTATATCGGAGAGCATATTTGCCATCACAAGCGCCGACACATGGGCGGTGTAGCAATTTATCAGGACTAGAAGCGGACGCTCGGACAATAACTTGCGTGATTCGGAGAGCAGCTCCCACAACTGGTCTTCCAGCTTCCACACTTCACCGCGGCGGCCGCGCCCGAAGGAGGGCGGATCCATAACCAGCGCATCATAGCGCTTCTTCCGGCGGATTTCCCTTTTCACAAATGCCAGGCAATCGTCCACGATGTAGCGAATGGGATGCTTGGCCAGTCCGTTTAAGGCTGCGTTTTCACGGCACCAATCCACCATGCCATTGGCAGCATCCACATGGCAGACACTGGCGCCCGCAGCTGCCGCCGCCACTGTTGCCCCGCCCGTATACCCGAACAGGTTTAACAGCGATACTGGCGCCTTGTACCCCTTGATTTTTTCAGCCAGCCAATCCCAGTTGACCGCCTGTTCAGGAAAAAGCCCGAGATGCTTGAACCCCGTAGGCCGAATTTTAAACGTCAGATGGCGATAGCCAACTGTCCAGGATTCCGGCAATGATCTTTTGAATTCCCAGCGTCCGCCGCCCTGCTCACTGCGATAATAGATCGCATCATAGTCGTTCCAGGGGGTTCGGGAAGGCCGTGGCCAGATAATCTGAGGGTCCGGTCGCACCAGGACAACGTCGCCCCAGCGCTCCTGCTTCATGCCGTCACCGCCATCAAGCAGTTGATAATCAGTCCAATGCGCGGGTAGCAATAAACTCATGCGCTACAATTACTTAGATAAATAACATGCGGGTTAGAAATTAATGCCGATGGTACCGCCCATTGAGCCGCCCGAGGGATTGACTTCGTAGCGCGACGGACCCACGGTTCCCGACACGTTCTCCAGCCAGTCATAGCGCCCAAATACACCTAAATGCAGTTGGTGGTAGAGCAGCACGCCCAGCTCGGCCTGCACGTAATACCCAAGCAGATATTCCGTCCCGCTCGAGGTGTCATTCCAGTATTGCAGCACCTGCGGCATACCCCCGCTGCTCGACTCATACAACGTCTCTTCGTAGGATGCATCCTTGTCCACCATATTCAACGTCGGCCCCGTTGACCCGATCAGATACACCCGCCGGTAATGCCCTTTGACGCTCATCCCCAGAGACAAGGTTGACAAATCCATATCCAGCGATTCTGCGACCGAGTTGTATGCACGGTACGAATCAGATGCCACCATGTCAGTACCCATTCCCTGCCGGGTCATCGGCGTCGCATCAATCACCGGTCCATGGGTCTCCCGATTTCCATGGTACGGCGGGCTGCCCGGCGTAATCCCGAGCCCCGTGATGTCGTAGGCATCCAACACGCGACTTTCATACGTGTCCACCCGCTGGTTGTCATTAAATGTGTTGATTCCCCCTGCCGATGCATTGAACGTTTGCGCCCGCAACAGCCCCAGACTCAATCCGTAGTCGGTATATCCTATCTTGGCAATATATCGCTCCATCTCCACCATCAAGCCCGCCCGGTAAGCCGCATCGTCTCTGCTTTCCATTTCCGTCGAAATTGTCTGGCGGCTGGCCTCGCGCCAGACCCGGTCCGCACCCGACATTTCGATTTGGTTGCCATGCACCTGCAACCCGCTGTCATACCCCCAATTCCATGTCCCGCTATCCAAATCAGTGTAATCATCGCCTTTAACGTATCCGTCATCGTAGACGCGGTTGCCCACATCGCCCATTCTGCCCGCATCTCCCACCCAACTGCCGCTGCTGAATTTAGCCCCGATCGGATACCCGGCGGAATACGATCCCATCGTCTTAAAACTCTGGGCGCCGATACGTCGAACAAGCATACTAGCCGCTACTCGCCACTGGTCCGGATCCTGTTTCTTCGATTTCACGGCTGACGCTTTTTTCGCGAATGCCTTCGACATAGCCGTTGGTTCGGCCGGCAGCACCCGTCCGGGCATCATGGCGATTGCGGACATGCGCTGCTTCACCATTTCGCCCCGCGCTTCCAGATCTTTTTCCACTTCTTTCACTTTTGCTTCCCGTATGGCCAGGGACTCGCCCATCTGTTTCATCATCGCTTCACGTTCCGCGATCGACGCCTCTGCCTGCTTAATCTGCGCTTGCCGCTCGGCCATGGCCGCCTCAGCCGCTTTTACCTGCGCTTCCCGAGCCGCCAGAGCTTCATTGATCTTAATCTCATTCCATGCTTTCTGTTCCGCATTTTTGAGCGCCTGGGCTTCCATATCCGCCTTCTGCTTGGCCATACGTTTCTGCAGTTTAATCAGCGCTGCTTTCGCCTCGGACGTCCTCGCTGCCATGTCCTCCGCAATCTTCGTGGCCGCATCCGCTTCCATGGCTTTTGCCTTGGCCACCCTGGCCGCGTGTTCGCGTGCCTCTCCCGCGACCCTTAGCTCCAGCGCCCTCTTCGCCAAGCTGCCGCGGCTGGACACGTCTTGCTGGGCCTGCGCATCTATCGGAGCATTCTGCGCCGTGCAGAACGGCTCGAATGCCAACACCATACTGATTCCGATAATGGCTACGATCGATGTCTTCATAGGTCCTACTTAGCCCGCTGCTTCATCCGCGCTTCTTCTGCCGCTTTCGCATCAGCTATCGCCTGTGCCTCTTTAGCCTCAAGGGCCAACGCTGCCGCCCTGACTTCCGCAACTTGCTGGTCAGCTTCGGCTTGCAAAATCTTAAACTGGCATTCGATTTCCTGCTTCGCGATCTCCAAAGCCACCGCCTGGACCGCAAGGGTATCTTTTTCCTGCGCCAGATATTTAGCCCTAGTATCTTCAAATAATTTTTTGTCAGCCGCCTTCTTGGCCGCGGCAAGCTCCGCGGCTTTTCGCTCCGCTTCGGCTTTTGCCTTCAGCTCAGCTTCCTTCCTGGCCTTTTCCGCCGCTTCAGCCCGGGCTTTGGCCTCCGCCGCCGCTTTCTTCTCAGCTTCAGCCTTGGCCTTGAGCTCCGCTTTCTTTATCTTGGCTTCGTCATCAGCCTTTTGCCTGGCCTCCGCCTTGGCTTTCAATTCCACCGCTTTTTTGGCATCCTCCTCCGATTTGGCTTTAGCTATGGCGTCTTTTTCAGCTTTCTCCTTCGCCTCTTTCTGCGCCAAGATGTTCCGTCGCGCCGTTTCCGCCTGCGCTTTCAATTCCGTTTCACGCTTGGCTTCCGCTGCAACCCGATTCGCCTTGATTTCGTCCTTTGCAAGCCGTTCGGCATTCTTCGTAGAACGGGACTCCATATCCGCAAGCTGCGCAGCCGCATTCTTATGATGCTTAGCCAGCGCAGCCTGCATGTCGGACACCAGTTCAGCCTTGTCCTCCGCGATCCGCCTGGCCGCCGCTGCTTGCTTGGTCTTCTGCTTGACCGCATCTTTTGCCAAGTCACGGCGACGAGATAAATCTTCCAGATTTCTCAATTCGGCGTCATGCTTGGATTTTTCCGCCGCTTGCGCAACCTCCGCTGCTTTCTTTTCGGCAGCCTGCTTCTCGTCTTTTGCCTTCCGTTCAGCATTCCTAACCGCCTGAGTTTCCAAATCCGCCTTTTGCTCAGCCATTATCTGTTGCTGCTTAGCCAGAGCCGCCTTGGCGTCGGACACCATCTCGGCCTTGTCCTCTACAACCCGCCGGGCCTCATCCGCTTGCCTGGCTTTTGCCTTGGCCAGCGCTGCCGCCTGCGCTTGAGCTTCCCGGGCAACCTGCGCTTCGGCAACGCGCTTGGCTTTCACTTCTTTGGCGGCATCCTGCCTTGCTGCCTGCTTCGCCTGCTCCGCTGCCGCCTCTTTCGCGTCGGCATCGGCCTGCGCCGTTTTAGACTCAAGGATCAATGCCGCCACCTTAGTTTCTGCGGCTTGTTTATCGGCTTCAGATTGGGTTACCCTGGCTTGATATTCACCTTCCTGCCTGGCCAGAGGCTGCATCTTGGCTTCAATCGCAGACCTTTCCTGCAACATGTATTTTGCCCTGGCTTCATCCGCCGCCTTCGCGCGAGCCTGCTCAGCAGCATTGGCCTCGACCGCGTCCGGGACATCCTGCTTCGCAACCTGCCTGGCACGCTCTTCAAGTAATGACGCCTTGTCTAAATCGGCTTGCGCTTTTTTTACCTCAATTTCCAGTGCCGCCACACTCGCATCCGCAGCTCGCTTATCAGCTTCGGCCTGCGTTAGTCCGGCTTTATACTTCTCATCCTGCCTGACGAAGTCCGCAGCTTTGAGCGCAATGGCCGCCTTTTCCTGGTCCAGATATTTTGTTCTGGCATCATCAAGTATTTTCTGGTCGGCTGCTTTTTTCGCCGCCTCGGCTTCCGCAGCTTTCCTCTCGGCCTCCGCCCTGGCTTTCAGTTCCGCCTCTTTCCGGCCTTTTTCCGCCGCTTCAACCTTGGCTTTGGCTTCCGCCTTGGCTTTTTTCTCGGCATCAGCCTTGGCCTTTAATTCAGCTTCTTTCGCCGCCTCGGCCTGTGATTCGGCTTCAGCCTTCGCTTTTAACTCCGCTTTTTTAGCCTTCGCTTCGTCCTCCGCCTTCTGCTTGGCCTCCGCCCTGGCTTTCAATTCCGCCTCTTTCTGGGCTTTTTCCGCCGCTTCGACCTTGGCTTTGGCTTCCGCCTTGGCTTTTTTCTCGGCATCAGCCTTGGCCTTTAATTCAGCTTCTTTCGCCGCCTCGGCCTGTGATTCGGCTTCAGCCTTCGCTTTT
>JAQUMN010000022.1 GCA_028718125.1 Kiritimatiellia bacterium
CGGCGCGTTCGTAGCTTTTCATTATCGCCAGTTCGCGGGGCAGGTGCACCTCGCAGGCGTCGCTCCAGTTGATCCACTCGCCACTGAGATACCCGTCGTAAGGAATGGTCAGCAAGAGCTCGACGGCGCGCTGGTGATCAATCCCGCCATTGCCGATCGGCACCAGCTGAGTACCGCCCAGCGTGCCATCGTGAATATGAAGGTGCCGTATCCAGGGTTTCAGCGTCTCAAACGCCTGGTCCATGGTCACCTTGCATACCCGTATAGGGTGCATGATATCCCAATTGACGGCAATGGCCGGATGGTCCACGCGTCGCATGACCGTGGCCACATCCTCCGGCAGACACCAGGAATCATGCGTTTCCATGCAGACCGTCACGCCGCGCGCCTGGGCGTGATCAGCCACGGCGCGCAGGGCATCGGCCACAACACGAACAGCATCCTCCCGTTTCTGGTCCTTGGCTAAACTGCCGCCGAACACCCGGATGCGCCCGGCGCCGACGTCGGAGGCCAGGTCTATGCATTTGAGCGCATAGTCAATGTTCTGCTTTGTAATTTCCGGATTGGCAAAACTGCAGGAGGTGGCAATGCAGGCGAACGCTACCCCGCCAGCGACGGTTTGTTTTTTAATTTCCTTGCGTTGGGCGGCGGATGCGGCGGTTTCCACACCGTGCTTATGCTGGCTGTCAATCCGGGGTTCCACGCCTTCATAGCCGAAACGCTTGGCCATGGCCAGCAGTTCGCCTAACGTCAACTGGGGACATGAAAAGCTCATGAACGAATACTTCATTGCGCTTATTTTCCTTTGGGTTTTGGTTAACTACACAGCAAATTCAAAGATATTTTTACCACAGATGACGCTGATTTTAATTTCTGATTTCAATCAGCAATCAGCAATTCTGATATCCGCGCCATCCGTGTAATCAGTGGTGAGTAGTTCCGGTTTTCGGAGACAACAGCGTTTCCAGAATATTGTCGCGCGGATAGGCATGGCCCCGATGCTGGCGGAACCCCTCGCCGAAGGCGTAACCGCGGCAGGCGCCGAGATGGGCCGCCTGACGTTTCAGGAATTCAACATACTCATCAATGCCATGCTCGTGCCGGAGCCATTCCCGCTGGGATGCGTGACAGCAAAGCATAGCCGCTTTCTTGTCCATCACCAAACTGACGTCCACAATTATATCCAGAAGCACATCCTGCCCGAAATGGTCCAGGCCTTCCGTAGTTGATGTATAGTAGAGGTAGGGAACCCGTTTAATAATTGGCGCCGGGTGCGGCGCCCCGGTAGGATAATTACCCAGCGTGGCGGTAAAGGTCGCGTCTCGGGCCAGCAGGCCGGCGATCTCGTGATCCGGCATGTAATCACCCGGATAATGGGTGAAGACGATATCAGGCTGTGCGCGCCGCATCAGTTCCGAGACCTTGCGACGTGTGGGATTGTCAAACACAGACTCCAGGTCGGGAATGCCGACACAGTCAAACGTGGCGCCGATAAGTTTCGCCGCGCGACGCGCCTCACCGGCACGGATACTGGCAATCTCAGCCGGAGGCAGGGTGGCCGAGCCGCAGGAACCGTTGTTGACCGTAGCCAACGCAATCTCGTGGCCGCGCTCTTTAAGCAATATTAACGTGCCGGCACACTCGAATTCGATATCATCCGGATGCGCCATCAAGGCCAGGATTTTCATGCTTTTACCTTTCGACGGAAGGTTGCAACTTGTGTCTTATGGTTGTCCGCTTGTTCGACGATCTTACGGCATTGATCCGGCCTTGTCAACCCGGAGCGGTAAGATGGCGTAACCTCAGCCATCTGAGTTAATTGTGAACCTTAACGCTGTCATTCCCGCGAAAGCGGGAATCCAGCATTGGTTTTTCCGGATTCCGGATCAGGTCGGGAATGACAATCAGCCTTCATAACTGAAGGGAGTATGCGCTGTTACGCGTAGATACAGGGATTACGCCAGGACAATCTCGCGCAGGGACCGCTTGGGCACGTGATGGCGACCATTGGCGTCCCGCCAGTATTTGATATCGTCATCATGCACGGCTTCCAGAATGACTTTTTCCTTTGGCCGTCCTAATGCCAGCACAAGCAGGATTTCGTATTTAATCGGAATGGCCAGCTCGTCACGCAGGCGCTCCCTCTTGATGGAGCCGATGATGCAGCCGCTTAAGCCTATTGCGGTGGCGCCCAGCATGATGCTCTGCGCGGCAATTCCGTGATCGCAGCCGAACTCCCGCCGGATCGTCGTATCGCCCAGGGTGATAACATAAGCGGTCGGCCGCTCGCCTTCGGCAGGCCCGCCCCACGCCTTGAGATAGCCTGCCCAGGCCAGGCAGGGGAAGATCCGGGCATTGCGTTTCGGATCGCAGGACAGGATAAATTTCAGCGGTTGTAAATTGCCGCCGGAGGCCGAAAGTCGTGCCAGGTTCACCAAGTCCAACAGGTCAGCACGCTTGACCCTATGGGCCTGATCAAATCGCCGGACTGTCCGGGTCTTCACTACCAGGGTTTTGAATGTGGTGGGGTGCATGATTTTTGTGAATTAGGCCTAGCAACTTTGCCGTTCTCACGAGGCGCCTACACCGATCTGGTGTAGTCGCGGTTCGGTAGAACCGCTATGTTTTGTCCTCCATAAGCGAATCCGCCTACTCGGCGGGAAGCGCGTCCCAACAGAGTGGCGGCTACATTCTGAAATGTTCCTTCTGTAGCCGCGGAGCGCTCGCCTAGGCGAAGCGCTCCGGCGGAGCCTGGGTAGCGCCCCTCCTACCAACTCGGGTAAATTCCCATCCTTAAAAAAGAACTCCACCCCCCATGGGGTGGAGCTCTTTTACCGAATGATTCTGTCGCCTTATCTCAGCACATGCGGCTGCGTCGCCGAGGTTCCCAGAACCTTGCACGCCGCATTACTGCCAATAGCGCCTACAGCGTAATCATTCCCCGAAGCCTCCGCACTTTTTGTGACAGTCGACGCCGAATTCGTCGAAGCCGGGCAATTCGGGAACGCTTTGATATATCCGCCCGGGGTAGAGCCGGCAGAAACAAGCACCACGAATGCAGCGGCATCATTGCTCCACGCCTGACCATTAGTCCAGCCATTTTCCAGAGAAAACTGGTCTTTGGCCGCCTCAATCTGGCGCATGTTGTTAATGCAGGCATTCTGCTGGGACGTCAGACGCGCCCGCATGAACGACGGAATCGCGATCGCGGCCAAAAGGCCGATGATCGCAACTACGATCATAATTTCAACCAACGTGAAACCTTTTTTCATTTGCCTATCTCCTGATCCCAACTCTCCGACTTGTCTCACAAACCAAGAGAGTGTGGCATCCTTTTTATTAATTTAACTGTTTCGTTTCATTGATCCACGCTTACCGCAGGATCATCTGCGCTAATATTGCCGCATACCTCCTTTCTTAGTTTATGGTTTTGCTTTTGTTTATATCAAATCATCTAATAATAAGCAACAACTATGCCAACAAACCAGAAACCAGAAATCAGAAGTCATGAATTAGAGTAAGAAATCCATTTCTTGGCACATTTTTCATGATTCTTAACTATAACTACTTAATTGAGGCATATAATTAACAATATTTTCTCATTATTGATTAAAATCCATCTTCTTTTATATAGATTTCCGCACAATAATCTTTATCATATTCAAGAATATTAGAACATGATTTTATATAGTGATAAAAATCAGCATTGAAAACTCTGGCCCGTCATCCTCCTTCTGTCGTCTGTCGTCCGTCTCAGTCATTCGGTTCCGGCATTTTGCGATAGAGAGTAGCCAGGCTGATCCTTAACGACTTGGCCGCTTTTTGCTTGTCGCCATCCGAATATGCAAGGACCTGGGACAGGTATTCCTTTTCTTTCATCCGCAGGAAGGCTTTTAATGATTTGCCGCGGGCATCTTCTATTTTCCTTAATCCGCCATCAACCGCAGATGTGACCTGCTGCAGTTTTGCCGGCAGGCTTTCCCGGGTAATCACCGTATCCTTGGCAAAGGTCAGTGCATGTTTCAGTGCATTTTCAAGCTCACGGACATTGCCCGGCCAGGCATACTGCTCAAACAGGTTGATGACATCCGGGTTCACGGTCGGAATCGGCTTGTTCAGGCCCACTTCCCGGCGCAACAAATGATAGGCCAGCGGCAGTATGTCCTCCGGTCGTTCCCGCAAAGGCTTGATTTCGATCGGGATAACGCTCAGGCGATAATAAAGGTCCTCACGGAACTTGTTCTGCTCAATCAATTGTTCCAGGCGTGTATTGGTAGCCGCCAGCACGCGAACATCCGTCGGTATGACATCATTGCCCCCAACGCGCCTGATTTCCTTGTCCTGCAGGACACGCAACAGCTTGGCCTGAATGCCTAGAGGCATGGAATCAATTTCATCCAGGAAAATGGTGCCATGATCGGCCACCTCGAAGAGCCCCTCTTTGTCGGTGGAAGCGCCTGTAAACGCGCCTTTTACATGGCCGAACAATTCCGATTCCAGAAGCGCTTCCGGCAGGGCCGCACAGTTAAGCGGAAGAAATTTTTTCGTTTTCCGATTGCTGTGGGCATGGATGGCCTTGGCCACCAGTTCCTTGCCCGTTCCGCTTTCACCGTAAATCAGCACGGTCGTATCGGTCGGCGCCACGCGCTCGATCATTTCGCATACGTTGCGCATGGCCCGGCTTTCGGCCACAATATTTTCAAACTGGTATTGCCCGGTAAGCTGGGCTTTTAACTGCACGTTTTCGCTCAGCGCTTTGTTGTATTCCAGCGCCCGCTTGACCGTGATAATCAGTTCATCCAGCTTGAAGGGCTTGGTGATATAATCAAAAGCGCCCAGCTTCAAAGCCTCGACAGCCGTTTCCACGGTTCCGTAGCCAGTAACCATTAAAACCGCCATTGAAGGCTGATGTTCAGTGGCCAGTTTTAGCAGGGCCATCCCGTCAATCGGGCGCATGCGTATATCGGAGATCATAAGATCGAACGGCGTGTTTTTGATAAATTCCGCCGCTTTTTCGCCGCCGTCACACGGAACTACATCGTAACCTTCCGCCTTGAGCAAGACGCTCAACACGCTTAGAATGCTCGGCTCGTCATCAACTAATAGAATTTTAGCCATAGCATGCCGATTCCTTAATTAATCAGGTGTTTATAATGGAATCTACAATAAGAACGCAAGCACAATTTCTCGATTTCTTAAAAACGGATCTTACACAAAAGGTTTGGATAAATCGGTAAAATTCACCACGGATACAAGGAGGAGATTAAATCAACACCGAGATTGACGGGGCGTTCACTCTAACGCTTCGGAACGAGCCAATCCCAGATTTGTAGAATGGTCTGCTTTGGTAAGAAAGGCGAGAGAGATTTTATAGCACCATTTAAGCGAACTTCTAATATTTACCGCGATTAAACGGACGGTCCGGTTGTCCGGGACATCCGTTTGCGAGCCTCAACGATATATAAATTTCTTATCCTCCGCACCTCTGTGATGAATTTTTTGAGCAGTTATCCGCCGACCACCTCGCCCATTTTGAAGATCGGCAGAAACATGGAGATCACAATCCCGCCA
This sequence comes from Kiritimatiellia bacterium, assembly GCA_028718125.1. GTDB lineage: Bacteria > Verrucomicrobiota > Kiritimatiellia > JAAZAB01 > JAAZAB01 > VSJD01. Next base: position 5,572 of record JAQUMN010000022.1, read on the forward strand.
ATGACTACGCCAAGGAAAATCATCAACAGCGGCTCAATAAGCGAGGTCAACCCGCTCAACATGGTTTCCACCTCGTCGTCATAAAAATCGGCGATGTTTTGCATCATCTCGTCAATTTTACCGGTTTTTTCACCAGCTGCCATCATATGCACGAGCAATTTTGGAAAACAGGAATGCCGCACCAAAGCGTGAGAGAGCGGCTCGCCTTGTTCAACGATGATACGCGCTTCTAGGATTACACGCTCAAACACCTTGTTGCCCGTGGCCCCCGACACGATTTCCATGGCTTGCAGAATGGGTACACCGCTTTTCAGCAGCTGGGCAAAAGTCCGTGCAAACCGGCTGGTGGCCACTTTCCGGTTCAACTCGCCGATGACGGGCATATTCAGGGCAAAAAGGGACATTTGATAGGCGCCTGCGGCCGTTTTCTTCCATTTTTTAAAGACAACGAAGGCCACTACCGCAAATGCCAGCAGAAAAACGCCATATGCTTTCAACCCATCGCTCAAGTTGATAAGGAATTGGGTGGGAGCGGGCAGTTCTTTGCCGAAATCTTTGAACATATCGGCAAAGACCGGCACAATAAACAGGATCATGCCCGTAGCAATGCCCAATGCAATGCACAGCACGATCACAGGATAACTCATGGCCGACTTTACCTTCCGGCTCAGTTTGGCCGCATCTTCCAAAAAGCTGGCCAGCCGGTCCGCCGTCTCGCCCAACTGGCCGCCGGACTCGCCCGCCTTGATCATATTAATATAGAGCATATCAAAAATCGCGGGATAATGACTCAGGGCTTCAGAAAATGAGGCCCCGGCCTGCAGGTAGTTTTTCAAACCGAATACAACCGCCTTAAAATTCTTGTTGCTTGTCTGATCTTCCAGGGCATCCAATGCCTGGATAAGCGGCATACCGGCCAGCAACATGGCCGAAAGCTGGCGTGAAAAAGCGGGCAATTCCTTGTCCCGGATACTCTTGGCCCCCACAACACGATCCCCGCTTCTTTTCGGGTGTCGCGGTTCCGGCAACGGACGTTGTGCTGATGACGGCCGGTCCGCCGATGACGGGCGAGGGGCTGTCCGCTGTATGGGCGGCGAGGCCGCCGCTGGAGCAGACTTGGCTGATCCTGATCGAAAGACTGGCATTGGTAGCTCCCGGGATAGTTAATGGTTGATGGATCGCGAGGTATGGTCTTTTGCTCCGCATTCAAGCGTGCTTCGTCTGGGCCTTGTCGAACATTCCCGCCGAAGGCGGGTCCGCCTATGGCGAACTCCATTATCCATTGACCGTCTCCCTCATCGACCATTTGCTTTGGTTATTCGCCGCCAGTTACGCTTAAAATCTCTTCCATACTGGAAATGCCCTGCTTGACTTTCTCCAGTCCTACCATACGGAGCGTCATCATACCGTTATGGATGGCCTTTTCGGCAAGGGTTTTGGCGTTCGCGCTTTTTAAAATCAATTGTCGAACGGCATCATCCACCACCAGGACTTCCATCAAGGCGCCGCGCCCCCGGTACCCGGTATTCAGACACTTCGGGCAACCAACCGGCATAAACAAGGTGGCACCCTCAAAATATTTGGCGTCCAGGTTATACAATCGTAGATTGTCCAGAGAGAGTTCCGCCGACTTGCGGCAGACCGTGCAGAGCTTCTTATACAGGCGCTGGGCCTGGGCCATAATCACCGACGAGGATAGCAGGAACGCCTCGATACCCATATCCCGCAGACGGGTGATGGCGCCCGCCGCATCGTTGGTATGCAAGGTGCTGAGCACCAGATGGCCGGTAAGCGCGGCTTTCACGGCAATGGCCGCAGTTTCCTGGTCACGGATTTCACCCACCATGACAACGTCGGGGTCCTGGCGCAAAATTGCCCGTAAGGCATTGGCAAACGTCAATCCAACGTCTTCATTGATCTGGACCTGATTAATCCCAACTAACTGATACTCCACGGGATCTTCGGTAGTGACAATGTTAACGTCAGGCTTGTTCAGATCCTGCAGGCAGGAATACAATGTTGTGGTTTTACCACTGCCGGTAGGCCCGGTGACCAGAATAATGCCGTGTGGCTGGCTGATCGCATAAATCAGGGATTCCTTGGCCTTAGCGTCCAGGTCCAGGGCTGAAAGACTGGGCGCCAGGTTAGTCTTGTCCAAAATACGCATGACGATTTTTTCGCCATGGATCATAGGCAGCAGGCTGACGCGCACATCAACGTCCTTGCCCAGGGCCTTGATCTTGAACCGGCCATCCTGCGGAATACGCCGTTCGGCGATATCCATATCGGACAGAATCTTAATGCGGGAAATGATGGCCGACTGCAGGGTTTTCGGCGGACTGGGGACTTCGTAGAGATCGCCGTCAACGCGGTACCGCAGACGCAGGGCTTTTTCCATCGGCTCGATGTGAATATCGCTGGCCCGTCGCCGCATGGCTTCCACCATGATGGAGTTGACGATGCGGATCACAGGGGCGCCCTCGGCGCTCTCCAGCATCTGGTCCAGGCTGATTTCTTCTTTCTTTTCGTGCCCGACTTCCACCTCTTCGTTTTCCATCATGTCCTTGAACATATCTTCCAGCCCCGGCGCGGCCTTTTCCGTGAATTTTTGAAGGACCTCTTTCACTTCCCGCTCCGCCGCCACGACAGGCACGACGTTCAGACCGGTCATCGTCTGGATTTCGTCCAGCGCGCTTATATTGAAAGGGTCCCCCACAGCTACCGTCAGAATTTTCCCTGCCTTGGCGATCGGAATGGCCACAAGCTTATTGCACATCGGCTGCGAAATCAGATCCAGCAACTGGCCGTCCGGGATAAAGTGTGCGAGAGTCATCGGCGGGACGGCCAGATATTCGGCAAGGGCCAGGGTTAGATCCGTATCCGAAACAATATTGTGTTCCATCAGGTATTCCTCAAGGCGCTTGCCGTCGGCCTGCGCCCCTGCGCGCGCTTTCTGAAGCGTGTCCATATCAAGCATGTTGCGCCGCAACAAGATGGCCGCGATATTGTCCGCCAATGATTCCCTCTCGGGGAGGACGGCATTGTGTTTTCCAACTATCTGCTCATCGGGCATGGCAAGAGCCCTCAAATTAGGCCCCGCAAGGCGGGGCGACTTTTATTCTGTGCGGATTGTCATCCTGAACGCAGTGAAGGATCTCTCGCGGCAAGATTCCTCGCTACGCTCGGAATAACAACAAAGACGGATTGTCCGCCATAGGCGGAACCGCCTCCGGCGGAAAATTCCTATGCATTTAATTAGGCCGCCAACGGCGGAAAATTCCTGTGCATCGAAATGAAGTCTTGTTTCATTGTTCAATAGCGCTTATATTAAACCCGGCAAATCAGAGAATCAACATATTTATTCGTTACCCGCGGGGTGCCGCATGGCTGATCTTCAAAATACCAAATCGTCGTCCGAAGCCGAAACGGAAATCTGGAACACTATCGCCTATTTCGAAAAAATCCTGGAAGCGCTTCCCCATGACCGGCTCTCGCTGGAAACGCTGGCCAGCGTCTATGAAAAGGTCGGCGATCATACCCGCGCCAAGGCCTACTCGCTTCGCCTGGTCCAGGTGCTGATTGACGAAGCCGATGAAGACGGCATCGACGAGCTGCTCGGAAAAATACGGAGGTTTGACCAGGACGATCCCGAGGTCAAGAATGCCATCAACCGCTTGGAAACCCTGAAACCCGCGAAAGTCATGGCAGTGGTGCGAGACGATATTGACCAGCTGTCGCGCCGCTCCACGAATATTGCCGGTGAAATTTCCATGGCCTGGAACCTGCTCCGGGCTAACAAGCTCAATCAGGAAGACTACACGCGCGTGGTGCACGATCTCTCGGAAAATTCAGCCCGCACCCCGAACATGCCGGTCTCCACCCTGCATGTGCTCCAGGATCGCGAGCACCCTGCGTTTAATGATATCCTTGCGTTCGTGTCCTCGACCTGCAACATGCCGATTCTTTCGTTGGCCAACTTCGATATTCAGCCGTCCACGGCCGCGCTGTTGCCCATGGAATTCTGTATCCAGCGCGGCGTCATTGTATTTGAACTCATGGGCAACGACGCCCTGGTAGCCATCCTGAACCCATACGACACCCAACTACCCCGGGACCTTGAAGACCTGACCGGCAAAACCTGCCATCGCTACTTGGCGCCCCCCGCCGACTTCGATGCCGCCCTGGGAAGGATAAAAAAGATGAAGGCGGAGCAGCAATCCTCAGTATAGTGTCATGCCCATCTTCAGCGACCGGGTCTCCTGGCCGCATTTCAATACCACGCTGTCCCGGCGGATTTCGACCAGGGTAACGCCCTCGATCTGATCTCCCAGGAGAATCAGCCGATTATTCAAGCGCGCACCCGCCTGGCCGGAACGAACATTACTGAAAACGGCCGAAAGCTTCAGCTGCGGCCAGACTACCGGCTCAGGACTGGGTACGGCTACCGGCAATACCTGTATATTAACAAGGGGTAAAGCCATGTTCTCCCTGTCTTCCTGCTCATCCCCGAAAGCCGGCGCGGACGCGGCCGCCGGGCTGATCCATGGCACGGGAGCAAGCGTTGATAAAGGCGTCTGTGCCGGCGCAGCCACCGGTTTGTGCATTGCCGCAGCCGGCGGAGGGGGCGTTTGAATCGCCGGCTTGCCCGGGACCGCACGGGCATTGGTCAAATCCGGCATAAATATGCCAAGCAAGGCTTGCAGCGGCGATTGGTCCAGGACCAGCGTCATCAATAGTCCGCCGCCCCATAAGATTAGAATGCAGAAAATAATAATGCCGACAATACGCCTCCACGATTTTCCCGGCTGGATAGGTTTTTCCGGACCGGCCATTGCCGGTGGCACCGCCGGCACCGGCTGGTCCACCGGCAATGGCCGGTTCACCAACAATGGCCGGCTCGCCGGCTCAGGACGAGGCGATACAGGCATGGAATCCGGCACGTAAGGCACCGCTGCGTCCTTTAAAGGAACATGATTGCTTTCAGATTCTTCCTGCTGTCTCTTTAAAGCATCTTGAATCAAGCTCATGATCCACCCTCCAACTGCTGAATGGCCTTCGACACACATGCCCCATCAAGTCGTCGGATCCTCGCCACGTATCCCGCCAGCAGGGCAACATCGCACACGGCATTAATCAGGCGCGGAATGCCAGCGGAGTAATGATACACGCGGCACACGGCTTCGTCACTGAATATCTCTTCGCCTTCCCACCCGGCCGTCTTCAGGCGATGTTCAATGTATTGCTTCAGCTCATTTTCTGTTAAAGGGAAAAGATGATAGCGCACCGTAATCCGCTGACGAAGCTGGCGCAGTTCCGGCGCCGCCAGCCGCTGGCTGAGTTCCGGCTGTCCGCAAAGCACAATCTGAAGGAGTTTATGCTGGTCAGTTTCCAGATTGGAAAGCAGGCGAACCTGCTCCAGCACCGCTGGCGCCAGGTCCTGCGCTTCATCAATAATCAGGGCCACGTTGTTATCCTGACGTAACTGCTCCAGTAAAAATGCATTCAAGGTTTCCAGACAGGCCAGCCGATCCCGCCCTTTAGCCGCCAGCCCAAAGTCGTGCAGTATCGCCCGCAGCAGTTGATTCTCCGTCAGCCACGGGTTTAACACCAGGGAGGTTTTGACGCTCCGCGACAGTGACGCCAGCACGGCCCGGCAGATCGTTGTCTTGCCGGACCCGACTTCACCCGTCAGCTCTATGAAACCTTTGCGATGCTCAATTCCGTAAATGAGGTGATCAAACGCCTCGCGGTGATGCTGGGCGAAAAACAGAAACCGGGGATCCGGCGTGATATTAAAAGGCGCTTCCTTGAATCCGTAGAATCGCAGGTACATAAATAAAAAAATGGTTGATGGTTGACGACTATTCAGGTGACTGTCCAATTACGGAAAGCAGACAACCACGGATGGCACTGATTTCACGGATATAGACAATATGATTGAAAAACAAGGGCGTTCTCCTTTCTCTTCGCCAATATCCGTGTCAACCCGCCTGCTGCAACGCTGTGCGTAGCACTGCGGGCAGGTCCGTGTTCATCCGTGGTAAAAAACTGCCGGGCTTCGGTAATTTGCAGAGCAGCTACGACGGTTAACGGTTTAATGCTCCTCATGATTGGCATGGCCTTCCGCTTGCTCGCGTTCACACACATGCCGACGCTGAAACATGATCGTCTGCCGCATGGCCGCGGGCGGCACACGGGCATGGCCGGCCTCGACCAGTTCCGCCACCCGCGCGCGAATACCTGCCCTCTCCGGGAACAGCGCCAGCATATCCCGGTAGCACCTCAGGGCACGGGGCACGTCTCCACTTTCCTCATACAACAGCCCGCGATAGGTCAGCATCTCGGCCCGATCCAGCCGCGACTGGGTTTGATCCGACCCGGGATCCCGCTCCCAAAGCCGCCCGGCAGCGTCAAATGCGCGCGCGGCCTCGGCCGGAGCGCCTCTTTTGAGCGCCAACCGCCCCTTTTCCAGGTAAACACGGTAGTCCTTAGGATTGTTCGCCCGGGCTTCGTTCAGCACGCGTTCGGCGAGATCCGGACGGCCACCCTCGTCCGCCAGCCAGAATGCGGCCACAACGTAGGCCTCAACATTATGCTTGTCCGCACGGGTCGCTAAATACAACCACGGCACCAATTCGTTCACGCCTTCCGCATGCAAGTGCACGTGCCCTTCGGGGACAACAATCTGGCCCATGCGCGTAAACCAGTTCGTAAAGGCCTGCCGCCGATACGTGCCCACGCCCATGTGAAAGGTCCGGTCGGCGGCCTCGAAAAGTTTATCGCCAACGGCAACGCGGCTGGCGCCAAGCGCTTTGAGCGCCACCGAACCGGACGTTGCCGGCGAATCCGTTTCATCGCCGGGCATCAGCAGCTCGCTGGTCAGCCGGCAGCAGAGCGCAAACGCAATTCCCCACATAACCGCCAGGATCAGCGCCACCCATATTCCCGCCCTGGCTTGCGGCCCTTTCATAGCATCGCGCCCCGTGCGAACCGCTTGTTACGGTAAGCCAGCCAGCCAAGCGTCAGGAGCACGGCAGTCATCAGCAAGCCGTAAACCAATATCCACAGCACCATTATGCCGGACACAGGCGGCCAACCGTAAACTAACCGGCTACGCAAGTCAAAGAGTTCCAAATGAGGCAAGGCGTAATATATTACCATGAGCCCGGTCTGCATCGCGCCCCGCGCCATAAACACCAGATCCGGCACGCGCGGCAGGACCAGCCAGGCAGCCAACGTGACCACGTAGGTCAGCGCCGAGGCCGCATCCGCATTGAGGCGCGTTGAAAAGGCGATGCCCAGCGCTATAATGATTCCCAACAGGACCAGATGTAAAAGCCCGGCCTGCGCCAGCACCACTCCGCCGAAGACGCCTCCGCGCAGAACGACCACAACCGCCAACAGCGCGTAAAACAAGAGCGTGGCTGCGCTCACCACAACCCACGCGCCCAGCCATTTACCGATCAAAATCTCCGCCCGGTTGACCGGCTTGGCCAGCAGAGGAAAAATCGTGCCCTGCCGTTCTTCCTGTGGCAACTGGCGGGTGCTGAGGGACACCGCCAAAATCCAGGAGCATACCCACGCCAGCAACAGCCCTATTTCTTTCAGATAACTGACAACCTGGCTCAGCCCAAATAGATTGAGCGCCATGAGCGTCGCCAGGAAAGCCGCCAGCAGGATGAACATGACATAGATGTCCTTGCGTCGAAGCATCTCCAGCCACACCAGCCAGGCCAATGTCAGGATCCGGATCATGAGACCGCCTTGATGAAATATTGTTCCAGGCTTTCGCCGGCTTTGACCAGCTCCGCCACGCGGCCTTCCGCGACCAAACGCCCGTTCGCCAGAATGCCGACGCAGTCACACACGCGCTCCACTTCCGAAAGCTCATGCGAGGAAAAGAATACCGTCTTGCCGCGCTTCCGGAGCACGGCGATGATTTCACGGATACGCAGCCGCCCCAGCGGATCGAGCCCGCTGGCGGGCTCATCCAGGATCACGAGGTCCGGATCATTAACCAGGGCCTGGGCCAGGCCGATGCGCTGGAGCATCCCGCGCGAATAGGTTGCCAGCCGGCGATTGGCCGCCGTTTCCAGGCCGACCAGGGCAAGCAGTTCGTCTGCCTGCGCGTTCCTCGCGGCGCGCGACAGGCCAAAGAGCCGCCCGGCTGTAAGCAACAGTTCGCGTCCCGTTAGAAACCGGTAGGTATCCGGTTGTTCCGGTAGATAACCAATCCGGCGCCGGGCAATTGTCTGCCGGACATCCTCATCGAACAGCCGCGCAGCGCCGGCAGTGGCCTCAATGAATCCGAGCAGAACGTGCATAGTGGTGGTCTTGCCCGCGCCGTTGGGGCCCAGGAAGCCATACACCTGACCCGGGGCAACACTCAGGCTCAGCCCTTGCAGGGCGCGCACTGCGCTGCCGCGCGCGCCAGGGAATTCAACCACTAAATTTTGAATGTCAATGGCGTTGGACATAGGTTTTGGAAACATGAAACGCGCAACATATTTAACCGCAAAGAACACAAAAACCGCAAAATTAATGTAATACGATCAGACATTTTCTTGCTTAATATTCTCCGCGATCTTTGCGATCTCTGCGGTTCATTGATTCTTATTTAGATTGGTTTTCGCTCTTTTCCGGTCCGGCATCCGCCGTCTGTCCTCTGTCGTCTGCGTCTGCGTCTGTATCTTCCTACATCGGATACGGTATTCGCAACAATCGTGAAATGGTCTTGAAATATCGCCGTTTTTCGTTCTCAGCCGAGGCCCGTTCAGCGGCAAGCTGGCGGGCCATGCCGGCGAAATCCAACCCCGCCGTGGCGCCGGCATGTGTTTTCAGCGCGATAGCACGGTCGGGGTCCAGATCGTCCAGTTCATCCAGGTGTTTTTTGACATAATGGTAAGCGTCCCGGAAAGGCATCCCGCGGGCTACCAGGCTCAGCGCATGATCGGCGGCAAATACCGCCGGAGTAAATCCCCGCCGCAAAGCCTCCCGGTTGATCTTCAAGCCGGCAACCAGCGACGCCATGATCCGGAGGCTCGCGCGCGTCATTGTCATTCCCAGCATAAATGGCTCCTTGGTTTCCTGCAAGTCGCGGTTATAGCCGCTGGGCAGGCCCTTGATAATGTCCATGACGGTTTGGTTGCACGCCATGACTCGCGCCGTACGCGCACGCACCAGCTCCAGCACATCCGGGTTATTCTTCTGCGGCATAATACTGCTCCCGGTGCACATGTCTGGCGACAAACTGAAGTAATCGAACTCCGGCATCATGAAGAGCATCAGATCCTCGCTCAGCCGCGAAAGGGTGATCATGACCTGGCTCAGCGCCGACAGGATACCACTCTCCAATTTACCGCGGCTGTTGCCGGCATGCAGAACATTATGGATCGGGCGACGGAACCCCAAAAGATCCGAAACCTGCCGGCGGTCGAGCGGCAGAGGGACGCCATAACCGGCGGCTGACCCCAGGGGGCACTGATCGTTCAGGTCATAGACGCCTTTCAGCAAGCGTATATCGTCAAGCAGGTCTTCCGTATAGGCCGATGCCCACAATCCAACCGAGCTGGGCATTGCCGGCTGGAGATGGGTCCGACCCACCATTGCCACGCCACGGTTCCGCCGCGCCTGTATCAGCAGGGCTGAGCCCAACGCCAATGCTTCCTCAATAACCGCCAGCAATTGCTCTTTGGCAAACAGGCGCAAATCCACAGCCACCTGGTCGTTCCGGCTGCGACCGGTATGGATTTTGCGCCCCAGGGCGCCGAGCCGACTGGTTAATTCGCGTTCTACCGCCAGGTGCACATCCTGGTCCTGGAGCGTGATGGTAAAGGCGCCACGGTCCGCCCGGCGCATTATGCGCGCAAGTTCGGCAATCACACGGTCACGATCCCGCGCGGAAAAAAGATGCGGTTTAAGGGGCAGACCGGCCAGCATGGTCACATGCGCCGCGGAGCCGATACAATCGGCATCCACCAGGCACATATCCAATTTCACATCTTTGCCTGCCGTGTATGCCAAAACGTCTGTGCGAATGGTTCCGATCATGGTCCGGCCAACGCCGGCGGTGTGTTTTGAGATGGTATTTTTCATTGACTTAAATCCTTGGTCATGGGCTCGTCCAAACCCTTTTTTGTACCGCCACGGTAATTTGTCCTTCTTCGAGTTCCAATCGGGTTACGGCCTTGAGCAGAACGCGTTCCCGGATGCTCGAGGTCCAAAGCTCTCGCAGAGCGAAAGTCGCCGGCACACTCACCGGACCCGGCAATGGGAGGTGCCCGATCCGCCCGCTTCTTATTGTCCACTTAAATTCCGCACCATGCGTAGCAGGTTTAACCGGGCCATGTTCGGGCACCACTATAATCTGACTGGTCACGTTCCACGGACCCAGCTTCAGGGATCCGATCATCACCGGTCCCCACACGGATGCCGTTGAGATCGTAATGGCATTAGGACGGATGGCCACCTCAGCCGCCTGCAGCACCGTTGTCCATACGCCCCGGGTCCGGGTAGTATTGACATTGCGCAGAAGGAGTCCGATATAGGCGTTGATTTCCCGCTCGGCAAATAATTGTGACGCGGGACTCAGGCCTTGTTCCAGCAACAGGATTTTTTTGCGCGCTTGCTGGGCGTCCGCCACGGTTCCCTTGCGGCCTTCGAGCGGCGCCGGCCACAGGACCAATGCCATGCAGGCCACAATACCTGCAAATATCGCCAGCCACAACAGGCGTCGGCCCCGCCCGCTCCCCGTGTTGCCCTTTGGCTCGCTCAAAGCCTCACTGTCAAGCGTCTGGATGTCCAGCTTGGCCCGGCACTGAATGCAGAAGATATGGCCGAACGCATTCTCATAACCGCATTGCGGACATCGGATCATAATTGGTTTTAGACCTCGGCAGCCACGTCCGCCCCGCCTATAATGCTACGCGTATCATTGCGGGCGGGCAGTCGCTAGATTTCAGCGTTGTGGGCGTGCTGCGCCGGGTTTTTCCGCTTTGGCCGGTACAGCGGCCTTGGCGCCGTCTTTTGGAGCGCCCTTGCTCGCTTCCGCTTTTGGCTTATCCGCCGCTGATTGCTTCATGTAATGGTCGCTGCGGTAATCCGTCTGGTAAAATCCCGAGCCCTTGAAAATAATCCCCGCGCCACGGCCGATCAGGCGTCGAACCTTGTTCTTTTTGCATTCAGGGCAAAGGGTAATGGGTTTGGCCGTAATGCTCTGAAAAAGCTCGAATTTATGGTGACAGTCACGGCACTCGTATTCGTAGGTTGGCATAACAGCTGACAACTCCTTCCTTTCTAACCAATGATACCTGATTTGATTATGATATACAATTCCCCGCACAATTCAACCCCTCATTCCGCGTCAATACGAGCGTAATATTCTCCTGTCATTTTTTTTCTCCTTATCATAATATAAACATTAATCTTTGCATAAGAGAGCATCGCCATGTTCGATCTTCAGCATTACCTGGACAATAACATCCGGTTAATCAACACCGCGCTGGACCGGCAACTGCCGGTTGAAACCGAACGGCCCGCCGCGCTCCACAAGGCCATGCGCTACAGCGTATTTTCCGGCGGCAAGCGCCTTCGTCCAATTTTATGTCTGGCGGCAACCGAAGCCTGTGGACCGGCCTATGCCGGTGGCCCGGCCAATAACACGGCACTGACTGCAGCCCTTGCGATTGAAATTCTGCACACTTACACACTGATCCACGACGACCTGCCCAGCATGGATGATGACAAACTGCGCCGCGGCAAGCCCACCCTGCATATCGTTGCCGGCGAAGCCAATGCCATCCTGGCCGGTGACGCGCTGTTGACCCTGGCATTTGAATGGCTGGCGGAAGTGCGTGCCCCGTCGCCCTACCCGCCCAACCAGCTCAGCCTGGAGCTGGCGCGCGCAGCGGGAAGTCGGGGTGTGGTCGGCGGGCAGATCGAAGACCTTGCCGCCGAAGGCCGGCCGGCCGATCCCGACACGGTGGATTACATTCATCGCCATAAGACCGCCGTTCTCCTGCGGGCCTCGGTGCGTATGGGCGGCATCGCCGCCGGCACCGGCAAAAAGGAATTGGCCGCATTGACCGCCTATGGCGACGCCATCGGCCTGACATTCCAAATTGTGGATGACATACTGAACGAAACCTCAACAGCTGTCACCTTGGGCAAAGCCGCCGGCAGTGATCGCAAGCGCGGCAAAATGACGTGTGTCGCCGCACACGGATTAGCGGCCGCCCGGGAACGGGCGCGGCTATTGACGAAAGACGCTGTTGCCGCGTTGCAGCCGCTCCCGGGAAATCGTGAGCCGCTGACAGCGTTGGCCCAATGGATGACCGAACGAACACATTAAATCCATGACCTGGCCCCAACTTAATTATCTGGCAGGCCGGTGGCGCGATCTGCCGCCGGCGTGGCGTTTTGCCGCGGCATCGGCGGTGGCGCTGCTGGTCTGGACGTTTTCGTCCAAAGCTCTCCAGGACATTCTTGTCTTCGGCGCGTTCTTTTTTGCGCTGACCCGGGCAGGTCTTGGCGCAGGCGCCTGGAAGCAGCCGGCGGGTATCGCTTTTATCGTCGTCGCGCTTCACCTGGTTCTATCATTGACTCTTTCCGAACATCCGCGGCTCTCGCTGCGCGATTTCAGCGGATTACTGGAAGTGCTTGCAGGCGCCTTCGCCATCCCGGTGCTTTTCAATACGCGGAAAAAAATCGCCGCAGCCCTGTTTTACAGCGCCGTCGCAGTTGCCCTGACGCTGGGTTATGATCTCGCGCGCCTGGCCTGCCACCTGGGTCCGACCCTGCTCGCCAAGGGGCATGTCTTTACACCGTTTATCCTGAACCATGCCAATGTTGCCAGCATGATGGCCGGCGCGGCCATCTTCGTATTCTTCCAACACGGGCTCCACGTTATTGCGAAACACAACTGTTGTCCGTCGTCCGTCGTCTGCCATCTGTCGTCTGTCATCTGTCGTCTATCCTCCGTCCTCGTTTGCCTGCTGGGCATCCTGATCTGCCTGGCGCACATGGTCATGATGGCTTCGCGCGGTCCGCAGCTCGCCTTCGCGCTGGCCGTGGCCGGCGCCGGACTCCTGATTCCCAGCCGGGGCGGCAAGCTGTTGTGGTTTCTGATCATGGTCCTGGGCGCCGGTACGTTGATCGTAAATATCGAACATGTTAATCCGCGCTTTATGGAAAAAAAGAGCATGTCCACTTTCAGCGAGCGCGATAAAGTCTGGCAACATACCTGGAACCTGAGCAAGCAGCATCCCTGGTTCGGCTACGGCTACGGCAAGCGGACTTTTGAGGCGGTTTATTATAGCACGCAACCCCCCAAGTCCATCTTCCATTACCCGCACACGCATCAATTCTGGCTGAAACTTCTGTTTGAATTCGGCTGGACCGGCTTGGCGCTGCACCTGGCCGCCTGGCTCATCCTGGGCATCGGCCTGGTACGCTGCGTGTTTGCCCAACCGACCTTCACGGACCGCCTCCTACCGGGCACGGTGGGAATTATTTTATGCTTCATCCACCTATACGGACTGGGTGATTACCCGGACAATATCGTCATGATGGCCCAGTTCTGGCTCGTCCCCGCAGCCCTGGTGTTGATGAAAAAACAGGAAGATGAACACGCCGCTTGAACCAACACCTGACACTCATCCGATCCGCGCCTTTATGGCCGCGGCCATCAGTAATGCGGTCCGGGGCAAACTGACCGACATTCAGGCCCGTCTGAAACAGACCGGCGCGGAAATCGGCTGGGTTGCGCCGGCCAATATCCACCTCACGATCCTCTTCCTGGGCACGGTATTTGAATCGCAGGCATCAGCTCTCGCGGTCGTCGCGGATGAGATTGCATCGGCCCATCAGCCCTGTACGCTGGAAGTAAAAGGCATCGGCGCTTTCGGCCGCCCGCGTTCCCCGAGAGTTATCTGGGCCGGCCTGGCAGGCAATCTTCAACCACTTATGGCTCTACAGGCCGAGGTTGCGGCCGCCGCAAAAAAGACTGGGGTTTTTACCGATGACAAGCCCTTTCACCCGCACCTGACAATCGGCCGGAGGCGCTCAGCGCGCAATATTGAAGAACTTTCGGCCGTTCTGGAAACCTGGCCTGACACGGCCTTCGGGACGATCATAATTGACCGCGTACTCCTGATGAAGAGCGAGTTGACAGCCCGTGGACCGATCTACACCGTCATGCACGAAAGCAAGTTAGCCGCAAATCCCGGTCTTTTTCCGAGGCCCAATCCACCGGCGGGCCTTGCCTGAATCCGCTGCGTCAGGCTCGTATCGGGCAATGGCTCGCTGGGATTTCGTCCAAAGGATAGATCGGCCGCCGGAGGCGGCGATAGGTGTATAGGGATAAATTCGGGGAATGAATCCCCGGTGTATCCAACTCGAAAATTTTCGCGGCCATCGTTTGATAGCCGGCACGGAAATGCACGGCCGATTTCAGGCCGACCAGCAGCCGCTCACGGGGTTCGATACCCAGGCAGCGCAAGGCTTCACAGTCGAAAGGCTGGAATCTGTTTTCCGCCAGGATAATTTCCACGTTGTTGACCACGAACACTGCCGCGCGTCCCATGCTGACGCGCATCCCGGTCATCATGGGACCCTTATTGACATATTCTTTTTCACCGACCCAGCGCACTTCCCCCGTCAGGGTTAGAGAGGAACCATGCCGGGCATCGGTTTTACCGCCAACAACCAGCGTCGCCTGATGGCCGGCGCCAACCTGGTGCGCCCGGGCCACCGCCTCCGGGTCCGCGATAATGGCCACCACCGCCGAGGGCACATTTGCCCGCACCAGTTCCGCGAGCATCACGGTACCATCGCAGGGCGCTCCGCCGCCCGGGTTATCCGATCCGTCGGCAAGCAAAACCGGACCGTGTTTCGCGCGGAGCGCATAGTCAATGGCCTCGCGCACAGGGGTCAAGGACACGCGGAAATCCTGGCGACGCGACCAGATATAATCCGCCAGTTCATCCGCTGTCCTCCGGGCTAAAGCCTCGTCGGCGTTGGCGGTTACCACCACCGCGACCCCCGCGTCCCGTATATCGGCAAACGGGAAGCCCCCGGCCAAGGTAATGGTGATAATCCCCGCCTGCCGTTCCAGCTCATGAACAAGTTTAAAAGCATCCGCCATGGGACCTTGAAGCGTGCATTGCCGCGGGGGCCCGATCATCAGGTCAATCTGCCGGTAAGCCACGACCGGCTTGACCGCCCCTTTCAGGATGGCGGCCATCAGGTTCGCTGCTTCTTCGCCGCGCTCAATAAAATCCACGTGCGGATAGGTGTCGTAGCCGATCAGTGTCGTAGCCTCCCGGGCCATCCGCGAGGTAATGTTGGCATGCAGATCCAGGTTGGCAATAACGGGAACCCGGGGCCCCACCAGTGACCGAACCTGCTGGAGCAGGTCGCCTTCGACATCCTCACACTGGTCCGTTACCATCGCGCCATGCAATTCCAGAAGCACACCATGCACCGGCAGGGCTTGGCGCAGTTTATCCAAAAGCTCCGTTCTCAGGCGTATATAAGCTTCGTGGCGCACCGTTCCCGAGGGCTGGGCCATGGTCCAAATTAACGGCACCAATTCAACCCCAAATTTTTCGGCGACCGCGATATGCCCGCCGGTACACATGGATACTCCGCGCAAAGTTTGCAGAATTTCCCGATCCTTCAGCAAACCCGGGTTGGCGCCTTTAAGTTCAAAGGCTGCGTAAGGTGTCAATCCGTCGGCAAACGTATTCGTTTCGTGGAGCAGACCGGCAATTGCAATGCGCATGATTTCACCCGATCCTCGGTATGACAATCCTCTTGAACGAGGCGACCTTGGGCAGGGGACCGACGATCGGCTGGGCGTATTCCAGGAAGGCCGGGGTCACGTCATTGCCCGCCTTGTTGATAAATTCATCCGGCATGTGGCGGGTAGCCTTGGCCACGGCTTTGAGCGGAACGCGCTCGAAAAATACGGCATATTTTTTGCCCGGCTTGCGGCGGATGGCGACGGATCCATCCGTATCCTTGCCGACTGCCCAGCGCACGGCCAGTTCGCCGACGGCCCGCGCCTCGCGGGCATCCACCTCGGAAATAAGGCCCGGGAAAGAGCGCTGAAGATAACCGAAGGTATCGGCGCGCACACGGGTAATTTTGGTCTGCGTCTTGATCTCGTTGGCCAACAGGTCGCCGAGCGCCCCGGTGCCGCTGAGCTGGACATTGCCGTGCGAATCGGTTTCGGTGGTGAACTTGGTGGCAATCGCCGAGCCTTCGGCATCGGAAATGCCTTCGGATACAACCACGACGCAACGGCCCAGTTTTTCGTATACCCGCGTGACATCTTCGACGTATTGCTTCATCGCAAACGGTCTTTCCGGCAGATAGATCAAGTGCGGGCCGTCGCCCGGATTTGTCCGCGCCAGGGCGGCGGCGGCGGTCAGAAAGCCGGCATGCCGTCCCATGACCACGTCGATCTTGACCCCCGGGAGCGCCCGGTTGTCGAGGTCGCCGCCCATTACGGCGCAGGCCACAAACTTGGCGGCGCTGCCGAAGCCGGGGGTGTGGTCGTTTTCGAGCAAGTCGTTATCAATCGTCTTGGGGATATGGAAACAGCGGCACTCGTAATTGATCTTGTGGGCCTGCTCGTTGATGATATGGGTTGTTTCGGCCGAATCGTTGCCGCCGATGTAAAAGAAATAGCGAATATTGTATTTCAGCATAATGCCGAAAATCTTGAGACACTCCTGCTCGCTGGGTTTTTTGCGTACAGTGCCCAACGCCGAGGACGGCGTTATCGCGACCGCTTCCAGATCAGCCTTGGATTCCTTGCGCAGGTCGATCATATTCTCATCCAGCACGCCCTTGATCCCGTGCAGGGACCCGTAAACGCCCAGGATTTCCCTGTGTTTCCTGGCTTCCTGGATGGCGCCCACCAGGCTCCGGTTGATGACCGCCGTCGGTCCGCCGCTCTGCGCAATCAGCATGTTGCCCTTGAGTAACTGAGTCATGGTTTGCTCTCCCAAAAAAGAAGACGTTAGAATCAAGTCCGAGCCCAAAAACGGACGTCAGCATGGAAAAAGCGGCCCGCTTTGTCAACGGCATTCTTGGAATGCCTCAACCATCGCCGGGCTGTCGGCGGGCGGTGGATTCGCTGAGCAGGTGCTGGACGTCAACTACCGATGGTCTATCCTTTAGCTGGAGACGGGCAAAGGGGGCGCCCCTGATTGCACCTCAAATTGGTAATCACCGGATCCTGTCTCGAAAACAGATGCGCCTGTTTCAGTTCTGAGGAACTTGATGTCCCCGGTGACTGCCACCGGTTTTCCGTCCACCTTCACAAGCGCGGGATCGGAAGACGGCAACCACACCTCGGCCGTCGTATTGATTGGCACGGTCACTTTCAGCCTGAACGAGCCGGCCAATTTCTCCCATGCGCTGCGGATGATGCCATAGGGGCAGCGGTGCTCGGCCCGCACCCAGTTCAGCTCATCCACAGGCCGCGGACGGATAATGGTCCTCTTAAACCCGGGATTGGCCGGATCGGGGTTTATCCCGGCCAGTGCCTTGAACATCCACGCGCTGATCTCGCCGAACATGATATGATTGCGCGAAGAACCGCCAGCCCACGCTTCCCACAACGTGGTCGCGCCCTGTTCCAGCCAATGGCCGTAACTCGGAAAGTCGGTCTTCAAAGCCATGGCAAAGGCCACGTCCGTCCTTCCGGCGGCGGTCAGCGCGTTTGGCACATATTTGGATCCCAGGATGCCATAATCCAGATGGCCGTTGTTCTTCTCGATCGCGTCAACCAGCGCCTGCTCGATCTTGCGCCGCAGCGGCTCGTCAACCAGCCCTTGATACAGCGCGCACCCCATCGAGGTCTGCCCGCCGCCCTCACAATGGCCGGTGGCAGGATGGACAAATCGCTTGATGAATGCTTTTTTAATCTTTGCGGCCAGGCTTTTGTACCTGCGCGCGTCGCCTTTTTTGCCAAGCAATTCGGCGGCGCGCTCAAGGATCAGGCCGTTCGCGTAGTAATAGCCGGTCGAGGTCAATGCCACCGGCGTCTTGTGGCCATCCGGCGGACTCCAGTCGCCCAGGCCAAAATCCAAGATATGTCCGGTCGCCATGCTGGTCATGAAGTCAATATAACGTTTCATACCGGCATAATGGTTTTTCAGGACGCCGAGATCGCCGCCATACAGATACAGGTACCAGGGGATATGCGTATAGGCACTGTCCCAGGCCGGACCACTGCCCCAGTTGTATCCCCACCCGCTGGTCGGCACAATGCCTGGCAACTGCCCGCTCAATCTCTGCTCGTCCGCGAAATCGTCCATCCACTTGATGTAAGCCGGGGCCGAACTGAAGTTGAATAATCCTGTCTCCGCCGCCAGCAGGGCGTCGCCAGTCCAGCCGTTTTTCTCGCGATGCGGGCAGTCGGTGGGGATGCCCGCAAAATTCCCAATGTAAGACCAGCGCGTGCATTCCTGGATTTTATTCAAAAGCTCATTGCTGCACGCAAAACTGCCCGCGCTTGCAAACGCCGAATATACAACCCTGCCGCGCAGGACATCGAGCCCCGGCTTTCCCGGAAAGCCGGTAACCTGTACCCACCTGAACCCGTGATAGGTAAAGCGCGGCTCCCAGACCTCCTCCGCACTGCCACCCTTGAGAATATATTTGTCGGTCTGGCACTCCCCCGACTTGATGTAGAGATTGATATTCCCCTGGTCAATATCCCCATCCGCCGCCAGTTTCTCTGCGTACCGGAGCGTGATCTCGGCGCCAGCCACGCCCTTGGCCCGTAGCTGGACCCAGCCGGTTATGTTCTGGCCCATGTCGAAGATAAACACGCCCGGTTTCGGCTCCGTGACCGCCACCGGCGCCATCGTCTGCATGACCTTGATCGGCAGGGTCTGAGCCGCGAGCTTTCCACCCGGTGACCGGATCACGAGCGCCTTTTCCCAGCCAGATTCATCGAACCTCGGCTCAAGCCAATCGGGCCTTTCGCGCCGGGCATCGTAAAATTCGCCGTTACGCAGACCGTCAAACATGATGGGCCCTTCCCCCGCTTTCCAGTTACAGTCTGTGACTAAGCTCGACTCGGCGCCGTCGGAATGTTTGAAATGAAACTGCGCGATCAGCTTGGGACCATGCCGCCAGGGTGCCTTTTCAAAGTTCCACGCCTCCTTGGTATGGCAGTTGTACCAGCCGGTGCCGAGAATGACGCCGATGACATTTTCGCCTGCCCGCAGGAGAGCGGTAATGTCATGCGTGACATACAATACGCGCTTGTCGTACTTCGTGAAAAGGGGATCGAGCACATGGTCGCCGACCTTGCGGCCGTTCAGGTAAAGCTCGTAGTAGCCCAGCCCGCAGATGTAGGCCCGCGCCGCGACAACCGATGGGGGCAGGCTGAATAGCCTTCGAAAATATGGCGCCGGCGGGGCGGTCTGCTTTAATACAGGTGGCGACGCCTTCGGCAACGCAATCCACTGCGCCCTCCAATCCTTCTCATGGAGTAAACCCATCTCCCACCAGGCCGGCGCGCTCCATCCGCCGGCAATCCCATGTTCGTCCCAGACGCGCACTTTCCACCAGCAACGCTGTCTGGATGCAAGCTTGATCCCGCCGTAAGCGATATGAATGGATTGAGGAGATTTCATTCTGCCGCTGTCCCAGAGATCCCCCGTCCCCTGCTCGAGAAGACTGTTTGACGACGCCACGATAACCCGGCAGGCGGTCTGGCATCGGCTTCGGCCGCGGCCTCCGAGTTCCCAGCTTATAGACGGGATGGGCGTGTCAATTCCCAGCGGGTTGACCGCATAGTTGCATTTCAGCTCGCGCGGCGTAAGCGTCTCATCATGATTCATGGCCTTCTCCCTTGATTGTATTAATAACGCCCATAGGCCGCCGCCGTTGCATACATGGCCAGCACGTTTTCGGTCGGGGAATTATCCTGCAGGCCGTGCGTGGGCGCAAACCCGTACCCGCCGCTTTCAGCCAACGATTCATGCTGAATTTTACCGGGATGTATGTCAATGCCGTTTTTTTACGCCCACCCGACCGAGGCCTTACTGCCGCATTGACATGAATTCGACCCCGTGCTACATTTCAAGCCGCTTTTGCAACGGTATCGCGTGCCCGAGGTTCGTTTTACGGAAGGAGATTTTTACTTTGGATTTAGAACGTGTGCGCCACAGCACGGCGCATGTCATGGCCGCCGCCGTCATACGGCTGTTTGAGAACGTCCAGCTTGATATCGGGCCGGCCACGGCAGACGGTTTTTACTACGATTTCGACCTGCCGCACCGGTTTACCCCGGAAGATTTCTCCCGCATTGAAGCAGAAATGTCCCGCATGGTGGCCGCCAATCTGCCGTTCGAGCGCGTGGAAATGACGCGCGAGAAAGCCGCGCTGGAGCTCAAGGGCCAGCGTTACAAGCTCGAACGCCTGGCCGATATTCCTGAGGGCGAACCCATCAGCTTCTATCGCTGCGGCGATTTTAGCGATCTCTGCCGCGGCCCGCACCTGGGCTCCACCGGGGAGATCCCGGCCTTCAAACTGCTCTCGGTGGCCGGTTCCTACTATCGGGGCATTGAAACCAATCCCATGCTCCAGCGGATTTACGGGATCGTGGCGGAATCCGCCAAGGCCCTGCAGGCGCAACTCGACCTCCTCGAGGAAGCCCGCAAGCGCGACCACCGCAAGTTAGGCCGCGAACTGGATCTCTTCAGCCAGCACGATGAAGTCGGACCCGGCTTGATCCACTGGCACCCCAAGGGCGCGCGCATCCGCTCGCTTATCGAGGACTTCTGGCGCCGCGAGCATTTCCGTGGCGGCTACGAACTGCTTTACACTCCACACATCGGGCGCTCGCTGCTCTGGGAAACCTCCGGCCACCTGGGATTCTACCGCGAAAGCATGTACGCCCCCATGGAGATTGACGAACTTCAGTATTTTCTAAAGCCGATGAACTGCCCCTTCCACATCCAGGTTTACAAGTCGCAACTGCGCTCCTACCGCGACCTGCCCCTGCGCTGGGCGGAACTGGGCACGGTATATCGTTACGAAAAGGCCGGCGTCCTGCACGGTCTTCTGCGGGTGCGCGGGTTCACCCAGGACGATGCCCACATATTCTGCACGACCGAACAAATTGAGGCGGAAGTCCAGCGCACAATCCGCTTTGCGCTTTATTTTTTCAAGGCTTTTGGCTTCACCGATATTTCAGCCTACCTTTCCACGCGCCCGGCCAAGGCCATCGGCAGCGAGGAGCGCTGGACCCAGGCAACCGCCTCGCTCGAGCAGGCGCTCAAGGCCGAAGGGCTTGCCTACACGGTGGATGAGGGCGGCGGCGCCTTCTATGGCCCGAAAGTGGATTTAAAAGTCAAGGACGTCATCGGCCGTGAGTGGCAGCTCAGCACCATCCAGTTCGACTTCAACATGTCCGAGCGATTTGACATTACCTATATTGGCGAGGACGGCCAGGCGCATCAACCGTACATGGTGCACCGCGCCCTGCTCGGCAGCCTGGAGCGTTTCTTCGGCATTCTGATCGAACATTATGGCGGCGCATTCCCGCTGTGGCTCGCGCCGGAACAGGTCCGCGTCCTGCCGCTCACGGACAAGCAGATCGACGCCGCCCAGAAAGCGTCCGAGACGCTCCGCGCTGCCGACCTGCGCGTGAAGGTGGATGGGAGTGCCGGAAAGTTAGGCGCCAAAATTCGCAACGCCCAACTGGAAAAAATTCCTTACATGCTCGTCCTCGGCCCGAAGGAAGCGGAGGCTGGCACCGTTTCCGTGCGCAGTCGCACGGGTGGTGATCAGGGCGCCATGGCCGTGGCCGCGTTTGTTCAGCAAGTCAAGGCCGAGGCCGCCCCTCGGTCTGAACCATGAAGGGTCCCGGTTCGGGACCGTAACCGTCAACCCAGGAGGTCATTATTCGCACGACGATCAGAGTGAATAACCGCATTCGTGTGCCCCAGGTCCGTTGCATTTCGGATGCGGGCGAACAAATCGGTATTTTACCCACCGGTGAAGCCCTTAAACTGGCCCTATCCAAAAATCTGGACCTGGTGGAAATTTCTCCCAATGCAAATCCGCCGGTTTGCCGCATCATGAATTTCGGCAAGTTCCGGTATGAGGAAAGCCGTCGGGACAAACTAGCCCGCAAGCATCAGGTGAGGGTCGAGCTGAAGGAAATGAAATTCCACGCAAACGTCGAGGATCACGACTACTGCACCAAGATGCATCATATTCGCGCATTTCTGGAAAAGGGGTGCCGCGTGAAAACATCCTTGCTTTTCCGAGGCCGGGAAAACGAACACCGCGAACTGGGGTACAGCCTGTTCACGCGCCTGATAAAGGACTGCGAGGATATCGGCGCGCCGGAATCGGGCCCCCGGTTGTTCGGCCACAACCTGGTCATGCTCCTGCATCCTCAGCACTTACCCAAGGCCGGGGGCGCACCCTCGGCACAGGCAAAGCCGCCGGCCCCAGTCCAGCGACCGACACTTGCCCCGGGCCCAACGCCCTGAAGTGAAAGACCAGAACGAAATCCTAATTTCGGATTTTTCAACTTCGTCGCAGACAAGGCCGGACAATCCGCAGGTAGAGCCGGAAGGCGGCGTTGATGGCGGCATTCCGAAGCCGCCCGGTCCGTAACGCGGTCAGCCCGCCTGGCAATTACGACTTGATACCACCCGGGAGTCGGGCTAGATTACAAATATGACCCGAGCAGGCATCAAACAATTACTTAAATTCGGCGTCAGCCTGCTGTTGCTGTTTTTTACACTGCGCCTGATTGACTGGCGGGAAAGCCTGGAACTGGCCGGACGCGCCAACTCGGGCATGATGGCTGTGGCCGTGGGCCTCCTTTTTGCCGAACGCATCCTGAGCACAAACAAATGGCTCCTGCTCCTGCGGGCGAAATGCTCGCGTATAACGTTCTGGCGTCTGCTGGTTATCAATTTCATCGGCGGATTTTGGGGCCTGGTACTGCCTTCCAGCGTCGCCGCCGACATCGTGCGGGGATATTACCTTGCAAAGAGCACTGCCAACGTCTCGTTGGCGGTTACGTCCATGCTGGTGGACCGATTCATGGGCGCCCTATCGCTGGTTTTACTGGGATGCGCCAGCGCCTGGATGGTCGGCGACACCTTCGGCCTGGTCAACGCGCGCCTGATCTCTGCCGGCGTGGCCGCGGCATGTGCCCTGGGCATCGCGCTCATGTTTCATGACGGTTTCATTGGCTGGGTGGATCGCCAGATCATCCGGCACGTGGCGCGCCTGAAAGTCATCCGGCCGGTGCGCGGCTGGCTCGCTTCCTGCTTCGAGTACCGGCAATATCCAAACACGCTGGTGGCTTCATTCCTGCTCACCATATTTGTACAGATACTGAGGATCCTGGTCTTTTACGCGGTCGCCCTGAGCTTCGGGATACGCGTTCCCGTGATGTATTACTTCATCTTTGTCCCGCTCATTACGGCGCTCATCATGTTGCCGGTATCCGTCAATGGAATCGGCGTCCGCGAAGGGAGCTTTGTGGCCTTCTTTGCGCTGGTGGGCGTACCCACTTCCGAGGCGTTCATTATTTCCTTCGCTGTATCCGTGTTGACAACCCTGATGACGGCCGCCGGCGGAATCTTCTATATGTTCGATAAATGCGCCATCAAGCCTATGGCGGTCAACCCAGAACAACCGAAATGCTGAATTGGCCTGCCAACAGATCAGGTTATTCTACGGCGGGAGCAATGTGTGAAGGTCCGGGCACGGCGGTCGATCGACAATAGCGCCGCGGGGTTGTGCCTGTCAGACGCTTGAAATGCTTGATGAAATAGCTTTGGTCACAGAACCCCAGTTCGTAGGCGATTTCCGAACAACTCAGCGAGGAACGTTCCAACATTTGCCGCGCCTTCTGGATGCGCAACTGCATAATGTGTTGGAGGATGGACTTGCCCGTGCATTGCTTTACCAGGTGGCTGACGCGGAAGACGCTCAGGTTCGTGGCCTCGGCAATCTGCGCCAGTGTGACCGGCTTAGTGTAGTGCTGGGCGATAAAGTCGAGGATGCGGCTGACCTTCGGGTTGTATACATTGAACCCATGCGCGTAAATGCCCTGCATGAAATCGTCCAGCGCCTGCATCAGCACGTGGGAAAGCGTTTCGAAGTCGGATGCGCTGACGAGCTGTTGCATCCACTGGTGGTTGCGTTCGATGAGCGGCTCCATGAGCGGGCTGTCCTCCACGGCGGCCCGCGTAAGGTAGCCCATCATTTCAATTGCCCGCGCGCGCAGGACGGCCAGCTTGGGCGAAAACAGGTACATGGCGCCTAACATTTCATTGAGCACGCGCCGCGCGCCATTCTGATCGCCCGTGCGGATCAGCGAAAGCAACATGCGTTCCTTGTCGATCGGGTAGACTGTTTGGCCGTTTTTTTTCTGATGTTCGATAGCTTCCGCGATTTGCCGCTGCTGGACGGCCTTGATCCGGTTTTCCTCCAGGAGGCGCGGTTTCCAGCCGCTAATCTGATAAAATGTTTTTTCAAGGGTCATGGCCGCCTCCCGGATGCGGGCAGCCGACCAGATCGGCAAGCGCGCGACATATAGCCGCGCAGCCGACATAGCGACGCCCTGGTCCACCAGACCCTGTACGCTTTCTTCCAACCCCTTGGCTTGGTGCCGAACCTCGCCCCCCAGCAGGCCTCCACGCACCGTATGCTGGTCCACCATGGCCACTACCCAACTCGCCAGGCCGGTTACGGGATAAAACAGGTACGGCTCGCCCCAATGCAGGGCCTCCTGTAAACTGTAGGCGCGCGTCTGCACGCCTGACGGCAGAAGCTCCGCTAACGAACGGGACGCCGCCGACAAACTGGACGACCATTCCGGCCAACACTCGCCGCTGATAGTGACGGGCAGGATGTGCAAGTCAAAATCCCGGTGGTACGACCGGCCAACTTCCACGAGTATCCGTTTGGATAGAATTGTCATAAAACCAGGCCTTACCGGTTAGTTATATATCGAATATTCGCCAATATTTTTTTAAATACAGCAAGATCGTTATAAATTCAAGCATTTTTTGTCTATCTTTTATCCTGGCTTGTCGTATGGTACGCATACGTTTTTAAGCCGAATTGGGATTAATAGCCGGTATAAGACCGGCTCTACCACAGGAACTGAATAAATCAGGTAGAGCCGACTTTACGTTGGCTGTCTTAAAAACAAAAAAACGTTCAACAAAGCAAACCGGCCGGGTAAGAAACCTGCCCGCCATGCTGCGCATAGCGCTGCAGGCGGGCAAACAGGAGGGTGGCATGAGCGTATTGGAGCAAATCTCGGAGAACCTGATCAAGGGCAAGGCCAAGGACGTCAAGGAACTGGTTGCCAAGGCCGTCGCGGAAAAGGTTAAGCCTGCCGACATTCTGAACAAGGGCCTGCTGGCCGGTATGAGCATTATCGGCGAACGGTTCAAGAAAAACGAAGTCTATGTGCCGGAAGTCCTGATTGCCGCCCGGGCCATGAAAGCGGGCATGGAACAGTTGAAGCCGCTCCTGGCCGCCGCCGGCGTTCAGCCGAAAGGCACGGTCGTCGTGGGAACCGTCAAGGGCGATCTGCATGACATCGGCAAAAACCTGGTGTGCATGATGCTGGAAGGCGCGGGCTTCAAGGTCGTGGACGCGGGCATTAACGTGGAGCCCGATAAAATGGTTCAGCTGGCTAAGGAAAATAACGCCAACCTGATCGGCGCCTCCGCCCTGCTGACGACCACCATGACCAATATGAAGAGCGTCGTGGAAGCGGTCAAGGCGGCGGGCATGACCGGCAAGGTCAAGGTTATGATCGGCGGCGCGCCCGTGACTCAGGCCTTTGCGGATGAAATCGGCGCCGACGGCTACGCCCCGGATGCTGCTTCCGCCGCCGACCTGGCCAAGAAGCTGTCCAGCGTGAAGTAATTGTCCTGATAGTATAAGGTTTGAAACTGAAAACCGTCCCGGCAGGAAAACCTGTCGGGACGGTTTTTTTCCGCCGGGATGTTCCAATTTTACTTGTCGGGGCGGGTGGTTGGCGTATATAAATGAACGCTGCCGCAAACCGGTTGGAACCATGCAAAGGAAGGGCCGAATTATGCAGATCAAGACCTTCATCGTAATTGGCGAAAACATTCACTGCACGCGCGTGCTGAAGCGTAAAGGCAACCTGGTGGATGACGCTGCCCGTGTCATCCGCTACGACGACAGCGGCAAGAAGAAAACATTGCCCATCCCGGAAATTTTATTAAAGAGCGCCGACTGGGAAAACGGGAAAATCAAGCACTGCGTCGCGGCCATCTGGCAGGGACTTTACGGCCGGGGCGCCGCGCAGGAAGCCGGCCGCGATTACCTGCGGGTCATGGCGGCCAAGCAGGAGAAGGCCGGGGCTTCGTTCCTCGATGTAAATGTGGACGAATTCAGCATGGATTTGCCGGAGCGGATCAAGGCCATGCAATGGACGGCGGAGCTGGTTCAGAGCGCTTCCCGCTTGCCGCTCAGCATTGATTCTTCCAACAGCGACATTATGCGTGCCGGATTAAAAGCCTGCGCGAAAACCCGCGGGCGGCCGCTGGTTAACTCCATTTCCCTGGAGCGCATCGGGCTATTGGATGCCGTGGCTGAATATAAGCCAGCCGTGGTCGCCTCCGCCGCCGGCGAAAAGGGACTGCCTGCTACCACGGAGGAGCGCCTGAATAACCTCGAACGGTTGATCCCGCAGTTGACGGCCAAGGGCATCCAGACGGATTGGATTCACGTGGACCCGCTTGTTTATACAATTTCCACGGAAGCGAACAACGGCAAGATGTTTTTGGCCGCCGTGAAGGCAATCCGTGCAAAGTACGGTGCTGCCATTCACATTATCGGCGGCTTGAGCAATGTGTCCTTCGGCATGCCCGCCCGCAAGCTGATCAACCAGGTCTTCGCCTACCTGTCGGTGGAAGCCGGCGGCGACGGCGGCATCGTGGATCCGCTCCAGATCAACGCCAAAATTCTCCAGGGCCTGGACACAAAGGCGGAGCCGTTCCAGCTTGCCAGGGGACTCCTGTTGGGCACGGACGAGTTCGGCATGAATTTTATTTCCGCCCATCGCGAAGGCAAACTCGGGTAAGGCTGGACCGAAGACCGACGACGGACGCCAGACGCCAGACGACGGAGGGCGGAAGAGAGCGAGGAAGAACCAGAAACCATTGATTTCCGCGTCAGCCGAGAGAGATACTTGAATTGCGGATACAGCCAAAGTCCGGAGGATGAAGGTGTTTGAAGATACAGACGAGTTGTTGCTGGAAGTAGAGCCCTCCTGGTGGCATTACTTCTGGCACCTGGTGTTCGGGTGGCTGCTGATCCCGCTGGTGATCGCGCTCTGGAAGCAGGCCAGTCTGACCTTGCGCGTGTATCCTGACCGGGTTGTGCTGGAAATCGGGCTCATTAGCAAGCGCGTTGTGGATCTGGCGATTACGGAAATCAGCACAGTTGAAATTATCCAAAACTTTTTCCAGCGTCTCTGCCACATCGGCGACATCAAGATGGCCACTTCGGGCGTGGAAGGCTATGAACTGGTCGCCCGCGGCTTGCCAAACCCCAAACGGATTAACGAAATCGTTGCGGCCCAGCGCCGCAAATTGATGAAGACATAATTTTACGAAAGCAATGCTTCCGCAAACCGACACCGGCGGGCGGGCGGCTTGGCCGGCGAGTATGGAAGCATAATAAATACTGGAGACAGGCTGAATGCATACATCGTCCTCCGCCCTCAATGCCCGCGACTGCGGAGCATCCGGATCGGACTTTGAAACCCGTGCGACGTCCAAAGCCGGGTCAAATCTGATTGAAGTCGCCGACATCGGCGATTTTAAGATCGGTCAATGGATAGTTGTCAGCCGCGGCCATATTCATTATTCCGACGGGCACGTTTATAATACGCGGGCGCCCTGGCTGCCGGAAAACCAAGCGTCGCTTGCGGACGAGGTGGAACTGCGCGGTTTTGACGGATGCCGCACCGACTGGCAGGTTTTTTGCCTGCACATGGACGGCACGCCGCCAAAAACGTTCCGTTGGCTGGTCGTGGACCCCGCGTTCCAGCCCAACCATCGCCGCTGGACTTGGCAGGGGCAAGGCTGCTCTATTAGCAACAATTGGCAGCCGCTCCAGGATGGGGTCGAAATCCGGTTCCGTAAAACGGACTGGGATCCCGGCCAGGTCATCGCTTTCCATGCCCGCAACCGGCTGGTCAGCCGTATTCAGCGCATCGAAGGCAGGCAGTTGATCCTGGAACAAGCACCGACGTGCACGGTGGAAGATATGGTCGTCCGGCACCTGGACCAATTTGCGCTTCAAGATGCGGTTGGGCAGGCCGCGGCCGGCTCGCGCAACTTGTTTATTCCCGCCGGCCACTATCGCCTGCTCAGCGGACTAATGCTGAAAGACATCTCTATCCGGATCGAGGGCGCAAGCCGTGAACATACGACTCTCGATATAAGCGACGGCACCGGCGCCGTGTTCACATTGCGCGGCGGGCGCGATGTTGCCGTGCATAACCTGGCCATGGTCGGCCACACTGGGTTTAACGAACTGCCCTGGTATGCGTTCAGCACGCAAAGCGGCCATCCTTTCTGGCCGATTGCCAACCAGCAGATGGAAGTCAAAGGTTGCGCTGCGGCCAACATTGCCGCCACGGAGCGCGTGTTGTTCGAGGACCTGTATGTACGGCGCATGGCGGCCGAGGCCTTTTATTCCCAGGGGCCCGATCGTTTTAAAGTCAGAGCCGCTCAAGCCGGCAGGAAGGCCCAAGCGGCGCTTTATACCAAATCCATTATTTATAATCGCTGCTGGGTAACCGACAGCGCCTCGAACGCGTTCAACAACAATGACTATGCCGAAAACACAAGCGTGCTGAACTGTCATGTTGAAAACGTTCACAATGCCTGGGAAGGCGCCAACCGCTTTACCAAGTTCGTCGGCAATTACGTTAAAAACGCCCATTGCGGCTCTTATGTCGCCAGGCATCAGCCGGAATTTCTGCAACTGGGAACAGGCCAGGCCCTGATCGCCAATAATGTTTTCGAGGGTGGCATTTTTGGCCAGGGGCTGTGTATTGCCAACGGCCCCACACAAATCATCATCAAGGACAATCTATTTGTCAACTTCAGCAATCAGAAAGCCATTGCGATCGCGGCCAACATGTCGAAAAACGCCTGTTCACCCCGCAGCGTCACCGTTACCGGCAATATTATTGACCTGACGCACGTCGAAGGCCAGCTCGATCAGGAACGGGTTGGCATCGCCATCGGCGCCGGCAACGTCATCGCCAGCAACAACCAGATTTACGTGCGGGGGCCCATAGATCCCAGGGTCACCGGCATACAGGTCGCCGAATACGCGGTCGATGTGTCAATTCACGATAACCTGATTGAAAATTGCCGCTACGGCCTGCGCACGGGCTTCGATCGTTCACTTTATGCTCCCCTTACGGGCAGCTACGCAGGCGTGCAGCGTATCATGCGCCTGGAATCGTCCGTCAAGGCTCTCAACTCTGCGGAGGCTTTCGATGACGCTGATCTGCCCGGACAATGGGAGTTCACAGCCCCCTACCAGGGCTGGGACCTGCATTGGCTGAGTGGCGTCAATGCCGGCACGGTTTCGCGTATCGCCGAATTTGACATGAACAGCCGTCGTCTGTCCCTGGAAAAACCGCTGACTGTGCAGGCCGGCGAACGCTTCGCGGTTTCCCCGCGCAGCGCCAACTGGCAGATTCACCATAATACCATCACTGGTTGCCGTGAACCGGTCATGCTGGAGGGCTACGGCAGCGCCACATCACGGTTCACCGACAATATTATCAACCGCGGCAATGTTCCCGATGCAATCTGGGCAATACGGATCAAAGGCCGTTTTGTGGTAAAAGACAATCAGTTGATGGACTTTGACGAAGCCGGGGCCGTCGCAATTGAGATTATTGCGGATGCCCGCGGGGAAAAGCGGGCGGACGGGTGCAGCGGTAATGAATGAGTATTATTCCAGGTTCAGCAACTTCCCGCAGGACAAGTCTTTAAATTCGGCTCCGGAAACCTTAACATATCGTCCAAGGTCGAATGAGAAACGAAGAACAAAAAACCAAAAACTGACAACGAATTAATAAACACCGATCACGGGTTTCACCATGGAAACTTTAACTATAGGACAACACACCTTCACCTCGCGCCTGATCCTGGGGACGGGCAAGTTTTCAGATGCCGAAACCATGGTGCAAGCCATCAAGGCTTCCGGCGCCCAACTCGTGACCGTGGCTCTGCGCCGGTTCAATCGGGAACGGCCCTCGGATGATCTGCTGGGGCCGTTGCTCGCCATCAAGGGCCTGACGCTCATGCCGAACACTTCCGGGGCCTGCAACGCGCACGAGGCCGTCAAGGCCGCCCGCATCGCCCGGGAACTCAGCGGCAGCAAGTTTATCAAGGTGGAAATCCATCCCAATCCCCATCACCTGATGCCCGACGCGATCGAAACTCTGGAGGCAACCAGGATCCTGGCGGCGGAAGGATTTGTGGTTATGCCCTATATGCCGGCTGACCCGGTCCTGGCCAAGCGGCTGGAAGAGGTCGGCTGCGCATCGGTCATGCCCCTGGGATCGGGGATCGGTACAGGCCACGGACTGGCCACGGCCGACCTGCTGAAGATCATTATCCGGGACAGCCGCGTGCCGGTGATCGTGGACGCGGGATTGCGTTCGCCCGCCGATGCCGCCCTGGCCATGGAAATCGGATGCGATGCCGTGCTGGTCAACAGCGCAATTGCCGTTGCCGGCGATCCACCCTTGATGGCCGCCGCCTTTGCCCAGGCGGTCCAAGCCGGGCGTTCCGCGCGCCTGGCCGGAATAATGTCCCAAAGCGAAGAGTCCATCCCTACCAGTCCGCTGACCTCGTTCCTCTCCACCAATGCGGGCTAATGCCCGCAACCCAAGTGTATCGAATTCGGTTCGTAAAAGGCGGCGGCGATCTTGGGCCGTCTGCGGGTTTTCCGCGCTTGCGCATACACAAGTATAGCGCGGTGCGCGGCGCACCCACATCCAGCCCAAGCTTGCCTTGCTTTTGCGAATCCGCCTCCCGCCACCGCTAAAAGCTATGGCGGGCAGGCCGGCGGAAACCGAATTCGATCCACACTGGCATCGCTGACGCGATAAACTGCGGCTTACATTTGTTATTGTGACGATTGCCTGTCACCGAGTTATGCAATCAGCGAAAACTTTTCTTGTTTTTTATAGCAGTACCTGATGAATCAGGTACTAATACAGACCCTGCCAATCAGAAGACAGTTTAACAGCTGCCTGACCCCATAAAATTTATTTCAAAATAGTTGTTGACAAAAAAATGCGATCAGGTATATTCACTACTAAATCAATGGAAGTAGTAGGGATTAACCATGAAGATGTCAACTAAAGGCCGGTACGGGCTGCGATTCATGATTGATTTGGCCACGAACGGTAATGCAAAGGACAAGGTCTCCTTGCAACAAGTGGCCAAGCGCCAGGCTATTTCCGAGAAATATCTTTGGCAGATTGCCAACAGGCTGAAAGCTGCCGGATTGATTAGCGCTGTCCCGGGCGCTCATGGCGGGTACACGATCACCAGGAAGCCGGAGGAGATCACACTGGCTGACGTTCTGGAAGCTTTGGAAGGAAAATTGACGCTGGTTCCTTGTGTCACAACAGCTTCGGTTTGCTCGCGGAGCGACGCATGCATATCCAGAGAAGTATGGCAGGAAATTAACCGGAAAATGATTGAGGCCATGAAATCAATTACCCTTGGCCATATCATGGCAAAGCAAGCGGCCATGCTGGAACAGGCGCCTTTAATGTATGCCATTTAAATTAAAACGGATTTTAGCGTGAACACCCATTTAACAAACAGGAATCAGAACGCGGCGACGGTATCAGCCATGTTGCCGTGGATGGGCTGCTGCATGTGTAGCGTGCCCGGCAGGCGGAGGCTGTCTATGCCAATAGCGTAAAAACGCAAAGCGTTTTTAAAGACAACCACTGCCGGGCGTTAAGCGATCCGTCAGTGGTTTTTTTGTAAACAAGTCGATTTAAACATAGATAACAAAAGGAGCAGCAAGTCATGACACAGAAAAGATTAGATACCTTGGCATTACATGCGGGACAGCAACCGGATCCCACAACGGGCGCGCGCGCCGTCCCGATCTATCAAACAACCTCATACGTTTTCAAAAGCACGGAGCATGCGGCCAATCTTTTCGCCTTGAAGGAATTCGGCAACATCTATACGCGGCTGATGAATCCGACGAACGACGTCTTTGAAAAACGCATCGCGGCGATCGAAGGCGGAACAGGCGCGCTGGCCGTCGCCTCGGGGCAGGCGGCCATTACCTACGCCCTGCTGGCGATAACCCGCCTGGGCGATGAAATCGTCGCGGCGAACAACCTGTATGGCGGAACGTACCAGCTCCTCCACTATACTTTCCCGAAACTGGGACGCACGGCGAAGTTCGTGGATTCACATAATCCCGAAGCCTTCCGAAAGGCGATCACGCCGAAGACCCGGGCCATCTATGCCGAAACGATCGGCAATCCCAAGCTGGATGTCCCGGATTTCGAGGCGATCGCCAAGATCGCGCACGAGGCGGGGATCCCGTTTGTGGTGGATAACACCGTCGGCGTCGGCCTGGTGCGTCCCATCGACCATGGGGCCGACATCCTGGCGAACTCGGCCACCAAGTATATCGGCGGCCACGGCACATCCGTCGGCGGCGTGATCGTGGATTCCGGAAAATTCAAATGGAACAACGGGAAGTTCCCGGAGTTCACGGAACCGGATCCAAGTTATCACGGGCTGGTATATTGGGATGCGCTCAGCAATGTTCCCGGCATGGGCAACGTGGCCTTCATCATTAAGATTCGGGTCACTCTATTGCGCGATCTCGGCGCGGCGCTGAGTCCCTTCAATGCGCATCAGTTCCTGCTGGGATTAGAGACGCTGCCTCTGCGTCAGCGCCGCCATTCCGAGAATGCGCTCGCGATTGCCCGATGGCTCAAGAAACACCCGCTGGTGGACTGGGTCACCTACCCGGGGCTGGAAGACGATCCAAGCCATGCGTTGGCCGCCCAGTACCTGAAGAAAGGATTCGGCGGACTCGTGGGCTTCGGCGTCAAGGGCGGGCTTGAAGCGGGCAAGAAGTTCATCAACTCGGTCAAGCTCCTGTCGCATCTGGCGAACATTGGCGACGCCAAGAGCCTGGTGATTCATCCGGCTTCAACAACGCATTCGCAGTTGACGCCGGAAGAGCAGAAAGAAACGGGCGTCACCGAGGACTATATCCGCCTCTCCATTGGATTGGAGGATGTTGAGGACATCAAGGAAGACATTGACCAGGCCCTGCGGCAAACAACGTTATAATGATGGAGAACAAGTTGGATAGTTTATGGAGGGAGTTGGAATATGAATAGGATTTATCATGATAATGCGCAATCCATCGGTAATACACCGCTGATCAGGCTGAATCGTGTCACGCAAGGTCTCAAGGCTACCGTTCTCGCGAAAATTGAAGGCCGCAATCCTTCTTATTCGGTCAAATGCCGAATTGGCGCCTCCATGATCTGGGATGCCGAGCATCGCGGATTATTGAAACCCGGCATCGAAATCGTGGAGCCTACCAGCGGCAACACCGGCATTGCGCTGGCTTTTGTTGCCGCCTCTCGCGGGTATCAACTCACGCTGACCATGCCGGAAACCATGAGTGTTGAACGACGGCGGATATTGGCGGCTTTTGGCGCCCATCTTGTCCTGACCCCCGGCGCCGAAGGCATGAAGGGCGCCGTAAAACGGGCTGAGGAGATTGCGGCTTCCGACCCCGGGCATTATTACATGCCGCAACAATTCAAGAATCCGGCCAATCCGGCCATTCATGAACAAACCACCGGTCCGGAGATTTGGGCAGACACGGGCGGGGCAGTTGATGCGCTGATTTCCGGGGTGGGCACCGGCGGGACAATTACAGGCATCTCGCGCTTCATCAAGCGGACGAAAGGCAAACCCATTATATCCGTTGCCGTCGAACCTCGCGAGAGCCCTGTGATATCGCAGAAGCTGGCCGGACAGGAATTGAAACCCGGCCCGCACAAGATTCAAGGCATTGGCGCCGGTTTTATTCCGGAAACACTCGATCTTTCTATTGTGGATCGCGTGGAGCAGGTGGACAGCGCGGAAGCCATGGAATACGCCCGGCGCCTGACCCGCGAGGAAGGCATTCTTGCCGGCATATCGTCCGGCGCCGCCGTGGCAGTGGCCGCGCGCCTGGCCAAAGCCCCTGAATTCGAAGGCAAAACGGTTGTGGTCATCCTGCCCGACTCCGGCGAGCGCTATCTTTCAACCGCACTTTACGAATAACATGGTCTCTGTCACCTGATATCTCGCCTCGATCGCGGGCGACGTGAAACGATCAAACCATATAATATCGACAACACGCCGTAAATAGTGATATAAGGGTGTGAAAGGATGGCGTTTACGATGAATGTGCTTGTCCGTGGCACGCTGGTCTTCCTGGCAGCCTTGGCGTGGGGTGGCCTGCAGAACGCCAGGGCACAAGAGCCGGCAGACAGTTTTACGCTCCAGCAATTAGTTGACGGAGCGATGGCCGCCAATCCACAACTGCGCTCCGGCCGCGGAAAATGGGACGCCGCCCGTGAGCGTCCGGCCCAGGCAGGCGTCTTGGCAAACCCCAGGTTTACTTACAAGGGCATGGACGACACCAGCAGCATCGGCAACTTCCCCAACACGGAAGAAAAGCGATTCGAATTGGAGCAAGCGTTTCCATGGTTTGGTAAAAACACGCTCCGCGAGCATGTCGCGGTTCAGGAGGCGCGGGCCGTGGAACAGGACTACGGGGCTCTGGTGCGCGAGACGGTTCGGGAGGTCAAGGAAACCTACTACGAACTGCGGGCCGTCCGGCAGGTCATGACCATCACTCACAAGGAAGCAGCCGTGCTGCAGCAACTGGAGTCGGTAATCAGAACCGTGTATGCCTCCGGCAAGGCTCCCCAGGTGGACGTGCTCAAGGCCCAGGCCGAGCAAACCATGCTGAGCCAGCGGCTCCTGGAATACGAGACCCGCGACAATTCGTTGCAATCGAAACTGAACGTATTAATGGACCGCGACCCCGGCGCGCCGCTGGCGCTGGCCGAGAACCCAAGTCCCTTTGCCGGCGGGCCGGAAAGCACGCTCGATCAACTCCTGGGTTTGGCGGCCAGGCAGCGGGCGGAAATTGCTCGTGCCCAGGCAGAATTGGAACGAGCGCGGGCGGTGCGGCGCTTGACGGCTCGCGAATATTTCCCTGATTACAGTCTCGGCCTGGAATATCGCGCGTTCCGTGACTCTCCGGATATGGCCATGTTCATGATCGGCGTGGATCTCCCGGTCTGGCAGGGAAAATATCGCGCGGGTGTGCGCGAGGCGGAAAAAATGATGGCCGCGAACGAAGCCGCGCTGGACGCCGTCCGCAATCAGGTCCGGCAGGAGGTCCAGCAGGCGCAAGTCAATGTCGTCAAGGCCCGGCAATCGTTGCATTTATATCAACAGGCGCTCATTCCGCAGGCCATAGAGCGGTTCAATGCCAGCGAGGCGGGATATCGCACCGGCCAGGTTGGCTTTCTCGATTTGCTGGAAAGCGAGCGCTTTCTGCTGAATGCGCGTTCCATGACCGCCCTGGCCGAGGGGAATGTCGGCGTGCAACTTGCCCGTCTGGAACAGGCCGTGGGCGGACGTATGTCGTCGAACGCTGTGCCAGGAGAAACAAGCAAATGAAAACACGCATCGTTATGATCGTCGTCTTGTTAAGCTTTTGTGCCGGCATGGCCATTCTGCCCATGGGCTGCGGCAAGGGCAGCCGCCAACACGAGGCTGCCCGGAGCGCCAGCTATCACTGTCCGATGCACCCCGCCGTGGTGTCCGACAAACCGGGAGATTGTCCCATCTGCGGTATGCGGCTGGTACCGATCGAGGCAAGCCAGAAAGACGCTGCCACGGCGTCCTCGTCTGCCGTCGCGGACAGGAAGACCCTGTATCGTTCCACGATGAACCCAACCGAGGTCCGTGAAAAGCCCGGCAAGGATTCGATGGGCATGGAAATGGAAGCTTTTGAAATAATGCCGGCGGGCAACGCCGCGGTACCCGGACTGGCAGCGGTGCCCATCGCACCGGAAGCCCGCCAGCGCATGGGACTTACTCTGGGCACTGTTGAAAAACGCATGCTCTCGCGACACCTGCGCACATCGGCGCACATTGCGGCGGACGAAACACGGCTCTTCCGCGTGACCACCAAGGTGGAGGGCTGGGTCGAAAAGCTTTTTGTTTCCGTCACCGGCCAGGAGGTACACAAGGGGGATCCCTTGCTCGTCATCTATAGCCCGCAACTGGTCTCAGCCCAGCAGGAATATCTGACCGTCATCCCATCCGCAGGCCCATGGATCTCAAACACGGCTGACGATGCCGCTATCGCCTCCAAGGCATTGATCGCTTCGGCACGACAGCGACTCCAACTCTGGGACATCAGTGACGAGCAAATCGCACGTTTGGAAAAAACAAGGCAGGTGGAGAAAACCCTGACTTTATATGCCCCAAGCAGCGGCTACGTGACCGAAAAGAATGTGCTGGCCGGCCAGAAGATCATGCCCGGCGACCCCCTGATGGTGGTGGCCGACCTGTCGGTTGTCTGGGGAGATGCCGACCTCTATGAATCCGACTTGTCCTATGTCAAGGTGGGAATGCCCATGGAGATCACGCTGCCGTATTGGCCGGACAAAGCCTTCCAAGGCAAGGTTAGTTTCATATCGCCCTCCCTGAATCCGGAGAGCCGGACGCTCAGCATCAGGCTGGAAATTCCCAACCCCGAAGTTCTGCTGAAGCTCGGGATGTATGCGGACGCCCGGCTTACCTTCCCGGTCGGCGAGAGAATCGCCATCCCTGAAACGGCGGTCATGCGCACGGGGGAACGCATTTACACCTTCCGGGATGCCGGGGATGGAAAGCTCGTCCCTGTCGAGATCAAGCTGGGGGTGCGCAGCGACGGCTTCTATGAAGTCCTTGCCGGATTGAACGCCGGCGACCGCGTGGTGACCTCCGCTAATTTCCTGGTGGACTCCGAATCGTCAATGAAAGCGGCGTTGGAAGCACTCGTCGGAAAATAACGTATGATCAGGAAGATCATCGAATTCAGCGCGCATAACCGCCTGCTGGTCATCGGCCTGGTGGCCGCGGCGGTTGCCTATGCCATTTACACGATGCATAACATCCGCCTGGATGCGATCCCCGACCTCTCGGACACACAGGTGATCGTCTACACGAAATGGGACCGCAGTCCGGACATCATGGAGGACCAGGTCACCTATCCGATCATTACGGCCCTGCTCGGCGCGCCGAAAGTCAAGGCCATCCGGGGCTTCAGCGATTTTGGATTCTCCTATGTCTATGTCATCTTCCAGGATGGCACGGACATTTACTGGGCACGCAGCCGGGTGATTGAATACCTGTCGAAGATCCAGGGCAACCTGCCGCCCGGCGTCACTCCGGAACTGGGGCCGGACGCCACGGGTGTAGGGTGGGTATTCGAATACGCGCTGGTCGACAAGTCCGGCAAACATAACCTCGCCGAACTGCGCTCCTTCCAGGACTGGGTTTTGCGCTATGCCATCCAGAGCGTGCCCGGCGTTGCGGAAGTCGCCGGCATCGGCGGCTTTCAAAAACAATACCAGGTCACCATTGATCCCGACCGGTTGCAGAACTACGGCCTGTCCCTGATGGAGCTGGTCGAAGCCATTCGTCGGAACAATAACGAGGTTGGCGGACGCCTGATTGAGTGGAGCGGGCGCGAGTATATGGTCCGCGGACGCGGCTACATACGGGATGCGGAAGCGCTCGGCAAGGCCGTGGTCAAAACCACCGCGGAGGGCACGGCCGTGATGTTGCGCGACGTGGCGACCATTGCGTTCGGCCCTCAAATCCGGCGCGGGGTGGCCGATCTCAACGGTCAGGGCGACACCGTCGGCGGAATTGTCGTCATGCGCCACGGCGAAAACGCGCTCAACGTCATCAGCCGAGTAAAAGCAAAACTGGATGAATTGAGGCCATCGCTCCCCCCAGGGGTCGAAATTCATACGACCTACGATCGCTCGGAATTGATTCAACAGTCCATTGATAATCTCAAACAAGAGCTCCTGATGGCCATGATCATCGTGAGCCTCGTCATTCTGTTCTTCCTCTGGCATATCCCCTCGGCCATCGTTCCGATCATTACCATTCCGATCTCGGTGGTGGTGTGCTTCATCCCTATGTTTTTCATGGGCATCACCTCCAACATCATGAGTCTGGCGGGCATCGCCATTTCCATCGGCGTGCTGGTGGATGGCGCGATCGTGGAAGTGGAGAACGCTTACAAGAAGCTGGAGCACTGGCGGGCGGCGGGCGGCGTCGGCGATTATCACAAGGTGCGGTTGGAAGCGCTCATGGAAGTGGCCCCGTCGGTTTTTTTCTCGTTGCTGGTGATCGCCGTTGCCTTCCTGCCGGTCTTTACGCTGGTCGAGCAGGAAGGCCGGCTCTTTAAACCTCTGGCTTATACCAAGACCCTGGCCATCGCTATCGCCGCGTTCCTGGCGGTGACGCTCGACCCGGCCATCCGCATGGTATTCACGCGCATGGAACCGTTCGCCATGCGACCGCGCTTATTGGCCTCGTTCCTGACGTCGTTATTCGTGGGCACATATCTCCCGGAAGAAAAACACCCGGTGAGCCGCGTTCTTTTCGTGCTCTACGAGCGACCGTGCCGCTGGGTCCTGCACCATCCGAAAATCGTCATCGCGCTGGCCGCCCTGGTTGTAGCCGCTACGGTGCCGGTCTATTTTAAACTGGGGCACGAGTTCATGCCCCCGCTCAATGAGGGCGTAATCCTGTACATGCCCACAACCATGCCCGGCATTTCCGTCACCGAAGCCCAGCGGCTCATGGAAACTCAGGATCGCATCCTGAAGACTTTCCCGGAAGTGGTCTCCGTATTCGGCAAGGCGGGCCGGGCGGATACCTCCACTGACCCGGCCCCGTTCTCCATGATGGAGACCACGGTGGTGCTCAAGCCGCCATCCGAGTGGCGAGACAGGGAACGCTGGTTTACCCCATGGGCGCCCAAACCATTGCGGGCGCTGCTTGGCCGCGTCTGGAGCGAACACATCGCCTGGGAGGATCTCATCAACGAAATGGACCGCTCCCTGCAGATCCCGGGCTGTATCAACGCCTGGACCATGCCCATTAAGGGCCGCATTGACATGCTCTCCACGGGCGTGCGGACCCCCGTCGGCATCAAGATTTTCGGGGCGGATTTGGGCGAAATCGAACGATTGGGCAAACAGATTGAAGCGTCTTTAAAAAAGGTTCCCGGAACGCGCAGTGTCTTCGCCGAGCGCGCCTCAGGCGGATATTTCGTGGACTTTGTTCCCAAACGCGAGACTCTGGCCCGGTATGGATTGAGCATTGACGACGTTAACGAGGTTATCATGACGGCCATTGGCGGCGAAACCATTGCGACTACGATTGAGGGCCGCGCGCGCTACACCATCAATCTGCGCTATCCGCGCGATCTCAGGGCCAACCTTGATCAGATCGAACGCATCCTGGTCACGACAAGCAAAGGGATACAGGTTCCCCTGTCTGAACTGGCTGACATCACCCTGGCGAATGGACCCGCCATGATCCGCGACGAGAACGGCATGCTCACAGGCTATGTTTATGTGGACATCACCGGCCGCGATCTTGGAAGTTATGTATCGGAAGCCAAACGTACCGTGGCCCGCGAATTGAACCTGCCGACGGGCTATTCCCTGGCATGGAGCGGGCAATACGAAAACATGCTTCGCGTGCGCGAACGCCTGAAGATCGTCGTGCCGATCACGTTCCTGCTCATTTTTCTCCTGCTCTACCTGAACACGCGCTCCGCGTTCAAGGCCATGCTGGTCATGCTCGCCGTGCCCTTCTCGATGGTCGGCGCCGTCTGGCTGATGGCCCTGCTGGGCTATAATGTTTCCATTGCCGCATGGGTGGGGATGATCGCATTAATGGGACTGGATGCGGAAACCGGTGTCTTCATGCTGCTTTTCCTGGACCTGTCCTACGAAGAGGCGCGGAAGCAAGGCCGTCTGCGCGGCATCGCCGATCTGCACGAAGCCATCATCCATGGCGCCGTCAAACGCGTTCGGCCCAAAATCATGACCGTAGCTGCCGCCACCTTGGGGTTGATGCCGATCATGTGGTCCATCGGCACGGGAGCCGACATGATGAAACGGGTTGCCGCCCCAATGGTCGGCGGCCTGCTGACGTCATTCCTGATGGAACTGCTTGTCTATCCCGCGGTCTTTTTACTGTGGCGCTCACGACGGTTAAACGACGCAACAAGGTGAAACATGATTACATTAACAGTCAATGGCGAAGCTTACCGCTACGAAGGGTCCCCGACACTCCAAGCATTCCTTGAACGCTGGAGCGCCGGAACCCGCATGGTTGCCGT
The DNA here is from genome assembly GCA_028718125.1 of Kiritimatiellia bacterium. Lineage (GTDB taxonomy): Bacteria > Verrucomicrobiota > Kiritimatiellia > JAAZAB01 > JAAZAB01 > VSJD01. The sequence continues at coordinate 46,147 of JAQUMN010000022.1, forward strand.
AGTTAACGATGAAGTGATCGGCCGGCAGAAAGTCGGCGACGTTATCCTGCGCGATGGCGACCGGATCGAGTTGCTTAGCCTTGCGGGAGGAGGATGAGCGTGGAATTATTGAGCCAAGCACAATGCCAGCGTTATGCCCGGCAAATAGCCCTGCCGGAAATCGGTGTGGCGGGACAAAAGCGTCTGTTAGCCAGCAAGGTGTTGCTCATCGGCGTGGGCGGACTCGGTTCGCCCGCCGGCTATTACCTGGCGGCAGCGGGGATCGGCACACTGGGCATTATCGATGGCGACACTCTTGAACTCAGCAATCTGCAGCGCCAGATTGCGCATACCACCGCCGATTTGGGGCGCCCCAAAGCGGAATCGGCGGCGCGCACCTTTACAGCGCTCAACCCGGATATCCGGGTCAACGCGCACAATCTGCGCCTGGCCGCTGAAAATGCGCCAGGGCTGTTTAAGGAATATGATTTTATCATTGATGCCACCGACAATTTCGAATCCAAGTTTTTGATTGCCGGAGCATGCCACGCCGTTGGTAAACCTTATTCGCATGCCGGCATATTGAAATTCATCGGCCAGACGTTGACGGTCATTCCGGGCAAAACCGCCTGCCTGCGTTGCGTGTTTGACGAACTGCCGCCGGTGAACAAAGCCCCGCCCCAGGGCCCGCTGGGTGCCGTGCCCGGCGTGATTGGAATCATCCAGGCCACGGAAGCCATTAAATACCTGCTCGGGATCGGCGACCTGTTGACCGATCGCCTGTTGACTTACGATGCCCTGCGCCTGCAATTTCGATGTGTACGCATAAACCGCACCCCCGCCTGCCCTCTCTGCCGTGGCGCGTAAGGCGGAAACGAGCGGCTCACGAACTCAGGGATTGAGAAGCGTTATATCAGGATTTCCCCGATGGATACCGACTACGCTTTGAAGTATAAGTAAGGATAAACGATGGTGTCAGGCAAGGAACATGCGCATAGAGCGCGAAACAAAAGAAAGGGAAAAAGCGTATGAAACACTTGATCGCAGGAATCACGGTCGCCATGGCCGCGTTTTGCTTCCAGTTGACGTCCGCCCAGGCGGATGAAGCAGCCGACGCCGTGATCGCCAACCTGCAGAAATCCCATAGCGGCGAATTAAATGCCAACGTCCGTTACCTTGCATTTGCCGTCAAGGCTGATGAAGAAGGCTACAAGTCCGTTGCCGCCCTGTTCCGCGCCGCCGCTGACTCGGAAGCCATCCATGCGCAGAAATTCGCCGAGACCATTACCAAGCTAGGCGCTGTGCCAAAATCAGAGATGGAAAAGCCGACGGTCAAATCCACCCGGGAAAACCTGGAAGCTGCCCTGCAAGGCGAAACCGCCGAAAAGGACACCCTCTATCCAGGCTTTGCCAAACAAGCTGATGGCGCAAAACAGGCAATGGCCGCCATGTTTTTCCGGTCGGCCATGGCTGCCGAGACTGAGCATGCGAAATTCTATAAGCAGGCGCTTGATAAAATGGATGTCTGGAAGGCCGCCGGCAAGGAATTCGCAGTCTGCCAGGTTTGCGGCTACACCGTCATGGGCGCGCCGCCTCTAAAGTGCGTTGTTTGCGCCTCCCCTCGCGAGAAGTTCAAGGTCATAAAATAGCATCATGGCCGCCAAGTCGGACCTGAAGAACACGTCCGACTTGGCGGCACGTTCTGAAAGATAGATTGGCCTTGGCTCGCCAACACACACTGTGAAAAAGCCGCTTTACAGGGCAAACCGTTCGTAGTGAATGTGTGCGCGCGGCACATCCAGCCCAATCAAGATGGCGCGCACGGCCTTCATCATGGGCGGCGGCCCGCAAAGGTATACATCGCGGGCGACCACGTCCGGAACCAGCCGCACAATACGGTCGCGGTCCAATCTCCCCTTTTCGCCCGGCCAGGCCGGATCGTCGCTCATGACCGGGACCACCTGCAGGCGCCCGGAAGCGGCGTGTTCCAATTCATCCAGCTCTTTCGCGAACACCAGCGATTGATGGTTGCGGTTGGCATAGAGCAACACAACATTCCGCCCCGCAGCAGCCAGTTCTTCCGCAAGGGAGCGGATAGGCGTGATGCCGATGCCGCCGGCAATTAACAGTATTTTCGATGCAACGCCATGGCGGGCGGTGAAAACGCCGTGCGGTCCGTCAATGATGACCGGCGTTCCCGGCTTGAGGTCCGGAATGCGCCGGGTGAAGTCGCCCAGGCGCTTGATGGTCAGACGGATCTTCCTGCCATCCGGCCGGCAGGACATCGAGAAGGGATGCTCCTCCCAGCGGAACCCCGGCGCCAGAAAGCGGACCAGCATGAACTGGCCCGCCTCGACCGGGAAAGCGGCCAAGTTCCGGCCGTTAATATAAACCGAGGTGACGTCATCGGCCTCGGGCACGAGGCGCTCCACGGCAAAGCGATGGCGGCTAAACATCCAGACCGGACGGATGACCCGGTAGAAAATCAAATTTCCGAAAGTGAAGACATAAAGCGCGATCCAGTAAGCGGCAAACCACCGATTGTCCGTCAGGTCGCTGCCCACCGCCAATTGATGACCGAACGCCAGCGCGATGGCGATATACAAAGACAGGTGTGTCGCGTACCAGATTTCGTAGCGCAATTTCTTCAACACCACCGCGACGGAAAACAAGATAGCGGCGAGCATGATGGCCAGGCCAACCGCCGCGGCCAGCACGCCTTCCCAGTTACGGAAAAAATCCAGCCATTGGGCCAACATCCCGCTCCCGGCCTGCATGGCATGGCCGGCTGTCACAAGGATCGGATGGGCGACCAGCAGAACGACCAGGGAAAATCCGATTATATGGTGCAGCCGTGTCAGCCGGTCGAGGCCAAACGCCCGCTCCACCCACTTGACCCGCCCAACCAGAATGATCTGTAAAAGAATGGCGAAAGCCGCCAACAGTCCCGCCAGGCGACCCCAGGCCAGAAACTGGCCGAACGTTGCCCCCGTGAGCAAGTTGCCCATCGGGTGGTTAATATGATACCAAAACCAGAATCCGACTATGATCAGGACCTGTGAAAAAAGCAATATTAGCCAGCGCATCATTTTTAATACGACCTTATTTATCGATGCAGAGATGCCGTTTAGATTTCACATTGCGATTTGACACAGGGTTGACATTTCACCCTGTTTTTGATCATGATATAATGATTTGCACAAGGTGAGCAAACATAAATAAAAGCTTGTTAATATAACCCGTAATCTGGCATTGAGATGCGTCGCACTGGGGGTTAAAAGGGATAGCTATGAACTGGCAACTATTATCGGCAAAAATATTGGCGGGGGAAATTGCATCGCGCGCGGAAGCGCTGGCTGTCCTGGCGTCGCCAGGGGAAGAATTGCTGGCCGTGCTGGACGCGGCTTTTGCCGTGCGCCGCCGATACTTCGGGCTGGGGGTCAGCCTGCATGTCATCCGCAATGCCAAGAGCGGACTATGCAGCGAGGACTGCGCCTATTGCAGCCAGGCGGCCAAATCAACGGCGCCGGTATCCACGTATGCGATGCAATCGGCGGACGATATTCTCCAAGGCGCCCGCGAGGCCCAGGCACTCAAGGCCCTCCGCTATTGCATCGTCACCAGCGGGCGCGCGCCGTTGGAACAGGAATTGAATACGGTGTGCGAAGCGGCGCGCCGGATTAAACGCGACATGCCGATTCAGCTCTGTGCTTCCCTGGGATTAGTAAGTGCCGATCAGGCCCGTCGGTTGAAGCACTCCGGCATAGACCGGTTCAACCACAATCTGGAGACCTCTGAGCGCTATTATCCCACGATCTGCACCACCCATCATTACCGCGATCGCATGGAAACGGCGCGCGTGGTCAAGGCCGCCGGCCTGGAGCTTTGCTCCGGCGGGCTTATGGGCATGGGCGAAACGCCCGAGGACCGCGTGGATCTGGCCTTCGCCTTGCGCGCGGCAGGGGCGGATTCGATCCCGATCAATTTTCTCGATCCGCGCCCCGGCACTGGGCTGGAGGGTCGACCGCGCCTGTCGCCCGCCGATGCCCTGCGCATCCTGGCCATGTTCAGGTTAGTGAATCCCGAGCGCGAGCTGCGCATTGCGGGCGGACGCGAGGCATGCCTGGGGACCATGCAGGTCCTGGCACTCTATCCGGCCAATTCGATTTTTACCAACGGCTACTTGACCACGCCCGGACAAGGGCACGCGGCCGACCTGGCCATGATCGTCTCAGCCGGTTTCCACGTGACGGATACAACCCACGCCTGAGGAATCGGATTCAGCGCGCAATCGTGCCGCCGCCGAGGACAAGATCGTCCCGGTAAAAAACGACCGCCTGGCCGGGGGCAATCGACATCTGGGGCTGATCGAACACCACGGTGACCGCGCGCCCCTCCTGGTCATTGGGCGTCACGGTGGCATCGGCTTCCTGGTGCTGCTGGCGGATCTTGGCCTTGACCCGCATCGGCGCGCGCAGGGCATCGCAGGCGATCCAATTTACATCGGAGGACTGCAGGCGGTCGGCGAAAAGATCCTCGTATGGCCCGACCGTGATCGTGTTGGCGGCGCCGTCAATATGCACTACGTAGAGCGGCGTCTTGGCGCCGCCCAAGCCCAACCCTTTCCGCTGGCCGATGGTATGATAAATAATGCCCTTGTGCTCGCCGAGGACACGGCCGGCGCGGTCCACGATCGGGCCCGGCCGAATGCCATCTGCACTGAATAACGCCCCGTAATGCTTGCACTCGATGAAATCCTGGCTTTCCTGCCGCTCGGCGAGGTGTTCCAGGCCCAACTCGCGCGCCAATGCTTTCACCGCGGTTTTTTTCAACGTCCCCAGCGGGAACACGAGATTGCCCAGCTGGTCCTGGGTCAAGTGATACAGGAAATAGGACTGATCTTTTTTACTGTCGAGCCCGCGCTTCAGCACATAACGGGCGCGGGCGGCATCGCACGCCCGTGCGGCATCGCACTCAACGCGCACGTAATGGCCGGTGGCGAAGCGATCGAACACCAGGCCGGAGGCGCGCGCCTTATCCAGCAGCAACCCGAACTTAAGCTTCCAGTTGCACATGACGCAGGGATTCGGCGTGCGACCGGCCAGGTATTCCCGGCGGAAATAATCCAATACCCACTGCCGGTATTCCGCTGCCAGCGGAACGACCACGTGCCGGATGCCCAGGCGCGCGGTCAGCGTGCGGAGCTCCTCCAGGTCCTGCACTTCGCCCGGCCCGTAACACCCGGAGCGGTGCTCCTCGGCGGGAATATCGACCGAGCCGTCCCAGATTTGCATCGTGACGCCGATCACGTCAAAGCCCTGGCGTTGCAGCAGGCAGGCCGCCATGGTGGAATCCACACCACCGCTCATGCCGACGGCAATAGTCATCTTTTTCTTGTGATTCATAAGATAGCTAAGGTAGCGACCGGCGTCGCCAGTCAGGCCCTTTATGCCGGTGTGTAACGAAACAGGCGAAAGTCGTTTGGCCGCGGAATACGAATCCTCACATGTGCAGCCTCCATAGCCAAGCCGGCCGGCTCCGGATGGCTCCGGCATTCCAGCCGGATCGTGGCGCCAGCCGGTTCCCAGAGTGCAAACTCGAACAAGCCAGCATCAGTCGCTTCGCGGAAAACCAGCAGCCAGCCCTGCCCGGGCCTCTCCGGGTCTGAGGCCTGTAGCCCTGTCCAGCTGTGTCCCGTGGGTTCCTCGCCGACAGGCAGGATATGACTCCGCGCCAAATCGCCTTGCAGCCGGCCATGCAGCGCCATGACGCGGGCGATGTCGGCGCGGGCCGCCGCAGGAAGCGCCGAGGGCTCGCACCAGCAAAGTGGAGAGCTGAACATCGCAATGGCGGCCAGATAATCGTCGCGGCATTCCTGCATTTCAAAGGCTTCAAGCACGTCCGCGGCGGTCTTGTAGATCGGTTTATGCCGGTTGGGAAACTCGAACTGCAGCCGCTCGGCCGGCAGATACCGGGCCAGGTTCCACAGATTGCGTAATACCCGCCAAGGGACATAGGTGTTGGCCCTTTGCGCCCGACCCGCGCGCACATACCGGTTTTCGATAAAAATATTGCCGTAGCGCAGCATGGCAAAGTAACCCAACCGCCGGCCATTGGTGGCATCCAGATTAAAGGCCACGCGGCCATCCGAGCCGCGAATGACGGACTCCAGCAGCGCCTTTAAATTTTCCTCGGCATCTTTGGTCCGCAGCCAGACATTGTCGATTTTAAACAGGTTAATGCCATAGCGCCGATGCATCTCCAGCAGTAATTTAGATTCCTCGCGCCAGGTATGATAATGCCGGCTGGTATCGGGCGCAAACCAGAGCGACAGGTGAACGCCCAGGCGCGCGGCCGCTTCGGCCAGCGGCGCAAAACCGCGCGGAAATTTTCCGGCATGGATGTCCCAGAACGACCGGGGGCGCGCAATATTCTTAATGCTGAGTTCCGCCAGCGTGCCGCCGGCCTGCCAGCCGTCGTCAACCTGGTAATGAGTAAGGCCCAAGGCGGCACAGGCTTCAAGTTCCTTAAGAATAAAGGGCTCGCCCAGGTTTTCATAGCACTGGCCATCGCCCCAGGGATTGGCCACAAGGGTCTGACGAGCGGGAGCCGTCGGATAACACGCCTTGATGAACGTCCGCAGAGCGCGCAGGCGCTCCGCCTCGCCGCCGATGTAACCGCCGACCGCCACGCTGTAACTTCGCCGCAGACGAACGCTTCGAATCTCGTGCGGCGCTATGCCCCACCCCACGATGCAGACTCCATGCGGACTTATCAAAAATTCCGCTTGGACCTCGACCCGCCTTTCATCAGAGGGCGGCGACTCAAGAAGAACAAACAATCCGCGGCCACCCCCCGGAGGTTCGAGAAACAGCAGGTTACCGGCAACCCATTCGGGATCGGCGTCCGCGCCGACCCGCAGTTGCCGATGCCGGACCAGGTCATTGGTAGAATCCGTACGGCCGAAGAAGCTGACGGCACAAACATCCCAGTCAGTCAGATCGACCGGCAGCGTATCGATTACATTCAGGTAATCTCCCCGCCCGAATTCCAATTGCGGCGCACTATCGGACGCGATGGCCGCACCCGCCGCTATGGCCTCCGTTCCGGGGAAGACCTGCCAACTCCGGGATAACCGGATAGCCTGACCAGGCTCCCGCCAGCTCATCTCTAACCGATCGCATTCCGCCTCAAATCCGGCGCCGATCATCCGTGCCGACCGGGGCTCCCCGTATGGATGCAGTTCGGGAAATACGGGCGTCGAACGGCGCATAAACAGGCGCAACAGGCCGTCGTAATAACATTCAGGGCCGGTGCGTGGCGCTAAAGGAACGTTCCAGTCCACCATCTGCAACGCCTCGGTCACGGCGCCCTGCGGCCCGAGCCGCCAGCGGCGCACGAAGCGTCCGGCGGTAATGACCAGTGCATCGGAAGAAACGCGGAAACACGAGGGCAAAATCATATACGCAGCGCCCTTTCCTGTTGAGCGGGTTCTTAAAATAGTCGCTTGATCTCCGGTTGTCAATCAAGTGACAACGAGGCCATCGTCAAACCCGCTCCTTTTTAAGCGAGTTCAACAGGGCACATTGGTCACAGAGTGAACGGTCGGTCAGGCAGAAGTCGTTGAAAATCTGGATCAGGCCCTGCTGGCGCAGACCGGACCGGTAAAGGGCCGGGTTATGATCCGGGCCCAGCAGGTTATGGGCCGTCTGCCGGATGATCTGGTTGTCCTCTTCGGGCGGCAACCGGCGCAAAAACGCAGGGCTCAAAACCCCGTGCTTACCCAACGCCGCCAGGAAAGGAACCAGCACGTTTAAGACTATGGCCGCCGCGCGGCCTTCGCCCATGAGTGACACCGGCGCGGTTTGCACCTTGCCGGATAAAGCCAGCCGGCGTTGCCAGTAATGATTGGCCTCGGGCTGGAATAACTCCATCATGGATGCGAGTGCATTATCCGGCAAGCCCGTGTTCAGTTCCGTCAGGCGCCGGACCAAGTCCGGTGCATTAATGAACAGGATGGCGGCAAGCATCAACCGGCGCTGGGGATGGTTTGGCGGCCGCAGACCGCTCAGCTTCCAGTTTTTCCGGCGCAAGGTCCGCGCGTTCCAGGCGGCCTGATGCTTCCACCAATGGTCCCACAATTGCCGCACAAAGGCGCGGGTTACCGCGTCCCAGCAAGCGGGGGTCTGCGTTGGAAGGAGGCCGGCAACACCCATCAGGAGCGCATAGGCTTTAACGGGGTCGCCGCCCGATGCCTGACGCAGGATTTCCAAGGACAATTGCTCGGCCAGGTACCGGAATGGCGCGCGATTATTTTTATAACCCAGGGCGGTCATAATTTCTTCATACAGGATTTGGTCAGCCCCCTTGGAAGGGAAGGCGCCTGCCATTCGCGCGGCCTTGCCCCGCAAACGTTCCTCGCCCGCGGATTCAAGCAACCCGGCCACATAATCCGGGCCCAATTTTTTAAGCACCTGCGCGCAGGGTGTAGCCGGTTCGCGCGCGGCATAGGGATAGGCGGTCAAATCGAGGCTTTCAAACGAAAAAACAGGATCCGCCGCCAGAGCGTTTTCGAGAGAGATCTGAATGGCGCCGCCGGGCAGAGACGCGGACAAAAGGGCGCCGGAGAAATAAGTCACATGTGCGATCACGCGCGCATAGACCGGGTTCCGGGCATGGCCGTGCCGTTGCCAGTCGGCGGGATGCACGTGAATTTCCACGTCGCCGGCAAGGCGTCGCTGTTCCGGTCCCACGCGCAGAACGGCGCCCAGGAAATCAGGACCGTCCTCCAGATTCCATTGGCCGGGATGCTCGACGACGATCTCTTTGCCTTGTTCGGTTTTCAGGGTGCCGGGGCGCAGGGCGGCATCGAACCAGATACATTGCAGATGGCGTTCCGTATAAGCAAAGTCCTGTGCCCCGGTCGTGGTTCCGGCCAGGGGGAATAAAGAATCACGTGTGGATTTGGAAGTCATACATGCCTTTTGACTTGACTCCGCTGAACATCCAGCATTATCGCCGCGTGAGGGCACGCGGCCTTCTACAGAAAACAGGTCGTTTTGTAGGCCCGGTGACCTCACCGGGCGAGTTTTTCAGTAGAATTAAAATTACAGCCTTCGACAGTATAGCCCGTTTTTGGAATTGATCAACAGGATGGATGGCGGTAGAGTTGATGTTGAACTTTAGGGCGCCGGACCATTATCGGGGTATTTAGCTGCCCAAACTATCGCACCATGATTAAAGCGGAACATTTAACCAAGCGATTTGCCTCGGCAAAAGCCGTGGACGATGTCTCATTTGAGGTCCTGCGGGGTGAGATTATTGGTTTTCTCGGGCCGAACGGCGCCGGCAAGACGACGCTGATGCGTCTTTTATCCACTTACCTGGCGCCGACGCAGGGCCGGATATTGATTGACGGGCTGGATATATTTGTGCATTCCCTGGACGCGCGGCGGCGGATCGGCTACCTGCCGGAACACGCGCCGCTTTATCCGGAAATGCGGGTGGACGAATATCTTTCGTTCCGCGCCAAGCTAAAGGGCATGCCCCGCCGCAAACGCCGTGAGCGCATGGAGGAAATGAAGGTCCTGTGCGGACTCAAGGACGTGGAGCGGCGCATCATTGGCCAACTTTCGAAAGGCTATGGTCAGCGCCTCGCGCTGGCGGACAGCCTGATCAACAGCCCGGAGCTGCTGATCCTGGATGAACCAACTATCGGGCTCGATCCGAACCAGATATGCGCCGTGCGCGAGTTGATTCGGACCCTGGGCCGGCGTTTTACCGTGGTGCTGGCGACCCATTCCCTCGCGGATGCGGAAGCAATATGCCAGCGGGTATTTATTATGAATCACGGGCGCATCGTGGCGTCCGATTCGCCCGAACGTCTGGTGGGCCAACTGCAAGGCAACGCCAGAGTGGCGGTTGAGATTGCCGGGCCATCGAACGAAGTTTCGGAACAGCTCCGGCGCATCAGCGGGGTCCTGAGGGTTTTGCCGGTCGGCCATGTTTTCAGCGGCCCCGGAAGCAGCTTGGCTCAATGGCGCCGGTATCGGCTCGAGTGCTCCCCGGGCACCGATATCCGGCCGGCAGTGTTTGGGATTGCCGCGGCGCAGGGCTGGCCGCTTCGCGAACTGAGCATGGAAGTCCTTAATCTAGAAGATGTTTTTTCTAAATTAACCACGTCCGCTGGCCGGGGCCAAACTCTGGCCGCCCCTTCAGAGGCGGGTAAGCCCTCCGTAAGCGGACAAATTTATATATAGTTAGGAATTTCAATCCGTCTTTGTTGTCATTCCGAGCGTAGCGAGGAATCTCGCCGCGAGAGATCCCTTCGACTTCGCTCAGGGCAGGCTCTTCACTGCGTTCAGGATGACAATCCGAACAGAATAAAA
>JAQUMN010000023.1 GCA_028718125.1 Kiritimatiellia bacterium
TGTAGTCGTATGGCTTGTAGTTCGGCATGCGTTAGGCTCCTTAAGTTTATAACTCGAAGTCTAACACATCCGCAGATCGGTTCAATCCTTTTGCCCATCAAAAATGACTTTTTCGACAGTCTCAACGTCACGGCTCACTTATCGGCGCGCTTCGCGCCGATAAAGTGCAGGCGGTGGTGTGCGCCCAGCATGGGCGCGTTGTAAATGGGGTGCAAGTCCCCTGTAGGAGGACCGCACGTGAATACGTGAAACAACTACTACTCGAAGCCAACTCTGAAAGGGTAACCGATCAGGGGGAGGAAGGCTAGAGGAAACCAGCGGGCCGATTGACAAGAACCGCATAACAAGGCCGACCGCGATGCGACGAGCGGGCACCACACCGTAAAGTCGCAGGTTCAGTCGCGGAGGTTCCGCCGGAGGCGGATCCGCCTAAGGCGGAAAATGCGGCGGTCGCGCTGGGAAGCAATGCGTTCTTACCTGGGGAGACCCTGCCGGATAACTGGCGGGGAGTCAGCAGAAGCCGTAGTACCGAGCAGCGAGCCGGCAATAAACCGGAAGACTCGATGTCGGGAAGGGCCAAACCGAACAGGAACGTTCCGACCGCGTGGAGGACATCGTGCCCGATGACGCCGGAAGGCGAGGGAGCGATGAGCGCCGTCACGCGGGAAAGCATGGGAGCGTTCAGGAGTAAATCATGATGGAGCAAGTCTTAGCCTCGGGAAACCTGCGGAAGGCCTGGCAACGAGTCAAGGCCAACGCGGGCGCACCGGGCATCGATGGGATGACCGTCGAAGCGTTTCCGGCGTTCTGCCGGGAACATTGGCCAAGGATACGCTCCGCGCTCATGGCGGGAACGTACCGCCCAGCGCCCGTGCGCCGGGTGTTCATTCCCAAGCCCGACGGGCGACAGCGCCCGCTGGGCGTGCCAACGGTGCTGGATCGGGTGATTCAGCAGGCGCTGGCCCAAGTGCTGACGCCGCTCTTCGAGGGCGGATTCAGCCAGTCCAGCTATGGCTTCCGCGAAGACCGTAACGCCCATCAGGCGGTACGGCAAGTGGAAGCCTGCTGGAAAGAGGGACGCCGCTATGCGGTGGACTGTGACCTCAAGTCCTTCTTCGACACCGTGAACCATGACCGGCTGATGGGGCAATTGCGCGAAAAGATCCGGGACCGCAAGGTGCTGGGTCTGATCCACGATTATCTCAAAGCCGGAGTGGTCCTGCCCGATGGCTCCCGCGAGGCAACGCCTCAAGGCGTGCCCCAAGGCGGGCCGCTGTCGCCGCTGTTGGCTAATATCGTGCTCGACCCCTTAGACAAGGAACTCGAAAAGCGCGGGCATTGTTTTGCCCGCTATGCTGACGATTTTCTGGTCATGGTCAAGAGCGCGAAGGCGGCTCAACGGGTGATGGCGAGTCTGACACGATATGTGGAAGGGCGGCTTAAACTGGTGGTCAACCGGGCCAAAAGCCAAACCGCACCGCTCAAGCAGTGCGCCTTTCTGGGCTTCCAGATCGGCCAACGCGGCAAGGCGGTATGGACGGCCAAGGTTCACGCACGCTTCAAACAACGGGTGAAGGAAATCACCCGGCGCAACCGGGGACTCCGGGTTCAGGACGTGATCGACGAACTGGGCCGGTATGTCATCGGGTGGCTCAACTACTTCGGGATCAGCCATTCCTACACGGAGTTGCTGGAACTGGAGGAATGGGTCAGGCGCAGAGTGCGGTTGTATTACTGGAAGCAGTGGAAACGGCCCCGGACTCGTCGACGCCATCTGCTTGCCTTGGGGATCGCCCGCGAGGAAGTACACATGGCCACGCGAAGCCGGAAAGGGTACTGGCGGATGAGTGCCAACAGCATCGTCCAACGTGCCTTGACGAACCGCTGGCTGCAAGAGCAAGGCGTTCCCGACATGCGCACGTTATGGATTATTCTACATTACGGGCCGAAGGCCCGTGTCTGACGCGACGGCCGTAACCGTCGGCGAAGGCTGTTCGGAACCGCCCGGTGCGGACCCGCACGCCGGGTGGTGTGGCAGCCGAGGCTGGCCCTCACGGGTCAGTCTCGGCGAGCCGATTCGCCTTGTCATCCCTTCTTTCCCTGTCTCCCGTTTAGCTGTCGTGAGACACGCCGGGAAGAAGTCAATGATCGTTCCGAAGGCATTCGAGGTCTGGTATCTATGCCATTCTTCCTGGAATGTCCAATAAATGTCCGCCGCATACTGCGCCATCCGTTCGCCATTCTTATCGCGCCACCATGAGAGGTTCCCCTCAAGCGTGGAATCAATTGAGCCGTCGTAAAGCATCTGTTCCGAACATATTCCGCATTCGACCGGCAGACGATGTTGCAGTGCAATGACGGCAATTTCTTCGATATCGCTCATGTCGATAAGACCTTGTTGCACAATGCCCGCGACCGCATTTACTATCTGATGGTTGCGGCCATGCAGAATCGCATGGGCACCTTCATGGCCAATGAGGCGCGCCAAGGTAAGAGGCGTTGGACTCTGTGCCTCACGTCCCCTTATGGCGCCAAACAGGCAGTTTGAATTCACGGACGCGCCAGTATGGAAAACGCTCAAGAATACGCGGCAGCTGAGAAACGGCCATGGCATTCGAGTGATGCGTTCAAGTGTTTTAAGTATCGCATAGTCCCGCTGGGCATTACCCCAACCTTGAATGACTCTGTCTGCGATTGGCCGGACGCTCGCCTGCCAGAACTCAAGAAAGGCCCGCCAAGGTGCGAGGCCAGACTCCAAGGTGCGGCAAAGTTCCTCATGACTGATGACATCGCGCGTGTGCGACAACATGAGCTGCGACTCTGAAGGCTTGCGGTATTCGTCCACCAAGCGCCAGAACTGAGGGTTGAGATCGGTTATGCCGTGCTGGGCCACCAGTTCTGGCAGTGAACACCGGAAAGACAAACCCTGGACCACGGGCGGAAGGGGTGGCAATCCTTCAAGAGACAACTTCAGATAATTAGCCCTTCCAAGCAGAAGGAAGAGATAGTCGCTCAATGGGTTGGTTTCGATGGAACACTCCGCCATGATTTACTCCCGTGCCGTATACAGATTATGCTCGATAACCCAAAATCTTTCCGTATTGTCGGTATCCTACGCTACGCGCCGTGATGATCGAGCCAACATTGTCGTATGAGACGCCAAAAAGGGGAATCCGCCCTGAATCGAGCACAACCCGTGTGGCATGCGCCAGCACCGCCCGAGCCATTCCTTGTCTCCGAAACTCCGGCCGCGTGCTGATTTCCATGGAAACGACTTGAGCATCCTCGCCATGTGGACGAATACTGGCGAAGCTGACTGGGCCGGCAATCCTGCGCATCTTGCCGTGGAAATCAGGCTCCGTGCTCTTGACGCGAACGTAATATACATTCTCGGCAGCGGCCCAACAAGATCGCTGACCTCTTTCCGCCGCACACATGCTTGTCACCCGGAAACGGCTTGAGCATGGTTTGAACCCGTCCTCCCTACAATACAACAGCAATCCCTTGAACCACTGATGTCGGGGGAAACTGTGACGCAACCGGGGCCATAGCGTTTCTTCAAAGAAGACATAGTCGTGGAGGTCAACCTTTTCTCGCGTCCAATGTGTGCACCAGAACAGAGTCTCTTCCAAGGTTTTCCGTAATGCCTCTGTTACGGAGAAGACTTGAGCGATTTCATTATCGAGGGCTAAGAATGGCTGATCAGGACGGTCCGTTTGACGTATTGTCGTGACAGTCGTTGCTCTCCTGTGAAGAACCGACGGGTCACAATGAAGTCGTTTGGCGTAGAACGTTTCAACGACCTTTCGTATTTCTCGATGTGTCTCCTGCATCTTTATATCCATAGTCTGTTTGGCGAACGTTCACGGGTCAGACTGAGCGCGTAGCGCAGATAGTCTGCACCCGATGGTGTGCGCCCAGCATGGGCGCGTTGTAAATGGGGTGCAAGTCCCCTGTAGGAGGACCGCACGTGAATACGTGAAACAACTACTACTCAAAGCCAACTCTGAAAGGATAACCGATCAGGGGGAGGAAGGATAGAGGAAACCCCGTCCCGGCGGCGGGGCAAGCCGGCGGGTTTATCCCGCGTCCCGCGGGGCCGATTGATGCACCTTCGCCAAGAGCTACGGCGGCACGCGGCAAGAACCGCATAGCAAGGCCGACCGCGAAGCGACGAGCGGGCACCACACCGTAAAGTCGCAGGCTCAGTCGCGAAACACTGCTATCCAAAATCAGATTGTTTTGGACAGCAGTGTAGCTGACAAACCGCTGGTTGCAGGAACAAGGGGTTCCCGACATGCGCACGTTATGGATTATTCTACATTACGGGCCAAAGGCCCGTGTCTGACGCGACGGCCGTAGCCGTCGGCGAAGGCTGTTCGGAACCGCCCGGTGCGGACCCGCATGCCGGGTGGTGTGGCAGCCGAGGCTGGCCCTCACGGGTCAGTCTCGGCGAGCCGATTCGGCATTCTTCAATTCTTTTCGATAACGTATAACTGCGAGGGGAATACCAAAATTGAGTGTTTTAGATCCGCCATCCGTTTTAAATCCCATAGCCTCATAGAAACGTCTTGCCCTTGTATTTTGGGCAAAAACCCAAAGGAAAATCGTGGTATGGCCCCGTTCCTTTAACATCTTTTCGGCTTCTTTGTATAGAATGGTACCGTATCCTTTCCGCCAAGCATCAGGATCAAGGTAGATTCCCCAAATTTCTCCGGAATTGTTTTGCTTGGTGTTGTTTTCGCGATAAATTCCGAACGTAACAAATCCTATAATTTTACATCCCTGTTCAAGCAAATAGGTTTCTGCGTCGCCAGCCTCAATCCTTTTCCGAAAACCTTCTGTTCTGCGATTGTAATCCAAAGAATTTAGGTGTGTATCCGGCACAAGACCCCGATATGCCGCCCGCCACGAATCCACATGGATTTTGGCTAGACAAAATGCATCAGTAATTATGGCCCGTCGAATTTTCATATTTCGTATTTTGCCGAACAGTATTATTCAGCCAAACTGGATGCCCGCATCTTTAAAGCAGCTATCCTTCCTCTGGTTGAATAATAAGACCCGTCACGCAGGCCTGTCAACGCCTGAAACAAAAGAGATTACAACAGGGTAATGATGGTCCGCGGATTTGACACAATCTGACAAGTTTGGCAGCGCCACGGCCGTGAATAGACAAAGGGAGGTTGTCTTTATAGTGCTGCTGTTGCTGAAGAGCGGAAAAGACGGCCGAGCTTCACGGCTCGACCGGCTCGTTGGTGACGGCCTGTGGAACGGCAATAGCGTTGGTCACGGTGCCGGACGATGCATTGATCTCGACGTTGGTGGCGGCCATCTGGCGGGCAACCGATTTCGAGAGCTGGCGGAGTTGATAGAGCCGCTGGAAATCCCGCCCCGAGAGCAGGATGATGGCGGCGATAAACAGAAAAAAGAAAACCTGGTAAATCCAGGCAATCAGTTTCGGGTGAATCGGACGCCGGGTGACCAGTTCCCACAACGAGAACAAAATATGGCCGCCATCGAGCACCGGGATCGGCAGGAGATTGATGATGGCCAGGTTCACGTTAAGGAAGCACATGAACCAGAGGGCGATCATAATGCCTTTGCGCACGGCATCCTGGATCATGTAGAGAATCATGGGAGGACCGCCGAGCCCCTCGGCCGTGTGCCGGGCTTCCTTCGAAACGAGCGCGCGGACCACCCGGAGGATCATGGTGGCGTGGCCCTTCAGTTGAACGCTGGGCGGGATGTGGACCACCTTGTCGTAATCCACGGCCATCGGGTCGAAGCGGATGCCGATGCGCGCGCGCCCCAGGGCCGGGTCAAGCTGCGGCGAAACGGATAGGGTCAGGATTTTACCGCCGCGTTCAATGGCGAGCGGGGTGGGCATATCCGGCCGCGCGGACACGAGCGTGACCAGATGCTCGATACTGAGCACGGTCACGTCGTTGAACCTTACGATGACGTCCTCCGGACGAACGCCGGCCTGGGCCGCGCTGGACTCCGCCTCTACGGCCATGACTTTGCATAGCGTGACTTCACGCAGGCCATCCACCATCCGGAACCCCAGCGCATTTTTTTCCGTCGGCACCGTGATCGTATGGGTGCCTTCGGGTGTGCGCACGGCGAAGCGGACGGTTTCAAAGCGCGCATTTTCCTGGATGACATCGTTCCACGTTGCAACCGGGAAATCATTCACCGCAAGAATTTCATCGCCGAGGCGCAGGCCGTTGGAGTAGGCAATCGAATTGGTATCCACAAAGCCGATAACGGCAGAACGCTCGCCCGGTGTGGATGGCTTGCCGCCCCAATAGACAATCCAGGCGATGATCGCGGCCAGGGCGATGTTGCCTGCGGCGCCGGCGGCCGCTACGATAATTTTTTTCCAGGGCGCCACCGGCGGCAGGGGCTTGGGCGGCGGGGCGGTCGGTTCCTTGGCCGCTGTCCCTGCCGGAGGAGCGGTTTGTTTTGGTTTCGCGGCCGGCGCGGCATCGGTCGGATCCATTTGGGGCAGGGCCACGTACCCGCCAATGGGGAAAATACCGATTTTGTACAGGGTGCCACGATATTTTTTCTTCCAGATGGATGGTCCAAACCCTAACGAGAAAACTTCAATGACCATGCCGAACAGGCGGGCGGCGATGAAGTGTCCCAGTTCATGGGCAAAGATCGATACGCCAAACAAGAGCAATACGATCACAGCTACGTAAATGCCATGAAAAATCAGGTCCATATATTTCCTTGTTTCTATTGGTCTTGAATCAACCGGACGGCTTCCCCGCGCGCCCAGCGGTCGGCAGCCAGAATATCCGGCAGGTCCGGGTCGGCCCGCGCGGTATGCCGGCTGAGTACCTGCTCCACTGTGCGCCAGATGCCGGGGAAGGAAAGTTTGTTATTTAAAAATTCCTGGACGGCCACCTCGTTGGCCGCGTTCAGGATGGCCGGCATAGTGCCGCCCGCCTGGGACGCTGCGCGGGCCAGCCGCAGGCAAGGAAAACGTGCCTCGTCCGGCGCGGCAAAATGAAGCGTTCCGAGCCGTGTCAGATCGAGAGCCGGCAGGCCGCCATCCAGGCGTTCCGGCCAGGTGAGCGCCAACTGGATGGCGAAGCGCATATCGGAAACACTAAGCTGTGCCAGAATATTACCATCCTGAAATTCGATCATGGAATGCACGATGCTTTCCGGGTGCATCACGACCTCAATGCGGTCGAGGGGCACGCCGAACAGCCAGTGGGCTTCGATAATTTCCAGGCCTTTGTTCATCATGGTGGCCGAATCCACTGTAACCTTGCGGCCCATGTTCCAGCGGGGATGCTTCAGGGCTTCGACCACGGTGACTTTTTCCAGGTCTATGTGCGGGTTATGCGCAAATGGCCCGCCCGAGGCGGTCAACATGAGACGGCGTACGCGGTCTGCGCCTTGGCCGCCCAGGCATTGAAAGATGGCGCTGTGTTCGCTGTCCACGGGCAACAGACGCGACTGGCCGGCGCGGCTGGCGGCAATAACCTTATGACCGGCCGCCACCAGGACTTCCTTGGTGGCCAGCGCCACGTCCGTGCCCTGGTGCAGGGCCGCCAGCACAGGACGCAGCCCCGCCATGCCCACGACCGCCACAAGCACGATATCGGCGGCAGAAAGCGCGGCAAGCTCCTCCAGGCCTTCCGGCCCGGAAAGCACCGTCAAGCCCGCCGGGGCCAGTTGTTTGGCGCACCACGCCGATTCGGGATCGGCAACGGCCACGCGCTCGACCGAAAAAAGCCGCGCCTGTTCCAGCAGACGTTCAACCTTGGTTTGGGCCGCCAGGCCTATGATCCGGAACCGGTCTGAAAACGCCGACACAACGCGCAAGGCGCTTTCACCAATAGAGCCGGTACTGCCCAGGATAACGAGATTCTTCGGGGTATTGCTCATTAGCACGCCAACAGAAATTTGGTGTATATATACAGCGTCGGCGCGCCAAACAAAAGACTATCCAGCACATCCAGCGCGCCGCCCATGCCGGGTATGAGACGGCCGGCATCTTTGCTGCCCGCAGCCCGCTTGAGCATGGATTCGGTCAAATCGCCCACCGTGCCCACGACCGGCAACAAAATTCCAAGGGAGATGGCGTCGTAAATTCGCATGGTGATAACGCCGAAATGTCCTCCGAGCATGAAGTATACGCATAAGCTGACCAGAAGCCCGACCGCAACGCCGCCGATAAATCCTTCCCAGGTCTTACTCGGCGAAATGCGCGGGATCAGTTTGTGCCGCCCCAGCCGGCTGCCGATGACAAAGGCGCCGATATCCGTGAATTTGACGACGGCAATCAGATAGAACACGAGCAGCAATCCAGTTGACCCGATGGGATCTATCCAGGACGAGCCTTCCCAGGTAAAGGCAAGCTTGGTAAAATAGTTGAACAGGAACGGTACATACAGAATACCAAACAGCGTGCAGGCCATGGTGGCCAGGGGCTGGTCGTTGTTTTTCTGAGGAAACTGGCGAATGAGAACCGCAATGGTAATGATGAACAGAATGATCAGTTCGTGCTCACCGGCCAATATCCTGGTTTTCAAAGTTAACGTGAGCCAGGTTCCGGCGATCAGCAGGATGCTGACCGCCACGCCCATGATACGAAAACTGGGGATCGTCATGGCGTCGAGCAATTTGTAGAATTCCAGCAGGGCAATGGTCACAATGGCGCAAAGCAGCGCACAAATGGTGAGGGACGGCGCATAGTTGGCGACCAGCAGAAAGGCCGCTCCAAGGCACAGTCCGCTAATAATGCGTTTGGCTAATCCCGTCATATCGGTTCCTTACCAGTTATCCGACTTGGCCGAACCGCCGCCGGCGGCGGGCGTATGCCGCCAAGGCTTCGGCAAAAGCGTCTTCACGGAAATCGGGCCAGAGCGTTTCCGTGATATAGAGCTCGGTATAGGACGCCTGCCATAACATAAAATTACTGAGCCGCATCTCGCCGCTGGTCCGGATCAGCAAGTCGGGGTCCGGGACATCGGGCGCGAACAAGTGCCGGGCGACCACGTCCTCGTCAATATCCTTAACGGTCAGCTTGCCGTCCTTTACCCGTTGGGCGATTGCCCGGACGGCCTGGGTGATTTCATCCCGACTGCCATAGCTCAGGGCCAGGATCAGTTGGCGGCGCGTAAATTGTTCCGTGGCTTTCATGACGCGCTGGAGTTCGTTGCGCACCGGGCGGGGCAGATCATGCAGTCGCCCGATGGCGCGAAGCCGGATTTGTTCCTGGAGCATGTCGTTCTCGCGGGTTTTAAGAAATTGAGCCAGGATGTGCATCAGACCCCTGATTTCCGAGGGCGGCCGAACCCAGTTTTCGGTGCTGAACGCATACAGGGTCAGGTACTGGATACCGGCCTGCTTGCAGGCGCGCAGGACGGCTTCCACCGATTGGGTACCCTCCTCGTGGCCTTTCAGGCGGGGCACCCCGCGCTGTTTTGCCCAGCGCCCATTGCCGTCCATGATGATAGCCACATGCCGCGGGATCGGATTTTGCTGCGTTGGTTTCATGGTAAGATTGGGTTCAGCCGGCGGCCTTCAGGACTTCATCCGCAACAGCCTGTTGCATGGCCTCCGTTAATTCCGGATAAATGGGCAGGGCCAGGACTTCACGGGCGGCCTGCTCGCTTTCCGGGAAATCGCCGGTGTGGTAACCCAGGTAGCGGAAACAGGGTTGCAAGTGCATGGGAACGGGATAATAAATGGCGCAGCCAATGCCGGCCTTCTGTAAAGCTGCCTGCACCCGGTCGCGCTCCGCAACGCGGATCACGTATTGGTTGTAAATATGATGATTCGTCAGGATTTGACCCGCGTATACCGATCGCGGGGCCTGGACTTTCGAGCCTTGGAAGGCGTGGTCGTAGAAGGCTGCGTGCACGCGCCGCGCCGCATGCCAGCTTTCGAGGTGCTTCAGTTTGACGTCCAGCACGGCCGCTTGCAGGGCGTCCAGGCGGAAATTTCCGCTCAGCCGGTCATGCCGGTATTGCTCTGCCGATCCATGCACACGAATGGTGCGTAGGGCTGAGTCCAATGTCGCGTTGCGGGTTACCGCCATGCCGCCGTCACCGAAGCCACCCAGATTTTTGGAAGGAAAGAAACTGAAGCAGCCGATGTCACCCATGGCGCCCGCCTTGGAGACACCTGTGCGCGCGGGGTACTCCGCGCCGATGGCCTGGGCCGCGTCCTCGATGACACACAGACCGTATTGCCGCGCCAGGTCCAGAAGCGGGTTCATATCAGCACATTGGCCGAAAAGGTGCACCGGCATAAGGGCTTTGATGGTGCGTTTCTTCAAGCGGCGGGGCGGGCTTTCAATCAAGGAGCGCACGCCGGCCGGACTCAGGTTGAACGTAACGGGGTCAATATCGGCCATGAGCGGAAATGCGCCCAGCCGGACTATGGAGCCGATCGTGGCAAAAAAAGTGAAGGGGGACGTGATGACTGCGTCGCCGGGCCCGATATCCAAGCTCATGAGCGCCGCCAGCAAAGCGTCGGTTCCGGAGGATAAGCCGATGGCGTAAGGTACTCCGCAGTAAGCGGCCACATGCGCCTCAAACGCCTGGACCCGTGCGCCGAGAATGAATTGCTGGGCATCGCACACCTCGTCCATGGCCGTGCGAATTTCCTCGCGCAGCGGCGCGTATTGGGCCTTCAAATCAAGCAAGGGAACTTTCATAGGTGCCTTTTATTTTGCCAAGCAAAGTCACATTATGAGAATAACAGGGTCAGGAAGCAAGCGGATTTCAAGGGTTCCGATTTGCGGATCAGTTTGGCGAATCAGGGATTAAGCGCCTGGGCTCGCTTAACCATGTTGAGGTAGGTCAGAATTCCTTCGGAAATGCCTCGGACAACATTATCCCGGTAGGCCGCGGTCATTATTTTTATCCGGTCATTGCGGCTTGATATGAACCCGCATTCCACCAGGGCGGCCGGGCAGGCCACATTACGGATCACGTAAAACCGGGAGCGACGCACGCCGCGGTCTTCCTGGCGGGTGTATTTAATCAGGGGCCGTTGGAGGTAATATCCAAGGATGACATTAGCTTCGTCGTGACGATTGCCGCAAAATGCTGTGCGATCCCGGGCGCTGACAAAAGCGCTTGCGGTAATGGGGCAACCCGCCGGCGGCAGGATGTGGGTCTCAATACCGGAGGAGTCCGAGTTCGCGGCCGCGTTCAGGTGAATGCTGACGAACAAATCGGCTCCCCAGCGGTTGGCCAGGATGCACCGCTTGTCCAGGTCGGTGGTTTGGTCGCCGTCGCGCGTCAGGCGTGCTTCCACATTATATTTCCGCAGGATGGCCTGAACGCGCCGGGCCAGTTCCAGGGTAATATGTTTTTCTTCCAGGCCCCGGCGCAAATCAGAGGCGCCGCGATCCTCGCCGCCATGGCCCGGATCCAGGACAACCAGCCGCCAGCTTTCCGATTTGAGCGTCTGGGAGGGATTGATCAACGGCACGATGGTTTTATCCACGTCCAGATCCCGTATGGTCCAGGTCCCCCAGTGCCGCGCGACCGGTGCATTCAACCAGATGAGGGTGTTATTGAATACGACCTTGCGGGTATCGCCTTCGAAGTTGAATGTATTGAACTTGGTCCGCAGCGCGAGGTTCTTGCCCCGGGCGGTGTATGAGAGGAAGTTGTAGCGATGGGATAGCTTGGACAACGAGACCGCATCGCCCATGATAAAACTGCCCGCGCAGGCTGCCTCCGCCGCCAGCCAGGCGCAGGCGAGCAGGCCGGCGCCGAACATCCTGGAGGCGCTGTATTTTGTTAGCCCATATTGAAGCGATAATTTCATAACGCGTAAATCCTGGCGGCTGCTCCTTGCCTGTTGACATATGCGGATGGCAAGTATAATCTTAAACATCAGAAAAAAACAGGAGTTTTTTCCATGGCGGATCTATCTGAAGCCAATGTACCCAAGCGTGCGCGCGAGTTGTTTGACAAGGGGCTGGTGGCCACGGAGCATGGCAATCTGCCCTATGCGATAGATATGTTCATGGCGGCGCTGGACATCGAGCCGCATTTTTTGCGAGCCAGGAAATTCCTGCGCGCGTCCGCCCTGAAGCAGTTTAATGAAGCCGGTGGCGGAGGCCAGCTTGCGCGTGTCATTGCCACGATCAGCGCCGCGCCGCAATTGATCAAAGGCTGGATGGCCCTGCGCGCCGCAAAGCCACAGGAGGCTCTGCGCCTGGGCGAAGAACTGCTTCGCAGCGATCCATTGAACCTGGTCTTTATCCGTTTCCTGTGCAAAGCAGCCGAAGCCGCTGAGATGCCGGAAGTGGCTGCCTTGACGCTGGCTATGGTGCGCGAGTATTTTCAGCAGGATGCCGGTTTCCTGACCTGGCTGGGTAACTTGTATATGCAAATGGGCCAGTCCCAGGAAGCGAAGGAATGTTTCGAAGCCGTTGTTACCCTGAAACCCCACGATGCGCAGGCCATGCAGGCGCTAAAGAACGCCATGGCCCGCGAAACGATGGCCAAGGGCGGGTGGGACGACGCGGCGAAAGGCGAGGGAGGCTACCGAAGCATCATCAAGGACGTCACTGAGGCGGCCATGCTGGAGAAAGAAGCCATGGCTGTCAAGGACAGCAAAAGCGCGGAATTGCTCATCCATGACCTGGAAGGCCGCGTCAACCGCGAGCCGGATAACATTAATTACCGCCGCGCCCTGGCGAACTTATATATGCAGGCGACGAGATTTGACGACGCCAAGCACACGATTGATGAAGCCAAGCGCCTCGGCGGCAGCACGGACCCGCAACTTGATCAGATGCTGGCGACGATCCAGTTGAAGCAATTCGATTTTGAAATCGTCCAATGCCGCGAAAACGGCGATCTGGCCGGGGTGAAGATTAAGGAAGCCGCCAAGCGTGATTTCGTGTTCAAGAACACCGAGGCGCGCATCGAGCGATATCCCAATGACCTGTCTCTGCGTTATGATTACGGCGTGCTTTTGTTCGAGCGCAATATGTTGAACGAAGCCATCCAGCAGTTTCAGATGGCCCAGCGCAATCCGCACAACCGGGTGCGTTCGCTGTATTACATGGCGCGGTGTTTCAAGCAGAAACAGCAGTTCGATATGGCGCGCGAACAACTGGAGAAAGCAGCCGCCGAACTGACCGAAATGGACGATCTGAAAAAAGATATTTTATACCAGTTGGGTGAAACCCTGGAAGCCCAGGGCGATGCCGTGACGGCGGTGAATAAATATTACAAGGAAATCTACCAGGTGGATATTGGCTACAAGGATGTGGCCGCCAAGATCGAACGATCCTATAAGTCGCCACCGCAAGCGTAGTGATATACTTTCGCTGTCGTGTCTTCCGCCGTCAGCACGCGATTCTTCGAGAGGTCAGGATCATCCGGCCTTCCTGCTAATCGGATCCCGCCATGCGTCATAAAAAAATAATGTTTTTTTTGGCGCTCTTTGCCGGCGTCGGCTTGTTCAGCACGGTTGAGGTGGCCAGCAAGCTTATCGGTGCGCGGGTTCATCCCCTGCAAATGGTCTTTATCCGCTTCTTCCTGACCGGGCTCATTTTGCTGGTCATGGCGGCGCCGGCTCTGCGCAAGCGGTCAACGCCCCTGGCCCTGCGTGATTATGGCATTTTCGCGCTCAATGGCGGCATTGGGTTTGCGCTCGCGCTCGTGCTGTTTCATGCCGCCATCCTGATATTTGAAAAGGCGGCCTCCTGCGCCGTGGTGTTCAGCGCCAACCCTATTTTTGTCCTGCTGTTTGCGCGGTTCGTCAACCGCGAATCCTGGAGCATACCGAAATGGGCGGCCATGGCAACCGGTATCGTGGGGGTGGCCTGTTTCGCCTGGGAATCGGGTGCTTTCACGCGCCAGTCCCTGGCGGCGCTCAGTCTTATGCTGATGGCCGCCATGCTGTTTGCGCTCAGCATCTGTATCGTCCGGCGCGTGATTATCAGCTATGGCGTGTTTGTGCTCACGGGCTTTTCCGCGCTGTTCGGCAGTCTGATGGTTTTGCCGTTTGCGCTGGCGGTAACGGCTCACCAAGGCGTGGCCGGCCTGGTGAGCGCCTGGGCGCCGACCATGTATGTGGCCCTCCTGGGCACCGCGCTGGCTTACGGGCTCTATTATTTTGGGCTCTGTCATGGCACGGCCTTCCAGGCCTCAATGATGTTTTTTCTCAAGCCCGTGATGGCCTCGTTGCTGGCCGTGCTCGTATTGGGCGAGCACATCAACCGGTTCATGGTGCTGGGAAGTGCGCTCATTTTGGGCGGCTTGTTGATTACCGTCAGCGGTCACCTGTTCGCGCCCCGCGGTTCCAGCCCGGCAGAGAAAAATCAAAAATAATGTTTTGACAGACGAAACTCCGGCGAGGATAATTGCCGGCCAGAAAAGCCAGTTGTCTGAAAAACGGTTTAAATATGGAGGAGGCGCGTCATGGCAAAAAACATGGATAAAGGCAATACCGGACGGAACAACAAGCCGAAGCTTTCGATCCACGACAAACAGCTGAAGAAGAAAATGAAGCAGATGGCCAAGCAAGCCAGCCTGGCTCCGTCGCCGGCGCAGTAATGTTTCTGACGCGAGCTTATTCGGTTGCGATGCTTAAGGTCGGCATGTTTATTGCTGATCTCGGCTGAAGATTGTCTGACCTCGTTTTTTGCTCACATGGGGCGGTAGCTCAGTTGGTAGAGCACCACGTTCGCAACGTGGGGGTCGGGAGTTCGAATCTCCTCCGCTCCACCCTCTTAATAGTCAATGACTTGCGACGGTTTATGTTGCAGGGTTGTTATTGATTTATTCCTTTGGAGACAGACCGTGCCGCCGCCCAAGGGCACGATTTATTCAGTGCGCTGAATATAGAAAGGAGGAGGAAACCAATGTCAAATAACCTAAAATTACTGAAATGGGCCAGAGATGCTGAAATGGAAAAATATTGTTTAAGAAAGCACCGCATTTACGATTATGAACCCGGATGCACATATTTTACATTCGGCAATTACCCGACACGAAATCCATACTATCCAACAGAAGCAGCATGGAAACTGCTTGATGTTTGTGCTGAGAACGGAATAGGAACTATTCTGGTATTTGCCCAATGGGCTGACTATTGCGGCTTTTTCGGCAAGGGGCCGTTCGAGCCGGTAAATGAGATGGGACTTAGAAGATTTATCGACGAGTGCCATAGGAGAAGTCTGAAAGTTATCGCCTATGTATCACCCGGATATTTAGATGTTCGCAGTCCCATCCATCGGCCTGAATGGAGTAGCGGCGCGCCTCATTTAAGGGAGATTTATTTAGACCAGGATAGATTGTGTCCGGGAAGTCCCGGCTGGCGGGCATATTTTTTCAGTGAAATTGACCGGATACTGGACGATTATGGATTTGATGGACTATACTGGGATGCGGGATTCAGCGTTGGCTGTTCTAACCCGCATGGCGATAACCATGTTCATTTTGTGGAATTTGCTCCGTTCTCAAAAGGGGCAGATAAGAAATACTGGGACCATGTAGCGGAAGCTAAATATTTGGAAAAGGAGACGAATGAGGGTTGTTGGGCTTTGTGGAATGATTTCATATGTGAAATATATGCCAGAGTCAAAAAAAGAGGCGGATTTGTTATGGCGCATATGAGTTCAGATGCCCCTTCGCCTTTCAAAGAAAAGGCATGGGACTATCAGTTGATTGGGGAAGGTGTTCCTGACATGTCGATTTCCTTGGATAAGACCAAAGGCTATGAACCTTACATACTAAGGTTCAATGACTGGAGCAGGCTTATTACCAACTGGAAGCAAAAAGATTTTACGCCAAAGCTTGAACTGGTGCCGAAGATACAGAATCTGAGTATGTGCGGCATTCCTTATCTGCAATTTCCTTGGCTTCATCGCGAGTTTGGCGATGCTAAAGAAGACGTTCGTCATATTCCCGGTATTTCCTGGAAAAAGGAGTATGATGTCTGGACAGAGTGGGATAAAGCAGTGGAGAAAATAGGGCGTGACGCGATAGCTGATTTGGAGCAGCCGATCTATTTAAAGCATCTGCATGTTTATAAGAAAATGACCAGGCCCAATACCGTTGTTTACATGGAAGCAAAGAAAATGAAAGGGGATCGTTTCCCTCTGACCGAAGGCAAACGGCGCGTCTCTATTTTTATCAATGATTCGCTCTGGGTTGCTATCGGTAATTTAGGCGCCGATGCCCAGAAAGTCGTCGTGCATTCATTGGAAGGAAATGATAAGGGCGAAACCATAACACTTAATCAGGGAGCTTTGACTGTACTGCGTTACCATGATCTAACAATGCAACCGGAAGTAATACATTTTTCAGAAAAATAAAATATTCATTGGATTTCCCCGTTTCTCTAATAAATATGTGTTCAGGCAGTAGCCGTCGATTGTGGGCAATGGCTCGGCGGTCCGATGGCACATGGGGCATCGCGGGAGACGTGAGCCGGCGAACCCAAAATCCACTTGAAAAGACTGGAGGCATCCTCCTCCTTCCGGCCCAACCGGAATGGCATCCGGTGACTGGTTAAATCATGGAAAAAACGGGCAGAGGCATGGGAATAATGGACGCTTGTAATTGCGTGCTGCATACCTTTTTTTCCCATGCCGGTCAGTGTTCTTGCTGTGATAACAGGCAGGAAATGCAGGCAAGTATGGGACCTTGGCGACCATTTCGCGACCACGGCCGTGTCTGTATTCCGGCCATTATTCCCGAAGAGCCGAATCGATGGCTTCCAATTCCGCAGGTTCAAAGTTAAGGTGCTGGAGCGCGGCCACGTTCTCTTCAATCTGTTCCATCCGGCTGACGCCGATCAGGGCTGAGGTCATGCCGGGATGTCGCAGCACCCAGGCCAAAGCCATTTGCGCCAACGTCTGATTCCGCGCATGAGCCAATACGTTCAGTTTGCGGATGCGGCTGAGTATGTTTTCCGTGATGTGTTCGGGTTTCAGAACCCCGTTCGGATTTGATGCGCGGGATTCCGGCGGAATCCCTTTTAAATATTTATCCGTCAGCACCCCCTGAGCCAACGGGCAGAAGGAAATACAGCCGATGCCTTCTTCCGCCAGCGTGGCCAGTAACCCCTCTTCGATTCGTCGATTAAGCAGGTTATACAGCGGCTGATGAATCAAGCACGGTGTTCCCAAAGCGCGCATAATTTTTGCCGCTTGCCTGGTTTGCTCCGGCGAATAGGATGATATGCCTACATAAAGCGCCTTGCCCTGCCGCACCACGTGATCCAGCGCCGTCAAGGTTTCTTCCAGCGGTGTTTCGGGATCCGGCCGATGATGATAATAAATATCAACATAGTCTAATCCCATTCGGTGCAGGCTTTGATCAAGACTTGCGATTAGATACTTCCGGGAACCCCAATCGCCGTAAGGCCCCGGCCACATACGCCAGCCGGCTTTGGTGGAGATCACCAGCTCGTCCCGATATCCGGCCAGATTTCCACGCAAAATGCGGCCAAAGGTTTCTTCGGCTGATCCGCGAGGTGGCCCGTAATTGTTGGCCAGATCAAAATGAGTGATGCCCAGATCGAAGGCCCGGCACATCATGGCCCGGGCATTTTCCGCACGATCCATACCGCCAAAATTATGCCAAACGCCCAACGAAATTGCCGGCAAAAGCAGGCCGCTGCGGCCGCAGCGGCGATAGGTCATTCCGGAATATCGGGTTTCAGCAGGCCGTTGATTCATAAACCCCCTTTGGCGTAAAGTGTCTGTCTTCATGATGCAGTTCCTGGTTCGTGGTCAGTTATTCACCTTCCTGAATACCATCTTGTTCCGGAAAAGGTCCGGCTTTTCTTTGTTGTCGGCTATGGCCTTGGCCAGTTCGTCTGTTGACGCCGCATCCCTTTTCACGCTGTCGGTGTTGAGCAAACGAATTGTGATTGTATCCCCGGTAACCGCATAGGCGACAAATTGAAACTCCCGGTTATCTTGTAGCGGCCGGGCCTGCGCAGTTCCGATCCACTCTAATTGGACAAGCGTCTTGCCGGTAAGGCGTCAGAGGCATGCACGGGCAAACATGGCGTCCTTTGAGGCGGATGGAAACGAGACCATATACTCTTGTTTGCCCAGCGGCAGCACCAGTAAGCCCTCCATCTGCCCATCCTTTTTCGGCCTTTGCCACAAGCCAACGACACTGGAATCAATTCCCATCTCAGGTGTCGTGACGAGCAAAACGATATAGTCGCACCCGACCAGTATTCCGCATGCAATAATCAACATCATCTTCTTCATCTTCTCAAATCATAGGCTGCCTGACAATGACGGGAGCGATTCTTTTCCTGGGCGAGCAAGACCGCTGGGTGATCCGGGGCAAATAACCTTCGGCGTAAATCCGCTCTTGTAACATTCATCCAGCGCATCAAATTGCCGCCATGCGCCTGCTTTTGCGCGCAACCGGGATTAACGCCGTTTTCCAATCCTGCTTCCGGCTAACAAGTAATCCAAAACGCGTTCGAAAAGCGCGGCTACGCGGTCGCGGTGGCCGTAATATCCTGCCAGAATTTCCGAGATGCCCATTGGTCCAAAGTAGCCATAACGTCCGGTCGGATCAAAAGCCAACGCTGCGCATTCGCGCCCTGCTGTCCGGGGGTGGGCGATTACCGCCAGCTTGCGCCAATCAGGCGCGGTTTCATCCACTTCCCAGCGGGCCTCTGAAATAACTTCTCCCATCTGATAGACGGATGTTACAGGGTGTGCGATATCAGTTACCCGGATCCACTGTTTGGCCAGATAAGTTGGAGAACCCGCGTAACAGATGCCGGAGCGCTTCAACCGCTGAGCATGCGTGTATTGAGCGCTATCCGGATAATCCCCGATTATCGCTGATTTGAACAGCACCTGATAACGGATTTCGCCCTGATCTCCCCGGATATAATCCACCCTCCGGCCGAACGCATCCCCGCCTAGTACGAGGAATGCGCCGCCCTGCCGGCGGTAGCGCTCAAATGCTTTCAACTCCCTGTTAGTGGAATACTCTGCGTGATTATCAAGAATCACGCAGCGATAATGATCCAGCCTGACTGACCGGTCGTCAACGTCTTCTTCTCCGCAATAATCAATGCGTAAATCGTTCCGCTCGCTATATTGCTCCAATGCATCAACAAGCCCGGCGGTCAGGCGCATGTATCCGTTCGGAGTATTATTATAATATCGCGGCTGCATAGGATAACGGAAGCGGGACGGCACATCATCCCAGATATCAGATATGCCTTCCATAAGCGTCGCGGAATAGGAATACGACCATGGGAAATTGTGCAAGTCATGGTAATGGCCGTTCAGCGCGTAACTCCGCCAGGAATTGGTGGCGAAAACAAAAAGAATGTCGCCGTTTGCATTCTGCTCAGGCTTCTTGATAAAAAAAGTTCTGCGTTCGGCGAGCCCGGATGTTACCCGAATTTCATACAGACCGCTCCGCTGTCCCGGTGCAGCGAGGGGCAGGCGGCATACCGGCGCATCAAGCCGCCGCTCCACGCCTTTCATTGATTGGATATCACCCATGCGATCCGCCGTCGTGATCCGGCCTCGCCGCCGCACGGTGATGCCGGTTTTCCGGCCGGTCCGGCCCAATATATACAAGTTTGCAAAAGCCGCATCAGTCAGCTTGTGAACTGCAATCCGAAAAGTGATTTGATTAACGCCCGTATGCGAAGAATACTCCAGCGCTTCCTGCCACCATAAACGCGTGGACAGCGGTTGATACCAGATCAGTTCATAAGCGTCATGAATCCGGTCGGTTTCACGCGCCCGCGTATCAAGCTCCAGTGAAAAATGCCGGCCGGCATGATTGCCGATATGAAAGCGGATTCGCTCTGACGCGCCGCGATGAATCAAGGCCAGGGCGCGGCGCCCGGAGCAAGTGAAAGCGCAACAATTGCCGTACGGCGCGAGGTGATGCCATGTTCCCTCCGCCGCCTCTGCCTGATCGCCGTCGCCGCCTTCCAGAAGGAGCTGTTCATACGCCGCCTTACCCAGTGGGAATCCGACGGCCAGATCATTATAGGTCAGAAATCCTTCTTGCCACCGTTTCGATAAAGTCAGGCAAAAGCGGGCATTCCGTCCGCGACCTTCGAGACGCACTATCCGGGAATTAATCCTGCCGAAAGGAAAATTATAATGTTGCTCGGGATCCAATTGAAGAGCAACGGCGCGCCCATTCTCCTTCAATTGGCCTGCAATATGCCAGTCAGCGTTCGCCGTTTTAACCTTTATATTTTGCATTGCACCGGTATTCTCCCTCTGAATTTTCTGGCCGCCGGCTATTTAACCGGGCAGACTTGATACTCAAGCTTAAAGCCTGATTGCCCGGCGATTTCTTCAATTTTCGACCTAACCTCTTTGCAATCAAATTTATATTTAAATGCTTTGCCGAAAAGATTCTGCTTTTCTTCAATATTGCCTTCACGGGCTGCGCTCGTGGTGTTATATGATTCGGTCTTGAACCCGCCCCCGCCATCGTTAATAGCATGCGACCTCGCCGGCCGCAACAATCAATCCCAGGCACAATGCCGCCACAAATCCGTATTTGTATGTCGCTGCTCGTTCCATCGCTGTATTTTCAGGATAATGACGGCCGGTATCATGCAATCACCCGGGGTTTATTGCCTCTCCTTCTGTCCAGACATGCTGGGTGGTTTCTTTCAACCGCTCAGCCATTTCGCGCAAAATCGCAAACATAATCTTCGGGTTTTCGCGAAGGACTGTGTCAAAGTTATGTCGGGAAATTACGGCTAATTCCGTTCCCGGTTCTCCGGCCCGGGCCTTTGCCGTGCGGGGCGCCTTAAGCAGCATGGCCATTTCCCCAAAATATTTCCCCGCATTCATGGTTCGAAAATCTTTCCCGTTTTTGCTGAGCACTACCGTTCCGACCAAGATATAAAACATTTCCCGACCTTCGTCGCCTTCCAGAAAAACGATCTCGTTTTCACTAAACACCCGGACAAACTGATCCAGCAACGCGCGCCGCTTTTGGCTGGGTTCTGACGCGATAAACAGCGTCCGGAGAATCAGGGCTTCCTTGCGCCATACATTGGCCATGACCTCCGTCCCGAAAAGGACGGCTGCAAAGGCGTAATAAACCCAGACAAGCAAGAAAAACACAGTTTTGAGGGATCCAAAAGTAACGCCATAGTGTGGATTTATTTTCAGCATAAGCGCGAGCGCGGGCCCCACCATGGCCAGCAATACCGTCGTGGTCAGCGCTCCGGTCAGCAAATGGAATGCTTTGAGGTGCACAGGGATGAGAATCAGGAAGTAAATATATAACACTCCCGTCATGAGTAACATCAAAAAAACGGGTTTAACGATCCAAAGCTGAAAATGGAGCTGGGCCAGCCAGGCCGGCAAAACGCAATTTAAAACCTTTCCGGATGCCAAACCGATGAGCAGGATAATTAATACTAAGACACCGCCCATCTCCCGCAATTTAGCGAGCCAGAAGGATGACGGCTGGTCGACATGAAAAATAGCGCTGAACTCGTTGCGCATGGCTGCCGCTAAAGGAATTACTGACCAGAACAGCAGAAACAAGCTGACCAGGCTCCAAGTCTTGTTGTGTGCCAACGATTGGACTTCCCGCAATATCGTATTTGCCATGAAGGGCGAAAGTTCGGAGATCGTTTCCTGAAGAGCGGTCAACGCGCTTTGCGACGAAGAAATTACCTGCCCCATGAGGAGTGTTGCCAGCAGGAGGAGCGGGATCATGGCGAGAAAACAAAAGTAGGCCAGTAATGCGGCCTTTTGAAGCCCGAGGTTTCTCTGAAACGATTTGAATGATTCCCAGATAACCAGGCCGATACTGTAAAATCCAATTTGCAATTTGTGATGCATATGTATCGACGCCATTTGTCTCACAAAGCTTAACGATCCCGTCGAAAAACGCGTTTTCAGCCGGGGAACTGATCAAGCCCCGTAACCAGATTCGGATGCCTTTTTAATTTCATTAAAACGGAAGCAGCCAACGACGTGATCATTTACCAGCCCGACAGCTTGCATGAAGGCATAGCAAATAGTCGATCCAACGAAGTTAAACCCCCGCTTTTTCAGGTCTTTGCTCATCGTGTCAGACAGTGCGGTCCTGGCGGGCAGTTTGACCGGCGAACGCCACGCATTCTGCCGGGGCTGATGGTCGACATAACGCCAGATGAAAGAGGCGAAAGTCCCGAATTCTTCCCTGATGGCGAGAATTCCCTGCGCGTTTTTAATGGTCGATTCAATTTTCAGGCGATTGCGCACAATGCCGGGGTTGGCGAGAAGGCGCTGAACATCTGTTGACGAATAGCCGGCGATCTTTTGTGGATCAAATCTGTGGAGAGCATGGCGATAGTTTTCACGTTTCTTAAAGATGGTCAGCCAGCTCAGACCTGCTTGCGCGCCTTCCAGAATCAAAAATTCGAAGAGGCGACGATCATCATCTACGGGCACACCCCATTCATGGTCGTGATACTTTAGATACAGCGGGTCAGTGCCACACCATCCGCATCTGTTTATCATGTGCGTCAGGCCTATCTGCCAATAATGCCGCAGCTTTTTGTAAGATTATCCGCGTTCCTCGCGGAGAATACATTGTCAAACAAAAGTTTATACCTGCCCTGGCAGAAGGTCAAACCGGAAATCACGGATTAATCCGCCGTGGCGGGAATATGGCGTGAATTGAATTAGCGTAACTGGAATAAATTAGCGTCACCTAAAGCTGATTGTTTGGCCGGCCAAGCGTTGGGTGTGGCGACATTGCTGTTCCTGCATCCCGATAATCTTCCTTGCTGCTTCGTCCAGGTATATGTCGTAGAGATCCAACGCATCGTATTTTTAACTGATACTCCGCGCTTCCTAAGTGTTGAAAAAGGGTTCAGCGTCTTCAATAATTCCGGTTAGCCTTGTGCGTATTAGGCCTCCCGCTTATTTGATTATTTCCTGTTTCCCGTTCAGAAATCGCCGGCAGAAGTCCCCCGAGAAACGTTGTTAAAAGCTGCTTCCGCCGTGGCTGATGAACGGCAGAGTAATCCCTGTGAGCGGCACGCCTTGATCACGCCGCCGATGTTCAAGAGGACCTGGAATGCCATAGTTGTCACAATTCCTGCGGCAAGCAGCCTGCCGAACGGGGCGGTAATCCGGCCCGCACTCTAGTAACCGCGGAAGAAGAGCACCAGATAAAAACAATTACAATGCCGCACCCGGCACAACCCAGCTCCCAGCCGATGACCGCATAAACAAAATCAGAAGAGGCAACGGGAATAAACTGGGGCGAACCCTGCAAGCTGCCAGGTGGCCTGATAAATATAGAAAGCAAGAAACAACAGGCATACGCAGCGCAGACCTGTTCCGGCGGAGTGCTTTGCCGGGGAAGCAATACGGCCGTAATAGAATATAGGTTCTTCCGCATTTTCCGTGCTATTTTTTATTGACGTAAACACAGGCTGAGGGCCAGGAAAAGAAGGCGGAAGGAATGCAGCCTGTATCGATCCCGATATGAACAGGGGAATGGGCAGCATGACAGCGCAGGGCGAATTTCGATCCCTGAGCAGAGCGAAGGTTTGAAAAGCAAGGCAAGTTTAACTCAGATGTGTCGGCGTCGCGCGTAGCGCCATACGCGTGTATGCGCAAGCGCGGCAACGGCACAGATGAGTTGAAATCGCCGCGGCGTTTTCAAACGAAATTCGCGCTGCTCTTGACGACAATCGCCTTGGGCAATAAAAAAACACACGGAAATTAGCGAAGGACCAGAATATAAGGGCAATGTTCCAGAAACAGAGCAGAAAGAAGACGATGGTCAGAGGAAGGTTGAATGCTTTAAGCCTCAGCTGCCTGTATGCTGCAGCCAGGGGACGCTGTCAACCGGCTTGTTTCACATTTTCTTTGTGCCCAAATATTTAGCGATCCCCTTTTTTACCGCTATTTCCTTTTTTGCTATACGATCGTCAATAATCTCGTGATATATTGCCTGCATATTATCGGTGTGATCCTTCAAGATC
Organism: Kiritimatiellia bacterium; assembly: GCA_028718125.1. Classification (GTDB taxonomy): domain Bacteria; phylum Verrucomicrobiota; class Kiritimatiellia; order JAAZAB01; family JAAZAB01; genus VSJD01. Next base: position 23,974 of record JAQUMN010000023.1, read on the forward strand.
CGGCACAGTGCCTTAGCCGTAAATCTATCGCCGGGATTTATTTTTAACCGCTCGCACCATCGCCGATTGATTGACAAATCCCAATCACGCATTAAAGGCGGAGCAGTCGGCCTGAAAGATCTGTCGATTGTTTCGTCGCAAACGCCGCTGGCATTATTCCGGCATGGTTTGCATACGTCGTCAGGATCCAGCGTTATTTCCAATAAAAGATCCTTGTTATTTAATATCTGCGCGGCCACGGCATGATAATTATTGCCGTTCGAATTGGGCTTGAAATCGATTATATCGTTGCCTATGTCCCTGATGATATCCACAAAATGCAACGGTCGTATTTTAAGCATAAGTGCCCCCCCTCTTTGTTTTTGGAACAATGACGTGCGTAGATAATATTACGCTGCAAATGTTTTGCCAACATTATAATCAATTTGGTCAAAGGCTGTAGCCGCCCCGCAGAAGGTCAAACCTGAGATCACGGATTAACCGTCGGGAAGGCAGCGGAACCAATTTGTGCGGCGTCATGCGCAGAAATCCTTGAATTCTCCAGGTATTTGGGGAAAACGTCGGAATGTCCCTGAAAAGGTTGTCCCTGAAAAGGTTTGCACCGGATGCAGGCGGTTGGTATTCGAGTCAATCCCCGATAAAATTAATCCACCAGCTAGTATGGGCTTGTTATTTATCCGTCTTGAATGCTTTTGCAGTTAGTTCTGCTTCTGCCAAACCGGCCCCGGTTTCTTTGGCTCTGGCCATCAGGTCTTTCTGTTTATCCACGTCCGCTTTTTCCATCATAGCGCCGGCGACAATGATTTCCCTGGTCTTGAATCCCATAAAGCCAAACACCTGCTTCGTATTTTCCATGTAAGGCTTGAACATGCCGGTGTCGGTTTGTCCCTGGGTGAACACCATGACAAGCGCAGGATGTTTTTTTAACCGCGTTGAAAAATCGGCGTTAAACAGGGGGAGTAACCGGTCCCAGAAAATTTTTGTCTGTCCAGAGACCTGTCCCATGTATACGGGGGATCCTATTACACACGCATCCGCCCCGTGGATGACGGCATAAATAGCCTGCATGTCATCTTTGATGGAACACGTATAGTGGGTTTTACAGTGGTAACAGCTTGTGCAGCCGGATATTTTAAGATCCGCAATCCGGATGAATTTAGTTTCGGCGCCGGCCTCTCTGGCTCCGGCAAGGACCTGGCGCACGAGGCGATCCGTATTGGCGTCTTTCCTGGGACTGCCTGAAAACCCAATGACTTTCATGCTACTTCCGGTTTTATTCAATCGATCTATAAAATTATGCTGCCACGTCTTGACGTTCTGGCAATCCTTTTCAGGTCGTCATTATTTTTTTGGGGGAATATAGGGCCTCGTTTATCATACGCACCCCGGGCAGGAACGAGTGCAAGGATCATTCGGTCTGCAGGGATGCGATAAATGTGTCGGCCTGGGCGATGGCGACCTCCATCTCGTTGACCAGTCTGTCCACATTTGTCTGAACATTGATCAATTCGCCGCTCAGCCCGGCGAGAGCCTTGGCGTTCAGGTTGTGCTTCATGAAAAGAACTTGGTCGCGCAGAGGGTCCAGCGCGGGTTCCAGTTTGGATTCGGCCTTTTTCATGGCCGCGATCAGCTCCTTGTATTTCACCCTCGTCATGTCATATTTCTGCTGGCTCGCCTTCCGTAGCGTATCGCTGGAGTACTGCTTGATTTCCGAGCGCCATTCGCTGAACAGCGCATCCGAGACATCCTCAACTGCGCTGATGCGGCTTCGCACGGCGGCGGCCTCGGACTCGCTCTTCTGCAGCGTGGCGTTAAGTTTGTTGTATTGTTTCTCCAGGTCGCCGTCCTGGAAGTTGACAACGTCCTTGAACTGTTCCATGGCCGTCAGGAACTGCTGTTTTGCCTCATTTTGCGTGTCGCGCGCCGCCTTGACGCGGTCCACCATGATGTCGCGCTTATGCACTCCCAGCTTTTCCATGGTCCCGTAGTATACGGTGCTGCAGCCACTGAGTACGAGAATGGCGGCGCTTAGAATGAGCAGTGGTATTTTCATGTGCGGCTCGTTTTTGCTGAGAAGCTCAATGCCCAACGATTCTGTCGAAAAACGTATTTGCAGCATGCAAATCATGCTTTTGCTGCAATCCATTCTTGGTTTAAAGGCTATACCCGCCCAGGCGGAAGTCAACACTGAAAATTCAGGCAACATAAGAAACATCCAATCATGCGCATTGTTTCATTCACCTGTAAAATTGTGGCGGAGCGATGGGATTAAGATTAATGTTTCTGTTTCAAGGAAGGCAATGGATAATGAAATGTATTTACGATAGATGTGGATACATGTAATATTCGTCAAAAGGCGGAGTTATGAGCGGCTTTGATCCAGGGAAAGTATCGGCTGATCTTCTCAGCGGTCGGGTGCGTTCGAGGCGTGACGCAAGCAATGTCTCGCCGCGTAAATGCATTGTTTGAATTTTAAAATACCTGAAGAAAGGAGACCTGCTAATGTCCCTAATATTTAATGCGGACGAGATATTTCAGATAGGCGTGGAAATTGAGAGAAATGGCAAAGCGTTTTATCAGGCGGCGGCAAAGTCCGCGCAAACGTCTGAAACAAAAAAACTATTTGAGGAACTCGCCAAATGGGAGTCGGGCCACATCATCGTTTTTGAGACTTTAAAAAACAAGCTGGCCGAAAGCGCGCGGGAAAATACTGCTTTTGATCCTGACAATGAAGCGCTCCTTTACCTGAAGGCTGCAGCTGATACACATGTTTTCGGGCGGAATGCAAATGCCGAAGCTTTGGCAGAAGAATGCAAGACTACCCGGGCAGCATTGAAGATGGCCCTGGGTTTTGAAAAGGATTCTGTTGTGGTGTATGCCAATATGCGAAACCTGGTGCCGGAGAAACTTGGCAAGCCCGATATAGACAAACTGCTCAATGAAGAACTCCAGCACATCAGCATGTTAAACGATAAGATTAACGCTTTGAAATAGAGAAGGGGATTAATTATGGCTACTGATAAAAATTTGCAGGATGCTTTCGCAGGCGAGAGTCAGGCGAACAGGAAATATCTGGCCTTTGCAAAAAAGGCCGAAACAGATGGTTTTTCACAAACGGCAAAATTATTTCGAGCTGCTGCTGAAGCGGAGACTGTGCATGCCCATGCCCATTTGAGAGTAGCCGGCGGCATCAAAGGTACGGCTGATAATCTCAAAGAAGCAATAGAAGGTGAAGGTTTCGAGTTCCAGAAGATGTATCCGAAGTTTGTTGCCGAGGCCAAGTCGGAAGGAAATAAGCGCGCCGAAATATCCTTCACAAATGCCATGGCTGTTGAAAAGATCCATCACGGTTTATATAAAGGCGCTTTGGATGCGATTGAGGCCGGATCCGATCTGCCTGCGATAAAAATATTTGTTTGCGCGGTCTGCGGTAATACCGTGACAAGCAAGGCGCCTGATAAGTGCCCGATATGCGGTGCATCCAACGATCGTTTTGCAGAGGTCAAATAGAATGAAGCTTAATTATCCGGCCCCTGAATGCGGGTCACCTGGTTGTGGTACAACTCCATAAGGTTTTCTTTGCGCCCGTATGCGTCATCAACGCCAAACGGCCCGAAGACGCTGCAAAGGAGAATGCGCGGGACCTTATCCGAAGCGGCGCATCCTGGCGGCCTTTTTTTATCAGCCTTCGTTATCGGTTTCATATTACCATTCTCCTGGTCCACCCATCATCCGTTCACCCGCCGGGTTCCGGATTTTCTTGGTCTGCGGTATATCGCTTTTCTTAAAAAGATTTCAGATACAATGTATGTCATGAACTCTCGTTGCATTCCCGTAGTTGGCGGGCGGCTTCGGCGCCGGTCAATCCGGATGCAGTCGAAATGCGCGCATCCTTTGCAAAAAGAGGCATTGTGATCAGCGACGCAATGTCGGCCGGAACCAAGGCGGATAAAAGCATTGTCAAATATAATGAATCTAAAAACAATCTAAATTAATCCGTAACATATGACTTATGGCGCGTTGGTTGATCCTTGAATGCGCTTTTACTTGAACTGTTTTACAAAGTCACGGAATTGGGTTTTCAAACGCTCCAGCTCGTCCCCAAGGGCAGTTAGACGAGTTTCCAGGGTAACGATTCGTTCGTTCTCGGCCATTACGGCGAGACGGACTGGTTCCAGGGGCGGTTGCGGCATTTTTGCTTCATCAGGGAGTTCGCCGCACAGACGATGCGCATAGCGTTCTTCCCGCTGGCCAATCAGGCGGGGAAACTTGGATGCCAAGGCTCCTCCTTCCCAGGCGGCCAATTCGCTCAGAATACTTTGGACCTCGGCCGTATCCGTAAACGGAACCATGCGGGCAGCATGGGTGCGCAGCTCGCCTGTTGTCTGCGGGCCGCGCAAGACAAGTTCGCAGAGCAGAGCCAATTGCTGCGGCGTCAGCGCAAGTATATCCAGTATATTATGCCGGTATTTCGGCACGCGACTATTGGCCAACGCAACGGATGACGCCAATTTTTTTTCGCGGAGGCTATCCAGAGCCCGGACAACTTCCTTTTCGTCCGCCTGCATTATGGGATCGCGGTTTGACTTCTGGTTACAGGCGGCTGTCAGCGCCGAGAGCGTCAGCGGGTAATACTCCGGCGTGGTGACGGCTTTCTCGATCAGACAACCCAATACGCGTGCTTCCATCGGACTCAAGATCACATTCATGCGCACCTCCAATTAATAAAAACGATACTGAAGAGAAGCACAACAAAAGCCAGCCCGATCAGGACCGCCCAGATAAGCCGTTTTTTATCGCACGGCTTTTTTGCATCGCCGAATTCCTTGCGAAGATATTCGTCATAATTGAATTCATCATCCGGCAGATCAAGGCCGTCATATACGGTGCGATCTTCATTCCAGCCTGTCGTATCGTCAGCCCCGCATTCGGGACAGGCGCGTGCTGCCGGAGGTATTTCGGCACTACACACGGGACATATGTCCGGAGGTGTCATGGCGGTGTTCCTCAACATTAGTCCGGGCTTGAAATGCCGGTCAACGCACGGGGGAACCAATCGCTCCCCGGCGACTCTATCCGGCATCTGTTCAGTGGATCTTGATTGCCCCGGCGGGACAGACTCGCTCGCAGCCACGGCGTTTGTCGCACCGGTTTTCGTCGGTTACTTTGCATACATGGTCGGTCTCGTCCAGTCGCAGAATCTGTTTCGGGCAAAGTTTGACGCAAGCCCCGCAGCCTGTGCAAAGCTCCTCGTCAATAACCACGATCTTGTTCATTGGCCGACCTTTTTTATGCCGAAGTTAATATAATGCTGTAGGGAGGTATACACTACCCGGCCAGGGCTTCATATCACAAGCGCAAATTGAATTTAGCGCGCAAACATGGAGATTTTATCGACTATTCCTATCCCGGATTGCCTGAGAATTTCGATGGCTTCATCTGCCTTGTCAAAACGCAGGATTAGAATGCTGTTCCCGCCGCGGTTTGTGGTGAACGCGTACATGTAATCGATGTTTATTCCGGAGCGCTCGAGCACGTGCAGAATGCCTGCAAAGCCGCCGGACCTGTCCGGAACTTTTACGGCGACGACTTCCGTGATCTTTACAACCGCGCCGGATTTTTCGAGAACCTTGAATGCTTTTTCCCAATCCTCGACAATTATCCTGAGAATGCCAAAGTTTTGCGTATCGGCAAGCGAGAGGGTAAGTATGTTTATGCCCGCATTTGCAAGCGCATCGCATGGCTTGGTAAGGCGCCCGGGCTGGTTTTCGAGAAAGACCGAAATCTGATGGAGTTTCATAATTTATCCCCCGGGTTCATGGTTCTCCGGTCAACGACACGTTTTGCTTTTCCCTGGCTGCGTTCGATTGTTTGCGGCTCCACGAGCCTCACGTTCATCCGCAGCCCGACAACGTGTTCGATCGACAGGCTGATTTTCCCGCGCAGGTTTTCCATTTCGCTGATTCTGTCGCTGAACACTTCCCTGGTCACTTCCACCTGGACTTCAACCTGGTCAAGCCCGTTGGCCTTAGTGAGGATAACCAAGTAATGCGGAAACGTTTGTTCAACCTTGAGCAGGGCGGCCTCGATCTGCGACGGGTAGACGTTGACGCCGCGGATGATGAACATGTCGTCGCTGCGGTGGTCGATCCGCATGATGCGGCGAAGCGTCCTCCCGCATTTGCAAGGTTCAGGAAGGATCGTTGTCATGTCATGCGTCCGGTAACGGAGCATGGGCGTTGCCTCTTTTTGCAGGGTGGAGAGCACGAGCTCGCCTTCTTTCCCATCAGGCAGATTTTTACCGCTGACGGGATCTATTATTTCCGGGTAAAAACAGTCTTCAAAAACATGGAGCCCGCAATGCCTTTCGCATTCCGCTGCCACGCCCGGCCCGATTATTTCGGTCAGCCCGTAAATATCGAACGCCTTGATCCCGGCTCCTTTTTCAATGAACAGGCGCATGCCTTCCGTCCACGGTTCCGCACCGAAGACGCCAACCCGGAGCGGCAGCTTTTTCAGGTCTACGCCCATTTTTTCGGCATGTTCCATGAGATGAATGAAATAAGTCGGCGTGCAGCAGATGGCGGTTACCTTCAAGTCGCAGAGCAGCATGATCTGCCGCTCGGTGTTGCCTCCGGAAATGGGAATGACTGTTGCGCCCAGCGCTTCGGCGCCATAATGCAAGCCCAGTCCGCCGGTGAACAAGCCGTAGCCGAAAGCATTTTGCAGGATATCGCCACGGTGCATGCCTGCCGCGGCAAGGGTGCGCATGATCACGTTTTTCCAGACTTCCATGTCGCGCGCGGTATATCCGACGACGATCGGTTTCCCCGTTGTGCCGCTCGAGGCGTGCAGCCTGACCACATCCTTCATGGGGCTGGCAAACAGCCCGAACGGATAAGTGGTGCGCAGGTCGTTCTTTTCCGAGAAAGGAAGCAGCGAAATGTCGGCGATGCCTTTGATATCCTGCGGTTTGACTTTCCGGGCATCCATTCTTTTCCTGAAGCACGCCACGTTCGCGTAGGCGCTTTCGACAACGGAACGCAGGCGTTTGCCCTGGAGCTCCCCGAGTTTTTTCAAAGGCATGAAATCCGGCATCGAGACCGCGTGAACATGCCAGTTATGACAGGAGGGCTCTTTCATTGATGTTTTTCCGCGATTGCTTGGTTCATGATTTTATGGCCGAGGTTGAACGCGGAGATGTTAATATCGACCACTTCCTTGCCGAATATTTTTTCCAGGACATCCAGCCAGATTTTATGGTGGAAATCAAGCTTGGCGCTCAGTGCGCCGAGCATGGCGATGTTGAGGCTCTTTTTATGGGGAAAACCGGACGGACCGAAAATCACGGATGAAATTATTTCCGCGCCCATGCGCAAATCATGCCCGAATACGTCAGCCTGATCATCGGCCATGAGGAGGAGATAATCAGTTTCCCCGTCGGGTATCATCGGGCTGAATACTTTTTTGCCGAACCGGATGTCGCTCGAAACCGATCCTCCCCGCTGGCTCATGCCGTGCAATTCGGAACGCTTGACATCATAGCCTGCAAGAAAAGCGGTTTCCGCCAGTATGCCGGCCGCCGTCAGGATACCCATGCCTCCGCGCCCGGTTATTTTTATGTTTGTGACTTTGGCTTGGTACATGAATAAAATTCATTCCTGTGCTTTTTCCAGCTTTCTTATCCTTAAGGCGGCGAGAAGGCATACTTGACGGGCGATTAAAACCGAAAGAGCATTTGAATCCAAAGCCTTTTTCAGTTCGCCTCTGAATTTATCGGCTTTGCCGGGCAGGTTGAAGACCTGGACGTTTTTGACGCCGGCGCCCCTGCAAATATCCTCAATTATGACACGGTTTGTTTTCCGGTGGTCCAGCTTTCTTCCCGTAGCGGGGTGCTCCTGCAGCCCGGTCATCGCGGTCGTGCCATTATCGAGAATAACCACCGTGTGTCCTGTCGCGGGCGGGTTGTAAACCATTTCCACGATTCCAGTGATTCCGCTGTGAATGAAGGTGCTGTCGCCAATCACGCTCACAACACGCCGGGCCTCATTTTCCGGGAGAGCGTGCCGCATTCCGAGCCCGACGGTTATTCCCGCGCCCATGTCGATCATGGTATCCATCGCATTGAGCGGCGGAAGGACCGCCAGGGTATAGCACCCTATGTCTCCGGAAACCAGGCAGTTCATTTCCTTGAGAATGGCAAACACGGTCCGATGGGGGCACCCCTGGCAGAGCGATGGGGGCATCCCTTTTGCCGGTTCAGGGTCGGGCGATTTATCACCGCTAATTATTTTTTTAACTCTGCTGACATTCAGTTCGCCGATCCTGAATTTTTTTTCCTTTCCGCGGACATTTACCCCTTCCCCGCGGATTTCCGTCACGAGATAAGGATCGTTTTCTTCGATGACAAGACAGTCACCGTGTTTCCTGGCGAATGCTGCGATAATGCCGATGGGAAGGGGGTTGGTCATGCCAAGCTTGAGAACAGGGGCCTCCGGGGCGGCTTCGCGGCAATGGGCAAAGCTTACTCCCGAACTGATTAAGGCCGGTTTTCCTTTGCCTGCAATGGTCAGGTTCGGCCCTTCAGCTTCATTCCATTTCCGGATTTCTTCCAGTTTGATTCTCAGTCTTTTATGGGCCGGCCTCGCGTGAGCCGGAATCATGACCATTTTTTCAGGCGCCCTTTTGAATCCGGGATCAGGCGCCGCAATCGGCATGTTGCCGTGTTCAACAATCGTGCATGAGTGGCTGATCCTGGTGGATAATCTCAAGATGACCGGGATGCCCCAGCGTTCCGAAATATTGAAGGCGAGGACGGTAAAATCATAGGCCTCCTGAGAATCGGAAGGTTCGAGCATGGGAACCGCCGCGGCAACCGCGTAGCGCCTGGTATCCTGTTCGTTCTGGCTCGATGCCATCCCCGGATCGTCCGCAACGACAAAAACCAGCCCGCCCGAAACTCCGGAATATGCGGCCGTGAAAAGAAGGTCGGCCGCCACGTTAAGTCCGACATGTTTCATCGTGACGATTGCTCTTGCATTTGAAAATGCAACGCCGAGCGCGACTTCCGCGGCGACTTTTTCATTTGGAGACCACTCCGCCCTTCCCCCAAAACGGGAAAATGATTCAAGGATTTCTGTTGAAGGCGTTCCGGGATAACCGGTGCCAAGAACAACTCCGCAATGGAAGGCGGCAAGGCCGACGGCTTCATTTCCGCTCAATAGTTGTTTGTTATGCGCATTCATGGATTTGAACCCGTTAAGCCAGCCAGCCGGGCCGTGGCCAGCCATACAGCCTTTGCCGATGTGCTCCTTAACCCCGGTCGCTCATTGATCAGGATAATCTCCGGCCTTCCCGCAGGAAAGGATCCGGTGCGATTGATGCGTTCAATGGGGTTCATGAATACAAGGCAATAGTTCACAGTAATAATGCCACAGGGCATATAGCAGGTCAAGGAACCAGAAGCGCCAGGATGACCGGCAACGGCCTGTCATGGCCAGGATAGTTGTGTTGCTCAAGTCCGGCGCGGGCTGCCCGAGTTGCTTATACTATAACTAAAAGATCGTTGATAACTATGGCGCAAGCGCGCCGGCCTTTGGCGTTATTGCTAACAACGGCCAGGCCGATTCCAGGCATGCCGGCGTTGGAAACAGATAAATGCCCATGACAGCGGCAAAGCGCCCCAGTATGCGGCCATAACCCAGGGATGCTGCCACCAATTTAATCCATCAAAAGCATAAAGCGACAGCGGATATAAAATTGGCGTCTGAAACCGGCCTAACTCGTGCGTAAATATATCCAGAACAATATGAAAAATCCACGCCAATGAAGGAATAAACAACGGTTTCCATATTTTGCGCAGGATTAAACACACAAGACCGGCGATCAACAAGCTGTGCGTGGCATTATATAAATCAAAAACATAGCGCGGCATATGATGAAACGAAGGCGATTGCGCGTTGAGCGTTAAATCAAGGAAATATATTCCGATTGATGCCAAGTCAGGTAATATTGCAAATCCGGCCGCCGCGAATATTGTCCAATCCATATCCCCGCGCTTTACAGGGCCATCAGATTTATTTTTAAAACACCCGGCAAACCCGATCCGGCTGAAAAAAGTGACGCCATATAAGGCATGCGCCAATGTATCCATTGGTTTTTGTCCCCGATTCCCTGACCGGAACATTGTCCGCGAAAAGGCAGATTCTTTAGGCTGCCATGCCGCCCCGATCACGAATCGCATCGTGGCGCAGTGGCGCGGCGGGTGCAATACGGCATTAGCGCGACGCCACGCGCACTGTGATTCCCAGGCGGGACAACACCGCTCCCGCGATGACCAGCACAGCGCCGGCCAGCAGATGCCAGCCGACCGGTTCATTGAAATACCATCCCGCAAAAAGCGTTGACACAAGGGGCAACAGATAAGAAACGACTCCCAGGAACACGAGCCGTCCTTTTTGCATGGCTATGTCCCAGAAACGATAACTGAGCGTTGTTACAAAGACTATGTAAAAAAATAGCGGGATAATCATTGAAATCGACCACGTCGATTTTGCGCCGACAGCTGCCCCTAAAATTAAAAACAGAAAGCCCGTTACCAACTGAAAGAGCGCCACGCCGCTGGCTCCGCTGGGCGGCACATATTTGCGCGTGACGTTCGAATATACCGCCCAGCATGCCGCCGAGCCGGCCATAAGAACGAACGCCAGTGCATTTTGTTTGATCGCCTTCAGGAACAGGCCGATTGATACCGTCCCCGCCATGCAAATCATAATGCCCGTGAACGCGACTATCAAACCCGGAAGCAGAAAATACCAGCGGGCCCGATATTTTAAGATAAAAACAGAGCCGAGCACCATTAGTCCCGGCCATAAATAATTGACCACGCCCAATTGCAGCGCAACCTGGCGATCCTTCGCCAGCGCCAGGGCGGGGATGTAACCGACGGTATACCCGAGAAAAAAGATCCCGCAAAATATTATATAAGGCCAGGCTGGCGGCGATAATATGCGAATTTTACGGTGCCGCCCAAACTCAACGCCTAACGAAATGAGCCCGGCGCCGCTGTAACTGACCGCCACCAAGGTAATCGGGCCAAGCGCCTCGCCGAGCGTCCGCGAGAACGCGACGCTCGTCGCCCAAAAAGAGAGAGCAACCAGCCCAAAAAACGTGGCATTAAACGGACGCATTAGTTTGGTCTCCAAAGCCGGCTATAATGAATCCTTGCGTGTAAATGCGCAATATGTGGCATGAATCGCTCCATGTCAATCCCCGGACCGCCCCGCCTGAAAGCGGGTTATCCCTGTAAAAATAAAACTTTATCCTGCATGTATTTGATCTATGCTTTCATTCCATGAAAGCTTTTCCTGCAATCGTAGTTGCCGACAGCAGAGGAAGAATTACCGATCAGCCGGAACTGGCTGCCGCGGGCCGGAGCGGGCGCGCCATCTACCCGCTTGACCCAGCGCAGCTCATGCCCCTCCCGGAAACAAGCCGGCTTTATCTGCTTCCCGGTCGCCGCGCCCTAGGGTTTAACGCAAAAGGAACCATCGAATCGGCGGATGATGAGCATGTTGCCGTCGCCGCCTTTCTGCCCCCGGGCTATGTCGCCCTTGCGCTCGCCGCTTTCGCGGCGGACAAGCGGGCGCCGCGGCTTCCGCTCTTCTGCTATTGCGCCGTTTGCTGGTACCGCGGCAAATTTCATGTCCCCGCCTTCCGCGTGGATCCCAATCCCAAGCACGATATTTCGCGCTTTGACATGCGGAAAGTTTATCGTGAGATCCGCCGCTGGATCCGGAAATATCCGGGAAACCGGTTGGTGGAGCATCATGGTCTTGTCTGCGTGAAAGAATACGGCTGTCCCAACGCCGCCAATCTCTTCCTGCAACGGTGGGAAGCGCCGGTTGCCGTGTCCGGCGAATGTAACGCCTCGTGCCAGGGGTGCATTTCCAAACAGGACGCCACGTCAATCCCGGCCCCGCAAGCGCGGATTGGTTTCGTGCCGACCGTGGCCGAAATAGTTGAAATGGCGGTTCCGCATCTGGAGAAGGCGCCGCACGCGATGATCAGCTTCGGGCAGGGCTGTGAAGGCGAGCCGCTCCTCGAAGGCAATTTGATAGAAGCGGCCATACGCGCGATCCGCAAAAAAACAAATCGCGGCGCCATTCATCTCAACACCAACGGAAGCAAGCCTGATATTGTTAAACGGCTTGCCGCCGCGGGACTTAACAGCATCCGCATCTCGCTGAACAGCGCCCGGCCGGCGCTTTATGCCGCGTATTATCGGTGCCGCGGTTATTCCTTCGATGATGTCCTGAAATCCTTCCATAACGCCCGCAAGGCCGGCGTGTGGATTTCCATCAACTACCTGACCTTTCCCGGCGTGACGGATGACCCGGCCGAATGCAGGGCGTTCTCCAGGCTGCTTAAAAAAACCACCCCGCACATGATCCAGTGGCGCAACTTGAACATCGATCCGGACTTGTACATGGACACGGTTGACCGGGCCTGCCCTTCCAAACGCCAGAGGCCGATGGGCATAACGACCCTGATGCAATACCACCACGGCCAGTTCCCGAAAATCAAATTCGGCTATTTCAATGCATAGGAATTTTCCGCCGGAGGCGGATCCGCCTATGGCGGACAATCCGTCTTTGTTGTCATTCCGAGCGTAGAAGAGGAATCTCGCCGCGAGAGATCCCTTCGACTTCGCTCAGGGCAGGCTCTTCACTGCGTTCAGGATGACAATCCGAACGGAATAAAAGTCGCCCCGCCTTGCGAGGCCTAATTTGATGTTTAGAAATTTTCCGCCAAAGGTGGATTTGCCTATGGTATGACAATTCCGCCGGGTAAGGGGACTCGGCCTGCAAAAAAATGCTGTAGGCCCGGTGCCCTCACCGCGCGACAGGACTTTGTGCGCGTCAGCACTGCAAAGAAAATTATGTCAGGCGCCCGCCGGGACATTTCCCCGGCAAAAGGCTTTGGCCTGGTCCATTGTGTCGAACTGCGACAGCATGCCGGCGATATGCGTGCTCGTGATCACTTCCCGGCAATAGGGTTTGAGACCGACCAGCGCCAGGACGCCCTTGCGGATCTCAACTTCCTTGGCGGTGATCAAAAGCACGCGGATGCCGGCGCTGCTGATGAAGTCCACGTTGGTCATGTCCAGGATAACGGCCTGCGGACGTTCTTGGAAATGCGCATCCAGCGCCTGCTGAACCGGCCCCGCGCCAAAGGTGTCGAACCTTCCGTTGAGGGCCAGGATGAGCAAGCCGTCTTTTGAGGTGGTGATGATGTCCATGATGGGGCTGGCTCCTTCTCGACGATTACCCGCATGATCGGTGCATAAATTCCAGGCGCACCCGGGAATAGATTATTCCATCAGTATTCAAAGCAGCCGTATTGTTCGAGTATGTATTTACCGGTTGCATACATCAGCGCAACAGCTTGCTGTTTAATATGCAGCGGCACGTCAAGGAGCGCCGTAACCGTTTTGCCGCAGTGCTCCCAGGGCTTGCGAAAATGCGGCCAGGCATCGTGATTGCGCATAAGATTGCTGCCTTCGAATGTGAAGGCCCCGCCGTATTTGATGTCCAGGAGGCCTTGCATGACCGGGTCGAAATTGCAACTGCCGAAAAATGGAGCGGTATGGCTGTCGCGGTCGCCGTAATTATCCGCGATATGGATGGCGTGGAGTTCGCCGCCCAGGGCTATGATGCTCTCATATTGGTCCATGCCCCGCATATGCGCGTGCCCGGTGTCCCAGCAGGCGTGCAGCAACGGATGGTTTACAAATTCCAGGAACTCTTTTATTTCCGCACCGGTACGCAGGTAATAAAATGGTGTATTTATTTCACAGCCGTTTTCGACCAGCGCATTAACGCCGAATTTTTCCATTGTGTCAAACAGCTCGGAATAAAAATCGCGATTGCGTTTCATAAATTCGCACGGCGTAAAGGCCGCGCTCCCGGCGGCGTGCACCACGATGTCTTTTATGCCGAGCATCGCGCAGGCCTCAATCGAGCGTTGGGTCGCTGTTACCAGCGCGTCCCTCTTCTCGCCCGGAACAAAATGCTCGCCGTCGGGAGCGTGCGCCTGGCAAAACTTGACGCCGATGCGTGCCGCCGCTTCGCCGGCGTCGCCGACCAGTTGCTTCCAGTTGTCCCGGCTGGCGACAAAAGGCGTGCCGTAAAAATCCATGTCTAAACGTTTAAATCCGGTGCCCGCAAACAGCCCCACGATTTCAGCAGGAGTTTTGGCGTAACTGCGCAAATCAGCGGTTGTCGTTGCAAGCTTCGTGGTTAGCGCCCTCCTGTAATTGGTTTTTGGGTTCCGCACGCGGCCGGCTATTGCAACACGTATCGATTGAGAAAGTTACGCGACGGACTATGTTCATGCAAAGTTGCCGACAGCCTGATTCAATGCATAGGAATTTTCCGCCGGAGGCGGATCCGCCTATGGCGGACAATCCGTCTTTGTTGTCATTCCGAGCGTAGCGAGGAATCTCGCCGCGAGAGATCCCTTCGACTTCGCTCAGGGCAGGCTCTTCACTGCGTTCAGGATGACAATCCGAACAGAATAAAAGTCGCCCCGCCTTGCGGCGGCCTAATTTGTTCGTGCGCCACAACATAGTGTAATTATGGAGTCCGTGTAAATCATGAAATTGCGCCATATTATGCCTGCTCGACAAATAATGCTGATGATTCTATCATCAATTTGTTTTTTGATATGTGCCTGCCCGGATACCTGCCTGCAATAAATGGAAAGAAGATGAAAATTCAAGGAGAAAGCCTGGTTCTGGCCAAGACTGAGCCGGGTAACCTGTGTTTTGACAATGTGGTCAAGGGCAGTTTGACCCTGCGCAGCGCATATGTCGCCGAGAAACCTGGCGGAATAGTCTATCGCGAAGGCAGCGACTACATAGTTGATTATGCCAAAGGCACAATAGCCCGCACGTCCAATTCTCGCATACCTGACTATTCGACCAACTGCCTGTATGGGCAGAAAGACTTCAACCACACAAATTTCCCGAGCTGCAGCAATCACGAATGGTTTGTCTGGGCGGACTATCAGACGACCAACGGCAAGATATGGGCCAAGCCGAACGACCAGCGCAAATATTTGGCAGACGTTAGAAAGAAACTGGAGGCCGGAGGGCCGTTCAGAATAGTGTCCTACGGCGACAGCATTACGGCCGGGAGAGAGGCTTCGGAGCCGGATTTGCGATTCCAGGCGCGATTCGGCAGGTATCTTCAGGCCCTGTTCCCCAAGTCCAGGATCGAGGTAATTGATGTGTCGATCCCCGGATATGCTTCCCGGCAGGGCCTATCCTGGTTTGACGACAAGCGCTATATGGGCCAGATCGACCGGGCGGATCTGGTGATTGTTGGCTGGGGTATGAATGACCACAACCGCGGATCGTCCGAGCCTGAGCAATATAAACAAAACCTGGTTGCGCAAGTCAGGATGATCAGAGAACGCAAGAGCGCGGAAGTTATCCTGTTTTCGGCATGCCCGCCTAACGACAACTGGCGCTGCGGGACACACAGGATGGCCCAGTTTGCCGCGGCCGCCAAACAAGCGGCCGCTGAAGCCCAGTGCGCCTACGTGGACGTTTACAGCACATGGGCAATGGTCCTTCAGCGCAAAGACCAGCCGTCTCTATTGGGCAACAACATCAACCATCCCAACGATTTCGGTCACTGGATGTATGCGCAGGCATTTGAGGCGATGAAGTTCTGAAACGGGTCACCAGTAAATCAGGACTTTGCCGGACAGCTTGTCCACGGTCCGGAAAAATTTCCAGCCATCTTTCCCGTCCGGACATGTCCGTGCAAAGGCGCCGTTGACGTAGGGGGTGCGGGGATTGGGCAACACCGTCAGGCGGTTCTCCGCGCCGGGTTCCGGGAAAATTGCCAGCTCAGCGTCTTCCAGCCCGGTGATCGTTATCCAGCGGGTGATGCCGTGGAGATGCGAGCAATGCTCGCGGCAGGAAATGACGCTTTGCTTGTTTTGTTTCACGAAAACCCGGCATTCATGTCGCCAGGTCCGGGGCCAGCGGTAGAAGGCGGAGCCGTCCTTTAATTGTGCCTCATAGCCGTTCATCACCGGCGCGCCAAATGGCGCCCGCAGTTCATGTTCAACCAGGGTGTGATGGTTCGTGCCGGTATAGTAAAAGCCATTACGATGGCGGCTCACGGCGACAACCGGCTCGTGGGCCGTCGCATCACCGCGGTGGAAGGCGAACCGCCAACCACAGCGATCAAGTAACACGGAGAAAAGCCGCTCGGGATAAAACAGTTCGGTCTCCATCGGCAAATTCAGCCGTTCCGCGATATGTTCCGGAAAATTCAGCGCGGAGAACTTTGAAGGTGTGCCGCGCAGCCAGACCAACCGCCCTTGTCCAAGCGAGACTTCAATGGCATAGGATCGTTTTTCACCATCTTTGCCGGCACTCGCCAGGACGTGTTTCCCGCCGGTCTCTTCCAGCCCGCCCCCGGATATGATGGATTGATGCTCGAAATTCCATTTGGACGCAAAGTTTTCGACCAGGCCGGTCAATGCCGCGTCCAAGTTCAGCCGCATGCTGCCGTCCAATGGCTTGGCGAGTTTGACACCAAGTGCCTCCCGGAATCTGTCGCCCGCATTGCGCAAGGGACCGTAAACCAAAGCCTTGCCGCCCGCCTCGACATGCCGGAACAAAGCGCCTTCCCATTCGCTGCCGGCGTTGGGCACCGGGCTGACTATGACCCGGCCGTCCAAGAAGCCGGCGTTGCGCCGTTTGTTGGCGACAAAGCTGGCAGTGGAAACAACGGTGTTCAACGGCAGGCCGCGGTTTATGGCGTCCATGACCAGCAGGTCGCCGAACATCACTTCGCCAATCCTTCCGGTCTCCGGTTTGATCCAGGCGTGGTATTCATCGAACGGATAAACCCAGACCAGCGGGCCCGCCTCGTCCGGAGCGCTGTTAAGGCATTCCAACAGGCGCGGCGTGACTTCGTTTGGAACCTGCTCCGGCATGTTGCCCAGGCTATCGTCGATGCTGAGGAAATTCACGGACGAGGCGGTCTGGACAGCGCCATCCGCGGCGATCCGGGAAACCGCCAGCGGCAGATAGATGTCATATGGTTGGCGCTCGTAGCGGTCGAGCCAGGGGGAGTTAATCCACCAGGGGTCGTGGGTGTAGAAACGGAAGGCGAAGGATTTCCCGGGCAGTTCGGCGATGTGTGACATCCAGCCCGCCAGCTCCAGGCCCAAGTTCAGATTTAACGCGGCCCAGGGGGAGTTCACCGGCGGCTGTTGGATAAAGCCTCCTGCATATATTTGCTTCAGGGGAACGCCGTCGGAGGCCAGGTCAATGCCGGTGGTCATGTTGGTGCCGCGGACGTATACCGGATAATCGGGACATTCCGCCTTGAACATACGCCAGAAATCCAGCATCTGTTTTTTAACCATGTCCGCTTGCTCCGGGGTATAGGTCTTGCCGTCGAAAAGCAGGCCGTCGTATCCCCAGGGACAGTTCCCGAATCCGAAACCGTTGGAAAACCAGATGAAATTCATGCCCATGCCTGCCAGGAAATGCCGCGTCTGGCGTCCGAGAAAAAATCCGAACGGTGTTCCCGCAGGGATGCCATCAGGAAACCCGGCGTAGTGGAAAGTGTCTCCCGTCAAGGTGGCGGAACATGATACCACATCGGTTTTCTTTGAATCGCCGAAACTGGCGGAGCAGATTTCTGCATGCCGCTCGTATTTGAAGCTCGATTTGGCGAACTCAGGTCCGGGATCGAAGGTCCCGCCTACCAGGATAGCCTTGCCGAGACGCTCCCGGCCTGCATTTTTGATGATTGCAACCAGGTCGTTAAGAAAACGGTAATCGAACTCGGGTGGATTGTCACGGTAGAGCCGCGACTTGGTGTGCAGTTGCTGGCATTCGGGGTCCAGCTTCAGGCGTTCCTTGGATGGTTGCCGGTTGACGCAGCCGATGTACCGCGCCCATTCGAATTTGTCTTCAGGAATGCCACGATAGTCCAGGATTTCCGAACCATCCCCGATCCATAGTTGCACCGACACCTTGTTGGCATGGCGGCATAATGGCTCCCATTGTCGGAACAGTTCCCGGCAGATTTGCAGGCAGTTCTCCCGGGACGGGTTCCAGAACGGCTTCAAGGACATTTCCAGGGTCACATTTTCAAGTTTCATGGAAAACCATCAATTCCTTTCGATGATAACCGCGTCTATTCCTAGGCAGTCGCCGATTGTTCTCAAGGTTTCCGCCTTGTGTCCGATTCCCAGGGCGAAATGGTGGGTTGGACCTTCGGCAACCCAGCGCTTTAGAAAAGTTTTTATGTCAGGCTGGAAGCGTCCGTGGGTATTGGTGTTGCCGGTCGGCGGCACCGGCCCTTCGATTGACTCGCCTTCGGCGATCACCATCTTGAATTTACCGTCAGCCTTGACTCCGATGCTCAGGATGGTTATCGGTCCCTCCTTGATTTTAAACTCGACCCCGGCTCCGGACCCGGGCTTGCCGTGATATTTCTTAAGACTCCGGATGACCGGCCGGCCCTCGGCGATGTTAATGTGGTGGGGGCCGTCATGCCCGACAAGCACGCTGCCGCGGTTGAAATCTATCGGATGGAACTCGGCGAAACTGCCGCCGATCTCCAGGCGGTCCATAATCAGCATCGCCAGGCAGGTTTTAATGTCGAACTCGCCGCACATCGGGAATCCCGTGGCGGTGAGCAGGGAATTGCCCACGATGAAGCTGGAGACCAGGGAACGGGTCTCCGAGCCTTCCCCAGCCTCGTAATAATAGGCGAATCCGTCAAGGCGTTTTGCTTCAATGAATCGCTCCAGGGCGACCGCCGCCCTGGCGGCGTAGTCGAGGTCTTTTTCCGTAAGTTTCTCGGTGATGGGGTCGGAGACGGGGCAGGGGGTGTCAAAAAACGCCAGGATTTCCCGTTTTTTCCGTTTTGTCGCGGCATCCTGGCGCCCGATGGTCCTGAAATATCGCATGATTTCATCGATCTCGCACTGGACGACGTGGCATCCGAAGGCGGCAGTGACGGCGGTAGGATCGGTCTGCATGTCCAGCATGGACTCCAAAACGTGCCCCATCTGGCCGATTCTGGCGTGCCGCAGATCATGCAGAACCTTGGCGATCTGACACCATTTGGCGATTTCCCGATCGGCATCGCTGTCGCCCTCAAGCCGGCCAACGATGACTTCGGGGGCTTTGCGGCCCATGCGGATGGCGACGCCGGTGAATTCGGGCACGGCGCAAAAATCGTCGTTGAACAGTTGGACGAAGGTGGAGGCCTTGGCGTAATCCATTGCCGCCAGTGGCTGGAGGGCAACGAGGACGATGGGAACCTTAAGATCCCTGGCGATAACTCCGAAAGTGGAGGAAGTGGCATAGGTGGCCATGTCGATGAACAACAGGTCGAGGTCGGCGGCCTTGATTTTCGGCAGGACCGCATAAGCGTGTTCGGCGCAATCGATCATGCCAAACCCGATGACGTTAACCCCATGGCGGGTCACCTTATTTTCAAAGATATCGAGTTTCTTGCGCAGTTTCTCCAGCAGGCCCTCGAACTGGGGCCAGTAATTGCAGTGGCCGACGCCGAGGATGCCGATGTTGGCGGTCAGCGCTTTGCGGCGTTTGATCTGGCGAGCAACAATATGGCCGGCTTTAAATTTATGCATATGAATTTTCCGCCGGAGGCGGATCCGGCTATGGCGGACAATCCGTCTTTGTTGTCATTCCGAGCGTAGCGAGGAATCTCGCCGCGAGAGATCCCTTCGACTTCGCTCAGGGCAGGCTTTTCACTGCGTTCAGGATGACAATCCGAACAGAATAAAAGTCGCCCCGTTCCTCGGGGCTTAATTTATTCAGATGTTCGATTGCCCCCGGTATTTATTTTATCACTAACGCCGCTTCAGCGCGCCGACAACGGCTCCGCCACCACGGTTTCATGCGCATCCAGATCGCGCATAACAAAGCGCAGCAATCCGTTGGTCGCCGCCGCGGAAATGGTCTCGTCATCCGTCGCATAAAAAACCTTCATCGGCTTGGCGGGCAGGCGCCAATTAACTTCGATACCTTTGATCGGCGCGGCTTCGTCATAGTTCAGGAAATGCAATATATGCCGCCCGGTACCCGGTTGCACGCGCGCGGTGACTTCGGTGGCCTGCGGGCAATTCTTGACCTCAACCGGAGCTGTTTCGCCTTGGACGCCGAGCGCCCAGGTGACGAGATCCGCCCAGAATTCCCTGACCCCCGCATCATAATCCTTAACGTACGGGCAATGGCGGCGACTTCCATGTACGCCTTGATAACAGGAACCGAGCCGCTGGGCGGAAATAAAGCAACAACGCCCCTGGCCGAATTGGTTGATGGTTACAGCCGGTTTGCCGTTGCTCCATTCGGCCAGGACTTTGGCAGCAAGCGGGGTCACCTCATCCCAGGCAAAGCTGCCCCGGTAACTGACGTGGCGATCACCGATCATGCGCCCCTCTGCGGTGGCGGTCCAATTGGTCATTCCCAAACCGCTCTTGACCCACTTGACCCCCATCAGATCGGCCAGCCGATAATCGTTCACACTGCGCCCCCATTGGTCCTTGAGCGTACTCCCGCCCGTTACAATCAGGAAACCGCCTGCGGCTGTCCAGTCGCGGACCACTTTTAATTCTGCGTCCGTGAAGGTCTGCGCCGCCCCCAGGATCAGGACGCGATAGCTCTGCAAACGCGCAGGCGTGAGCGTCTCCGCGAAGAGGGGGGCCGCCGGTATGTGCGACTGCGCCAGGACGCTGTAAATTCCAATCTGCTCGCGATGAAAGCTCCCGCCCAGTCCGTGGAACGAATCATGGCTGTAACTTGTTAGCGTCGCCGTCCGTTCGGAATGCAGCATGGCCGTTCTGGTATCGGCAACCGTGTGCAGCAAATAAGGCTCCAGCTTCCGGGCCTTTGCAAACACTTCCCAGGTTGCTTCCCAACCGCCCTTTTTACAGCTTGGCCGCCAGCTTTCGGCCAGGGGCGGAGTTTGATAGATAAAAGGCCAGTCAAAAACATACAAGCCATCGGCATGCGCAAGGGAGATTGCATAGTCGCGCCGCAGGGTTTCGGTCGTGCCGCCGTAATGCGTCCCCACGATCAACCACAACGGCTTGGTGGAAGTGTTGCGCACCAGGTCGCACATGTAGGCCTCGTCAATCACGCCGTTCAAATAGGGATCAATCGATATGCTATCCCCCAGTTGCGACATGCGCGCCAGCGAGGCGGTGTACGGCGCGTTATGGAACGAAGGGCCGGGGGAAAGCGTCGGCAACAGCAGGCAGTCCGGTTTAAGGCTCTTCGCGTAATCATCCAGCGCTTTGTATGCCGTCTCAAACGCGTGCGCCACCCATTCCTGATGCTCCATAAAAAGCACTCTTTCCTTGTCGCGATCCTCGGGCTTGGGCGGCAGCGCCGTTTCAACATTCGTGATTCCCAGTTCGGCCAGCTTTTCCGGAGAATATTTGTTTTTCAGGTAAAGGCGGAACTGCTTTATATTCTCCTCGCTCCAACCGCCGGCATAGTTGATTTCATCGAAAAAGATGCCGGCAAACGCGGGGTAAGCCCTGGATTTTTCAATGACATACGCAATCCATTCCTTCATTTTCTCGATCTCTTGCGCGCTTGCCCAGTCAACCCACCCGGAGGGATATCCTTTTATGCCGGTGCTGGGAGCCATGTGTTTCCTCAAAGCGTAGCCAAACATGGGTGCTACCCGGATGCCGTACTTGGCCGGCTCTTCATACTTATGCCTGATTTGATCATCCGTGGGTTCCTGCCCTCTGAAGAGGGGTCCTTCGCATACACAGTTGCAGCCCATCTCGCCCATATATTGCATTGCTTCATCATACCCGGGCGGTACCAGGCCGTAATGATTCTCGTGTCTCAGGGCGAAACTATTCGTAATCCAGGCGCGATGGTCCATCCCGAATTTACGTTCCTTCTGCCAATCTTCCGGTTTGCGCGCGAAGGGTTTCAGCTTTTCCCGGGCGGCCGTTAAGGCCGCGGTAATTTCTGCTTTCCCGCTTGCATAGGTCGCCGGCCATTGGCCGGCAGCCTTAATAACGGTTTCCGCGTCCAGCCCGCAACTGCCTTGCAGGATCATGCCCGCTTGATATTCGAGTTGCCGCAGGTCCGCTTCCGCTTTCCGGAAAAAATTCGACGTTTGACTCACCAGGCTGATAAGGTTCGATTCGCATTGCACTTTGATCTCCGCTTGCGGGCAGCGTCGCAGGTCATAGCCCAGCAAATCGATTTGCGCTTCAAAGTTGGCCGCATCCGAATAGATAAGCGGAACGATGCGGGGGAACGTATCCGTCCGGTTGGTTACGCTTAATTTGCGAACCTGGAGCAACGCGGTCTTGATCGCGGCGCTGGTCGCCGGCGCTTTGCCCGCGGAAGGCAGCAACAGGCATAGCCGCTCGGTTTTAATCTGCGCGCGCGGAGTATCCCCGTAAACTTCGTCTTTGAGTTGAATGGCCGGTATGGTGCCCCGCGCTTCTTTCGAAATCAGGAGCCGTCCATCCCTATAGATCTTGATTACGCCGTTCGTGCGTTCAATGCGGAACAAGGCCTGGCCCTGCAGCAGCTCGTGATGCTCTGCGCCGCCATCGGTAAATGCGGATCCGACGATTTGCCCGCCGATACAGCCTGCCTCGCCCGCCCAATTATCGGTCAGCCCGACATTGCCCAAATCGAAATCAAGCTGGTAATTGCACATGGCGCGCGCCAATTTATGTTCCCAGCGAATTTGCCACTCCAAAGTGAAATCCTCATAAATCGCGATCGTTTTTTGAAGCATACGCCCGGCCCATTCCGGCCCTTTTTTAGACATAACGGCGATCTTGACATCTTTATCGCGCGCTTCTTCATCCAGTTTGATTTCCGTCGTTGAATTGTCAGACGGGGCCGATAACGGGGAGTCGGGTGGGGCGCCCCAGTCCGGCAAGGTCTCCGGCTTTATTTCCCAGGCCACGGCATTGGTCGGTGGCGACGTAACATTCGCCGGCGCTGGTACGGCCAGGGCCGCCATACTGCCCGCTGCCAACAGACCCATCAGGCATACAGAAACATTTATCTTTTGCATGTGACCGCCTTTCTTTTACTTCCAATCAATAACGATAATTTCATGCGCATCGAAACGGCGCACTTCCAGTTCAATGTCGCGACTTTGCTCGTCCCGGGGAATATCCACGCGCCACGGATAAATATAGCTGATGGCGGCAATAGCGCGGTTTGCCGGCAGATGCAGTTTAAGTTTGACGCCTTCCACAAAGGCGCATCGCGGGTCCATGTTCAGCAAATGGATCATCCAGCGCTTATGGTCATCCTGCTGTTTGATCACCAGTTCCACGTCTTGCGGACAATTTTGTACCTCCGCAAAAAGCTTGTGGCCGGAAAAGTCCAGGGCCCGTTTGACGCAGGCCGCCAGCCATTCGCGCGAGCCGTCCCAATACTCTTTGCGCATGTCATTAACCGACCAGGCCAGCGTCTGGTGGCTTAATCCCGGGTAAACCGGGCTCATCAGGACACTCAAGCCCCGGCCATAAGCGTTTTCAACCGCCGCCGGCGTCCCGTTGGTCCATACCGCGACCACTTTCCCGGACTGGATCGCGAAGGTGTCATACCCGATCCCCAGTTCATATTCAGCCGTTGGCTTGCTTTCCATATTCGCCAAATAACGCTCGTCCAACACGCGCAGCCGCTCGATGCCCGTCACCGGCTTGATTTCGCGGTCAATATTGCGGATTCCCGCGCTATTCGCGCCTAAGCGCGTTTCCTTGTATTCCACCCCAAAAACGTCGCCCAGCCCATAGGATTTCCGCTCGCGATCCCATTGATCATGCGTGGTTGTCCGTCCTGTGGCGACCAGCACGCCCCCGCCTTTCACCCAGTTTCGCAGCAGATTTTCTTCCCCGCTCGCCAGCGAAACCCCGTCCGACACGATGGCCGCCGGATACTGGGCGAGTTGCCCGGGCGTAAGCGTTTCCAGCCATACCACATCCACCGGCAGATGCGACTGGATCAGCGCCTGCCAGATCGCCTCCTGATTTTGCGAATACCGGTAAGCACGTCCGTTCTGCAAGGCATCCGGAGTTCCGCTTCCATAAGTCAAGGTGGCCGTGCGCCCGGACAACAAAAGGCATATCGCCTTGTAATTCAGTGCCGGTGCCAGGTATTCGCTGATCGCCCGCCCTTTTCGGAACTGCCGCTCGGCCGCCGCCCAGCGGCCTTTGTCAAAGCCACCGCAACCGGCCATTTCGGAAGGATGCTTAAAAATATATCCCATCCACCAGACAAAAAAGCACTGTCCATGCACGAAACTGGAAGCGAATCCGCGCTCCACGGACTCCGGTGAATCTGCCTGGTGTGCGTAGAACTGGCCCTGTGCCGGCCGCAGCCCGCCCTCGGCGACGGCCTCCAGGTGAAAATTGTTTTCATAGGAATGCTCGCTATAATCTTGCGGGCCGTTGGCGCCCAATAATCCGCTGATGCGCGGATACGCGTTTATATAGGTGGACTTGCCCTGAACGTACCTCTGGCTCAAGCTGAACATCAGGTAAGTTCCTTTCCTCAGTCCCATCAGCCAATCAGCGCCCTCCTGCCAGGCCTCCACGCCGCGGTCTGCCAGGTATTCCATGTATTCCGCCCACAGCACCTTGTTTTCCCTGCCCTCATCGCTGGCTTCCGGGCACACCACCTTGCCGAGGTCCGACAGCCCCAGTTCGCGTCGCGCGGTCTTGTCGTATTTCCGCTCAAGATAAAGACGGAACAGTTTGTCATTCCTGAATGTCCCATCCCACCACAAGGCCTCCTCCGCCCAATACCCGCCAAAGGCGCGATATTTGCCCCAATTCAGCACATCATACTCCATGCCGCTCTTGTCGATGATTGCTGTGCCCCGGCGATACCAGTATGGAATCATCTTGAGTCCCCGCTGATCGCATTGGTCCAGCAGGTCGTCAACCTCTGGATACGTCGGAAACTTTCGTGCACCAAACTGGTGTTTGACTCCGGTGTAGAACGTGATGTCATCGATGAAACCAGATGTGCCGGCGTCCTGCGCGTATTTCGCTTTCATCAAGGCGTTAGTCGGCATTGTATTATAACTGAACGGTCGGCCCAGAAACGCATGATATCCCTGCCGGAGCCAATCGAACGCATCGCGGTCCCTGCTCCAGGCCGGTTGTTCGATGCCCCGCGCGGCGCCCCGACCACCTTTGGAAATTTCCTCCAGCGCCAATTCCACCGCCCCGGTTACCGTCAAACCTGTAATATAAAAATTCGGCCGCGGCTGATTCGTAATCGTCCGAGCACATTCTTGAATGGCGGATACAGTCTGCGCATCGCCAATATGGCCCAGGGCCCGCAAGGCATAGACCTTATCGTCATGCGCCCATACGTTCTCCTTGTCATCCAGGGACGACACTGCCGGCACGCTTAGTTTGTGATCGGCCATCGGAGTGGTTCGCGGCGTTTGAAGGATCTTTACCAGTTTCGGTGTCGCCGATTTGGCCCCCAGCCATCCCAACCCCAGCACCGCATTTTCGCGCACATAGCGGTCCGGATCCTTCAACAAGCCCGACAAACATTCGATTGCGCGTTCATCCCCGATCTGGCCCAGGGCCTGCGCCGCGCGCCGCCGAATGCGCACATCCGTGTCGCGCGCAGCCAATTCCATCAACGCCGGCACCGCCTCTTTCGCCTGCATCCAGCCCAGCCCGAAGACGGCATTCCGGCGCACTGCATACTCCGTATCGCGCAGGGCCTGCAATAACGCCGGCATGGCGCCGACATCGCCGATACGCCCCAATTCCAGGCAGGCCTGTTCGCGCTCCACTCCCGAAGTTGATTTTTTCAGCGCTTCCAACCACGGCGCGATCGGTTCGGACGCGAGCCGGGCAGCTGCTTTGGGCGCGTTGCCGGCAGGTGTCTGCGCTTCCAACGTTTGCACACGCGCCTGCAGCATTTGGATGCTCTGCTCCGGCACGATGCGCCGCTGATAACGTTGAAAAACTTCCAGCGCTTCGGCCCGCTGCATG
The DNA here is from genome assembly GCA_028718125.1 of Kiritimatiellia bacterium. GTDB lineage: Bacteria > Verrucomicrobiota > Kiritimatiellia > JAAZAB01 > JAAZAB01 > VSJD01. Next base: position 50,065 of record JAQUMN010000023.1, read on the forward strand.
TCAACCCGGTCTCTTCTGCCCATATACGAATCCCGGAACCGGAGCAATTCCTCAGCCGACATTCGCTGCAACTCACCATCGAACGCGGTTTTGGCCCGTTCGTAACGGTCGCGTAATTCCGCCTGGGCTTCCGCCAGTTGCCGTAAAAGTTCACCCATGCCGCGCAATGCTTCGCCCGAAGCGTTCCGATTAACGGCCATGGCCCGGAATTGCAGGTCATCGAGCGCGGTCTCCGCCTCGTGTTTCACTTGAAACAGCAGGCCGGGCAGATACGAGCGCCCATGCTCATCATGCAGCCAGTCCAGGGCGACTTCACGGCGGAGCACTTTCAGTTGAACCTCGGCGCTGACCGCCGTGTTGGTGGAATGATTTACCGCTCCTTGTCCAGTCAGCCATCGCGTCGCATTCAAAAGCAGAACACGTTCCGTCGGGTCGATGGGATAACAGGGCTTCCCGTCCGAGGAAAGTCCCAGCCAGGTTCCCAGAAAAAACACCCGGCCTTTGCCCGCTTCCCCGCAACACCAGGTCACCCGCCCGCCGCCGTCCACAGCCAGCGCGATCCCTTCCGGCCCCAGGCGCAGTGAGGCGCAATCGTTATAGGTTTGAAGCCATTTTCCGGGCAGACCTTTTGTCAGCGGATGGTCTTTGGCCACAACCTCGATCAGCCGGCCGTTCGCTTTATTATACGCTTCGGCAACTTCGGGAAAGATAGGACGAATGCCGCTGCGCGCCGCCCACCCGCACCGGAACATGGAAAAGATCACTCCGCCGCCGCGGTTCTGTGCAAATTCAACGACATTCATGCGGCCATCCAGATCCAGCCAGTCATATGTACCCCAGCCGCCGCCGAAATACAGTACGTCATAACGGAAAATATTCCCTTTTGCCGCATCAGCCGCCGTGAAAACCTCCGTCTCAATGCCTTCGGCATTCAACGTTTTGGCCAGCTCATCCAGCGCCACCGAATGGCCGTCTTTAAACAAACCTATCTTCACGGCGGACGCCTCCCAGGTCAATGACAACAAGCAGATTAAGATTACATGTCCCGGCATTTGCCGTAATTGTGTCCTGCGCATTTATCCCATCTCCTTTTGTTTACGAAAATGAATTTACAGAGCCGCTTTCAACAAATACGTATGTTTGATCGGGACGCACAAAGCGCGGACTTCCGTGTCTTTTTTTTCCATCGCCTTGACGATGTCACCGCGGGATTCCCATTTCGCGATATAATCCGGAAGCTTTCTTTCAAAGTAACCGATTTTATTCTTAAGGGTTTCGTAGAATTTCTTAACCGCTTCCAAATCATCCACATTCACCTTGGACCGGAAGAACCATCGCACGGCAGCCATGTCCCGGAGTTTGGCCTCTTCCGCACGCCGGGCGGAACTGGCGGCGGCGACTCTTTGCGCCTGTTTGAACTGCGGCGCCGCGGCGTTCGTCGCAAGGTTGATTCCCCGGGCCAACTCGTTTTTCGCGAACGTTCCGACGGAATTGCCGTCAATCAGCAATTCGTATTTCTCCGCGGCCAGTCCCTTGACCGCAAGGAGTTCCCGGTTCAAATCCTGAATGACCGGAATTAAATTCAGCACCGGCTCCGCTGCCGGATCGATCGGGAACGGCAAGGCCTTTTCCAGCAACGAGAACGAAATCTGGCCGTCCGCCGACGTTACGTTCTCGACCGAGGCGTTATCGCATGCTTCCACTTTCCCGGAAGCGTCGAGCGTCACGGCGGAGACAATCGCCGGCGCGCCCTGTTCTTTGAGGAACAACCACGCCATCATCAGTTGTCCCGGTTCATCCGGATGAATCCGGTCAGGGCCGATAATCGTGAAGCGCGGGTTATTTTTCTGCTGCGCATGATTGAAGGCCGTCATCGGGGTATGAAGATCGACGACTTCCGAATTCGACCGGGCGGCCAGCGCCTTGACGATTTCCGCACACTTGCCCAGCCCGTCGTTGCAGCCGGCCTGGTTGTTATTCTGGTCGTTGATCGCCGTGTCGTCGAACGGCGACGGCGTGATGAACATCAGCCGGGCCTGAACGTTTGTGACCAGCGCTTTCACGAGATTGTCCATGTTGTTCCGGTAAATGGTCAGGGCCTTCTGCTGACTTTCCATGAGGGCTGGCGGGGGATTTTTCACATAATAGACGCGACAGACGTCGTTCATACCGAACATGATGGCGATGATGTTGGGCTTTCCGCTGAAAACATCTTCGTTCAGCCGCCTCATGCATCCTCCGGCAGTATCTCCCGCGACTCCCGCCTGGAAGAATTGAACATTATTTCCGGGAAAACGGGTCATGTAATAGTTATAAATATCGTAATGAAAAGAGCCGGCATGGGTAATGCTGTCACCCAGAAAACAGACTTTGTCGCCGTTTTTAAAGATTTCGGCGCCGGCCAGCTGAACCATCAGGCCCAGCAACGTTACAATAAAAATGCATATTCGTTTCATCGATTTTCCTTTCACAAACATTAAAAAAATTACCCAAATGAACGTCGCGTGTCAGGCGCGATCTAAAGCCGTACCTCCACCTGCCGGCTCAATGCTTTCGCGCCATTTTTTATCAAGTTGCTGGAATCCGCCTGCGGCGGCGAGTTCGGCCATGCGTAAGTAATATGCCTCGGCCAACGTGCCGTCGGGGCGTGGGCCGACATTGATCAGGTAGTTGCCGCCCCAGCGCCGAATCTGCTGCAACCGGCCCAGCATCCAGTCCAGGGGCCGGTAGATTTCACCGCCGGGCTTTTCGTAACCCCAGCTGCATTTTGGCCAGGTTTCGCAGAGTTCCCACCAACCGTCGATTGGGCCATTGGGCATGGCGCATTCGGGCGTCTCGAAGTCGCCATAGCCGTGCATGCGCGTGTTGACCACGATCCCAGGATTGAACTTGCGTATTTCACCGATGCTCATGACTGCCGGGCCGCCGTCGAACCAGAGAAGATCGACAGGGGCGTAGCGTGTCAGCAATTCGATCACTTGGGCGCGGACATAGGCTTGATAGCGTTTGTCCCATCCATCCGGTTTGGGTGTAATGATTGCCGGTTGGTGATCGAGGCCGAAGTCCGGTCGGTCCGATAAATGCCCGGAGTTGGCAGGGCTGCCGAAGTTGAACGACATGTAGTTCCGGTTCCAGTACCAGTCCGGCGGCGAGTAGTAGAGGCCCACCTTCAGCCCGCTGCGGCGGCAAGCCTCGACATACGGGCGCACCAGGTCGCGCCCGCCGAGATGTGTGCGCGTGCCGAAGTCGCCGTGCGCGCTGGGCCACATGGCATAGCCGTCATGGTGCCGGGTCGTCATGACCGCATAGCGGAACCCCGCCCTGGCGGCCGGCGCCAGCCAGCGCTCCGGATCGTAGCGATTAGGGAAAAACCGCTCCGCCAGCTTGAAGTAATCCGCCGGCGTGATCTTGTTGCGGCCTTCGCGTCCGGCATCCCAGGGCGTGTTGGCGATCATACCCCAGGAAATGTCGATGCCGCCGTGCGCTGACGAAATTCCCCAGTGGATGAATAAACCCAACCCGGCAGTGCCGAACCATTGAGCGTCCCGGTGCGTCGTGTGTTTATACTGCCCGCGTTCCTGCTCAATGCCCAAGACAGCATGCTGTGCTTTAGCGGCATCATTTTGAGCTGCTTTTTTCAATGGGCTTCGCCTTTTCGTATGTCGAATAACAATGAAGCGTTCTAATCCGCTTCAATCACGCTATAGCACCGGACTAATCCAGCCGGCACTTCAATAACCGCGCCTGTATCCGATTTCCGGACTACTAGTTTTTTCGTTCCGCCCAATTCGGGCGAATGCAGGACGGCTTGGCGGCAATCGCGTCTGATTTTTAGCAGCATGGTCCGCCTGCCGCCCGGCAATGTATTCGCCCGCGGGAAACTTAGCGGGGCGGGAATCGGAACCGTCTTGCCGCTGTCTAAAAGAATCCCGGCCGCGTTGGTAATATGGATGACAGTATGCGCCCCGCAGGTCCAAGCCCCTGTAACAAATCCTTCGGGAACTCCCTCGGTTTCAAGCGGCGCATCCGGCGCCAGCGATTTAACCGCCGCCTGCATCAATCGCTTCACGCGCGAGTTCATGGTGAAATCTATTTCGGCAAAACGACGGCCACGCCCGTTCAAAGATGTTGCGGGGTTTTCAATACGTTTGTGGCGGTTGACACACACAATCCGGCCCGGTTTGCCCGCGAAAACCAGCACGGACCCCTTGCCGTATTGGTGACGGAATAGAGCCGGGCTTTTCCCGCCCGCAAGGGCCATCAATTTCTCCGCTTTCGGCCGCAAACTGAAAAGCGCCGCCGGCGCCTGCGGAAAATTGCACTTGGCGCCCGCAAGTTTGTTTTGCTTCGTTGTAATCCAGGGCGGGGACTTTTGGCGGATTCCGCGATACTCCGCGCCGACCAGGTCGCTAAAAGGATATGTTTCCCGCCAGGCGCCGGTCTCGTCCTTCAAACCGGACTGGTGCGTGATGATAAGCTTGCCGCCCTGCCGCGCGAATGCCTTCAATGCCGCGATGGCTTTGTCGGACAGGCATACCGCGTTGGGGACGATGATCAGGCGGAAGCGATCGAAATAACGCCGCTCTTCCAAATCATTTTCCCCGAAAGTGTTGAACGGAATGTTGGCCAGCGCCAGGACTTCGCACCAGCCCGCCCAGCAGTCGGTCGAGGCCGGATCGCTCATCCGGATGTAATCCGGTTTGTTGTCCTGATCGCCGTGCAGCCAGACCGTTCTTGCCGAAAAAAGAACACCCACCTCCGCGACCGATTCAGGGCGCGCGTAAAGACGGGGGTGCTTTTTCTCGAAAGCAAAGGGGCGGGCAAGCATGGCGGTTTCTTTTTTCAGCTCCATGTGCCAGTTCGTTCCCCAATAGTTCTGGCCCCAGGTTTTGGTCATCGCCCAGCAGAAAAGATTTTCCCCGGCATTGTGAGGATAGAATAGGCACATGGGCGGCACGCCGTTGCGCCGCGCCAGGGCGCTGCGCTGTGACGATTCCGCGCCGATCCTCAGCCAGCAATGCGCCTGCGGTTCCGTGCTGTTGACTTCCGTAAAAACCGTGCTGTAGCATCCATCCAGGTTGTCCAGTGCCACGCCCATGCCCCTTGAAGCGAATGTGTTGGAGTTGGAACTGGTATAAATGGGCCTGGCCAGCTCGAGCCCGAGGCTTCGGAAGTGGGCATAGACCCGCTTCTGGTGCTCCTGGTGGCAGCGGATGCGCCAGAGGACCCACGCCCTGTTGGCCGGGTTGTCAATATTGCCATAGAAGTTTTTGTCATCTATTCCGGAGGGCGGCATTTCATAGCCGGTATCCTGTTTGAACTTTTCGCGGCAATGGATACATCCGCAGGCATAATCCATGGGCTGGAAACCAACGTCATCGGTCATAATGCCGTCCACGCCACAAGCGTAGATGTCTTTCAAATGCGCAAAATACAACCGCTGCCAATCGGGATTATTATGACAGAATGGAGCTATTAAGGAACGCTTGCATGCAAACTGGCCTGACCGCGGGTCAATTTGGCGCATGGAGGAAAACTTTACTCCCTTGTATTCCTTGTCCCCATCTTTCAATATTTTCAGAAAACCGGCGTGAACTTCGGTCTCAATGCCGCTCGGGCGCATGCGCGCCATTATGCTCTTCCATTCTTTTTCCCCGACCGGATAAAAAGCGCCCACCGCGCTGTGATGTTCCACGACTTTGATCGCATGACGATGGCAGGCCGCGCAAAGGCGCCTGAGCATGCACAGCATCTCCGGCCACTCGTCCACAAAATTCCAGCGGAAATGGAATTCGCCAAAAGTAATTACGGCATTAACGCCGCTCGCGCGCAGTTGGCGCGCCTTTTTTTCGAAATCACGCAGCTTGAACTTGAGAAGGTCCTGATCGGTGAACCACCAGCTCGCCCAGCGCGCGTCCCGGACCCATTCAACCTGTTTCGGCAAGCGATTGCTCATTCTGATGCCTTTCTTTTACCGCAGACTTTAGAAATATCGTAACTGCTCAACTGGTCACAGTAAGTCAGCCGTTCTTTGTCGACTATGGCCGCGACGAAGGTTAGGCAGGAATGCCCGACTTGCTTTTCAT
>JAQUMN010000024.1 GCA_028718125.1 Kiritimatiellia bacterium
AGGGCAAATGACAATCCAGAACCAAAAAGGTCAAATAATCATCAGGTATGAAAATGCCGGCACAACGAAGGCGGAGCGCAAGGCGATATTTCGACGCAACCTTGATCAATTCGAGAAAGACGCGCATGCCGGAAAGCTGATTTGTTTGTCGGACTTAATTGGACAGGCGGAAGCGATTCATATTGAGAACATAGAGAGTAAATAAAGGAGGGCCCGAAGATGAAAAACAAAGTTTACAGCACAGGATTCCAGGACTGGAAAGAAGCGATCGAAAAACTTGACGGCACGGAACCAATCGAAATCACAAAAGATTTTTTTGATTATTTCCTTGGCGTGTTGCCGCCAGTTGGCTGGAGTTGTCTGGTCGCCTTGGCGAATGGTCGCGAGGTTAAAGCCAACTTTTTATTTGCGTAGGGTCGTGATTATAAGCGCGCTTTCTGGACAACGGACGGGCGCTATTTTGCCGGACGCACGAACGAAATCAACAAGGCATGACAGCAAACGCCGGGCCGCGCATGGTACACGCGGAGAGGAGATCAGAACATGACAACAGAACAAAAGCAGAATTGGATGATTCAGCGGAAGCGGACGCAGACTGAAATCCTGCAGGCGCTCAAATTGGCGTTACCGGAGATATGGCCGGCGGTGGGAATAGTCGGGAAATGGGTCTGGATTCAATTCCAGACCAAGCCCGAGGCGCCGATATTGGAAGGCTTAAAGGCGCTCGGCTTTAGCTGGTCCAGCCGGCGCGGGTGCTGGCAGCATCCGTGCGGGAACTGGTCAGGCGGCGCGAAAGGCGATCCGCGCGAGCGCTACGGCATGGTCCGTGCAGAGGAACTCAAATGACGAAAGGGTGACAGCATGCAAACGGTACAAAACCAATCAATTATCAGGCCGGTATGGTGTGGCAATGATGACTGCATGGTAGGAGTGGCGCGACTGTATGACGACGGGTCATATCAGATGATCGTGAAAGGTTGCGGCCATGCGCCGAATATCCCAACACGAGAATCCATCAAAGCGGCAATAGCGGCAAAAGGAAACCCATGACCGCGGCGGAACTTCAGGCAGAGCGCGCCTTGACTGCAAGGGTGCAAGCGACATGGCGACGAGAACGGAGCAAAACGGACTGGTGGAAGCGGCAGGAAGAACGGAACGAGCAGGAGGCGCTCAAACTGCAGTCCCTCGGTCTGGTGCTGATCGTTGTCGGACCGGCCATGTTATTCTGGACCTGGGTACTGGTGATGACGTTATGCGGACTGGAAGTGCGGATATGACCATCACAAAGCGATACAGTGCATTGGTGCGAAAGGCTGCTTGGGCGACGCTGTCTATTTCCCGCTATGTGTGATAGATATTTTGCCAACGGGGTGGCTATATTCTCCTTAGTCGGGCGAGCATAATCGAAAAAAAACCCGGATGCCTTACGTTTTTGTCTCCAGCCCCCATTTGCGTTGGAGGTGGGACTCAGCCGTGCCAAAAATGAATTTATCCGTCAGGATACTGATCGCCGCTATCACAATCATGACGGCAATCACCCTGCTCATATCGTTCAATTCCCTGCCCATCATAAGCAAATGACCTAAGCCCAGATTGACAAAAAGCAATTCTCCGGCCATGAGCGACCGCCAGGAGAATGACCAGCCCTGCTTCAGTCCCGCCAGTATGGACGGCATGGCCGCGGGAATGATAACTTCACGAAACAGGGTTATCCGCCGGGCTCCCAAGTTCCTGCCGGCCTTGATAAAAATCGGCTGGACATTTCTCACGCCGGCATGGGTTGCCATGGTGATGGAAAACATCGACCCCATGATCACCACAAAATAAATCGCTCTTTCATTGATGCCAAACCATAACAGCGCCAATGGAAGCCAGCAGATGCTCGGCAGGGTTTGCAGGCCAAGCGATAAATTGCCGACCGTGTCTTTTACAACGGAAAACCGGCTGATGAGCAGGCCCAGCAGTCCGCCCAATATAACGGAAATACCGTAACCAACCGCAATCCGCCGCAAACTGATGCCGATGGCCACCCAGAATGTCGAATCCCGAAATCCTTCGGCCAGACTGCGCAGCACGTCAAGCGGGGAAGGGAAAATATATCCCGGCCACACCTGTGCCAATGCCAGTCCTTCCCAGATAGCCAGTAGTATTCCGTAAAATAGAATTTGCCTAACGAACCGTGTCTTCATGAAATTCATCTCTGACGGTTTTTTCTATCTCGCCTTTCAGTTCCTCTAAAATAACCCGGACAATCTCCATGAGTCCGTGGTCTTCAATCCGCCGTGGCCGAGGCAGTGACACCGAAACAATATTTTTCAATATGCCCGGACGGGCCGATAAAACCGCCACCCGGTCTCCCAAGCAGACCGCTTCGCGGATGTTATGGGTCACAAAGATGATTGTTTTCTTTGTTGTGGTCCAAAGCCGTTGCAATTCATCGTGCAGCATGTCGCGCGTTTGGGCATCCAATGCCGTAAATGGCTCATCCATCAGCAACACCTGCGGATCCATCGCCAGTGCCCTGGCCAATGCCACCCGCTGTTTCATGCCGCCGGATAATTCGTGGATATAGGCGTCTTTGAATTTGGCCAGATGTACCATCTCCAAATGAACCAATGCTGTTTTGCGTCTTTCTTTGGCGGAAATACCTTTCATTTTCAATCCGAATTCCACGTTCTGCAGGACCGTCAACCATGGAAACAGCCCAAGTTCCTGAAAAATCATCAGGCGCTCCGGCCCGATATGGTCAATGCGTTTGCCGTTCCATGTTGTTGTACCGCTGTCAGCCGGTTCTAATCCGGCAATGATGTTCAGTAACGTCGTCTTGCCGCATCCGGATGGGCCGGCAATGCAGAAAAATTCACCGCCCTGAATTTCTAAATGGATGTCCCGAAGAACAGGTAAAGTTTTGTTCTGATTCGGGAAACTTTTTGAAACATGGTCAATAATCAGGCTCATGGCTTCCCTTGCAGTTTCGGCTATCACACTCTGAAATTTAGAACCTTATCGAAAATATTATTAACAGCAAAGATCACAAAGACCGCAAAAATTCGACAGCCAGAACCTTCCTCCTTCGTTGTCGATCAATTAATCATAAAGGATAAAAATAATATCCGGATATTTTTGCCGCCTTCTCTATGTGCTCTCTGCGTTCCTTGCGGTTAATATTCCTTGATTTGCGATATTTTTTCTAAATTCAATTCCTTCAAGACCTCATTAAGAATGCTCAAATCATAAATGCCCGAAATATCCGGCGGCGTTTTCCCGAGAAATCCCTCGCGGAACGCGCCTTGCGCGGATTGAAACAACGAGCCGGCAATCGGATCATAGGTAATGGAAAGCCGGCCAAAGGCGTCATTCAACACGTCCTCCGGTAACCTTTTCCCTGTTATTTTCTGAAGTTCGCCGTTGATGATTTGTTTGGCTTCAGCCGGATGCGCATTGATCCATTGCGTCAATTCAACGTGTGAGCGAATCCATGCCTTGACCAGTTCCCTGTGTTTCTTGAGAAAACTCACGGAAACAATCACATGGGCCGTTACAAATTCACCCTTCGGCCATAATGTTCTTTCATCCAGAAACAACGTTCCATTTCCTTCCCGGATAAGCCGGCTGACCCAGGGCTCCACGGTCCATGCCGCGTCAATTTCCTTCTTCAAAAACAGCGTCAGTTGATCCGGATTATTCATTGGAATGACCCGTGTGTCGCCGCCTTGCTCTCCAATCTTTATTCCGTTCGTTCTCAGCCATGCGCGCAGAGCCACGTCCTGAGTATTGCCCAGTTGCGGAGATGCAATCCTGCGGCCATTAAAATCATGGATGGAACTTATGCCGCTGTCCTTGCGGATCACCAGTCCGGCCCCGCCGCTGGTGGCTCCGGCAATAATTCTCAGGGCTTGTCCTTTTGATTTGACGTAGCCGTTGATGGCGGGATTGGGGCCAATATAAGCCAAGTCCAATTCTCCGGCAAACAGCGCTTCGATGACGGAGGGGCCGGCGTTGAAAATCGTCCCCCGGATTTCAACGTTTTCTCCAAGGGCTTTTTTGAACGAAGCATTCGCCATTCCGATGATAGCTTGTGAGTGCGTGATGTTGGGGAAATATCCCACACGGATGGTTTCAACCGCGTCCGCCCGCATGGCAAAAAAGGCGAAAATGGCAAGGATCGGATATTTTATGCTGCTGAACATATTACCTTAATTTTGCACCGGCGAAGATTGCCGCAGATTCAAGGCGTCAAGGACGATGGTGTATTTGCATACTCCAAACCCTTGACAACGCAGAAGATGAGGCAAAATCCGCCGGCCTCTGTCGGTGAACAACAGGCGTGTTTCCTGAGTTTCTAAATAAATCCAATGGGTGAAACAATAAAATCTATCCCATGTGAAGCCGGACTTTTATTGTCAAGCCTTCTATTTATGTCGCGGTTGTTGTTTGTGCGCAATTAAGGGATTAAAAATGCTTGTCCCGTCGTTTTGTTTCATATACATCTTGCTTATGAGTGATTGCAATATCAAAATTCCTGACGCGTTATATGAGCGGCTGAAAATTTTGGCCAAAGAAAAAGGATATTCTTCGGCGGAAGAAATGGTCCTTCATATTCTTGAAAAGGCCGCAGACAATGTGTCCCCGACTGATCCTGCGCTGTCTGGTGTCTTGCCCGGAGTAGCCCTGAGTAAAGTCGAAGGGACGAAGACGGAAGTTCCAACGAAGGTGGAAACCCTTAGCACAGCCGAACAGGCGATGGTGGAATCCATGAAGCGCCAACTGAAAGGTCTTGGCTATTTCAATGGTTAGCCCGCTACTTGTCCGGCGTAGTTTACCCGCCGGAGTTCACCTGCCTAAGGAGGGGCGGCGCCGGAGGCGACCAGGTCCTTGGCGAAGAGAGAAGCGGGTGTAAGTCAAGAACGTTGAGTGAGGCATAAGAAAGTATAAAAACAGGCAATCATGCGATGATTTATTGTATTAGAACGGATACATAAGGCGCTTCCTTGAGACATGTAATGCCCGATGACATGACCACCGGGCGGGGGGATATCGCGCCGGGTCTGCGGGCGCGATGGCGTCCGCGACACGCATTTCGGTTCCCGCCCCGGGGTTCGAAAAGGGCCGGCAAGTTTGCCGCAGATGTCGGCGCACGGCACGAAGCGCTGGATAGGTATCCGCGCGAGCGCCACAAGCCGGCAGATGCGGCAAAATCACCGGCCCGTTTCGAAAGAAATGCGTGGCGCATCTACGCTGCCAACAATACCTTGCCCACTGATCACCAACAAATTTGTCTTACACCCGAGAGAAGCTTTCTAAGAAATATGCTCTTTACAAATCATGATCATTATATATCATTTAAATGAGCTCAATCGGCGTCCCTATAGAACGCCGAGGGCTGCAGACTTTAGGCTGTAGCGTAGCCATTAATTGTGGGGGATCCAAATGAAAACAACATTCAAATCATATTCCTCCAGCGGCGCCTTGTTATTTCAGGTGTTCAAGATCAGCGGGAAAAAGAGCTCCCAATCGCTCAATCATGGCACAACCGTTGCCTTGCAGTTTATTATCAAGGGCGAGGGGAAATATTTTGTAAACTATCGCTGTTATGATTTTCGACGAAACAGCCTGCTGCTAAGCAGGCCGAATGATAACCATCGGTGCATGCCGAACAGTGGCTGCTACATGGATAAACTATGCTTGCTGTTTCCGTCGGGAATGATAGGCGTTTTTTTGCCGATGTCGGTATATCGAAGCCTGCCTTATGTTATATATCTTTCGACGAAGGAAGCTGTTCGAGTAAGGCAGCTGATGCAGGAAATAAGCGATGGCATTAAAAATAAACCGGTTTACTGGTATAAGAAAATGCTCGCTGAAATCTGGACCCTCATTATAATTTTATATAGAAGCGGACAGCGTAGAGTGGATACGCCTGACCCTCATCCGGCATTAAAACAGGCATTGGCATTTATTGAAAAGAATTTTCGCTCGGACATAAATATCCAGTCGTTGTGCAAAAAGCTGGATATGTCGGTGGGCCGTCTTTCACATATTTTTCAGGACGAAATTGGGATGGGAATCAGACATTATATCATCCAACGCAGGGTTGCCGAAGCTAAATTATTGCTGAATTCCCGGCACTTGGAAGTCAGAGCTATTGCCCGTGAAGTGGGATATCTGGACAATAGGCTTTTCCTGCATGAGTTTAAACTTCTTACAACGATGACTCCGGAAGAATATCGTTCCGCCCTGTTTGATGAAAAGTCCGATCAAAGGATAACAATATGATTTGATATTTTGCCCCGGTCTATTCCTTTCTTCCGCCTGTTTTACCTTTTTCTTTGCCTTCGCCAGACTATCCCGTGGCTCTCGCCTGCAGCACTTCGCGCAGTCCGCCGCAGCGGTTGGGTAGGTGGGTAGGTGGCCCTGTGGATAGCTACCATGGGGATGAATCGGCGTAGCATTGGCAAAGCCGAGTTGTTGGTTACAGCGTAATTCCGCTTGGTAGCGCCACTGGCTCGAGCCTGTGTATCTAAAGCTGCTTTGGCAAAGCGGGTTGCTCTGTGGGTAGCTTCACGCGGCAGATTCGAGAGCCGGGATGGCAATAAATAAATCAAAAAATAACATTTGACAAAATACTGAAAATATGGGATAAACAATAAAATGCGCGTAGATTACGGTCTTTCTTGTCGCGCATGTGTCAACGCCCAGTTAGTGCGAATAAATTTATCGGATCCAAATTCGCAACAGGAGATAACCAAATGAAACTACGATACGTAGCGGTTAATTTAACCCAACGGGTGCGCATCGCAATGATGAGCGTCTTTTTTGTTTTGGGAACTGGCGGGGCGGTTTATTGCCAGGATGCAGGAGGCGACGGGGCTTCTGTTCCATATGCATACGTGATATGGGGGAAATATGTTGAAGGGGATGCTTGTGCTTTTGAAGAAACGCCGCCCGCATGGGTCCTGGAGGCCTACAAGACGGGAGCCGGCGAGTGGGCGACGAATCCCCCGTCGTGGCGAGTCGAGGCGATGGCAACAGCCCCCGCCAGCCTTAATCTCGACCTGGATCGGAACCTGCTCCGCGCGGATGGGGTCAGATACTGGATTCATTATTTCGATGTTCCGAATGGCTCGCTGTACCTGGACTTGTTGAACAGTAATGGAGTGGCCATCGCGAGCGCTACCAACCTCTTTGGGAACCTGCAACAGGGGAGCAATCTGGAGGCGGTAGTCTGTCTGGACATTCCTCTGCCGTTGGAGGCGGCGGTCATTCAATTGCGTCGCGGTAGCGGGGAAACGCGGGTTTACGAATCGCTGCTGTATGTTGACGAGAGCGGCGCGGATTTGCAGGGGCAGGCCAAAGCGGCCTATTATTATGCGCCCACAGGCAGTGGGGACGCGAAAGATGGCCAAGCCCAGGCATTGGCAGCGCTTGCTGCGAAGGCGAAGAACGCGAGTGCCGGTAGCCAGGCTGGGAGCAGTACAGGACGCAGGTCGCTGGCCGGGGCAAAGAAGGACACCGGCGGGACGGTGAATCTGAAGATATTTACGCATCTGGAGTAAAGCAGGCACATAGGCACAAAGCGCCAAAGGCACATAGCCGGAGGGGTATATTTTTTTATGAAGATGTTTCAGTCCAGATCTATCGGTCATTGGTTTTCAGTCCGAAACTTTGTGTCTTTGTGCCTAAGCGCCTTTGTCACTTTCCTGATTACCGGTTGCGCAAAGTTAGAACCTGGACTGAAGAAAGGGGCCTCCGTCGGGGGAAAGGGCGGACTTGAAATCCACGCGCAATACGCGTTTTCGTCCGATCCGAAGGCTGGCTGCAACACGTATGAGGTCTATATTGCCAATCATACCAAAGAGACGGTTGCATTCAGCGGGGCAGAATTGAATGGAAACCCCCTGCCCAAAGTTTATCCCAAGGAAATCAGCAAGCTGCTGACCGTCAAAATGGGTGAAGGCGATGAAATCCAATTGACCGAGCCGGGATTTCCCGAAGATAGTCCGGTAACTTGGTGGCAGTATTATCCGTGCAACGAGGTCAAGCCTGGGGAAACCATTGAATTTCAGGCCAATTTCAAAGCCCTGCCCGGCGGCCGCCAGCAGCTCCGCCTGATTCCTTCCGTTCCATCAATCGAAAATGTAACCGTTCCCGCGCCAAGATTCCGCCAGCCTGACAAGCGTCTGACCGCCGTCACCTATTCCCTGGATGGCAAACGGATGTTTGTGCAATACGTCTCGCGGAAAATTGCGATAAAGAAGTTGTCAATCAATGGGCAAAATATCCGCAAGTTCAATCTTCTCCAGTCGTCTGACGGCAACACGCCCGACTTGGTGGCCTTTGACGCGCCGTTTGAGTTAAAAGACGGCGATGTTTTGCATGTCCGGTCGGAATTTCAGGATGGCAGCCGGCGCGATGCTCTTGTCCGGGTATTATTGGGCATTGCTCTGGATGGCGGGTTCAGCGGGGGAAATAATGAGCAGGCCATCCGGAAGGAATACGGACTGGATGAACATTCAATCGTGACAATGTTGCCGTTTGACGTGGCCTGCGGGGATGCCAAAGCCGGCCAACAGGGGATGTCAGCGCCGGCCGTGGCGGTTGAGCGCCTGAAGCTCTATGAATCGCAAATTGAAAAAAAGTCTTTAATCGGAAATCCCAAATCGCGAATCGGAAATTCTTTGCTGGCTGTGAGCTATTGCGCGGCGAGTTGTCCGGCGACTTGGAATATATATAGTCAAATCAGCGATGCGGTTTATGCCAAGCCGTATCAGCTTGGTTGGGGCAAACAACCGGCGCGGTTTATTGAAGCGGAAGAGCGCCGCGCGCTTGCGGAGGCGCAATCTGCTCAACCCAGACCGTGGCTATGGATTCCTGACAGGTTTAACCGCAGCGGGAGATACATGGCTTCCGGCGAACTGGAGGTATTGGCGTGGCTGATGCTGGAGCGCGGCGGCAAGGGGATAAGGTATCATTATTGGAACAGACCGGTTGAAGTGATCATGGCCGAGCACCCCTGGCTGCTGGCAGGGTTGGGTAAGCTGAACAAGGATATTGCGTTGCAGAAGGAAATACTCTCATCGCTGGTATGGGTGAATGAATGGAATTTGGAGAAAGAAAAAATCAAGATGTATGAATCATGGTCCGGGGATCAGGGCATTCTGATTCTTGCGCGTAATCTGGACTACCGGACGGAAGCGGCCGAAACGAAAGGACAGGAGCCGCGCTTCAAAGTTGCGCCGAAACAGGACGTGAATATAGCCGTCCGTCTGCCGGTCTGGTTCAAGGGTAAAAATGCGAAGGATTTATTGAGCGGGAAATCATTGCCGGCCGAAAAAGAGAACAATGTAATACAGGTTAAATTAGACCGATTGGAAACATTTCGGTTGATTTGGATGGAATAAAAGAAGGCTGCAAAGATGCAAAGCTCCAGAGAGACAAAGTTGTCTTGCCGCTATGGAACTCAAGCGCTTTGATGCTTTGGAACTTTATTGCCGCTCAGGGGTTTTTTAAAAGAAATGGAGGAAGCGATGCAATTTATGAAGAAACTGATGAAATACAACATAAGTCCATTGATGGCCGTGATATTGGTGTTTTCTGGCGTGCTGGCTGAGAACAGTTTTGGCAGTCCGTGTAGCGATTGCCCTGAGATAGACCCAACGTGCAGTTCCGGGTCTTGCACTCCTGACATCAACCATACCTGCGATTGCCAGGGAGGCGCCATAAATGGCACTCCAACTCCATGCCCTGGAAGCCAATGCGGAGTCACCATCATGGGAGCATGTTCGGGATGCGATAGCATTGGGTCATGCAGCACCTGTAAGCCGAAGTGTGGGGGGTGCTCATCATGTGGCAATAACGGGGGTAACGGGGGCAATGGGGGAGGCAATGATTCTGGTGTGGGGTCGGTAGACTCCCGTTTTTCACTGGGGAATGATGAATTTGGGGATTTCATTGGTTTTTTGCGGATATACAAGAATGATCCCTGCGTTGAGCTGGCAAAGCCGGAAGGATTGACACTGCTTGCCGATACCGACAAACTGGAAATTCTCACGGAAG
Organism: Kiritimatiellia bacterium; assembly: GCA_028718125.1. GTDB lineage: Bacteria > Verrucomicrobiota > Kiritimatiellia > JAAZAB01 > JAAZAB01 > VSJD01. Next base: position 10,054 of record JAQUMN010000024.1, read on the forward strand.
AGAGTAATACGAACATATTGCGCCAGGTGAAAAGCCCGGTCTGTCTGGCGGATATTGTGGCGATTCCTACAGCGGCATATTACCGGATAGATTTTTACCGAAGCGTGGACGTCGGCGAGGGAACTAACGGATATTACCAGCCCAACACCGGCATTAATCCGTTTGCCCAGTATTATGTTGAGAATTTAAGCGGCTTGTCAAATGTGTGCAAGGAATTGAGAATCAGGGGAGGGATAACCGGCAGCATTATTACGAATGTATATACTTATCAAACCAACGGGAACCAGACGGGGTGGAGTCTGAGCAAGGCGGGCGGATTGCAGAATATTCAGAAACTGACCGCGTTGAACGGCGCGAACGAGTTGATTGACACGAAAACGACGCGCGACGCTAATCAGACTTTAGCTTCCGAAACACGGATAACATGGCGGGTGTATGAATGGGGCACGTCCATGGTGGAAAAGGTGACTGATCCGAACGGGGCGAATTTAAAAAGCACATACAGTTATTATGAAAACGAGGCGGAGATCGGGAAATACATGTGGGTCAAGATGGCGCTTGAGCCGGATGGGGCATGGAAAAAGTTTGATTATGATACTTCCGGGAGGCGGATAAAGGTGATTCAGGGCTGGTTGAATGCGGACACAAATGCGTCCGAGAGCGAAGCGCGGGTTATCGGCAATGATTATTCTTCCGTGGATGGAAATGACGTCGGCAGTATTCTGCCATGGAGCCCTCGGACAGTAACGGAATCCCTTGAAGGCGTGGTGGTTGCTAAAACATATTATACATATTATGAGAACGAATACGGGGAGCGGGTGGAAATTGAGGAGAAATGCGCTGCCCCGTCGTCCGCCTACGGCTCAACAAACAACCTGCGCGAGACAAAGGTATATTATCCAAAGAGCAGCACGGCGGCCTCGTCGGAACAAATTAAAACGTATGAACATTCGGACGGACGGCGCGATAGTCACACCTATGAATATGGAATATTCGTGTCTAACGCCAATCCTGCCCAGGTTTCTTTCACTGCCGATACAACCGGCGAGTGCATACGCGTTACATCGGTGCATGATACCATGAACGGCGGTGTTGCCGGCAAAACAACAAAGGAAACGGTTGTCCGCAATGCCTTCGGCAGCCAGTTGATGCATGAGAATTATGTCTGCACGGGTAGTACGAATTATGCCCGTATTGGATGGGCGGTAACCGCCGTTGATGATCTCGGGCATCCGGTCCATGTGTATAATTCCAATGGGACTGAATCAGAAGCCACCTGGAACTGCTGCGGCAAGGAATGGGAGAAGGACGAAAACGGCGTGGAATATTCCTACACATATGACGCCCTGAAACGCCTGACCCAGAAAGTGAAACATGGCATTTCCGCCGGGACTTATCCGGCGCAGGCGGATCAATATACAACTTACACTTATGACGCCGAAGGACGAAAGTTGACCGAAGTGGTCAGTGCGTCAGGGCTCAACCAGGGCAGAACCAATCAATACGATCTGGCTGGAAGAATAACCAACTCCACTGATTCTGCCGGCTTGGCAACATCCACGGCCTATAGCCAGGATGGCTTGACCACAACCGAAACCCTGCCCGGCGGCTATACCCGCATCACCGAGCGTTACAAGGATGGGCAAATCAAAAGCATCACCGGCACGGCGCAGATTCCCCAGTATTATGCCTATGGGGTCAACGAAGACGGCGCCCGTTGGACGACGGTGTATTCCGCCTCCAACAACTCCCCTGTCTGGGTCAAGAGCACCACCGATCTCCTCGGCAAAACTGCCAAGGTTGAAAAACCGGGCTATTCGGGCACCGAAACCACCGAATATTTTTATAACAACAAGGGCCAGCTTGTTAAAACCACAACAACCGGCAAGCCGGATACTCTTTACGCTTACGATGAAATCGGAAACCAAATCCGTTCCGGCCTGGACATCAACGCCAACGGCGCGCTTGACCTTGCCGGAACCGACCGCATCTCCGAGTCCGAAAAATCCTACGAGCAGGTGTCTGGCGTCTGGTATTTGGCGTCTGTTTCTAAGCTCTACGCCGCCGACAACAGTTCCACCCCCATCACCAACAGCATCACGCGCCAACGCCTGACCGGCTTCAGCGGCAACCTTGTTGCCGAAACTGTCGCCATAGATGCCTACGGCAACCAGACCGTCTCCCGGACGACTTTGGACCGCGACAACAAGCTGGTCACGCAAACGGTGAATGTTCCGAATTCCGCAAATGACAACATCACGGTATCCCAGAACGGGTTATTGGTCAGCGCTCAACGCTCCACGCTTGCCACTCCTACGTTCTACGGGTATGACGCCCTCGGCCGCCGCACGGGGGTATCCGATCCTCGCACCGGAGTTGCCACGACGCATTACGACAGCCATGGCTGGGTGGACTACGTCGAAGACGCCGCCGGGAAGCGGACTACCTATACCTATGATAGTTCCACCGGCCGCAAGATCAGCCAGACCGATCCCTTGTCCAATGTGTTCTATTCGTCCTTTTTGTCCTGTGGCCAGCTCGAAAAAACCTGGGGCTCTTCCGCATACCCAGTCAGCTACGAATACGACGGCTACGGTCGCATGGTCAAGATGAACACGTATCGCAGCGGTTCGGGCTGGACTGGCTCAACCTGGCCGACAAACCCCGGCACGGCGGACACCACCGAATGGGTCTACCACGAGGCTTCCGGCCTCTTAACTGCCAAGAAAGACGCCTCCGGGAAACAGGTTTCTTACACCTATTCCAGTGGCGGAAAATTGGCTTCTCGCGAATGGGCGCGCGTCAACGGCACGAACAGCCTTGTTACAACCTACAGCTATTCCACGAATTCCGGCGATTTGACTGGGATTGATTATTCCGATTCAACACCTGATGTCTCGTTCACCTACGACCGACTTGGCCGCCAAAAGACAGCAGACTCAAGCGTGAGCGCTCACACCTTTGCCTATAACGGCCTCCTGCTCGATACGGAAACGATAGTTTCTGATGCCGGGACAAATGTCATAGACCGTTCCTATGATTCGCTTGGAAGATCAATGGGCTTTAACCTGGGAAGCGATTATCAGGTTTCCTATGATTATGACAGTCTTGGGAGGTTCGGTTCCGTGTCCTTTACCAACGGGTCCTATTCGTCCCTTGTGTCCTATTCTTACCTTCAGAACGCCGACATCCTCTCCGGCTACAGTGATTCGGCTTCCGGGTTGCAGGTTGCCAAAACCTACGAGGATCACCGCAACCTGCTGACCCAGGCAAAAAATCAGATTGACTCCACGGTTCTCAGCCAATATGATTACGTCAACGATGCCGGCGGTCGCCGGACGTCAATAAAATACAGCGGCACGGCGTTTGACACGGGCAATTCGTTTAATCTCTACGGTTACAACAACCGCAGCGAAGTGCAGACGGCCGATCGGTACTGGGGCGCGAATGTGAATGACACGTCCGACCCGATCGCCGACCAGTCGTTTGCTTACAATTATGACAACATTGGCAACCGTACGGCGTCATTGAGAAAGAATGACGAGATGGACTACACGGCCAACAGTCTGAACCAATATACGCAACGGACGATACCGGGCGTGATAGATATGCTTGGTTCAGCTGAGACAAACACCACGGTTACGGTCAATGATCTGGCGACGACCAGACACGGGAAATACTGGTACCGGGAATTGTCGGTGACAAATTCTGCGGCTGCCGTGTATCAGGAAGTCAACGTGACAGGCGTTTATACTCCGCCGGATACAAACGATCTTGAGATCGTCACGTCCGTAACCGGGCATGTGTTTGTGGCCAAGACACCGGAAGTGTTCACGTACGATGACGACGGCAATCTCTTGTCCGATGGCCGCTTCAATTACACGTGGGATTCGGAAAATCGGCTGATAGCAGCAGAAACCTTGTCCACTCTGCCTTCATCCGTGCCAAGGGTAAAGGTTGAAATCGCCTACGATTACATGAGCCGGCGGATTGCGAAGCAGGTTTCCAATATCGTCAGCGGCCAGTGGTCGGTCGTTAGTAGTTCCGCGTTCTTGTACGATGGATGGAATCTCATTTCCGAAAAAATCAGCAATCAGCAATCGGCAATCACAAATGCCTATGTTTACGGACTGGACCTCTCAGGCAGTCTCCAGGGCGCCGGCGGCATCGGCGGTCTGCTGGCTTCCTATTCGTCCTCTACGTCCTATCCCGTCCTATTCTGTTACGACGGAAATGGGAACGTGAGCGATCTTGTCGCCACAAACGGCGACATCCTCGCCCATTACGAATTCTCCCCCTTCGGTGAAACGTTGGTCGCCACCGGCCCGCTGGCCAAGGATAATCCGTTCCGGTTCTCGACAAAGTTCACCGATGATGAGACGGCCTTGCTGTACTACAGCTACAGATACTACAGCCCGAGTCTTGGGCGGTGGCTCTCCCGAGATCCGATAGAGGATCACATGCTTTTAAGGTCGGGACATAGTACCTCAGATGGTCATGAAGTAGCTGGAAAACGGCTACGAACGAGTGCTGATATACAGGTTGCTTACTCAAGACTGGGCTGTGCCCGTCTCCGCGAACAAAGCCAGCTTGTCGAATGGTTGCCGGCATCTGGATGGGAATCTACTCATAGACTCATTGTTCATGGAAAGGACGCTCTGTTCGGCTGGTCTAGATTAGACATAGATCAGCGAGTAGCACAAACTCAACGATCCGTTCCCGGTTGTCTGCAAGACCCTTTGCTTACAGATCTCATTCGTTGCATTTTCATACAAGAATTTCAATCAGAACATGAGAGGCAAATGCAACAGGAAGTAATCAGCCGCGCATCAACATCCACCTACGAGTTTATTCGTAATACTCCTTTGACAGGGGTTGATGTGTTAGGTCTATACGCCTTAACATGCGAACACTCTGATGGTTGTAATGGCTGTTGTCCAGCTCACTACTATTGTGCAAAGGAGATTTTTGGCAATTGGTCGTATTGTACATGTAAGTAATATTGTCAAGCCTGTTTACAGGAAGTGCAGTGCTGCTTCACTCTGTGGTACGCAAACCGAATATAGGGCAAGTATGTCACAGGAATGACATGAGTTCAGGACCGGCCTTTGGTAGGTTGCATCTCAGGCGGAAAGCCATCCGCCGCGAGGTGGGGTAACGGTAATCGCCCGGTACGTGATCTGTCCGCTTGGTGGTGTGGAGGGGCGGGGACGCGAGTCCTTTCCCTATCCTGATTCGATTATATGATGACATGAATCACGTTTGCACAGAATGTGGAGACTTGGCAACCATCCGATGCTTGAGCGGAAAGGAGTTGTGCAAGCGATGCGCCGCGAGATTTGGTTTCACGCGCTCAGCTTGTTGCTCAGCTTGTTGCGGAACACCATATCGAGATCAATCCTTGAGCGAGATCACAGGTTATCCTTCCGCTCTCTTGGATGCCATGCGGCAGGGCATCTCCGCCACCGTCACCGCCAACGGTTTGCGAGGACATGTTTCGGCTCAAGAACTGTGCGATGGCATTCGGCAATACATGCTTAAGGAATATGGAGCAGAGACACCAAATACTTTCGCATCATGGGGGATCACGACTTGGTCAGATGTAGGAAAAGTTATTTTCAGGATGATCAGCGCTGGAATCATGATGAAAACGGAACAGGATCGTCTGGAAGATTTTGACAACGTAAAAGGTCTCAATGATGTCTTTGCGAAGCTGTAGGGTTGTGGTATAGGGGTTCAGGGCATTCGGTGGTGGAAAATCCGGATAAAATCGGAATCAAAAAAGAGAAATGAGGAGTGAAATATTGGAGACAAGGAAAGTTCCGGCGGTAAAAATCCGCGGATGAGAGTCCATAAACGATGAATGGATAGACCAAGCCCGTGAAAACGGGAGTCAATAAACGACGGTATTGTTCAGGCCGCAATCTTCAGAGTAACAATTGGAAGGTGCGGCCTGTGGTGCATATAGGCTACATGCAGTCTCAAGTTGGGGTCGCGTATGTCGAGTTTGGGAGGGGCATGGGGAATGTCGCTGTATAAGTTCCACGGGGCGTTTGCCGACAATACCCTGATGAGGCCGGAATTCATTGTATCCGCCGTCGTCTCGCGAAGCCGGACTATTGTGGACAGGCCACGAGAAGTAAAATCCAAACTCATGACGGAAGTCGGATTGTCGCAGAGGCACGATAATCCGGCGCGTGCATTCGGATTTGACGGAGCGGATTAGGCGTTCAACAATGGCGGTGGAGCCGTAGTTCGGCGTTGCAACCGACTTTATGCCACCGAAAATAGCTCTCTGCGCCGCTTGCCCCCGATCTGATCCCATCTCTTACGTAGCCGGGGACAGTGATCCCAGTCTATCTGCTGCGGCATTTGATAAAAAGCAAATAATAACATTTGACATAATCCTGAATATTTGGGATAAGATAAAAATTAGGTGTGTATTACGGTCTTTCTTGTCGCGCAGGTGTCAACGCCCAATTAGTGCGAATAAATTTATCGGATCCAAATTCGCAACAGGAGATAACCAAATGAAACTACGATACGTAGCGGTTAATTTAACCCAACGGGCGCGCATTGTAATGATGAGCGCCTTTTTTGTTTTGGGAACTGGCGGGGCGGTTTATTGCCAGGATGCAGGAGCCGACGGGGCTTCTGTTCCATATGCATACGTGGTATGGGGGAAATATGTTGAAGGGGATGCTTGTGCTTTTGAAGAAACGCCGCCCTCATGGGTCCTGGGGGCCTACAAGACGGGAGCCGGCGAGTGGGCGACGAATCCCCCGTCGTGGCGCGTCGAGGCGATGGAAACGGCCCCCGCCAGCCTTAATCTCGACCTGGATCGGAACCTGCTCCGCGCGGATGGGGTCAGATGCTGGATTCATTATTTCGATGTTCCGAATGGCTCGCTGTACCTGGACTTGTTGAACAGCAATGGAGTGGCCATCGCGAGCGCAACCAACCTCTTTGGGAACCTGCAACAGGGGAGCAATCTGGAGGCGGTAGTCTGTCTGGACATTCCCCTGCCGTTGGAGGCGGCGGTCATTCAATTGCGTCGCGGTAGCGGGGAAACGCGGGTTTACGAATCGCTGCTGTATGTTGACGAGAGCGGCGCGGATTTGCAGGGGCAGGCCAGGGCAAGCTATTATTATGCTGCGGCTGGCGGCGGGGGCATGAACGACGGACGGGCGTTGCAGGCACTGAGCGCGAAACTGAATGGCGCCCATGGCGTCAATAATCCGGCCGATAACCGCAGAGGGCGGAGATCGGCGGTCGGGAGCCGGGCCGGCATGGCCGGGGCGGTGCATCTGAGGGTGTTCACGCATTTGGAATAAGCCCGCAAAAGATGCAAGGAAAGGTAGCCCGCTAAATACGCCAAAGGATGCTAAATGGAAAATAAAACAATGGAACGGTTTCCTGTTGGGAGAAAAGCACCTTCTTGGCGTTATTTTGTGTGTTTAGCGGGCAAATTCTGCATTCTTCTGATATTCACCGGTTGCGTGCGGTTACGGCCCGGCATAAAGCCGGTGGAAAAGGTCCCCGAAATAGAAATCCACACTCAATATGCCGTCTCGTCCGAGCCCAGACTGGGCTACAATACCTTTGAAGTTTATGTCGTCAACAATACCACGAACACCATTGTCTTCACCGGAGCGGAATTGAATGGTAAACCACTGCCAAAAGTTGAGTCCGACAAACTCCGTAAACTGCTCACCGTCAGTCTTGGTGAAGGCGATGAAATTCCATTGACCGATCCCGGATTTCCCGAGGACAGTCCGGTGACCTGGTGGCAGTATTATCCCTGTAACACGGTCAAGCCCGGTGGGGCAATAGAATTTCAGGTTAATTTCAAGGCAATGCCAACCGGCCGTCAGGTACTCCGTCTGCTGAGACAAAATGGCGAAGCGATTATTGTCGCCGCGCCACGTTTTCGCCAGCCCGACAAGCGTCTTACGGCAATAACATATTCCCTGGATGGCAAGCGGATGTTTGTACAATACGCTTCACGCAAGGTTGCTTTGAAAAAGTTGTCTATTAACAATAATAATATCTGCAACTTTAAAATCCTGCAATCAGTTGAAGGAAGTTCTCCCGACTTGGCCGCCTTTGATGTTCCATTTGAGTTAGAGAATGGAGATGTCCTGCATGTCCGCTCTGAATTCGAGGATGGTTCCCGTCGCGATGCTCTTGTTCGGGTTTTATTGGGCATAGCCTTGGATGGCGGATTCAGTGGGGGAAATAATGAGCAAGCCATCCGTAAGGAATATGGATTGGATGACTATTCAGTGGTGGAAATGCTGCCGTTTGATGTGGCCTGTTCAGACACGCGCGCGAACAAAAAAGGCATGTCGGCTCCGGCGCTTACGGAAGCGAGGGCAGAGGTATTTTCGAAAAATGCAACCCGGCTTGGGGCTGTGAATTACTGTGCGGCTTTTTACCCGGAATTAGGCAACATCTATGGCCAAATCAGCGATGCGGTGTATGCCAAACCGTATCAACTTGGCTGGGGAAAACAGCCGGCGCGTTTTATCGAGGCAGAAGAACGCCGGGCGCTTGAGGAAGCAGAATCTTGTCAGCCGCGTCCGTGGTTGTGGATTCCGGACCGATTTAATCGGAGCGGACGCTATATGGCTTCTGGTGAATTAGAGATGCTGGCGTGGCTGATGCTGGAGCATGGCAGTAAGGGCATCAGGTATCACTATTGGAACAAGCCGGTTGCGGAGATATCGGCGGAGCATCCATGGCTGTTGGATATCCTGCCACGGATAAACAAGGATATTGCGACGCATAAAGATATTCTGTCGCCGGTAGTGTTCGTGTCCGAACATACGGAGGGGAACGAGGAAAAAGGATATATAAAAGTCTATCAATCATGGGCTGGCGACGAGGGTGTCTTAGTGATGGTTCGGAACCTGGATTACATAACAGCGATCCAACCAAAGGAGGTTGGGAAGGAGCCGAGATTTAAAGCGAAATCGAAAAATGGCGTAAATGTGACTGTATCCATACCGGAATGGATTGAATTTGGGGAAGTCCAGCAGTGGCGGGGAAGCATAAAACCGGAGATAACACGTTCTGGATTTGCGATGCGGATACATATCAAGCAACTTGATGAATTTGAAATAATCTGGATTCGGAATAAGAAGTATTAGAACTAAATTGGACGGGGGATAATATGATCCGAGTGAATCAAGCGATGCCAGTGGTTATGCTTCTAATGATGCTCATACAGGCCAAGCAGGCATTTGGAACTTCTGGAGCTTGTTATATAGATGGATTAACAAGGAAACCCGAAGAAGTCTGTGCATGCAATGCAGGCACACCTCCTCCGCCTTCTCCATTGTGGATTCAAGACTGTAGTTGTACGACTAATCCGCACGCCGTTTCATGCTCGGAATTAATTACAAACGTCGTAAGCGAAACCAGTGCTGTGGCAACATATCAAGGAATATCGGCTCACGGCGAGTCAACGACAACCGTTTATGGAAGCAGCTCTTATATTTTTGACGAAAAGAAATGTAATGGATGCGCGAGCGGAACTTGTTCGCCACCGGGTGACGGCCTAATAAGGAACAAATGTATCGATGTGCGTCTGTATTTCGGTCAGAACGCCGAAGGTGAATCTGAGGGTTTTTTGTGGATATACACCAATCGACCCGGCGCCCAAACCGCATCGCCAGAAGGCTTGGCGGTTATATCCGAAGAAGTGGACGTGGTGATGGATGTTGAAAATACCAATGTTTTGCGTCAGGTCATGAGCACGGAATGTTTGGCGGATATTATTACTAATTCGGACCGCAATTACACGGTCAGTTTTTATCATGCGGCTGACGTTGATTCTGCGCTGGATACCAACGGGTATTACAAAGTGAAAGCAGGCGGCAGCAGCTTTGCTTGTTATACAATTAACAATCCCAGCGCCACGAATACTGATCGCCTTTTTGTCTTCGGAGGATTGAACGGCGACATACTAACGAATGAATTCGTGTGGACTGAGGCGGCAAAGGAGCTAAGCCTTAATAAGGGCGGGATGAGATATGAAGGCCATAGTGAGGCGACCAACGGGCCGGATCGGATCATTACGTATACGGTCAGGGATTCCGGGCAGACATTGATTTCCGAACGTCGGGATACCCGCCGGACGTTTGCCTGGGGTGAAGCGCTATCGGAGAGCGCGATTGATCCCAATGGACTCAATCTGATGACGACCCGTAGCTACTATGATAATAGGGACGAAACCGGAAAATACAGCCAGGTAAAACTTAAGGTTCAACCCGACGGGCAATGGGTAAGATATGACGATTATAATATAATGGGACGAGTGACGATGGAAGTGCGCTCGTGGAAGGATGCTGCCACAAATGCGGCGGCTATTGAGGCGAGAGCGATATATTCCTTGTATGCGGCAGTGGACGCAAACGATGATTTGAGCGTTGATTTCTGGAAGCCACGGACTGTACAAGAGGAAATCGAAGGGGTGGCGGTATCCAGGAAATATTATGCCTATTACAAGACCATCGCCGATGAGCGGGTTGAGATTGAAGAAGTATGCGCTGATGTCGGGTCGGCCTATGGAGCGAACGGGAATCTAAGAACCAAAAAAATATATTATCCTAAGAGCAAGACAGACGTTGGTTCTGAACAGATCAAAAGGCAGGAATATCCGGATGGGAAGCGGGATAGCTACAGCTATGAATATGGCAGTTATGTAACAAATGCCGATCCGTCGGCGTGTTATTTTGACGCCAACGGAACCGGCAATTTTGTACGGGTGACAATTATACATGGGGTTGTGACAAATGAGAGCGGGATAGCGGGAAAAACGACGAAAGAGACGATAGTGAAAACCCTTGGATCGCGCGAATTGATGCGCGAAACCTATGTGTACCAAGCGGAAACTAATTACATGCGGGTAACATGGGTTGTGTCCCAACTCGATGCCCTCGGGCATCCAATTAATGTCTATAAATCCAATGGCACGCATTCCGAAGCGACCTGGAGCTGTTGCGGCAAGGAATACGAAAAAGACGAAAACGGCGTGGAATGTTATTATGTCTACGATGCGCTTAAACGCCTTACGCAGAAACTGAAAAAGGGCGTTCCTGCCTTCGGATATCCCGCCCAGGCCGATCAATATACCACCTACACGTATGACGCCGAAGGCCGGCAACTGACGGCAACCGTCAGTGCCGACGGCCTCTCACAGGTCTCGAGCAATACCTATGATCTTGCCGGACGCATCACCAAATCCACCGACTCCGCCGGCCTGGTCACGGAATACGCCTATACTGACAGCGGCCGCACTACCACGGAAACCCTGCCCGGCGGCTATACACGCATCACCGAACGCTACAAGGACGGCCAGGTAAAGAGCATCACTGGCACAGCCCAGATGCCGCAGTATTATGCCTATGGGGTCAACGAAGATGGCACAAAATATACCACAGTCTATTCCGCCTCGAACAATTCCCCCGTCTGGGTTAAAACCACCACCGATCTCTTTGACCGTGCCGCAAAGGTCGAAAAGCCGGGCTATAACGGAACAGAAACAACCGAATATACCTATAATTCCAAGAGCCAATTAATCAAAACCACGACCAGCGGTCAGGCGGACACTCTGTATGCCTATGATGATATGGGCAACCAGATTCGCTCCGGCTTGGATGTTGATGCTAACGGCACGCTGGATTTGACCGGGACCGACCGAATCACCGAAACTGATAAGGCCTATGTTCAGATCAGCAATGATTGGTTCCTGCAAACTGCGAACAAGCTGTATGCCGTGGATAATTCTGCTGACGCCATCACCAACGGTATCACCCGCCAACGTCTGACCGGTTTCAGCGGCAATCTCGTGGCGGAAACCGTGACGATTGATGCGTATGGCAATCAAACCGTGTCCCAGACAACCGTGGACCGCAATAATCAACTCGTTACAAAAATTACAGATGTACCCGATTCCGCCAGCAACGCCATCACCGTATCCGTCAACGGCCTGCTGGTGTCTTCCACTAAAGCCCACGGCCTACAGCCTACAGTCTATTCTTACGATGCCCTCGGCCGTCGCACGGGTGTGTCCGATCCGCGCACTGGAATCGCCACCACGCATTACGACAGCCACGGCTGGGTTGATTACGTGGAAGATGCCGCCAGCAATCGTACGTGTTTCACGTACGACAGTGCCACTGGCCGCCGGATCAGTCAGTCCGATCCCTTGTCCAATACGTCCTATTCGTCCTATACGTCCCATGGTCAGCTTGAGAAGACTTGGGGCTCTGGAACCTACCCCGTCAGTTACGAATATGATGCCTATGGCCGCATGACCAAGATGAATACCTATCGCGGCGGCACCGGCTGGAGCAATTCAACATGGTCCGCTAGCCCTGGCACGGCCGACACGACCGAATGGATTTATCATGAGGCATCCGGCTTGCTGACCAGCAAAAAGGATGCCGCCGGGAAATCCGTCAGTTACACCTATTCCACAGGCGGAAAACTTTCTTCCCGCGAATGGGCACGAAATAATCTGATCACAACCTATTTTTATAATAATGCTGGAGATCTAACGGGCATCAATTACTCCGATTCCACGCCCGACGTGTCGTTTACCTGTGACCGTCTTGGCAGACAAAAGACGATTACTGATGGCCTGGGTGTCCGGGAATTCAGTTATCAAATCTTAAATCTCCAATCTGAGATGGTGCCGGATGGCGCCGGCGGCACGAATACGATCACGAGGACGTATGATTCGCTCGGCAGACCGACCGGTTTCAGTATGGGCTCCGATTATTCCGTAGCCTACGGTTACGATTCTGTCGGTCGCTTCTCCGTCATTAGTTCATCCGTGCAATCCGTGTCATCCGTGGTCAATTATTCTTATCTGCCAAATTCCGATCTGATCTCCGGGCTGTCGTCAGTCGTCGGTCATCTGTCGTCTGCTTCCACCCGTTCCTACGAGGATCACCGCAACCTGTTGATGCAAATCAAAAATCAGGTTGGCAGCGCGACGATTTCGCAGTATGATTACGTCAATGATGGTGGCGGCCGCCGGACGAGCATCAAATATTCCGGTTCAGCGTTCGATGTAGGGAATTCATTCAATCTCTACGGCTACGATTCGAGGAACGAAGTACAGACTGCCGACCGGTACTGGGGAGCAAATGCGAACGACACATCCGACCCGGTTGAGGACCAGACGTTTGCTTACAATTATGACAATATCGGTAACCGGACAGCGTCATTGAGGAAGAACGATGAAATGGATTACACTGCCAACAATCTGAATCAATATACGCAGCGGACGATTCCGGGTGTGATTGACGTCCTGGGGTCTGCCGAGACGAATACGACGATAACGGTCAATGAGCTGGCAGCCAGCCGGCACGGGATGTATTGGTATAAGGGATTATCGGTGACGAATGACAGTGCAGCCGTTTACCAGGATGTCAACGTGGTCGGCGTTTACAGTCCTCCCGACACGAACGACCCGGAGATCGTGACCAGTGTCACCGGCCACGTGTTCGTGGCTAAGACCCCGGAGCCATTCACATATGACGATGACGGGAATCTCTTGTCCGACGGTCGGTTCGCTTACACATGGGACACGGAAAACAGATTGGTCGGCGCAGAAACCCTGACCAACTTGCCATCTTCCATGCCCCGCGTGAAAGTTGATTTTGCGTACGATTACATGTCGCGGCGTGTGAGCAAGAAAGTTTACTCCTGGACTTCTGGCTCCTGGCTTTTGACTACTGACTCCTCGTTCTTGTACGATGGTTGGAACATGATCCGTAACCTACAGTCTACAGCCTCCGGTCTACAGACTAATTCCTATGTCTGGGGCCTCGATTTGTCTGGTTCGTTGTCGGGCGCCGGCGGCATCGGCGGACTTCTTGCCGTCTCCAAAGGCACAATCGCTTATGTTCCCGCTGCTGACGGTAACGGGAATATTTCGGACTACGTTGATGGTCAGGGCACGCTTGCCGCCCATTACGAATTTGACCCATATGGGAATCTTATCGTGGCGACAGGGGAACATGCAGACGATTTTGCGTTCCTATTCTCCTCCAAGTATCTGGATCGTGAAACAAGTCTGTATTATTACGGCTACAGATACTATTCCCCGGCTTTGGGGCGGTGGCTCTCCCGAGATCCAATCGGGGAGTATGGCGGGGAGAATCTCTATAGGTTTGTTGGCAATCGTCCCGTTGATCGGTTAGATCGAGGTGGCCTCCTTACTGTGACGGAGGGCGAGCCGCATCCAGGTGTATGCGGCGGATTCAATCAGTACATTACGTTTTCAGGCTTTGAAGGTGTAATAGTTCAACGCGTTACTATTCAGAGAAATATAACATATGGCAAGCTCGCGTCAGATGGCAAGACGTGTTGTGGTGCAAATACTGTCGTATCCTCACAAACATTCTATGAACCCATATCTAGTAACGACCTTAATAATGAGCCGCGCAAAGATAATTGCACAAAAGGTTCGGTGACAGTCAGTTTTGTCGGCAAGGTATATTATCCTACACCGAAGAGACTTCCACCGTCTGATTGGGATTATCACTCTGGAGATGGATACACTAGAACCTTAAGTCTCTCTTGGGACTGCTGGACTGGTAAATTCAATAGTCCGACACAACACTAATAATTCAATGAATATAAATATTAAAACGGTATGTGTCTTTCTCTGTGTTGCATCTTTATCCTGCAACGTCTTGATCGCGGGGACGAATGAGCTGTGGTTTGCGCGCGTGGATGCTTCTTTTATGCGCGAGCCGAAAGACTTGACGCCGCAACAAGTTTGTATGCTATTAGAAAAGGAATCTAAGAAGCTAGATAAAAGTGGACGAGGCGTTAAGATTATCTGGACTCTTACGCCATTCAAAAACGAAGTTGAAATATTACACAATAGCGGTGCTGGTTTTTGTGGGATGTCTTTAATAGATATTTTAAGGATAAATATGCAGGGCGTAGGGATGGATTGCATAGTGACCGAAGATGTGGCAATCATCGGACGACGGAAATACAAATTTGTTTCCGTAGCTCTGTCTGGAAAGTGCTACGACGCTAAGACAGGCAAAAGCATTAACACATTCCAAATTGAATCCATACCGTTTTCTGGAGTGTCGAGCATTTCAACCAATGGTTGCTATATTTGTGCCCTGCCTTGTATGGTAAATGTTTTGGAAAACGACGACGTGATGTTGCCATCAGGAGAGACATTCAAAACAAAAAAGGACTTTCGCGTTGTCGCTCCCGGTTACAAGGAGCGTACTTTTTCAGTGGATGTCTTCCTGCCGGACAAAACTTATTATTTAGAGGTTGATATTCCGCTGGAGCCTAATTCGAGGAAGCCGTAGGCCCTAGAAGCGTCGGGGTCAGCCCTTCAGTGGCTGTTGAAAAACTCCTGAATGCTCTTTTGTAGGGAAGATGAAATCGCTAACCTTATTGCAGGAGGAAGCGAATGAAAGGAAACCAAAGACGTGAAGAGCCGATGTTTGCCTGTGTGCGGATCGAGGCATTGATTCCCGCGGGGCATATATTGAGGAAAATAGACCGATGGATTGATTTTTCGATTATTCATGAGAAGACGGAAGATTTATACAGCAGTACGGGGCGGCCGTCAATTGACCCGGAAGTATTGATCCGGATGATGGTGGTGGGGTATTTGTACGGGATAACATCGGAACGGCGGTTGTGCCGGGAAGTACAGCTTAATCTAGCCTACCGGTGGTTTTGCAGGCTGACCTTGGAAGACAAAGTTCCCGATCATTCCACGTTCAGCAAAAATCGCTATGGTCGTTTTTCTGAAAGCGGTCTATTCCGCGGGTTGTTTCAAGCGGTAGTTAAGCAGGCCCAGCAGCATGGGCTGGTGAAGGGGCAACACCTGACGGTAGACGCGACCACAGTGCAGGCGAATGCATCCTTGGGAAGTCTTGAAGAGATTGTCATCCCTTATGATCCGGAAGAGTATCTGGACAAAGTCGAACGAGAGAATCCTGCGGAAGAATCTCTGCCAGACAACCCGGACAATAAGATGACGAATGCGACGCATATAAGCCGTACGGATCCGGATGCGCGGCTGTTTCGGAAGCAGTTTGAGAGGACTAAGCCGGCTTACTCAGACAACGTGCTAATGGATAACGCCAGCCGGGTCATTCTGGATGTGGAAGTTACCGAACCGAATCTGCATCAAGAAGGGCAGGTTACCGGCGAGATGTTGCAGCGTGATCGGTTTACATACGGCATCAAGCCGGAAACGATTGGAGGGGATAAGGCCTACGGATCGGGTCCTGCCGTACGAAGTATTTGTGAAGCAGGCGTGAAGCCGCACGTGGGGTTAGCGGCGCAAAAAAGGGCGCAAAGCGAAGGGATATATCCGAAAGAAGATTTTATTAATGACCAAATAAACGATGAGCTGATTTGTCCTGCAGGCAAGCGGCTGTGGAGACGAACGACGCATAAACGGAATCGGCAAATTGAATATGTATCGAGCAAGGCCGACTGCAAAGGGTGTGTCCGGAAGAGATTATGCACGCGCGCTCCTTGTCGAGTTGTTCATCGACATCTGGACAAAGAGTTTTTGGATTATGCCGCCGAGTTAAGAGGCACAGACGGCTACCGGATAAGCCAACGTTGCCGGAAGAAAGTGGAAATGTTGTTTGGCGAAGCCAAGGAATTCATGGGGCTACGCCGTGCTCGTCGCAGAGGATATCAGAACGTGATGGAGCAATGCCTGGTGACCGCGACCGTACAGAATATCAAAAGGATAGTCCGTGCACTGGGAGGTCGAACACCCGGCATTACTAGAAATTACATCCCGTGGGCGTCTAATGCTCTTGCACGCATGGTCGATGCTTTTCGGCTAACCATACAAAACGGAAAAGCGCTGTGGAGGGCTGCCACTTTTATCGAAAATCAGTCGCTGTGTTAAAATATTGCTGCAAAAAACAGGAGTTTTTCAACAGCCACTCGACAAGCGACAATTGAAAAGCAAGCAACCGCATTATTTCTCATTGCTCGATCATTCTCGTACGCTCGCCCGATGCCGCGCCGCCGCGTGCGCTGACGCGCACCCTGGTGTCTATAATAGTCCAGCGAGTTTTCAGGCGTGATTTCAGCGAAAAACTAGCGTGGAAACATAGGCGTGTAGCGCAAAAGAAGCGAGAAAATCACGGCGGACGGAACTGAATATTTGTGCAAAACGATAATACGGGCGTATATGTCTAGTACCGTATTGTCGGGCTCGCGACAGACGATGAGCGCTGGCCGTTTCTTCACGCCGCCGGCTTGAGTCGGATTATGGCAAGTGTTTGCGTTCCTTGAAATACGACATATCAAGGATCAACGGCCGAAGTGTCGAATTGTAACGCTGGCGTTTATCCGCCGGCGTTTTTTGTTTTTCGGATTCATTCCGTTCGGCAGGCGCCAGGCCGCCGATGCCCTGGTGCGGGCGATAGGGCATAAGGAAACCGAATATTATCGAAAATCAAGGGTGAATTTGTTATCTTTCCTCCGCAATGAACAAGATACATGACGGACAAACCGATATGGGCCGGCTGGATGAGCAGGAAAACAAAAG
Source organism: Kiritimatiellia bacterium (assembly GCA_028718125.1). Classification (GTDB taxonomy): domain Bacteria; phylum Verrucomicrobiota; class Kiritimatiellia; order JAAZAB01; family JAAZAB01; genus VSJD01. The sequence goes on from JAQUMN010000024.1 coordinate 27,635, forward strand.
CATTTATATCATCCGCGAGGCCTATCATCATTTTCGCCATATAGCGGCGCTCTGGTCCATCGGCAAAGATTCCACTTCCCTATTATGGATGTGCAGGAAAGCATTTTTCGGCACAATTCCTTTCCCTGTCATTCATATTGATACCTCGTATAAGTTTCCGGATATTTACCGTTATCGCGATCAGAAGGCCAAGGAATGGGGATTAAAACTGATTGTTGCACAAAATAAAGCGGCCTTGAAAAATGCTGTTGGCCCACATTCCGGCTCAAAATTGGATTGCTGTAACATGCTGAAAACAGACGCATTGAAGCAGGTTATGGAACAATATGGGTTTAAGGCCATTTTGCTTGGGATCCGGCGTGACGAACATGGTATTCGGGCCAAGGAAAGATACATGTCGCCCCGGGACGCAGGATTTAAATGGCAATATCAAGACCAGCCACCGGAATTATGGGACCAATATCAGGCGCAGGTTTCCGAAAAGTCGCACCTGCGGATTCATCCTCTGCTGCACATGTCGGAATTGGATATCTGGCAATATATTGAGCGGGAAAATATTCCGGTGATTGATTTGTATTATGCCAGGAATGGCCGGCGCTATCGCAGCATAGGGTGTCAGCCATGCTGTAATCCGGTGGAATCGTCGGCTGATTCAGTGAGGACGATTGTGGAAGAGCTTAAGGTGACAAAAATATCGGAGCGTTCAGGCCGGGCGCAGGATAAGGAAGATTTGTATACGATGCAGAAGTTGAGGGCTCTTGGCTATATGTGACTAAACCAATGTGTCTATGCCCTCATCCCAGGTGTCTCGAATTCGGTTCGCAAAAGCCATCGGCGATTCCGGTTCATCTATCCCGTTATCGCCCTTGCGCATCCGCGAGGATGGCGCTTCGTGCGACGCCGGAATATCTGAGCCGGACTTGCCTTGTTTTTGCGAAGTCCGCTCTGCGGACAGCCGAATTCGAGCCACGGTTGCATGCTGCCAAATTCCCTTCGTTAGAAGGGGGGCACGGCCACGTTTAGCGTGCTTGTCTTCTCTACAAAAAGTATTCCGGACTTCGAGATATATTATTTACTTTGCGCTCTATGCGGTAAATAATCATAGTAGCATATGAGTGTAACAAAAATAGCATTTGTCGGTCACATTGACCACGGGAAATCAACGCTTTGCGGCCGCCTGCTGGCTGAAAGCGGGGCTGTTCCTCCAGATAAACTGGAAGACCTGCGCCAGGCATGCAAGGGAAAAAACAACGTAATTGACTATGCTTTTTGCATGGATGCCTTTTGTGAAGAGCGCGAAAGGCTCATGACAATTGACATTACCCAAATTCCGGTCCGTATTGCCGGCAAGAATTATCTGGTTATTGACACGCCCGGCCATGCCGAATTCATCAGGAATATGATAACCGGAGCATGCCAGGCGGATGCGGCTATTCTGGTGGTGGATGCCGCCGAAGGAATTGCTGGGCAAACACGACGACATGCGGCGATATTATCATTTCTTGGCATTAACCAGTGTATCGTGGCAATAAACAAGATGGACAGGATTGGTTATAACGAACGGCATTTTTATGGATTAAAGCATAATGTAGAAGAATTGACTGCATCACTGGAAATAGCCACCTTGCATATAATTCCTGTTTCGGCAATGCACGGTGAGAATCTGATGCATAGGAGCAAGGCAATGCCGTGGTACATCGGCCATACTCTGGTTGAGGCCTTAACTGGATTGCGTGCAGTGGAAGAATCATTCAAAGATTTACGGATGGCGATCCAGGCTGTTTATCCAAGTGACCATAGGGACATTGCGGCGGCCCGTGTTGAGGCCGGCTGCGTTCATCAGGGAATGAAGGTTTTGGTTGAGCCAAATCATGTTGAACTATGTTTGTCGGATATAATTAAATACCCTCATTCGGTTAAGTCGGCAAAATCTGGCGATTGTATTGGTCTTGTGACAGACCGCGATTCCTTTTTGCGGCGCGGCCATATTTTATTTAATCCGGATTCTCCGCCCCATGTAACGAATCATATTTGGGCAAATATAATCTGGCTTTCTGAGGCGCCCTTTAAGCCTGGAATGAGTTTAACCCTCAAGTTATTGACGCAAGAATCCGGCTGTTGTATCGCACAAGTCAAACAGCGTATGGATTCGTCAACATTAGAGGATGAAGCAACGGAAGAGCAAATTCTTTGTTTATCCGATATCGGCCATGTCTTGATTACCACGGACAAAAAACTTGTTTGGGATGCTTTTAAGCATATCCCTGAAATGGGGCGATTTGTGCTGGAATTAGAAGGCCGGCTTGTTGGGGCGGGAACGATATTGGGGAGTTTTACCACGGATTAGACGGATGACACTGATATGGAGACGTTGATACACGAGAAATTGAGTGGGGTGATAATAGGTGCGGCTATGGCAGTCCTGAACGAACTGAAGCCGGGGCTTGATGAAAAGCTCTATGAAAACGCACTTGTAATCGAACTACTCCAGCGAGGTCATTCGGTCAATCAGCAGAAGGTATTTAAGGTTAAGTATAAGGGACATGGAATCGGCAGTCTTATTCCCGATTTGATTATCGATGATCTGGTTATTGTTGATTCTAAAGTTGTTTCAGCGTTTAATGAAACCCATCTGGCACAAATGACAGGCTATTTGGCCTTGACCGGATTGCGTCTTGCGCTACTACTGAATTTTAAATATGCGACATTGAAATGGAAACGAGTAGTGAAATGATAAATGGCACGGATAATACTGATTATTGACGGGCGCTAAGTGGCCGTCAACGGCTAAACTATCCGTAAAATCAGAGTAATCAGTGGTTGATTATTTTTGGATATAAGTCCGCGTTGATAAATTATGTGTCGTATTCTTATCGGCCTGGATGGAATGCCTTTCGAGTTAATGCAACGGCTCGTCAAAGACGGCGTCATGCCGAATCTTGGCAGGCTTATGCAACAGGGATCTTGTGTTTCCATGCGTTCTTCCTTGCCGTCTATATCGTCAGTGGCCTGGAGTTCGGTGATAACAGGCGTCAATCCGGGCAGGCATGGTATTTTTGGTTTTACCGATCTTGAACCAAACTCCTACAAATACAAGTTCCCCATGTTATCCGATTTATGCGCGGAACCTTTCTGGGAGACTTTAAATCGAAGAGGGCTCCAGACCGTAGTCATCAATGTTCCGGCCACCTATCCGGCCCCGCAAGTTGATGGCTTGCTGATTTCCGGCTTTGTAGTCCCGGATTTTGAACAGGCGATATATCCGAAGGAACTTTTGCCCGTTTTGAAGGAAATGAATTACCGCGTGGACCTGGATTTGGATGTGGCAAAACATGATCTTGATGAATTTATGGATGACTTGTTGAAGGTTGTTGAAACCCGGATAAACTTTGCGCGACGGGCGTGGGAATCGGTTGCCTGGGATGTTTTTATGCTTGTTTTTACCGAGACGGATCGTTTGCACCATTTTTTATTCGATGCGGTGGAAGACAGAAGGCATTCCCGGCATGAGCGAGCCATGGAGCTTTATTGCCGGATTGATTCATGGATTGGTGAAATATTGAACAAAGGCACGGGAGAGGAGCGCATTATTGTAATGAGCGATCACGGCTTTTGCCGGTTGGAACAGGAAGTTCATATAAACGTGTTTCTTGGGGAACAAGGATGGCTTTGTTTGCGTGAAGGCGGAGAATTTCCCGTAGACATGCTGCCCCAGACCAAAGCTTTTGCCCTTGATCCCTGCCGGATATACCTGCACCGCAAAGGCCGCTTCCCTTGTGGATCGGTGATGCCGGAAGACGAAGAGAAATTGGTTAAGGAACTGGAATCGGCGTTATATTCAATGACTTTTAACGGCCGACCTGTGGTTAAAAAGGTGTTTCATAAGAAAGATATATACACGGGTCCTCAGACCGATAGGGCGCCGGATATGGTGGTTCTTCCTGAAAATGGATTTGATTTTAAGGCCGCTATGACCCTCCCTCGCCAAGGCTTTGGAGGGTTCCGCAAAAATACCCCGCGGCTTGCCACGGGGTGCTTCACGCAAAGCAATATATTCGCCGCCAGCCGGTTTGCGGGAATGCATACTTATGAGAACGCGTTTTTAATGTGCAGCGATAAAAATGTTTCTATTCCGACTGACCCCGATGTGAGTTATGTTCGCAAGATGATGGATATGCACTGAAAGACAAAATAATATTTACCGCATAGAACGCAAAGATCGCAGAGATAATGGAGAAAGGAAAAAGATTATATTGTTTTTCTTTGTGTTCTTTGCGGTTAAAACCGACCTATCCGAATGTGGCAGGGACGTCAAAAGTAGAAGCGATAAAGGGCGCCAGATCGGTTATGGCCGGATTTTCAAGTCCCAACGATCGGTTTGCGAGAAGGATGCCCGGCACGCAATCAGCTTCCACGGTATGGTCGCCGCTCCACGGGTCGGTATTAGGGCTGAAGGAAACGGCATTGATCCCGCCCAGGACGCTTTCCCATGAGATTCTAAATGGAGGAGCATATCCCAAGACCAGGTCGGGCGCTTGCCCGGCACAGGGGCCGGCATACAGTTCGGAAGCTTTATAAACGGATTTAAAAACAGGCTCTCCAGTCATGGGATCAGGGGTATTCAGCAGGCGGGATTTTAATTCCTCTTTAAATTGTTCGGCGGCAGAGCCGGAAGGAACAATCCCATAAGGTTCCCGTCCTTTGATGTTGAGATACAAGGCATTCATTCCAATTCCATAAGCGCGGGTGTTTTTCCAATCGCAATCATTGAAGATGGACCGTTGTGTGTCCGGCGAGCTTTGACCGCACATCAGATACCCCTGGTCCCTGAGCCAGGCATTCAGATGGAACTGCCTGCTGAACGGCGCAAAACCGTGGTCCGACATAATCAGGATAAGTGTGCGGGACGAATCTTCAATCGGCAATGTTCCGATGAGACGATCCATTTGCTTGTATAACCATGGAATAAAATCCCCGTGGCGCTTGGCCAGGGCCGGGGAATAGGCGGTATGAGTCTGGTCAAAGGCGCGCCAGAACATATGAGAGTTGGCGTCAAGCGAAGAAAAATGGAAGAAAAAAAAGCCGTCATTAAAACGATGGTATTCGGATTCAAAAAGGCGTTGTTGCTCCCTTAACACGTCAACGGCCTGGTGCCGGTAATCGTCATCGGAAAGAGCTCCGGCCGATAGCGCTCGGGTCTCTTCCGGCAATCCCTGGGTGTAAAAAAGTCCAATATCACGCGCAAGGGCGGGAGCATAATTTGATGGCGTTGAAATCGGCAGTGCCGGATTGGCAGGGTCAATATTCAAGGGCGACAAGTACAATGAGAAGGGATTGCGCGCGCTTTTAAGGTAAAACCGGCAGATTGCTGAGGCTTCAGCGATGTATGGAAGAAACGATAATGTAACCTGAATCCAATTGCTCCATTCTCCCTCTTTCAATTTTATGTCAGTGTTCTGAACTTTTATACGAGCGGCACGATTCGATGAATCGGGTTCAGCATAAATGACCAGAGAAGATTTGTGTCCCTCACTGCGGAATGGATTTTGGATGCCGGGGGCATGGCAGACAATCCGTTTGCCGTCGTTTGTAACGCGTTCAATCCTTCCACCGGCCACATCCCGCGCTGTTTCACTGGTGTCATCGGTAAAGAGCGTGAAGAATCCATGGCTGCCGTAAAGGTCGGGAGTGCCCATGCCGGAGAGAGTTTTGGCGTGGGTGGGCGTGGGAGGAATATTGACAGGAACGCGCAAGGCCGTGCAATTTATGCCGTGCTTTTCCAGTTCAACCCACAATGTTTTCCCCTGACGGAAATTCTGCATTTTTGGGGAAGAAACCGGCAAAATATAAGAGCCTACAGTGAGTTTATGTGGTGGCGGTTCAATGAGTCCCATGGAGCAGAATGGCGCCAGCGTGGAGGGGTTGCGGTGGATAAAATCAAAAATGCCGTGAACGCCCGGGTTGGCGCCTGAAATGAAACCAGACCAGGCCACGGGACTTTGCGGCGGACTGGAGGTCTGGAGGCATTTTAATCCGTTTATTTCCGTCAGACGCCGGCAATTCGGCATAAAGCCTTCGCGGATAAAACGCTGAACCAGTTTTGGGTCCATGCCGTCAATGCCCAGAATGACAACCCGGCGCGGGATGGCGGGCTTGGAACGCAGAAAAGCCGGGAAACCAGTCGCAAGCACAGCGCTTGTTGCGGCTAATTTCAGGAAATCTCGGCGGGTGTATTTGTTTGCATCAATCATGACCAACTACTTAGCATAGGCAGAGATATGACAAATTTTTACCACGGATGACACGGATATTAATAAAATGGTCCTTCCGGGTTTAGCATTGAGTGCTATCCTCGGTGATATATTTACCACTCCGCCCCTGCCTTCATCCTCTCTCCAAGTAGAGATGAGATGTCTCGACTTCGCTCGACATGACACGAAGAAACGGTCACATCCCGAGCACCCACTTCCGTCATCCCGAGCGCAGTCGAGGGATCTAAGCCTTCTTCCACCCCGGCGCGGGCGCCGACCCGAGTCCGAGCACACTCTCGGCCAAATCCATCCACGTCGGATTCATCTTTCCGATCAGGGCCTCCTTCTTCTCTCTGCGCCAACGCTTCAACTGCTTCTCTCGCGCAATCGCATCCCGCGGATCGTTGTACTGCTCGTAATACACAAGACAATTCAGGTTGTATCGTTCCGTGAACCCGGCCACATCACCCGATCGATGCTGATGGACTCGACGCACCAGGCTGTTCGTGACTCCGATATACAGCGTCGTCTGTGCCCTGTTGGTCATCATGTAAACGTAAAATGCCTCGCGGGACATGAGATTCCTTCGACTTCCGCTCGGAATGACGGCCAAAGAGCGAGTCATGATTAAAGTTAATATGATATCGATTCTTGTTTTGAGTCAATGAAAAATCCCACACTAAACCCGAACGCGCCGGAATTATATAACATGTCCATCCATGTAATCCGGCATAGGGATATTAAAGGCATTCAAAACGCTCGGAGCAATATCGGTTAAATGGGGTTGTTTCTGTAAGTTGAATTGATGATTACTGAGGAAGACGCCGGGAACATGCTTGGGATCCATACAGTGATCGCCGGTCCATGGTGTACTATTGTATTCAAATAAATCACGGCCAACGCCTCCCCGGCCGGATTGCCATGCTACCCGGTAACCGGGCGCATAACCGATAATGAGATCGGGACTGTTTTCCATGTATGGGCCGTGGTATGTCTCTTTGGCGGAATAGACATTCGAGATGACAGATTGGCCTGTTTCAGGGTCTTTTACTTTAAGCAGGTTTTCGGAAATAAAACGGATAAGCGATTCGGCTTCAGCTTCGGAAACAATGCCTTTTCCTTCTCTGCCAATCCGATTCAGGAAGAGGCTGTTTAATCCAAAAGCATAGGCCTGGGTAGCCTGCCAATCAATGCTTTGGAGATATTCTCTATTATCCGATATGGCGGCGGCCAGAAGTCCGCTTTGTTGCAGCCAGGCGTTTAAGTTAAAGCCTTTTTTAAAATGTTCGAATCCATGGTCCGACAACACAAAAACAAGACTTTTGTTGCCGGTTGTCGTCAATATGCGGCCAAGAAATTCATCCGCCCGCTCATAAGCCGTGGCAACGATATCCGACTGGTTGTTGCCCCATGGATAATCATCGGCATTTCCGCCAAAGAACATATGCTGGATTCGATCGGTAAAATCAAAAACACCCATGCAGAAACCATCGGGTGTTTGGCGGATTTCATCCAGAAAAATATCCTCCCGCTCGGTTTGCAGGTTATATGTCTGTTTGAGAAACAGGTCTGGATCCAAAACGCCATCCATGAGCGCGCCGGTATCTTCCGCCATTCCGAGCGTGCCGAACAAACCGTGCTCGTTGGCCAGTTCAATGGAATAGCGTCTGGGAACAGCAAGCGGAATAACCGGTCTGGATGGATCCATATGGAGCGGCGTAACATAAAGACGGACATCGGGGAAACCGGAAAGCAGACAAAAACGGGCAATGCCATAAAACTTGCCAAGTCCCTTGCGGAAAGGGATTCTGACCCATTCCGAAAAAACACGCGGTTTAAGTGCGACAGAGCATCCGGGCAGGAATAAACAGACACTGCCGTTGTTACCTTCCGGCTTCAGGTTTATAGTAACTGTCCATTGATTGTCTGCATCCTTTTGTATGGCCAGAATTCCTTCAAGGCATCCATTCCTCGGTTCAAGTGGAATTCGTTCGCCGTTTTGGGTTGCAACCGGTGATTGGAGGCCGGCTTCAAAACACGTGAAAAGCCCCTGAGTCCCGCGCAGGTCGGGAATGCCCATGCCGGCCAGCAAACGCATGTTTTCGAATGGTTCAACAGGAAATGTTGCCGGAACGCGGAAAACAAAAGAGGGAACAGAAGCTTTCGATAAAAGATTCCAGAATGGAGTGCTCTTACGATGAAGGCGGATATTCTTTTTATTACGTTGAGATTGAATGAAGTCATCCGACGCCGCCAAGGCAGGTAAAATTCGATATGACGCCGGATCGCGCCGGAGAAAATCATAGACATTGTGTTTGCCCGGATTTACGCCGGTGATAAAAGATGACCATGCAACCGGCGAAAGAGGAGGCATGGTGCTCTGCAACTCTGAAAAAGTTCCGGATTCCATTAACCTGCGCATGTTTGGCAAGCGGTTGTGCTGGATCAGGTTTTTGGCAATGCGCGGGTCCAACCCGTCAAAACCAATAATTATGGTTTTTGGGGGAGAATTAGAGCGCCAGAAACGGCGACGAACGGCTTTAACTGTCCGGCGTAAAAAAACCGTCAAAAAGGCTGTCATAATGGACGCTATTGCAGCAAGCGTGGTCAGAAATGCTCCGGTAAAAGCAAATCCTGCTCCGGGGCCGATGTACGCAAGGCAACATTGTTCCATGAGCATAAGTTTCTCACAGCAAAATCAGGACAAGAGCCAGGGCGATAAATAAACAAGCCATGATTACTTTTGACTTAACGACCTGTTGCCGGCTCCAGTCGATCAAATGTTGAACTTTTATTCCATACAAAATCAACCCGAATACGACTACCAGAGGAAGGATAAACATTAAATTGTACAATAGTAGATAGATCAGGCCCAGGAACGGCGATGCCCCGCTTTTGATGATTAAAACCAATGTCGGCACATAAACCTGGCCGGTGCATACTGTTTCAAGCAAAGTAACAAGAATGCCGATAACAAATGCCGCGAACAATGCATGGCGGGTGGTCGAAAAAAGCCGCATCATGGAATTCATAATCAGTTTAATCCGGCGGGGCAATTTGATTGTTATGGAATTCGGATCTCTTGATAAGTGGTATTTCCAAGCATCATTGAATGAAAGACATGCCAGTGCTATCAATATTCCCGCCATGGTCAATTCCAACCCCCGCCGGACAAAAGGGAGTCCCTCCAAGCTATGAATACAATGAAAGAGACCGAATCCTATGGCGGTATAAGTTATAAAGGATGCCAGGCAATATGCGGCCCCAACGGCAATAAGCTGGCTGTGTCGGAATCCGGCTATAACGAGGACGCTGACCAGGAAGATCAACGTTGATATGGCACAGGGGTTAATGCCGTCAACCAAGCCTGCCAGAAGAACGCCGAGAAGCGTTAGGCGTTGAAAACGCTGTTTAACTAGAGCGGGCAGATCAATAGGCCGATTGTTTTTTTCTGGGTCAATTATCCGCTCGTGAAGGGCTTTATCAACCGCAGCAAGAAAATCGGATTGAATTTCCACTAATCCTGAGAAGAGAAGATGCTCGCCAATGGCAAAATAGACCGGCTCATTCTTTATTAAGCCTGTTGTTTCCTGACAGCGCGCCAGGACAGCGTAATTCGTCATTATCCCCACATCGCGGTAGTTCAACAAGTATTTTCCGTTAAAGGCATTGCTTAGGGCCGGAAGAATGGTGTCGGATATTATTTTACATTCGCGACAGCCAGGCTCAAAGAAATAGTCTATTTTTAATGGTTCTAAAGCCTTGGCTTGTCCTTCCAGAAAGAATAAGACCGACAGCAAAAGAAAATATTTCTTAGCCCAATTGATTATTGAGGATGAATCAGGATTTTTCATGGTGCCGCAACATTGCCTGTTATTTTAAGTTGATAAATGGGGTTTACAGGATCGTTTGAGTGAATATAGATGCTTTTATGCATTGGGCCGGTGCGGCCCGAGAGGGACAGGGTCATCTCAAGAACGGCATTGGTTTGCGGCGGCACAGAGTTGGTGGTTAAACGTGTATTGGCGCCGCAACAGGCGTGAATCCTGCTGATTATTAAAGGTGATTGGCCTTCGTTTTTTATGATAAATGAATAATGGACGATATTTGTCTGTGATTTATTGCCAAAATTCAGTTCGGAAGATGCGCAGGCAATTCGGGGAGAGGAAGTTACAGGCGATTGGGGCCACCCGTGAATTACCGGCAGAAAAAACATTAAGCAGGCGATAATAATATTTTTCATCGCCATCAATGTGCATAACCCAGGGATTTGAGTTGTTTCATCAATTGCGGATCGATTTTAATAGTCTGGGCCGGACGGTTTGTGGCATTGAATTCCGCGTTTTGTTTTTTCCAATCCTCGTAAGCTGTCAGCAATGGCTGAAATTCGGTATATTGAGGCATAAGCGCCAGGTCGTCGCGTTCGAACGGATCGTTCTCCAGGTCATAGGCTTCAAAGGTTTTGTCCTTAACGTGTTCTATCAATATTTGAGAGGAAGTCCGGATGCACTTAAGCGCAGTTCTGCTTTCGGTTTCGGCAAATACAGGCCTTTCGGTGAATGTCCGGCGGGAAGATGACATGAACAATGAGACGAGGCTTTGCCCCCGACATTGGCCCGGGATCGGCAGGCCGGCCATGTCCAGGAGGGTCGGCATCAGGTCAACAAGCGACACTTGCTCGGCAACAACCTGCTTCGGTTTGATCTCTTTCGGCCAATGAATGATCAGGGGTACGCGAAGTAGCTCATCATAAAGAGTATGCGCATGCATCATCCTGTCATGATCCCAGAATTCCTCTCCATGATCCCCGGTGATAACGAGCAAAGTATCTGTCAGTAAATTCATGTCGCGCAGCGTGTCTATCAACACCTTGATTTGATCGTCGGTAAACCGGATTTCACCGTCATAGAGACCGATAATCTGTTCCTTATCCGCTTTGGCGAGCGGTTTGCCCGCCAGTCTTACAATTTTCGAGCCGTCCTGATCGCCATAATAATCGGGATCTGTGAACATGCCGTCATAAGGCGAGGGAGGCATATAGTCATAATGAGGATCAAAATAAAATACATAAAGAAAGAACGGGAGGCTAGGCCGACGGCAGGATTTGAGCCATTTCACGGCATATTGAGTAACCATGTCGCTGACGCTGTTATTGTTCAAATCAAGGTCGCCAAGACCGGCGGCCAGTTGAATGGAGCTGTCATCAAACACATCAAACCCGCGGTTGAACCCGTATTTGCTGCTGGCGCACGGGTTAACGATAATTGCGGCGGTCTGGTACCCGCCGTTTTTCAATTCCGTGGCAAGGGTGGTCAGGCCCTCCGGCAGCATGGTGGAACTGGACACCGTTTGATGAAGGGAAGGAGGCAGAGAGGTGAACATGCTCATCACGGCCGGTGTGGTCCATGAAGCGGCGGAGATTGCCTGATCAAAGCGGACTCCTTCTGCCGCAAGAGCATCCATGGCCGGCGAGGTTGCGCGGCGATAGCCGTAACAGCCGACGTGATCGGCGCGTAGCGACTCAACAGCAACCAAAACTATATTTGGCTGCGTGGCGGCGGACACAGACGCAAGCCCGCCTGTCAAAATACACGCCAGACAAACCATAACAACAATGATTCCCGTTCGAGCGAAAAAAGTCATAACATTTTGCCCCTAAGATGCGCTATGGCCTTGAGGCGGTCAAACTGTTTTTCTGGTTAATTACCTCAAGAAGCTTAGCCGCCTTGCCTGCAGAGGCTGTATTCGGATATTTCGCAACCAATTCCTTCAGGATTGTCTGCGCTTCCGCCGGATTGCCTTCTTCATAAAATATCCAGGCGTAAAGGAATACAGATTCCGGCGCCATGGGGGATTCCGGGAAATCACTTCTGATTTTCTGAAGCACGTTCAGGGCGGCGGTGTTGTTATTTTTCTGGGCATAACATAAGGCCTGCAGAAAACACACGCGGTCGTTATATTCCTTGTTATTTTTAAGAAAACTATCGGCAAATTGAATGGCCGCATCGTAGTCCTTGTTTCTGTAGAATTGATGCATAATGTAATACCCCAGTACGGGTGCGTAACGGCCGCCGGCATATTCCTGCGCCCATGCCTGAAGGGCGGCTATTTTGCGCCGTGCGGCGTTGCCCGGAAAATTATCCAGGATCATGGAGAAAATCTGTTTGCTATTTGGACCTAACGGATTATCTCCCAGGACTTGGACCAACTGCATCCTGATTTCGGGGTTGCGTTTATTAAGCCTGCCGCTACGCACTTCATCTATTATACTGGAAGCCAGTATCCGATCGATGGCTTGCGGAATTGCAGGGTCTGATTGACGCATATTCAGGCTACAAGGGTTGCGAATCGATGAATTCGTGAGATACGACGCTAAGATTACTTGACGGATTTGCACGAAAAGAAATTTATTTGTATTTAGCCCGTTCAGACGGATAGGAGCGGCATTGGCTTTGTTTAATGCAAAGGTATCGGCAGAATAGCGGGGAATGATGGGGGTTGGCGATGATGCAGAATTATCTGTCGCAACAACGGTAAGTTTAGGCGGGGCCGGAACGTATATAAGGGCGCTACGTGCGGCATCCAAAAGCGACGTAATATTAAGGAGTAGGGGGGCAGCACGGGATCTGTTTCCTGAAGAACCGCCGGGAATATTATCCGTCCATATGATTTCGATCGGTGACGAACCGTTGTTTCCGGAAATAGCAAGCTTGGCCGCTATTACTATCTCGTTCAATTCCGGGAGGTATGCATTCGACGAAGTTCTGCGCATTTTAAAACCCGATCGCGCATCGTTTGTTGAACTAATAGAATCGGAGACATTCTCGGGACGGTATGAAACCGATATGGAATTCACGGGTTGCGCCGCATTCTGAAATGCAGTTCGGGTGAATTCTATCGCCCGTATGGGTGGAACGATCGCCAGGGCATTATCCGTCCAAGTCCGCAGAGCGGATGCGATATCGATATTCAAGGGGGTGATATGAAGGTCGTTTTCTAATGCGCTGTTAAACCTCGAGTTTACACAAATGCGGTCAATGGGCGGCTGGGTATTATCCTTAGACGCAATAGATGTTGCCAATATCTTTATCTCTTTCTTGTCGGAATACAGAAGGCGTGGTTCGTCATCCGTGTTTTTACGTATTTCAAAACCAGTGGAAATGTTGGCCGGGGAATTTGCGGAACTCGATATGTTTACAGGGCGATAGGAAACCAATAGGGGGTTCATGGGCCATTCTTTGTTTGGAAATGCAACCGAATTGAATTTAATTACCGATACGGAAGGAATAGACGCCGGAGCGTTGCCGGCCCAAGCTCGTAAAACGGATTCGGCATCAACGCGCAGGGGAGCGATATGGATGTTGTTTTTTAATACATCGCCGAACTTGGAATCCGTGTTTGCGACACTAATGGGCGTTCGAGTATTATCCACCGGCATGACCGCTAGTCTGACCGCCATTGAAGCAAGGCGCGGCGCGCCCCCTATATTCATCCGCATTTCAAAGACTGGCGCGTGAGCGGTTTCTACGGAACTGGTGGGGGCCACACGAGAGGCGGATAAAAATACCGGTGTCGGCAGCCTGGTGTTCAGTCCCGTTTCCCGAAATGCGATAGTCACGCCGGTGGGAAGGTCCGAGAATGGTTCTTGTCGTGGATGCTTTACTGATAAAGGGGTGGTTCCTGAACCGGTCCCAGCCACACCTTCCGTCCTGCGTGTCAAAAACATTTCGGAAGATATTTTCGTTTTTTCCGGTTCACTGAAAACGATGGCGCAGCAAGGCGTTATTTCCATGGTTGCGGAGACCGTCCCGTGAATATTGTAGGCAGCGGGAGGAAATGAAACGCGATCGGGAGGATGGAATGAGACTGTCTTTATCGGTATATTATTGGTTGGAGGCTCGGATATTTTTGTCTTGACCTGCTGTAATAATTCAACGGTATGGACAAACGCCTTGCCGCGCATGTGCAGCAACGGATTGTCATTTGATTCGTAAGTGCCCCAGGCAAGACAAACAGTTCCTCCCCATATCATCAACGTCTGAATCCATAATTTCACGTTTTACTCTATTTGGATTCGGAATCAGCGGTATCAGGCGTTGCTTTGGCTGCAGGTTGAGCCTCTGGTTTGGCGGCGGGCTGGGCAGGCTGTGCCGGGGGCTTAGGCGCTTCGGTCTTCACCGCTGCCGCGGGTTTGGGAGTTTCTGTCTTGGCTGGCGTGGAGGGACGTTGCGTAGCGTATTGAATTTGATGCGCAATATCCTGGGCAGGATCCTTCAAGTCATCCGCTGTGCCATTTTGCCCGTCTTTTCCCATTTGTCCGAACATAATATAATCGACGAGGGACTCTGCCAATTTTACGTCCTTGGTATTCCGAATAATAAACCCCGAAAGCGCGTCCGTGGCCATCTGGAGGTCCTTTTCATTCATCGGGCACATTTCAAATGATCTGCGTAATGCTTGAAAAGCCTCGTCGGGTTGATCCAGATATATATAGATGGAAGAGCGTTTATTCCAGCCTGTCCAATTATTAGGCAAAGTGTCTAGTTTCGCCGTGAATAGAGCGTTTCGCCGTTCATCGTTAAGAGGCGGCGCATCTAACAGGGGGTTCTTCAAGTCGTCCGCTGTGCCGGATTTGCCGTCTTCGCCGACGACACCGTACTTCTGATATCTCAGGAAGTTATTAGCCCGACCAAGATTGCCGTCAATGGTCTTGAAAGCCATGGTTACCAGATCAATTGCGGCTGGCAGTGATTTATCCGAACAGGCATGCAGGAATACCCGCGCCTCCTGCAAAGCTTCCTGGTTTTTGCTTTGTTTTAAGAGCAATTTGACGATATCCGGCTGATATAGATCTACTGCCGCGCTGGCCGCATACTGCGTTGCAATCCTGTCTCGCAGAATCCAGACGGCGGAATCCAGGCAGGGATTGGGGGAATCCACTTCTATCATTTTTTGCACAAGCGGTGAAGCCGGTAAGATCGGACAGTTGGTCAGGCATGAAAGCAAAACCGCGCCGGCTTGATCAGGATTTCCTTTTTTGACATAGACTTGGACAAGTTTTAAACATGCTTCACTCATTATGGGATTAGCCGGAATGGCCTTATAAAGTTCCGTTGCTTTCAGATAAGCCGCTTCCGCCGACGCCATGTTTTTTAACGTTGAAAAGCAGACATCACCCTGAGCAATCAGCATAGCCGCCTTTTCTGGGTCGGCTTCCGCGGGCAACGCCTTGATTTCTCGATCCCACATGGCAAGGGCGGCATCCGGGCGACTAATTTTTTCAACGTACAAGACAGACAGAGATTTGGCCATTGTCAGCACATTTGCAGGCAGCAATTTTGTACGGTTGTTTTCCAGGAAAGTATCAAGGACTTTAGCCGAGTTCGGATAGTCCTGAAGTCCCTGATAACTCCCGGATAATGCCGTCGCCAGCGTATAAAGCACCAAGGGCGATTTTTCAGTTTCCATCTGTTTGGCGCAAAATTCAATGGTCTTTTCGTTGGCTTTACCTTGCGTGAGGGTTGCCAGCATCAGGCTAACCATGCCATTCCGCTCCTTTTCGGCATTCGGTGGAAATTGATTCAACTCCCGGTCTAACATGACAAAAGCCTCGTTGGTCTGACTTGTTTTTGTAATATATAATGAGGAAAGGGTGGTGGCTGTTGCCAGCACATTGGCCGGTGTTGTCTGAGTTCGCTGCTTTTCCAGGAATTCGTTCAATACCCGGGCCGCATTGGAATAATCCTGGGCCATCTGATAAGCGCCAGCTAAACTTGTCGTGAGTGAATAGATCGTATCGGCGTCTTTTGTAGCATTCAATCGCTGCAAGCATAATTGAATAAGATCCGTTGTATTGCTTCCGCGGGTATAAAGAGAAATCAACTGTATTGTCGCTGCCTGGGCGTCGGTCTCATTCTGCGATGTGGTTGCATTCTGAAGGTATTTCACCACGGCTTTTTTTACGGCGGCGGTAGCGTTCGAAGCCGCATATGAAGCCATGGCTTCTGTTGGAGTTTTGAATTGAAGAGCTTCAGCTTCTTTGCCGGATTCGTTTGCAGTCGCATCCTTTTTCGCCGTCTGAGCGTTGCCAAAGCCGGGCAGCATGACAAGCATCGCCATGGACAATAACCCGGCAATTATCATTTTCTGCTGTAGAATTGTTTTCTTGATGTTCATTAATGTCTCCTGGTTGTTTTAAGATCAACGTAATTAGGCGTAACCACCATCGTCTTTAAGGGCAAATCCATTCGTTACGCACTTAAATGTGTCTGCTTTATAAACAGAAAAAGCAATCATTGCAACATAATAATTTCAATAAATAAAACCACAGCCAAGAATTCGAAAAGCCAGTTATTATGCTACAGAATAAGATAGGCATGAAGTGTAATGACCTGCTTCCATTGCTCATAACCTGGCGTAAGGGTTGTCAGACGACATTTGAGCCATAATTCCGCCCACGCCCCCATTTGACATTCCGGCCATAGGTGTGATCACACTCACACCAAAGCAAACCATAGCCTGGCAACAGCACCTTGAACGGCCGGAACTCCGCCGCCACCTTTTCTATGGCGGCGCACGTTCAGGAAAGACTGACGTTATCCTTGCCTGGCTCTGCGTTCAGGCCGCCACCTATCCCGGCGCGCGGATTCTCATGGCCCGGCGCACACGTATCGCGGCGGCTAAAAGCCTCTGGTCGGATAGTCTCGTCAAGATGCTCCGTGGCCGGCGCGACTTCAAACTGCTAGAAAGCGATCTCGAAATCCGGCACAGCAATGGCTCCTTGATCCGTGTGGATGGTTTCGATGACCAGGAGCGCGTTGATAAGATTCTCGGCACGGAATACCTGCACATCTTTTTCAACGAGGCCACGCAAATAAGCTGGCCCACAGTCCAGACGGTTCTATCCCGCCTGGCCCAGGTGGTCGAAGGTGCGCCATCCCATAAGGCGATTTTCGACTGTAATCCCAAGAGTCAACGCCATTGGCTTTACAAGGCCGGTATCCTGCACCAGAACCCCGAGACCGGCGAACCTTTACCGGACGCCGCTATCTGGTCGAACCAGCATTGGACCCCGCAAGATAATCCCTACCTAAGCAAGGACTTTCTCGCCACGTTGGAAGCCATGACCGGCACCCAGCGCCGCCGGATGCTGGATGGCGTCTGGTGCGAAGGCGAAGGGGCCGTTTATAGTGAGTTCGACGAAGACATCCACGTCCACAAGGGCCCCATGCCAGCCGGCTGGGAGCGGTGGGACAAGGTCCGCGGCATTGATTTCGGTTACACCAACCCCTTTGTATGCCTCTGGGGTGCGATAGACCCTGATGGGCGGCTCTGGATTTACCGCGAACGCTATATCGCTCGGCAGACGGTCCAGGTCCATGCCAAGGCAATCAATGAGGCCGAGCCAAGGGGAACCAGCTTCCGCTGGACCGTGGCCGATCATGACGCCGAGGATCGCGCCACCCTCCACGAAGCCGGGATCAGAACCCAACGCGCCAGCAAGAACGTCGAAAGCGGGATCAAGGCGGTTAAAGAGCGCTTGAAAATCCAACCGGATGGGAAGCCCCGTCTGATTGTGTGCGATTGCTGTCCGGAAACGATCAGCGAGTTTTTCGACTACGCCTGGCAGCCCGCCGTTGACGGCCGCAACGCCAAGGAAGCCCCCATCAAAGACCGCGACCACGCCATGGACCCGATCCGTTACATGGTCATGAAACTCGACCACGGCCGCAGCGGTTGGCTGGCGATTCCGGGCCACCTGCCGGTGAGGTGATGGCTGATTTATTGGGATGGATGATTTTCAGTTAATGTCAAATGTGATTCTCGATTCGCATTGCGTCCGTGCCGAGTGAATTGTATGGTCCATGCTCTTGTTAAGAACAATATATCATCGACCGAGTCCATCCAGAAGCTGTTTGATCAGCCAGAACGAAAGTGGCGCAAAGACACTCGCCCCAAGAATTTCAGCAGGTCCCAGAATGAGCCATGAGGTGCTGCCTGTTTCCAACTTCTTCTTAATATTTCGATATTCCTCTCCAGAGAATCGCGCTGTCAACCTCATGAGTAGCATCTTTTTGCTTATCATATAGGGGATGTGGATCAATAGGACGCCGGAGGCAACCGATATCATTGTCAGCGTTTTAAGGGAGAAAGATGCCACGGCATCCGGGATAAGTGTATATGCCGAGCCGTAGGCTGAAAATGTCGCTAAGACTATAATGCTGCTAAAATACGGGATTTTCCGGATTTCTCCAGCACGGTCGAAGTAATCAATCATTCTTTCTGTAGGTATGCTGTCCATATCTTCTTTATCGAACAGCGAACGCAGCATCATCTTGTCCAGTTTCTTATCATCCGCCTTGTTCGCGATGTCTATCAACAGTTCCTTTGGCAAACTATCGCCAAGGATTAAGAAGGCCGTTTTTGAGAGAACGAAAAGACAAGCGGAGAGAAGCAGTAGGAGTGCATACTGAGCAAAGGCAATCAAGCATTCAGTCAAAGACCATCGCTGAAAGAAACCAATGATGCAGGCTGCGTAAAAGCCGATGAGAACGACGATGTTCAATGCGTACCGATGAGTGAAATCATAACGGGCTCGCAGAAGTTCATCTGCCAACCCTTTATGAGACTCCATGCTGGTGGCGAGACGATACATTTGGTGCGCCGTGAGATATGTCATCCAATATCGTCCCAGTGTCAGGATTGACACTACGACCACGGGATATACCATCCAGGAATACAGGCAACCGATCAGGATATAGACTGGCAATACGAGGGCGGCGGTGTAGGCGATAGACAATGGAACATATCCGGCGCGGCCTACGGGTCACGTCGAGGTTGGCGACCACGCCAACGGGTGCCTGATCGCGACGATGGAGTTTGCCTTGGAAGGCGGACAGAAGATCAGCAACACGTTCTGGTTGACGACCAAGGACGGAGCGGTCAACACGCGGGCGATTGAAACGATCAAGGAAGTGTTCGGCTGGGATGGAACGGACCCGTTTTGGCTGGAAGATCATGCTTCCGAGCTGGTCGAAATCCCCGTGGAACTCGTGATCGAAAACGAGACGTTTACCGGTAACGACCAAAAGGAACACACGGTGCCGAAAGTGAAGTGGGTGAACCCGGTGGGGGGCGGATCGGGGGGCGCAAAGATCGCCAATGCAGACAGGAAGGCACTCCTGGCGAAATACGGCGCGAAGTTGCGCGCGGTGTCCGGCGGCACGCAGTCCCCGAAAAAGCAGGTCCCGCAGTCCGCGCCGCCGAAAGAGCCTGAACTGCAGCCGCCGGAATCGCCAAAGAAACCCGCACCTCCTTCAAGCATGAACGACTGCTGGAAGGCGATCACCGATGCGATGAAGGACTCGCCGCGCGCCGAGGTCGAGGCGAAGTGGTTTGAGATCATCAAGGCAGTCCACGGCGATAAGCCGCAGACGGAATACACCCCGGCCGATTGGGGAGAGGTAATGGCGAAGTTGCGGACGGCGTTCGACAACTTGCCGTTTTAATTCCCTGCCCAGGGGCCAGGGGCGCGGCTGGCAAAACAACGCGCACTGGAGCTGAAAATCTTATGACGAGTGAAACTTCCTTGGCGATCATGTCCCGCGCATCTCAGATGCTGGCGGAGGCCACCACAGTTCAGAAAGCCAAAGAGCTGAAGGATTTGGCGTTGACCGCTCAGGACTGGGCAAAACGCAAGGGTATGGGCGAGGCGGCGATTCAGCATTGCCGGTCGTATGCGCTGGAAGCCGAGCGGAAAATGGGCGAACTGCTGAAGGCGACGGAAAGGGCGAAAGGCGGCAGACCGGAAAAAACCGGTTCCCGCAGGACACCGGTTTCGGTCGCGCCGACTCTTGTCGAGCTTGGGGTATCGAAAAAAGAAAGCTCCCTCGCGCAGAAGTTGGCGTCAATCCCAGAGGCAAAGTTCCGGGAAATCGTTTCCGGCGCAAAGACGATTGCTCAGGTGCGGAAGGAAGTCGCCGTATCCACCGCATTCGGCCCGCCGCCAGATCCGAACGCAGTCGAAAAAGACCCGAATGGCAGGACGATTCCGGGCAAACTCCTGCCGCTCTGGATTCGCCGGAACGAGATGCAGGCCATCTGCACGCAGTTGAGCAAGATCCGGACAACTATTGCCGAGGCGGCTCACGGCAAAGACATGCTCTACGCTGAAATAAACCAGCAGCAGATCAAAGCCGCCCTGGACCAGGCTTACACCGCCATCAAGGCCACCATGCCGTATTGCCTCTGCCCATCCTGCCAGGGCGAAGGATGCCGGGCCTGCGCTCATCGCGGCCTGATTGGCAAGTTCCGGTACGACATGGTCATCCCCAAGGAATTGAAACAATGATCCTGCGCCCGTATCAACATCAAGCTGTCTCTGCCGTCTGGCAGGCCTGGCAGGAAGACGACTCCACTATGATCGTTCTCCCGACCGGCACCGGCAAGACCATCGTCATGGCCGAGCTGATCCGCCACTGCTTCCCGCGGCGGGTCATGTTCTTGGCGCATCGCGAGGAGATGATCTTCCAGGCACAGCAAAAGATTGAGCAAGTATCGGGATTCAAGACTGCCATCGAAATGGCAGACCTAAAAGCGGACTCCGGCGGCCTGTTCAGTGACCCGCAAGTGGTTATCAGCACGATCCAGACCCAGAACGCCGGCGGTGACGGCGGGGGCCGGATGGGAAAATTCCTGCCGGACGATTTCGGTTACCTGTTCATCGACGAAAACCACCATGCCACTGCCAAGTCGTATCGCCGCGTGATTGACTACTATCGTCAGAACCCCCGGCTCAAGGTGCTCGGTGTAACCGCCACGCCGGACCGGGCCGACGAAGAGGCTCTGGGCCAGGTGTTCGATTCGGTGGCATTCGATTATGAGATCCTCGATGCCATTAACCAGGGCTGGCTGGTGCCCATCGAACAGCAGATGATCCACGTTGAAGGACTCGACTTTTCGCGGGTCCGCACCACCGCCGGCGACCTGAACGGCGCCGACTTGGCTAAGGTCATGGAATTCGAAGAGAATCTCCACGGGATTGCCGATCCGACAATTTCAATCTCCGGGAATCACCGCGCGCTTGTGTTTGCCGCCAGTGTGGCCCAGGCCGAACGGCTGGCCGACATCCTGAACCGGCACAAAGCGGGTTCGGCGGCATGGGTTTGCGGGGCAACGGAAAAGATCGTTAGGCGGCAGATGCTTCAGGACTTCGCCGCCGGCCGGATTCAGTACGTTGTCAATGTCGGCTGTCTCACCGAAGGCTTTGACGATCCGGGCGTCGAACTGATCGTCATGGCGCGCCCCACTAAAAGCCGTTCGCTCTATGCCCAGATGGCCGGCCGTGCCACGCGCCCGCTTCCGGGCATCGTGGACGGCCTTTCCACCGACGACGAACGCAAGGCGGCCATCGCCGCCAGCGCCAAACCGTCATGCTTGATCGTGGACTTTGTCGGCAATTCCGGCCGCCATAAGCTCATGACATCCGCCGACATCCTGGGCGGCAATTCATCGGAAGCTGCTATCGCGCGCGCAATCGCACAGGCCAAGAAGTCCGGCAGACCGGTCCGGATGGACACGCTTCTCGAAGAGGAAGAAGAAAAGCTCAAACAGGAACAAGAGAAACGCCGTCTCGAAGCCGCCGCCAGGAAAGCCCATTTAATCGCCAGCGCCAAATTCACTTCGCACAGCGTAAACCCCTTCGATGTCTTTGCTCTCACCCCGCGCAAAGAACGCGGATGGGACCATGGCAAGGCATTATCGGAGAAGCAAACAGCGGTCCTACTGAAGCAGGGGATTGATCCGGCTGGGATGCCATATTCCCAGGCCAAGCAACTGCTCAATGAAATCTTCCGGCGCTGGGATGGTTCGCTGTGCTCATACAAACAAGCGAGGGTGCTGAAAAAATACGGGTTCGATCCGAACTTGTCGCGGGACGATGCTAAAAAGACGATTGACGAACTGGCGACCCATGGCTGGAGACGTGCGGGATGAATAATGAATGGCTCAGAGTCAGCCGGTATAATCCCTGCCGGATATGCCACAAGCCGGATTGGTGTGGCTATTCGGAGACCGCGGCCTGTTGCATGCGCGTTAAATCGGATAGCCCGGCCCGGAACGGGGGCTGGATTCATCGTCTCTCCGATCCAATCCCGGACTACCATCGCCCGCCTCCGCGCGACGACGTCTTGCGCCCATGTTTCTACACCTTGTGGCGCGTCTGGCGGGACAAGACCGATCCCGGCTTGCTCGATGAATATGCCAAGGCCCTCGTCGTATCCGAGCAGGTCCTGAACGATCTCGGCGCCGCATGGGCGCCGGAGCACGGCGCTTGGGCATTTCCCATGCGCGACAGTGCCGGAAAGATAGACGGCATCCGGCTCCGTGCCGATTCCGGCCGGAAGTGGGCCGTCACCGGCAGCCACCAGGGCGTTTTTATGTCGCTGACCTGGCCCAGCGCCACTGACATTGCGCTGATCTGCGAAGGCCCGACCGATACCGCCGCCGCCATGTCCATCGGGTTTATGGCTATCGGCAGGCCTTCCTGCCTCGGGTGCGAGAGGCACATCTCAGACATCATCAAGCTCGTTGCGGTCCGCCGCGTCGTAATCGTGGCCGATAACGATGGGCCCGGCCTGGCCGGCGCCAACAAGCTGGCCGGCCAACTCAAGGTGCCGTGGAAGATCATCGTTCCGCCGACTAAGGACCTGCGCGCCTGGGTCCGTATGGGTGCCACCAAAGCGCTTGTCGAATGTGTGATCAACCAAATGTTGTGGAGGAACATCTGATGGCAAAAAGACTGACCGCTTCGGATAAATGGGAAGACCCCTGGTTCCGCACCCTTTCATTGAAGTCCAAATTGTTCTGGCTGTTCCTGCTCGATCGCTGCGACGGCGCCGGATTCTGGAAAATAGACTATGACCTCTGTTCGTTCTGCATCGGCGAAACGGTGGATGAGAGCATTCTTGCCGACTTCGATATCCGGATAGAAAAGATCAACGATGACAAGCTCTGGGTCGTTCGGTTTGTAGAATTTCAGTATGGCGCTCTGAAGGAAGACGCGAATCCACACAAGCCCGTTATCAAACTTCTCGCAAAATACGGTTTATTGCAAAGGGTAGAGGATGGATTGCGCAAGGGTTCCGGAAGGGATGCCGAAGGGCTCCATGGTAGGGCACCTAGGTAGGAATAAGGATAAGGATAAGAATAAGAATCAGGCTAAGAATCAAGTTCAAGATCAAGACCAGGAGAGAAACAGTGCCATGGAAAAACCTGTAGGCGGAGAAGCGGAATACAATTTGCTCAACACACTGGTGACAGACGAAGCCGCCGTTGCCGCGCGCACCGTCGAGATCGCCGCTGGCAATGTTTGGGGTCTATGCCGATGCCGGATGGCGGCGATCATCGAACGACAGGCAAGCCAGAGGCGTTGGCGGGGCGATTGGGAGCGCCGCGCCGTCGTTCTTGCACGGTTTAGAAGGGGGGCGCGTGAAACTTGAAGACTTACCCGACAAATACCGCCAACAGGCCGAGCGGCAGCTTATTGTTCCGCGTCGTCTTGCCATTTCCGCTCCCGACCTGGAACGCGCTCCTCTCTTCGCACCCATGGCGCCGTCTAAAAATCCGATTGTGGATACACCGTGCCGTATCCGTTTGCACTGCCGGCGACACCGCCTCGCTGACCCTGATGGAATTAGCGCAAAGGCTCTCATCGATGGGCTTGTCCATGCCGGAATACTTGCAGGCGATTCGACCAAAGAAATCATCGAAAGCCCCGTCATCATCCAAGTCAAAGTCGGCCCTGCCGAACCGGAAATCACCATTCTCGAAATCTTCAGTACATAAACCATCACAGGAGGAGTCTTGCCATGCCAGATTGTCATAAATGCCCACACAACGGTAATTCAACCCATCATTGCATTGTTTGCGAGGGTCCATCCCCTCATCCATCGAATCATGGACAGTGCTTTGTGTCCCTTGAACGCCTGCCGCCTAAGGAAGTGGCTAAGTTGAAACTCCCTGTTCCCGAGCCTGAAAATCCCATGGCGGAGTTCATGCGGACTTGGGTACGGTTATCGCCAACCACGCGCGATATGGTGGCCCACGTCCTTGTGGACGGCTCCGCATCCTGTGCCGGTATCGCCCGAAAATTGAAGATCAGTCGGCAGGCGGTCCAACAGAATCTTCTAAAAGTTGCACGTCAGCATCCCGAACTCCGGGTCGTTCTCAGGTTTCGATCCCGATCGCTTCGACACAGAAAGGCAGGTTCAGTATGAATGGCGATGAATCCCAGAATAAAAACGAAGGAATTGCGAAAAGAATGGCAAATCTTGTTCCCCATCGAATAAAGAAGGGCCAAATACTCAATCCAAAGGGTAGGGGAAAAGGGAAGGATATATGGTTATGGGCGTCAAAACTCGCCGTTCCCGAAAAACTGATCGAGCCCATGCGGGTGATGTTCAGATTACAGAAGGGCAAGGTTGATGTTGAACGCGCCATCATCCTCCGCCTGGCGCTGGAAGCCGTCAAGGGCGATACCAAGGCCATCGAAATATGGATTGAGCGCAAATACGGCAAAGTCACGCAGCCCATGGACATGAACGCCGTCAGTGGTCCCCTGGTCGCGATCCTCAACGCCCCACAGGGCGATCAGAATGTCGCGGTCCTGCCGCCAAATATAAAAACAGGAGTTGAACCGTTCAGCACAGATTCCATTGCTCAATCCCTTTAGTTGAGGTTCAGTCCGCACCAATAATGTCTATTAATAACAAGGATAAATCTATTTGACTCCCACTATCACCTTGAATACCCTCAACCAGTCTATATCGTGCATTGTCAGAGGTCTATATCACCGCATGAGTGGTTGCTTCTGAGTCGCTCTTTTTAAGGACGAAAACGTAATGATGCGGGTACGATCATGAAAATAAAATGTAAAATCGAGCGCCTACGTGCTAATGTGGATGAAATTGCTCAGCAGTATTTCAAGAAGGAAGAAAGAAATGTTGAAATCTGGTCGTTCTTAGATAATGAGGCAACCAAAAAGAAAGCAAGGGCAGAATTTAAAGCTAATAGCATAAAGGCTATAAAAATGATTTCCGATGCGAATTCAGTGCCAGTCGCCATTAATAAAGAAACTCATCTTTTTAAACTCCTAAATCCAATTTTCTATGCTGACGAATACAAATACCGCAATTCCATCTTTTTTCTCTTTCGTGGTTCTATTTACGCTGCTACCGGGCCATACACACAAGCGGAATGTGCGCTACTAGTTGCCGAAATGGCGGACAAAGAGCGAAAAGTATTTGAATCACTGGCGCGAAGGCAAGATGGCCCTGAACTGCGTGAAGCAATAGCAGAACGTAGTCGTATTCCAGAAAAAACAAGAATAGCTGTGTGGCGTCGCGATCAGGGGAAATGCGCGCACTGCGGCAGTCGGCGTCATCTTGAATATGATCATATTATTCCTGTTGCCGAAGGTGGTGGAAATACAGTTCGCAATATTGAACTTCTCTGCCAAGAATGCAACAGATCCAAAGGCAAGAGAATCGGATAATACTGTCAGCTTATACGCGCTCGCAAAGCCTCGCGCATATAAGCTGACACCTCCCGCGAAGCGTGCCGGAGGCGACGCGTCACAACGTGTTCACCGTGATAACCACGATGAATAATCAGGGGCTCGATGACTCGCCCGGGGTAAGAAGGTGGCGCGATGCGCGCCCTACGGACGGGCTCGCTACCGCTCGCCCTCGTTAAGACGCGCCACGCGCCCCGGACCCCGAAGACCCCGCTGTCGCGGCGGCAGACTCCCATCCTCTCTCACGTGGCCGCTTCCAGCCGCCCACCCGCGCGCTTTGCCGAAGCCCCGCGCGCGTCGGCTGGGGCCCCCACCCCAGTTGGGCGGCTGGCCGGCGGCCTTTGCATCGGGGCGACCGTGCAGACTTCGATCGGCGTCCTCACGCGGGCAGGCTGGCCCTGTGGGCGACTTCGCGCCTGGCATCCGGCGCTATTTTGCATGGCGGCTAACGCCGCGGCGCCTGGGGATTTCAGATCGGCGCGGCGCCGGCCAGTCAGTTTGCAATCCCGCGCCCGGAACCAAACTGCAAGTGAGGACGGTGTTCCTGTCGCGGGCTTGCTCATTCCGCAACCCAAATCGGTTCGCGCAACGCGCCTGCTGACGCCCATGGCAACGGTGTGGACAGTGCATCGGGCGGCGGTCGTGCGGAGGCTTCGCCGGCTAAGATTCAGAGCACTGAACAGAACAGGACGTTATGCGTACGGATGCCACTTTTCGTAAAAAGTCGCATAACGCCGTGTTCTGTTCCCCGCCGCTTTCCCGAGATCGAAACTCCCATTCCGTAAGCAGGTTCAGGCGGTTGCCTTTTCTGTCTGTTGCAACCGCAATTCAAGATTAGCGCGCGCTTTCCGGCAAAGAACGGCGGCGGCTCATTCCTCGCACGCCGCCGAAGAGCGGGGGCACGGCCAAACCCAGCCGAAACGTCTGGGATTGTCCGCGTTGCTTCAGCGCCGTAAAACCGCCGCTTCAGCAATTCCCCCCGCAACACCCCTGATCCGGCGGAGCCATCACCGGTTTCATTCGCTTTTGAATTCAGCCCGCCTGCAATCCGTCAGCCGACGGATAGCATTGCGGGCAGGTCAGTTTCTCGTGAATCCGGTCATGGCACCGCCGGAAACAAAACAAAGACGCCAGCCTTCCAAGATCAAGCGGCCGGTAAGCACCGCCACGCAAGGCGTCGCGGCGCGCCCCTTGCCGCTTGAAGAGCTCCGCGCCACGTCCTACGGACCAGGCGCTTCGCGGCCCCAGAAAATAGTCGGCCGTCTGCCGGTATTGAAGCCAAATCAAGACGCGCCTTGCTTCGCGCCGGGGCACTTGTCGGGGACATGCCGCATTCAGCACGCTCTGCGCTTCATGCTTCGCGCGCCGCAGTTTCATGCGTCAGTCGGCATGGCACTGCCTTCCCCGCCAAGCGCACCACGGCCCGAAGCGGCGGCGCGGAAGAAAAGCAGGTCGCTCCGCGCCAGCCAATAGGGGTTCCACGCCGGCGCTTTGAAACAAACCGCAATGGCGCGGTCGAAGCTCCCTATGTCACCCCTGCCGGCCACCGCTTCGCTCCAAAGAAATGAAAAGCAAGACACTCCAGGCGCTACGCGCAATCGAAGCCATGGTCCCCACGCCAGAAAAACAAGTCAGTCGCTCTGCGGTTACGCGAAGCGCGGGAAGGGAATT
>JAQUMN010000025.1 GCA_028718125.1 Kiritimatiellia bacterium
CGATCGTGATACCTTTTTTCATGGCTGGTCTCCTTATGCGTTATGGCCCATCAAGGCCGTTTTACTTTGAGCGTGATTATATCACAGCTCGCAGCTAGGGAGATCAGCCTTCTCATTTAACCTAATTAATCAGAAACAATCATCATGAAAATCGGGATTGCATGCGGCGGGACAGGCGGGCACATATTTCCCGGCTTGGCGGTGGCCGAGGCCTTGCGCCAACGCGGGCATGAGGTGATTCTGTGGCTGGCGGGCAAGCCGGGCGAAGACTTGGCCCTGGCTGGATGGGTGGGGCCGGTTGTTACGGTATATGCCCGTGGCGTGTCGTCCCATGCTCCGCGGGCCATAATCGCAACAGGCTTCCGCCTGGTTCGGGCGATCGTGCAATGCCGCCAATCGATGCGGCACTATGCGCCCGACGTGCTCCTTGCCATGGGCAGCTATGCCTCGGTCGGGCCGGTGCTTGCTGCGCGGTGGCTCAATATCCCCGTCGTCCTGCACGAGGCCAACGTCATTCCCGGCCGGGCCATCCGATTCCTGAGCCGCTGGGCTGAGGCCGTGGCCGTGGGGTTCGAAGAAACACGCCATCATATCACTCACCCCAGGCTTGTGGTAACCGGCATGCCCGTGCGTGGAATCGGACGATTGAAGACAGGCGCCGGATGCCAGACGCCAGAAGCCAGACCTGATCAGAAGGACGAAGGACAGAAGATGGACGGCGGAGGGCAGACGGTAGATGAGGGATCGCAATCCACAATCATATATCATAAATCGGAAATCCGCGCATGGGGCGCTTTGGCCCCATCGGCCTTCACCCTCCTGGTCATGGGGGGCAGTCGCGGAGCGCACCGGCTGAATGAGATCGTGTCCCAGGCAATTACACGTCTGCATTCGGAAGGAAATTCACTCCAGGTAATTCACCTCTCCGGCACGGCGGATGAGGCATCCATCCGGCAGGTCTATCAGCAGGCCGGTGTGCCCAACGCGGTGTTCGGGTTCCTGCACGATATGCCGCGGGCTTACCAGATGGCCTCGCTGGCCATTTGCCGAAGCGGCGCTTCCTCCTGCGCTGAACTGTCGCTTTATGGAGTTCCCGCTCTGCTGGTGCCGTATCCGTTCGCCATTCACCAGCACCAGGCGGCTAACGCCGATGCCCTCGCGGCCGCCGGCGCCGCCGATATCTGCGATGAACAGATTTTAACCGTGGATTGGCTGGTCGGCTATGTGGCCGGCCTGATGCGCGACAACGCGCGGCTGATGAACATGCGAAAGGCCGCGCTCCGGCGCGTCACGAACAATCCGGCCTCTGCCCTGGCTGACCTGGTTGAAGGTGTGGGGGGACGGATGAAGCAAACGCCTAACGCTCAACGCCGAATGTCCAATGTCGAATTTATGACGAAGAACTAAGAACGAGGAACGAATCCTTCTTCCATCAACCATTGACCATTTCCGCCTAAGGCGGATCCGCCTATGGCGGAAACTATTCTTTCCATGAACGACGATCTTAATAACGCGCGCCATCTTCTTGCCGGCCCGCCAGGCCACGTACATTTTGTCGGCATCTGCGGGGTGGGGATGGCCGGTCTGGCTTTCCATCTTAAGCAAAAAGGATTTCGCGTCTCCGGGTGTGATCGGCAAAGGCAGCCCATAGCGGCATGGTTGGAAGCTGCCGGCATTGAAATCCTGCACGGACATGATCCTGCCCACCTGGCCGGCGTGAATTGGGTTGTGCGCACGACGGCTGTCCGCGCCGACCATCCCGAGATATTTGCGGCCGCAACGCGGGGCATCCTCGTGTTTCAGCGCGGTGTTGTCCTCGCCGCGTTCCTGTCCGGCTCCACCCGGGATGCCGGGGTCACCTCAATTATTGTCAGCGGCACGCACGGCAAGACTACGACCACAGCCATGCTCGCGCAGATTCTCTTGGCCGCCGGCCGCGATCCTTCCTATTGTATCGGCGGCGTGATTCCTGCGGCGTCGGAGGCCCGCCGCCCTCCAGAGGAATGCATGACGACATTGATTGAAGAATCGAGAGCGGCAGGCTCTGCCGCCGGGAAGCTTGGCGGCGTTGCCGGCGTGGGAAAGGGCGATTGGCTGGTAGTGGAAGCCGATGAGAGCGACGGCACCCTGGCCTGCTACGAGAGCGATATTGCCGTGGTGACGAATATCGAGTTTGATCACGCCGAGCATTTTGCCGACCTCGTCGCTCTGCGCGCCTGTTTCGCCAATATGCTCCGGCAGGTTCGACGGGGCATTGTTTATTGCGCCGACGATCCGGAAGCCCTTATGCTTTGCCGCGGCCACAGCCGGGGTGCCGGCCTGGCTCGGGCCGTTTCATATGGGTTGGCGCCCGCAGCCGAGTGGCGCGCCGTGCCAATTGAGGAAATGGCGGAAAATATTTCATTTCAGGTTTGGCGCGGAACGGAAAAGCTGGGTGTCATCCGTTTGCCGGTGCCGGGGCGCCACAATGTGTTGAACGCCCTGGCGGCCTGTGTGGCGGCCTCCATTTGCGGTGTCGGCTTCGATGCCATGTGCCTGGGCTTGCAGTCTTTCCGTCCGGTGCGCCGGCGCTTCGAGCGGGTGATCGAAAAGGACGACGTGCTGGTGATCTCCGATTACGCGCATCATCCTACGGAGGTCTCGGCAACCTTGCGCGCTCTCGCGTGCCTCCGACGGAAACGCTGGCTGGTCGTGTATCAGCCGCATCGCTACAGCCGCACGCGGGCCCTGGCCCATGATTTTGCCAACGTGTTTATGGGTGTGGATGAATTGGTCCTTACGCCGGTCTATGCCGCTTCGGAGCCGATGGTAGCGGGGGGCACATCCTGGGACCTATATGAACATGTCCGGCGCTTGGGTAAAGTCCGTACGCTTTGCGCCACGTCGCTGGTCCAAGCATGGGGCTATGTGCGCACCGTGCTCCGACCTGGCGACGGATTGCTGATTATGGGCGCGGGCGATGTGGAAAAAATTGCCGACTGGGCTCGCGCGGAACTGGCTGAACGCGGTCTGGCTGACCTAAATCCAGCGCACGCCTGGGCGGTGGCACTCGAACACATGCAATGGAAATCCGCCGCGTTTAAGCGGCAGGCATCGCTGGCCGGCAGAACAACCTTGCACGTTGGCGGTAGCGCTGATATTTTTGCCGAATTGGCCGACGAAGAAGATTTGGTAAAATTGCTTCAATGGACCCATGTGAACCGGGTTCCTGTCATCCTGCTGGGCGCGGGTAGTAATGTGCTGGTGAGCGATCTGGGGGTGCGGGGTGTGGTTGTGCGCTTGGCGGATCAGGCGTTTCGGCAAATCAAGTTGGAAAAGATAATGCCTCAGTCACGGGAGACTGAACGTTTTCTGTCATTCCCGACCCGATCGGGAATCCAGGAAAATGCAATGCTGGATTCCCGCTTTCGCAGGAATGACAGCATTAAAGCCCGTAATCCCCCCGTGACTGACCCATTACTGGAAGATCAGTTACGGGTGGTTGTTGGTGCTGGCATGTCCATGCATGAACTGACCAACCGGCTGGCAGAGGATGGCCTTGCGGGAATGGAATTTCTGGCAGGCATTCCGGGGACCGTCGGCGGGGCTCTGCGCATGAATGCGGGCGCCTGGAGCGCGAACATCGGTTCGCGGACGGCCTGGGTTCGCTTCCTCAATCCCGATGGTTCGGAACAGGTGGCGGAAGCGGCGTCGCTGGGCTTTGGCTACCGCCATTGCGCGGGATTGGCCGGCAAGGTTGTGCTCGAGGCGGCGTTTAACGTGGCGCCGCCAAATCAGCAGGCGGTGCGCGCGCGCATGGAAGATATTCTCAGGCGGCGCGCCTGGTTGCGCGCCTGGCCATCGGCCGGTTCGGTGTTCAGGAACCCGGAGGGTGACTTTGCCGGGCGCTTGCTGGAAGCGGCCGGGATGAAGGGGCAGCGTATCGGAGGCGCGCGCGTGCTGGCGGAGCATGCCAACGTGATCGTCACGGAGCCGGGCGCTTCGGCGTCGGATGTCCGTGCGCTTTTGGAAATTATGCGTCAGGTCGTGCGGGAACGCTCGGGTATTGAGTTAAAAGAGGAGATCGTGTGCCTTGAGTAATAAAACATTTTCCGCCATCGGCGGATCCGACTACGGCGGTCAATCTTGCGGTTCAATCGAACCGCGGCTACAGCAATTTAGTGTAGTCGCCGTTCGTAAGAACGGCAAAGTTCCCGGGGAGATCGTGAACTATGAGTAATACGACATTTCGGCATGTTGCCGTGTTAATGGGCGGGCCTTCCTTGGAACGGGAGGTTTCCTTGCGGTCGGGGCGGGCGGTGTCGGAGGGGCTGCGCCAGGCCGGTTACGAAGTGGAGGAAGTGGATGTTAAGGTGCGGGAATTTGACCTGCCGCCGCAGGTGGAGGCCGTATTTATAGCCCTGCATGGTGAATTTGGAGAAGACGGGCAGGTGCAGGATATCCTGACGCGTAAAAAAATGCCATATGCCGGAACCAGGCCGGAGGCCAGCCGGGTAGCGTTTGACAAAGTCCGTTCCAAGCAGATATTGATGCGCCATGGCATTCCGACGCCGGCATTTGAAGTCCTGCAATCCGGCCGGGCGCGAACGCTGCCTTTGCCGGTCGTAGTAAAACCGGTGCGGCAGGGCTCGAGTTTCGGTTGCCATAAGGTGACGCTGGAAGCAGGCTGGCCGGAAGCCCTGGCCGACGCCATGACTTACAACGGCGAGGTGCTGGTGGAAACGTATATTGACGGCAAGGAATTGACCGTCGGGATTGTGGATGACGAAATTTTGCCGGCGATTGAAATCCGTGCGCCTAACAACAACTACGATTACCGGGCCAAATACACCAAAGGCGTTACGGAATACCTGGTGCCCGCGCCGATAGATGCCGCGGCCACAAGCCTGTGCCGGGACCTGAGTGCTCGGACATTCCGTGCGCTTGCCGGGCGCGGTTTGGGGCGCGTGGATTTGAGGATGAGCCCCGATGGCCGGATGTATGTGCTGGAATTGAACACGATACCCGGGTTCACCGAAACCAGCCTCCTGCCCAAAGCTGCCCGTGTTGCCGGTTATGCCTTTCCCGCCCTGTGCGATCGCATTATACGAACGGCTGCCGTGGATTGAAGAGCGCGCTGGTCGTGTTTGCCATAATTAGCGTCATCTGCGGCGCTTTTCTCCGCGCTGCCTTTCATGTGGTATTTATGTGCTTGCTTTTCATAAGGTTTTGCATTATAAAATAACAAAGATTGGGTTCCCTTGTCCTTGTGGTTGTTAGATCAAAATTATGCGTTTTGTTGTAATAACCGGTCGTCAAATAAGGAGGGCATCATGAGCTGGGTCAAGGAGTTCAAGCAGTTTGCCATGCGGGGTAATGTGATGGATATGGCGATAGGTATCATTATCGGCGCCGCGTTCGGTAAAATCGTATCCTCGCTGGTCGCGGATATCCTGATGCCGCCCATCGGAAAACTGATGGGCAACGTGGATTTTTCCAGCCTTTTCATCGTACTGGGCTCCGGCACTTATCCTTCGCTGGCGGCTGCCAAAGCGGCCGGCGCCGCGACGCTCAACTATGGTATCTTTATCAATGCAGTCATTGATTTCATCATTGTGGCTTTCGCCATCTTCCTGCTCGTAAAAGGCTTAAATGCCATGCGCCGCAAAGAGGAAGCCAAGGTCGCGCCGCCTCCGGCGCCTTCAGCTGAAGAAAGACTGCTCGCTGAAATCCGGGATCTGTTGAAACATAAGACGGCCTGATAGCCCCTGCATTAAAACGCAAGCAAAGGAGTAACACATGTCAATGCGTGGTTTGGTTGTCAATTTCCCCGTCGCGTATGCGATGGGCGTCGCGATGGTGATTGGCCTGATGGCGAATAGCGCCGCTGCTCAAGCGGCGGCGGATAAACCAAAAAAAGAATGTTGGGAGACCGGCCTGAATGCCGGCCTGAACCTGACCCGCGGCAACAGTAAGACCTTGATGCTGAACGGCGGGCTTATCTCGGAATATAAAAAAAATGCCAATGAATTCCGCCTGGCGATCCAGGGCGCCTACGGCGAAAGCGCCCTGACTCCAAGCGGAGGATCGAACAGCACGGAACAGACAACCGTCCAGAACGCCAAGGGTACTGCCGATTATAAGCGTTTGTTTACCGAGCGCGATTACGGATATGCGAACGGCGAGTTGGTGCACGACCACATTGCGGGAATTGATTACCGGCTGATTATCGGACCCGGTCTTGGACGCTATTTCCTGAAGAATGATCGACAGTCCCTGAATGCGGAAGCTGGTGCGGCCTATGTGCGCCAGCAGCTATCCGGCGATGTCAATGATACCGTCAACTTGCGCTTGGCCCAGCGCTTTGGAATCAAGCTGTTGGCTTCTTCAAAACTTTGGGAATCCGTGGAATATCTGCCGGCGTTTGATGACTTCGGCAATTACTTCATCAATTTCGAAATCGGAGCCGAAGCCGCCATGACTGAGCGAGTGAATCTGCGGGTTGTGTTTCAAGATCAATACAACAGCCGGCCGGCTTCGGATAAGGAAACAAACGATTTGCAACTGGCCGCCGGCATCGGGTATAAACTTTAAA
The DNA here is from genome assembly GCA_028718125.1 of Kiritimatiellia bacterium. Lineage (GTDB taxonomy): Bacteria > Verrucomicrobiota > Kiritimatiellia > JAAZAB01 > JAAZAB01 > VSJD01. Next base: position 6,575 of record JAQUMN010000025.1, read on the forward strand.
CCCTCAGCGTACGTCCCTTTTTTTTCGGGCCACGGGATCAAGGCGGGTGTATCAGGGCGAACCATGAGTAGTCGTGCGCTCCGAGCGCGGAGCGGGGCGCGTGAATTTACGAGTGAGCCCTGATGGCCGGATGCACGTCCTGGAGTTGAGCACGACCTGCCGGGTTCCTGCTGCGCCAGGCTGATTTACCCCGCCTGATTCATCAGCATGAAAATCCCGCGCCGAATGAACATGACCGCGATAGCGGCTAGCAGCAGGCTGGTAATTTTGGAAAACGCTTTTGATCCGGCCTTGCCCAGGATCCGTATGATCAGGCGGGATTGCCAGAATGCGACGCCGGTAATTAGTATGTTCGCGACCGTGGCCAGGATGGTCATCCACAGGCCGTACTGGGCTTGCAGGACGAGAGTGGCGGCGAGGACGCCCGGTCCCACAATCAGAGGCACACCCAGGGGCACGGCGCCCAGCGTATCATGATCATGGGTGGGCTGCCCCGATTCGTTCGAAGCGACCAGATCCTTAAGCGCAAGGATGAACATCAGTCCCCCGCCGGCAATCAGAAAATCGCCGACTGAAATGCCCATGTAATGTAACAGGGATTTGCCGACAATCACAAAAACGATTGCCACGGCGAGGGCGGTGATGACGGACTGGATGATGATTTTATTCAGGCGCGCCGGGGGCACGCCTGCCGTAAGGCTGAGAAAAACGGGCAGATTGCCAAGCGGATCCACCGCGGTAAAGAGCGGAATAAAGCAAAGGAAAAAAATCATCCCAACCTCCTGCGCCGCCGGTTCACCCGCAAACGCACATGCATAGTCTGGATCGTAGCCGAAAATAAGTCCAGTTATTTTTGACTGCGTATGGTCTTCATCCAGGGCTGCGTCAAGAACGGTCTCGCGGGAGCTCGGCCCTCCATGAATGCCAATATTTTCACGATATTGGAGGGCGGAGCTCCGCGACGCCGCTGGTTTTGGCATGGATGACGCAGCCCTGGGTCTTCATCCGCGATGTGCCATCCGCGATGTGCTTTGCACTTGACGGAGCTAAGCGGAAAATCCATATTGATTTTGTCCGCATGGGGAATGAAGCGGAAATGGAAGTGCGGCCTTTGACGTCGCATCCCAATCAGAAGGAATGTTTTTTATGTGGTGGCGAAGCGCAAGCGAGCAGAGGCGTCGGCGTTGGAAGCGCATGCCCCGGGGAGATAGGCCGGAATCCGTGTTGCGTTTCAGTGCACATGATCGTGTTAATGGCAAGGAATGGGGGCGCCGGATGATCATGGCGGTGATCGTGCTGTCGAGCCTGACGGCATGCGGCGTTCTGATCTGGGTGGGAACCCAGTCCTTGGGGCGCTTGCTCTTTTGGCAAAACGATCTTTTCCGTGTCCGGGACATCAAGATTGAATGCAAGGGCGACATTATCACGCCCAAGCACATCATGGAATATGCCCGCCTGTCGGAAATGAAATACCTGTTTGCCGCGAATATCGGGGAGATTCGGGACCAGTTGCTGCTGCAAGTGCCGCGGCTCAAGACCGTGGAAATTAAGCGCCGCCTGCCGGGCGAGTTGATCATCTGTGTTCGGGAACGCGCGTCGATGGCGCAGTTGGCGGCAGGTCATAATTATCTGACGCTCGACCGCGAAGGCTACGTGCTTGGAAAGGCCGCCGGCTCGAAAAGCATGCCGATCCTGGTCGGCTACGACCTGCCTGGGATCAGGCCGGGCGTTCAATTGAGCGCGGCGGGTGTCCGCAATGCACTGGAAATTGTCGATGTCTGTCAGACGACGCCGATTGGCCAGCAGGTGCGGATCGCGTCTATTGATGTGCGCAACGCACAGGCGCTGGAGCTCCGTCTGGCGGACGGCGAACGGGTCTTGTTGGCGTGGACTCACATGGGCGAGCCGTCGTCGCTGGCGCACCAACATCTGGAGCAAAAACTGGTCCGGCTGGCTGAAAGTCTGAAGTCGGCCGCACATCGGAACAGGCGCATTGCCTGGATCGACATGACGTTGGAAAACAACTTTCCTGCCCAGGAATACTAGGAATTGCGGATTGCCGATATTTGATTTTGGATTTAAGAATCGGCATTCCTTTAATTTATGATTAAAAAATCCGCAACCTGCCCGCAATGCTGCGCATAGCGCTGCGGTCGGGTCAACAGCCCGAAATCCTGAATAAAAAAAACACAAAATCTGAAATAGAACGAGGATAATCATGGCGTCCGAGCCGATTGTGGCGGTGGAAATTGGAACCTCAAAAGTATGTGCGCTGGTTGGGGAAGCGCGCGAAGACGGGCATATCATGGTCACCGGCATCGGGCATTGCTCGTCCTGCGGCGTTCGCAAGGGCATCGTTATGGATTTGGAAAAGGCCAGCGCCTGTGTCCGGACGGCCATCCAGGGCGCCGAACAAAGCAGCCAGGTTGAAATCGGCAAAGTGTTTCTGGTGATTTCGGGCGAGAATATTTGCAGTATGAATAGCCAGGGCAGCACCCCGGTGATGGACGTGAAAGCGGGTGTGACGCAGGACGATATGGCGCAGGTCATGGACATTGCGCGGGCCGTCAACCTGCCGCACGATCGCGAACTAATACACTCCATTCCTCGGAAATACATGGTTGACGACCAGTTGGTTGTGAGCAACCCGGAGGGCATGCGCGGAGCTAAGTTGTCGCTGGACATGTTGATTGTGCATGGTGCGCGGAATGTACTGACCAACGCTGTCCAGGCCGTGCGCAATCTTGGACTGGATGTGATGGATATGGCCTTCAGCGGCCTGTGTGCGGCCATGGCAACCCTGACGCCGGAACAGAAGGAATGCGGGGTTGCGCTCCTGGACCTGGGCGCGGGTACGACGAGTTACCTGGTGTATGCCGGCGGCGCGGTTGCCCTTGCGGGGGCGCTGGCCGTGGGAGGGGACCATATTACCAACGACATTTCCGTTGGGTTTTCCGTGTCATTGAAGCGCGCGGAAATTCTTAAACAGGAAACGGGATCGGTGATCCCGGATTCCAGCATGCATTTCCAGCGGATTTCGATTCCGTCCGAGGTCGGCTTTCCCGCCTGTTCGGTGGCCGCTTCCGATTTAAGCATTGTGGTTCAGGCGCGAATGGATGAGACGCTGCGGCTGGTAGCGGAGCTTTTCAATAAGCAGGGGCTCAGCCATCAACTGGGCGCTGGCGTGGTCATGACCGGCGGCGGAGTGCATCTGAAGGGCGTCGTGCCGATGGCGGAGCAGGTCTTTGATCTGCCCTGTGTGATTGGCATGCCGGTGAATTACAGCGGCATGGCCATGGCCAACGATGGCCCCGAATATGCCGTGCCGCTGGGTATGTTGCGCTATGCCGTGCGCAGTGGCGCCTATCGCCAAGCGGAACAAAGCGGTTGGGGCGGATTATTCGGCAAGTTGTGGGGCCGGTCATGAACACATCGGACAAAGTTTGCCCGTCTCCGGCGGCGCCGAGGGCGATCAGGGAGCAATGCGCGGCGCGCTTAACCCTGCCGCGAACGCTGGTGGTGGGGCTGGGCAATGGCGGATGCAAAACCGTGACCGCCATGAAGCGGCAATGGAAAGAAGGACCGCGTGTGGTGGCGGTCAACACGGATGGCCGCAGTTTGGCGGAAGCCGGGGATTTTGCCGGTTTGCACATCGGCGAGCGTGTCATCAAGGGGCTCGGGACGGGCGGAGAGCCCCGCATGGGCCGGCGCGCTGCGGAATCGGATATTGAAGCGATCCGCGGCTTATTCCGGGATGTGGATGTGGTCTTTCTGGTGGTCTGCCTCGGGGGCGGCACGGGCACCGGCGCGGCTCCCTTAGTGGTTGAAGAAGCGCGCAAAGCCGGCGCGTTGACGCTGGTGTTTGCCTCCCTGCCGTTTGAGTTTGAGGGTAAACGCCGGATGGAACTTGCCCAGCGTGGTCTGATGTCCCTGCAATCGGCTGCCGATGCCGTCATTTGTCTGCCCAATCAGCGGTTGTTGGAACTCGTGGAAGACAAAGCTAACATTGTTGCGGCATTTCAGAAAACGGATGACATGCTCTCGCGCGGCCTGCAGGCGGTCTGGTGCGTAATCAGCCGACGTGGTGTTATCAACCTGAATTTCGAGGATGTAAGCGCTCTGGTCCAGAAGGGGAATGGGCGCTGTGTGTTTGCCTGCGCCGAAGGAACAGGCCCTGACAAAGTCAAACAGGTACTGGAGGCTGTGCGTCACCATGCCCTGTTAAATCACGGGGCGGTGCTGGCCGAGGCCGAGGCTTTCCTGGTGACCGTGATGGGAGGCAGTGATCTATCATTGAAAGAAGTTGATCAGCTGATGGCCGGTGTGGCCAAGATCGGCCGTGCGGAAGCGCTGATGATGACGGGCGTCTGCTGCGAAAGCGACTGGCAGGACCGCCTGTTTGTGGTCTTCCTAGTTGCGGAAAAGAAAGGTGCGGACGGTCTGGCATTCATTGCTTCCCAGCGCGAAGATGGGCCGGGAAGCAGCCTGATCAGTGCGGCGCAGGCCGAGGCGCCGACCCCGGAACCTGTTTCCCGGGGCAAGATCAAGCAGGGGGGATTGTTTGAGACAGTCAATCAGGGCCGGTTCAAGGACGTGGAGGCCACGGTGGTCAATGGCAATAACCTGGATATTCCAACGTTCAAGCGGCGCGGTATCATGATTCAAAAAGTCCTGCGCAACCATACCGGCTGACAGGGAATGGTCAATGGTAAATGGACGATGTTGCAGAAACAGGCGTTGGCATTGTTTCCGTTATCTTATTTATGAACCATTTTTAATTAACCATTGACCATTAACCGTCATCCATCCCCTATTATGGACCTTTCCATCATCATTCCGGCCTATAACGAAGAAACCCGCCTGGGGCGGATGCTGGATCAATACCTGCCGTTTTTTAATAAGCGATTTACCGAGGCGTATGAGGTCCTGGTCATCGTCAACGGCTCGCGTGATCGCACGGAAGATGTTGTCCGGGAGTATGCCCGCGTGCATAGCCGCATCAGGATCATTGTTGATCCGCGCCCGATCGGCAAGGGAGGCGCGGTTATGTTGGGCTTTGCCCAGGCGCAGGGACGCCTGGTGGGTTATGTGGATGCCGATGGCGCCACGCCGCCGGAAGCTTTTCAGGAGCTCGTGGAACACATCGGCACGGCGGGTGCCATCATCGCCTCGCGCTGGATGCCGGGGGCGCGGGTAAGTCCCCGCCAGCCTCTGAACCGTCGACTGGCCTCGCGGCTGTTCAACATTCTGGTGCGGTTGATGTTCGGTCTGCGGATATCGGATACCCAGTGCGGTGCCAAGTTGCTGACGCGGGAGGCGGTGCAAGCCATTTTCCCGTATATCGGCATTACCCAGTGGGCCTTTGACGTGGACCTCCTGTTCCAACTGCGGCGCACTGGATTTGCGATTACAGAAATTCCGACCACATGGCGGGACGTTTCCGGGTCGCAGTTGCATGTGGGCAGAGCCTCGGCGGATATGTTCCTGGCCATGGCGCGCCTGCGACTGATCTATTCCCCTTTCCGGTGGGTGGTATCCTTGTATGACCGGACCCTGGCGCCTTATGTGCACAGGTAGAAATTTAAAAAACCACGGCAGTAGAGTGCCGTGGCGACAGGAGGCATGATCAAAGCTGTAGCCGCCACTCTGTTGGGGCGTGGTTCCCGCCAAGTAAGTTGGGCCACCTCTGGCGGAAAATCCCGCCGGGTCAGGGGACCCGGTCTACAAAAAAATGTGTAGGCCCGGTGCCCTCACCGGGCGTATGAATCAGTTGTGACGTCGGCTGTCTAATTCGTTGGGTGCCCATGCAACTTAAAGGCAAAACAGCGTTGGTGACCGGCGGCGCCCGGCGGATCGGAGCGGCGCTTTGCGAAGCGTTGGCGGCGGAAGGATGCCGGGTTGTGATTCATTATAATCGATCGGCCCATCCGGCAGCCGCGCTGGCCGCGCGTCTGCGCCGGAACGGCGCACGGGCCTGGACGGTGCCCGGTGATTTTCGGACAGGGGATTACCAAACGTCGCGTTCCGCCGATCGCGTTGTGCGTCAGGCCGTGGCCGTTGCGGGCAGGCTGGATATTCTTGTCAACAATGCCGCTGTGTTCGATAAACAGCGGTTGTTGCGCTCCACTGCGGAGGCGGTCCGCGCGGAATGGGAAGTCAACCTGTTGGCCCCGCTCATGCTAATGCAGGCGTTTGCCCGGCGTTTCAAACGCGGGCGCATAATCAATCTGCTGGATTGCCGCATTACTTCCCATCAGCCGGATGCCGTGCCTTACATCCTGGCCAAAAAGTCCCTGGCCGACCTGACGCGCCTGGCCGCGCTGGAACTGGCCCCGGGAATCACCGTGAACGGGGTGGCGCCGGGGCCTGTGTTGGCCGCAGATGCAGCCGGCGCGACCCGTGAAAGTGCCGGGCCGTTGCCCTTAAAGATACGGCCCACCGTACAGGAGGTGGTCAAGGCTGCGCTGTTCCTGCTGAAGTCAGACGTCATTACCGGACAGATTATCTTTGTGGACAGCGGCCGGCATCTGTTGGGATAGAGACGGGCGAAGGACGACAGACGGCGGATCGAATCCAAATTATAAATCGGCAATCAAATAAACCATCAACCATTTTCCATTGACCATTACCCGTTCACCATTCTTCCAACCCCATGGACCAGATTAACATTCGGCAATTGAAACTTAACGTTGTAATCGGCATCTACCCGCGCGAGCGGGAAACCCCGCAAGCGGTGATCGTGGACCTTGCCCTTCACGCGGAACTGCATGTGGCCGGAAGGAGCGACAAGTTGGCGGACACGGTGGATTATGCGAAGTTGGTCAAGCGCGTACGGAAGGCAGCGGCCGAGAGCCGCTTTCAGCTCCTCGAAGCCCTGGCAGAGCACATTGCCAGCCTGTGCCTGGGTGAGCCGCGCATTGCAGCAGTGGATGTTACCGTAGCTAAGCCCGGCGCCCTGCCGGGCATCGGCGTGGCGGTGACTGTGCACCGCACACGTTGATGGCTGCACCTGCGGCCAAGGTCTTGGTTCCCGTTGGCGCCTTAATGGCCACGCCAATAAAATTCCAAAATCCAAGTTTTAAATCCCAAGGTCCTCCGAAGGCGGATCCATCTATGGTGGAAAATGCACCCAATTAATGCAACCGTGAATAACGGAAAGAAAACCAGGATTTATTTTGTTTTTATTGGAATTTGGCCATTCCTTGGAATTTGGATTTTGGAACTTGGAATTTGTCAGGTTTAAAGTAAGCCTGTGACGGTTATGCCTTTCCGTAATGAATAGTGAATAACGTAAAATGTTCGTCGGCATAGCAGGGTGAATCGCACAGACATATAAATTCGGGGGCGAGCGTTTGCTCGAACAGGGTGTGCCATTGCGTGCGCAGCATGTGATAATCGTTGCGTTCACCCCGCCTCTGGGTGAGGAATGACACCGCCTCTGTCATCAGGAACCGGTCCACGCAGGCCTGGGCCATTTCAATGGGGGCATCGTGCGAAAAAACGAAATCAATCAGCCGCCCATAGGACTGATAGACTGACACGGCCAGCTCGGGGGTTTGCATTTCCGGAAAATCGTTGTTGGCGTCCAGTTCGAAAAGCAACAGATGATCAATCCACGGTTTAAGCTCTTTAAGATGAATGACCTTCTTTTCGTGGGGCATATGATGATATGAAAGCGAACAAAGGGCCATGTCGCAGCGAGCGTTCAATTTGCCCGCAACCTGTTCGATCCGGTGATTCAAGGTTGTGATGTGGGAGGACGGAATCGTTTTGCCCACGGTTTCTTTGGCCAGTGCAAGCATGGCAGGTGAGGGGTCCACCAGCAGGACTTCGCCGATTTCATCGATTTTACCGGCGGCCTTGAGGTGCTTTAAGAGGGCGGCCGTCAGTCCGCCATCACCACAGCCGATATCCATGAGCCGGAAGGGATGCGTGATTTTCGGGAGCGAATGCCCGCATTGTGTCAGGAAGCGTGCGCGCGATTCCTTCATCATCGGCACGGTGGTAAAGTGCACGTAGGGTCGGGGATCGGCAAAAACCTGTTCCGGCATTTCCAAACGGTCGTGGTGCCGCTGGAGGAAGCCGTTGAGATAGGCGTTAAAAAACAACCCGTCCGCTTCAATTAGCGTGCCGTTGGCGATCCACGCTTTGCCCAGCTTGTCCTGCCCGCTGGCTGTGAGCAGGGATCCGACATAAAACTGGAACATCGGCAGAAGATTGGTGCGAACGTCGCCCTGGAAATCGGTGCTCGCCAGGCGGTGTGCGGCGATATCCCGTCCGAATTCGACCCACTGCGTTTTTTCCCGGTTGGATAGAAACAACATTAGATTGTTACCTGGGTTGGTGTGTTTGGCTGGTGTGCTCCGGTGTCCGCTGGCGATAATATTGAAACAGGTTGATGCCTTGGTTTAAAACTGGTACGAGATGCCGAAGGAGAGGACGGGATAAATCCGGAAGACATCGGCATCGTCCTGGATATCGCTTTCCTCTATGGCCAAATCCTGCTGGAAGGTCGGATCCGCTGCCTTGGTCCCGCTGGACGAAAGCGCGACGCTCGGCGAACCCTGCCACATGATGCCGATGTCGAACACAAATCCCCAGGTCTTGTCGGCGTCCAGCACGGCGTTGCCATAGCCCAGCCCGATGTAGGGCGCCCAGTTGTTGAAGCGCACGGACCCGATCAATTCGCCGATTTCATCGGACGTGTAGTAGTTGTTTCCGATTTTCGTGATAACATTGGGTGCGCCGTCCAGGTCGGCCATGTTGCGGTTATAGATGACTCCGCCCGAGATGCGAAATTCGTTCTGAAAGGGATGTAAATCCACCATCAAAGGAACGGAAGCCAGCTTGACATCGAAATCGAATTCCACATCCTTCACGTTGCCGCCATGCCGGAAACGAAAATAATAACCGCCCGCTCGCAGGTTCAGCCATTCCACAATCCCGATGGTGGTCTCCAACCCGGGCCCGAGGGTGCCGATTTTGGCCGCCAGCGCGATGTAGGGCGGATTGTCTGAGTCTATGTATTCACTGGATTTAGCGCTGTTTTGCGGCGCCGGTGTTGTTGTGGCCGTTGCCGCGAGTTCCGGGTTGGCCGGAGCAACCGCTAAAGACCCATTTACAGCGCGTTCAGATGCGGGCGCGGCAGCCGGCTGGGAAGTCCGTGATCGCGTTGGGGGTGTCGGTTGCGTTGCGGCCAATGACACATTACAGGCAAACAGGCTGACAGTTGCACACAGTATCCATCGGTCCATGTCCAGTCCTTTCCGAGTTGATTTGATGTCAGGAAGTTCGATAATATGAAAGCCGTAATATTGGGAAATACCCGATCAATAAGCAAGGCCCGAAATTAACCGAATAATTTTCCAGGCGTGACAAATTAGTTGCTGGTAATATAATAATTAACATAGTTTTAAACACCTTGAGGCGCGAGGCATCGCATATGATGGTTCGGTCATTTCTTATAACGGCGGTGATTATGATCACATGGTTTGGCAGGGCAGGCGCAGAGCCCCAAAAGGGTGGGGTGGATGAAGATGCCGGGTGGGTGTCCCGTCGTCAGGCTATGGTCGCGCAATTAAGGGATTACCATATTACCAATACGTGTGTTCTAACGGCCATGGGCAAGATTCGCCGGCATGCATTCATCTCCGCCTCCTATCGCAACGTGAACGATGCCTACGCGGATGCCCCTTGTCCGATCGGCCGTGGGCAAACGATCTCCCAGCCATACATCGTAGCCTACATGACCGAAAAGCTGGCGCTTAAATCCGGCGATAAAGTGCTGGAAATCGGCACCGGCTCCGGGTACCAGGCGGCTGTGCTGGCCGAGTGCGGTGCGGACGTCTACACCATCGAAATTATCCCGGAACTGGCGCGCCATGCCCGCGCGGCGCTCGATGCCGAAGGTTTCCAGCGCGTTCACAGCCTGACAAATGACGGCTATAAAGGCTGGCCGGAATACAGTCCCTTCAATGCCATCATTGTAACGTGTGCCCCGGACGAGGTGCCCCAGACCCTGGTGGACCAGTTGAAGGAAGGCGGACGCTTGATTGCGCCCGTGGGCCGCGGATTCCAACGTCTGGTCATCTTGCGCAAACAGCATGGCCTTGTTGAACAGGAAGAGGACCTGCCCGTCTGTTTCGTACCCATGGTGCGGGAGTAACGTCAGAAGACAGTGCGGATTTTGGATTTTTGATTGCGGATTGTAATCAAAAATCAAAAATCAGAAATCAGAAATAGTTTCGCCATGAACCATTATCCATTTGCCATTGACCATTTTTTCCCATGAACCCGTCAGATAATACCCGGCTCATCGAACAGTTGGATTCGTTCGATCTTGACGAACGCGCTCAGGCGCTGAAGGCCCTGGCCATGGGCTGCCGCACGATTTTGCCGGAGCCTTTGCCTCGCGTTAATATGCACCTGCATTCTTTCTTCTCCTACAATACGAAGGGCTATTCCCCCAGCCGCATTGCCTGGGAAGCGCGCCGCCAGGGGCTGTTTGCCGCCGGCCTTTGCGATTTTGATGTGCTCGACGGGCTGGAGGAGTTCCTGGCGGCCGGACAAACCCTTGGGTTGCGCGCCACGGTGAACTTGGAAACGCGGGCCTTTTGCCGCGACTATGCCCAGGTTGACATCAATTCGCCGGGCGAACCGGGGGTCGCCTATATCATGGGCGCCGGATTTGCCCGTAGCCCCACGCCGGGCAGTCGCGCGGCCGCCACGCTCTTGCAGTACCGGCGCCAGGCGGGGGAGCGCAACCGTTCGCTGGTGGCGCGCATCAACGTGCGCCTGCCGGAAATTGCCCTGGATTACGATGCCGACGTCCTGCCGCTTTCGCCGGGCGCATGTCCCACGGAACGCCACATTATCTGCGCTTACCGCGAAAAAGCAAAGGCCGCGTTTAAGAAGCCGGTTGCCCTGTTCGCGTTCTGGGCGAAGATGATGAAGGCGGGACCTTCCGACGTGGAAACATGGAGCAAAAACATATCGGTCATGGAAGATAAAATCCGAGCCGTGCTGGCCAAAAGCGGCGGCATTGGTTACGAGCGGCCAACCGAAAAGACATTCCCGCCGGTGGATGAGTTCGCGGCCTGGGTGCGCGAATGCCAGGCCATGCCCATGGCGGCGTGGCTTGACGGCACTACCCGGGGCGAAGCGGATTCAAAAGCAATGATGGAATGCCTGCGCGAACGAGGCGTCTGCGCGCTTAATATCATTCCAGACCGCAATCACCGTATAGCCGATCCGGCCATGCGAGCCGTAAAACTGCAAAAACTGGCCGAGATTATGGACTTGGCCGAGAAATGGCAGTTTCCTGTCAATATCGGCACCGAGATGAACAAAGATGGCCAGCCGTTCGTGGACGATACCGGCAGCGAGGCGCTCCGGCCTTATCATGCGGCCTTTATGCGCGGCGCCCGGATTATGGTGGGGCAAACTTTGCTTGCGCGCTACGCCAACTTTGCCTATGTGAGCGCCGCCGCCCAGTCCGAGTTCGGCAATAATGCCAGGCAAAAAAACGATTTCTTTGAGGCCGTCGGCCTCCTCCCGCCGCTTACGACTGTCTTTGCCGACAAGCTGGAATCCCTTGGCCCGGACAAGAGTTCGGCCTGCTTGCGCGAGTCAGCCCGCCGTTGTTCGTGGATGATATGAGCCGATCATGTGATCAATAAAGGCCGCATGGCAAATGTGGCGATCTTATTCCAACTCGCTTTGCAGCTCGCAGGTGTTTTATCCCCCGCACAACTCATTCTTTCCGTAATGCCTCAGTTACGTGGGGTAAAACGATGGCAGTCTTCAATGCTGTCATTCCCGCGAAAGCGGGAATCCAGTATCAGTATTGAATATTTCTGGATTCCCGACCCAGGCTCCGCCGGAGCGCTTCGCCGAGGCGAGTCAGGTCGGGAATGACAGAAAATATTCAGCGCCACCCAGTAACTGAGGCCTTACTTCTTTCCTGTTCTTTTCCTTGACACCCAGCGGTAATTGTTGTAACATGCAAGCAACCAGGGGCTTATAGTTGTTAACATGCGATGTTTGTAATCATGTGCATAGGCGCGGGTCTGCCTTGCCACCCGTGCCGCAGGAGGGTCGGTAATATATTGCGGAAGCCTGACGGTCGCACGACCTATGGGGAACATTCACGTGAATGGTAACACCGGCATATCCAGCGATAAGTCGGAGGAAAAGTATTCCAAAATCTTCCGTCTCAGCAGTAATCTGCTTTCGCTTTCTACGCTCAAGGACGGACGGTTCAGGGAGGTCAATGACGCTTTTTTGACCACGCTTGGGTATTCGCGCGAGGAAATAGTCGGGAAAACTGCGGTGGAGCTCGGTCTGTATGTAAATCCAGATGACCGACAAAAGCTTTTACAGGCGGCGACACAAACCGAACGCCCGCGGAATGTAGAGATCCAATTCCGCGACAAGGACGGCACGGTTCATGACGGTTTGTTTTCAGCGGAAATCATATCGGTCAACAACGAAAAATGCTGGTTGATGTCGATTACCGACATCAGCGCGCTCAAGCGGGCGCAGAATGGACTGCGGGAATACGCGGCCAGGTACCAGCGCATCGTTGAAGACCAATCCGAGCTCATTTGCCGCTATCAAGCGGACGGCAAGATCACCTTTGTTAACAATGCCTATGCGCGCTACTTCGGTAAAAGGCGCGAGGAATTTGTCGGCCGGAATTTCATCCCCCACATTCCCGAGCCGGACCTGGCGCAGATCTCCCGGCGCCTCGCCGGCATTACCCGGGATAATCCTGAGGCCGCTTTTGAGCACCGGGTCATCATGCCGGGCGGCGAAGTGCGCTGGCAGCAGTGGAGCCACCGGGGCATCTATGCCGCTGACGAAAACCTCATTGAATACCAGGCGGTGGGCCGGGACATCACCGATTCCAAACGAGGTGAGCAGGTATTGGTTGAGACTGCCGAAGACAAGTTTAGATCAATTTTTGACCATGCCAATGACGGAATACTGGTGGCTGATTTTGTTACAAAAGAATTCGTGCTGGCTAACAATAAAATCTGCCGCATGCTGGGGTACAGTCAGGAGGAAATCCTCAAATTGGGTGTCAGGAATATCCATCCCGAGAAGGATTGCGCTTATATAATTGATCTGTTTGAAAAGATGGGCATGGAAATGACAACCCAGGCGCAGGATATACCGGTCAACAGAAAAGACGGCAGCGTGTTTTATGCCGACCTCAATGCCGTAATAATCGCAATTGCAGGAAAGAAACATCTGGTTGGAATATTTCATGATACAACCGAGCGCAAGCTTGCGGAGGCGGCGTTAGTCAAGAGTCATGCGTCTCTAACCAGTGTGCTGGATAGTTTTAATTCCCTGGTGTATGTGGCGGACTTTGATTCTTACGAATTATTGTTCGTCAACAAGTATTTCCGTGAAATATTTGGCAATGTTCAGGGACAGAAATGCTGGCAAGTCATCCAGAAAAGTCAACAGGGTCCTTGTCCGTTCTGCACAAACAACAGGCTGGTGTCTGATGCCGGAGTCCTGACCGGCGTTTACCAGTGGGAGTTTCAAAATACGATCAATGGGCGGTGGTATGAGTGCCGCGACCAGGCGATTCCTTGGCCTGGCAGAGGACTGGCTCGTATGGAAATTGCCACCGACATTACCGAGCGCAAGCGGATGGAGACACGCTTAACTCTTGCGCATACCCAGTTGAAAAACGTAATTGATTCGGCCTCCCAGGTTTCCATCATTGCCACCGACGTTTCCGGCACGATTGTCACGTTCAGCCGCGGCGCCGAACGCATGCTGGGGTATTCCGCCGAGGAAATGGTCGGCAAGCAAACCCCGTCCATTATTCACCTGGAATCGGAAGTGAAGACCCGGGGTAAGGATTTGACCAGGGAAATGGGCTATCCGGTTGAAGACTTCGAGGTTTTCGTGGCGTATGCCAAAGCGGGCAAATACGACGAGCGCGAATGGACGTACATTAAAAAAGACGGCACACACATAACCGTTGACCTGATCGTGACAGCTGTCAAGGATGAGTCCGGGAAAATCACCGGATTTGTCGGTATCGCCATGGACATCACCGACCGCAAGCGCGCATTGCAAGCCCAGGCTGCCAGCGCTGCCAAGAGCCAGTTCGTCGCCAATATCAGCCACGAAATACGTACGCCCTTGAACGGCATCATCGGCGTTTGCGAACTCCTGCTGGAAACCAGGATGACGACCGAGCAATTGGAATATGCGCAAATCATCAATTCCAGCGCGGAAGCCCTGCTTAACATCATCAATGCCACGCTCGACTTTTCTAAAATCGAGGCCGGCAAGATGGAACTGGAACGCATTGACTTCGATCTTCGCAATATAGTGGAAGATATTGTCGGTGTGCTTTCGGTAAACGCCTCCAGAAAGAAACTCGAACTGATTGATTTCATAGAGCCGGAAGTCCCCACCAACCTGCACGGCGATCCCAGCCGCCTGCGCCAGATCCTTTTTAACATTGTTGGCAACGCCATTAAATTCACGGCTGAAGGCGAGATCGCCGTTAATGTCGCGCTGGTGGAAGGGGGGGGGTGTTCGGGGGGCGGGGTTCAGGATTCGGAGGGTGAGGAAGATGGTAGAAAGGGAACCATTAGAGGAATGGCGGAGGGGGAAGGAACGAGGGATGAACACCGAACTCCTAACACCGAACACGCTCCATCCGTTCGCTTGCGCTTCACGGTACGCGATACCGGCATCGGTATTCCGGCCGATAAAACAAGCGTGATCTTCGATTCCTTTACCCAGGCGGACGCGTCACTGGCGCGCAAGTTCGGCGGGACGGGGCTGGGATTGTCAATCGCCAAGGGGCTTGTGGAACAAATGGGCGGCGCCATCGGGGTGCAAAGCGATTCCGGCAAAGGTTCGACATTCTGGTTTATTATTCCCTTTGCGCACCAGCAGCACGAAACGCCAGCGTCCGAGCCGCACGAGAATTTCAGCGGGGCGCGCATGCTGGTTGTTGACGACAATGCCACCAACTGCATAGTGCTGGCCAAACAATTGCAGGCATGGAAAATCAACGTGGAAACGGCGGCCGATGGCGCCGAGGCGCTGGCCAAAATGCATGCCGCCGTAACCAGTAAAAAACCTTTTAAAGCGGCCCTTATTGACCTGCGCATGCCGGGAATGGATGGCGTAAAGCTCGGTAAGGTCATCAAAACCGATGCGGCGCTCAAGCATACGATCCTGTTACTGATGAGTTCCATGGCCCTGTTGCCGGAGACCTATATTCAAAACAAACATTATTTTTCCACCATGATTCTCAAGCCCATCCGGCAGAGGCATCTTTTTTACAGCCTGCTCACGGCCTTGAAAGGCAAAAAAATGAGCGCTCGGGAACATAAATGGGCGGCCGAATTCCAGAAGCATGAACAATACCTGATCGGCAATCGGTTGCATATTCTCGTTGCGGAGGACAACATGGCCAATCGGGAGATTACCTTGAATATCCTGGTAAAAATGGGGCATGTTGCCCATGCCGTTGCCAACGGGCAGGAAGCCATAAAAGCGCTTGAAATTCTTCCCTATGACCTTGTGCTGATGGATGTCCAGATGCCGGAAATGGACGGTTTGGAAGCTACCGCGATAATCCGCGGCCCGAAATCACAGGTACGCGACCATAATATTCCCATCCTGGCGCTTACGGCGCATGCCATGGAAGGCGACCGTGAAAAATGCCTGGCAGTCGGCATGAACGGCTATATCACCAAGCCGGTCAGCCTGAAAGCCATTGCCGATGCAATTGCTACCATCGCTGTTCCGGGCAATCTTCCCCCGCCTGATGACAAGCCCGTGTCTGCCGATGACCCGGAAGCCGTGTTTCAATCTAAGACCTTTTCCGACCGCCTGCACGGCAAGGGCGCGATAATGAGCAAAATTATTAATATCACCCTGGATGAAACGTTGAAATTAATGCGCGAACTTGATTTGGCCGTTGAGAATCGGCAACAGGAAACCGCCGCACGGCTGGCCCATAACATCAGGGGCTCCGCCGCCAACGTCAGTGCCAATCAGTTACTGGCCGTGTCGGTTATGCTTGACGCCGCCTGTAAAGCGAGCGACTGGCGCGAAGCCGAACATCTTTTGCCCGAGTTGAACCGGCAGTATGCAATTCTTGAAATAGCGATGCGCAAGTATTTACAAACATTATGCTGACAAAGGAACCGAACCCGTGAAAATACTTGTCGCCGAAGATAATATGGCTGCGCAATTTCTCCTGAAGACCACCCTTGAAGAATTGGGCCACGATCTGGTCATAACAAGGCGATGGCTGCACGGCTGGTGAAATCATGCTGAAACCGGATGCGCCGAAGCTGGCGATACTGGACTGGATGATGCCCGGCATGGACGGCGTGGAAGTATGCCGCAAAATCAGGGCGGCGAAGTTCGTTGGTCCCGCTTATCTTATCATCCTGACCATTCGCGATAAGACCGGGGATATTGTCAAGGGCCTGAAAGCCGGAGCCAATGATTATATTGTCAAACCTTATAATGTTGAGGAGCTTCAGGTGCGCGTTGGCGTTGGCTGCCGTGTCATGGAAATGCAAGCCACAATGGCCAGGCAAATCAATGAATTGGAAGTTGCCATGGCGCATATCAAGGCACTGCGGAAATTATTGCCCATATGCATGTATTGCAAAAAATCCGTGACGACAAGAAATACTGGCGGCAGGTTGAGAGCTACATTTCCGAACATAGCGAAGCCCAGTTCAGCCATCGAATCTGCCCTGACTGTTACAAAAAACACATCCAGCCGGGGATGGATAGAATGAATAAAAAATAATTTGCCGCCGTTGTTCCCGGGTGATATGAACCAATCATGTTCCGACAGTCAACAGCCAACAACCTGCAGCCTAATGCTTATTTCCCCCCTGGTCGTCTGCGACGCCGCTCTTGGATGGCAAATGGCGCCTTCATTATGTCCTTCTTTTGCCTGGCCGGCCTATCTTGCGTCGCGACTACTGCGCCGACCGTCTTGATGCCGGAAGGCGCTCTCGCGCGGCCGCATCCGTTCCTCGCCTGTTCAACCGGCGAATTGGAGCGCCTGCAAATCGTGGTGCGTGATCACGGGCCCGGTTGCGAGATCCTGGCCAGCCGCATCCGGCAGGACAGTCGGCCGACTGGGAACGCGACGAGCCGGGAGGAATGTACGTTAAAAACATTCGGCGCGGCATGAGTGACGATGCCATTCGTGCCCGGTTTAACGATGCCGGTCTTGTTACCCACGTTACAATTAATGCGCTCGAAGGTACGGAAGTGCTGACCGGGGATGGGCCGTTCCGCTCGGTGCAGGATCGCGTGTCACTCATCAGGGTTACGCGCCGGGGCCCGGCGGCCTCCTTTGCGGCCGTCCTCGAACCGGTGATCGCCGGCCAAACGCCAGCAGTCACAGAGGTGACGATGGCGAGCGGCAAGGACGGCTATGACATCGGAATTGTCCTGACCGATGGCAAATCTTTAACGATCACATGGTCGCCAAAGACGGTTTCGGTCTCATCCCCATAACGCTACCCATCGGCTGATATGTCATCGTGCAATCGCATTTTGCATGTGTGTCTAACGGTTTGATATGCGCCATTATGGCGCTTATTGTTGGTATATTGCGCCTGTATGTCTCTTCAAGCTTGCGCTATTATTGATAGTGTTATGTGTATGTAATTACGAATGAATAAGTTATAATCTCGTTTTTAGTGAATGACATTTTGGCATATATTTTGCTGAATTATACTGTAAAAATTACCAAATCTCAGAAAGGAGGTTGACATGGTTGCCAAAAAACATACTGCAGTGAGTAAACGGGGAGAGTGTGCTTTGCCGACGCGGCGGATTAAAGGCGAGCATCCGGTTCTTGACCTCCAGAGGGACATCAACCGTATGTTCGATAATTTTACCTCGGGTTTTTTGCCGATGCCTGTAGGCCGTTGGACTGAGGGCGCATTCCTGCCGAAGGTCAATGTCTCGGAGGGTGACAAAGAAGTGAAAGTCACCGTGGAACTGCCCGGCTTGGCCGAAAAGGATGTGGACGTGTCCGTCAGCCGCGGGCGGCTCACCTTGGAAGGCGAAAAGAAAACCGAAAAGGAGGATCGAGGCAAGAATTTCCATTATCTGGAAAGGTCGTCAGGGTCATTCTATCGGGATATACCGTTGCCTGAGAATGCGGATCCGGATAAGGCCCAGGCGGTCTTTAAACATGGAGTTTTGACTGTGACCCTCCCGAAGCGACCCGGCGTAAAGGAGGAACGCAAAAAACTCGCGATCAAGCGTGAAGAATAATCGCTCATAGTGCAATATAAAAGTTCGGCGCAGGGACGCAAAGCGACAAAGCCTTGCTGTGGGCAAGGCTGCGTCATGCATGCTGAAACCAGCGGCGTCGCAGGCGCTCCGCCCTCCACTATCGCGAAAAAATTGTCATTTATGGAGGGGCAGCCTGCCCGCCATAGCCTCCCGGCGACGGCGGGAGCTACGGCGAGACCGTTCTTGACGCAGCCGTTCTGGTGTTGGGTGCAGCCCCGATTTAAGCTTTGCGGCCTTGCGCCGTTGCGTTATGCTGTCCGCTTGAAAGGATTATTATGGACTTGAATCAAACCACGCAGAAAGTGCAGGAAGCCATGCAGGCTGCCCAGGCTTTGGCCCTGCGTTATGGCCACCAGGAAGTGGATGGCGAGCATCTTCTGGCCGCCTTGCTCGATCAGGGCGATGGCTTGGCGCCGCGCCTGCTGGAACGCCTGGGCGTCGTCATGCCGGCGCTTAAGGCGCGCCTGGAGCAGGAGTTGGAGCGGCTTCCGCGCGTCAGCGGAGGAGGCACAGAGCAGGGCAAGGTCTATATCACCCAGCGCCTGAACCGGTTAATGCTGAAGGCGGCGGACGAAGCCAAGCGCCTGAAGGACGATTACGTGTCGGTCGAACATCTCCTGCTGGCCTTGATTGACGAGGATACCCATGCGCCCGCCGGGCGCATCCTGAAGGAACTGGGCGTGACGCATGCCCGCTTCCTGGAGGCGCTGACCGCCGTGCGCGGCAACCAGCGCGTGACGAGCGCCAACCCGGAAGGCACTTACGAGGCCCTGCAGAAATACGGCATGGACCTCGTGGCCCTGGCGCGCCAGGGCAAGCTGGACCCGGTCATCGGGCGCGACCAGGAAATCCGCAGCGTCATCCGCATCCTTTCGCGCAAAACCAAAAACAATCCCGTACTTATCGGCGAGCCGGGCGTGGGCAAGACCGCCATCGTGGAGGGCCTGGCCCATCGCATCGTGCGCGGCGACGTTCCGGAGGGTCTCAAGGGCCACACGATTTTCTCGCTGGATATGAGTTCGCTCCTGGCGGGGGCCAAATTCCGCGGAGAGTTTGAGGAGCGCCTCAAGGCGGTGCTCAACGAAATCAAGTCGGCCGAAGGCCGGATCATCCTGTTCATTGATGAATTGCATACCATCGTCGGCGCGGGGCGTACGGAAGGCTCCACCGACGCCGGCAACATGCTCAAACCCATGCTGGCGCGCGGAGAATTGCATTGTATCGGAGCCACGACATTGGATGAATATCGGGAACATGTGGAAAAGGATGCCGCCCTGGAACGCCGCTTCCAGCCGGTGCTGGTTGAGGCGCCGTCGGTGGAAGACACGATTTCCATCCTGCGCGGTCTGCGTGAGCGCTTCGAAATCCATCACGGCGTGCGCATCCAGGACGCCGCCCTGGTGGCTGCCGCAGTGCTCTCCAATCGCTATATTAGCGACCGGTTTTTGCCGGACAAGGCCATTGATCTTGTCGACGAGGCCTGCGCCTCGATCCGCACGGAAATTGACTCCATGCCGGCGGAGCTCGACGAAGTGACGCGCAAGGTAATGCGTCTGGAAATAGAGGAAACGGCGCTCCGAAAGGAAAAGGACAAGGCCAGCCGCGAGCGCTTGGAGGCTTTGCGCGAGGAACTGGCCAATCTGAAGGCGCAGGCCGATGCCATGCGCGCGCGCTGGGACAATGAAAAAAATGCCCTTGGTAAAAAGCAGGCTTTGCGTGAAAAACTCGAGAAGGTCCGCCGCGAATCCGAAGAAGCTGAACGCGCCTATAACCTGGAAAAAGTGGCCGAACTGCGCCATGGCGTAATCCCGGAATTGGAAAAGAAAATAAAGGCGCTGGACGCCGCCGCGGAAGCCGGCAATGCGCCGCTCCTGCGCGAGGAAGTGACCGAAGAGGAAATTGCCGAGGTCGTTGCACGCTGGACAAAGATTCCGCTGACCCGCCTGCTGGAAGGCGAGCGGGAAAAGCTCCTGCGTCTGGACAAGGTTTTGCACGAGCGGGTCATCGGCCAGGACGAGGCCGTGCAGGCCGTAGCCGATGCCGTCCTGCGTGCGCGCAGTGGCATCAAGAACCCCCAGCGGCCGATCGGTTCATTCATTTTCATGGGCCCCACGGGCGTCGGCAAGACCGAGCTGGCCAAGGCCCTGGCAGCGGCCCTGTTCGATACCGAGGAAAACATGGTGCGCATTGACATGAGCGAGTATATGGAGAAGCACTCGGTTTCGCGCATGGTTGGCTCGCCGCCTGGCTATATCGGCTACGAGGAGGGTGGACAGTTGACCGAGGCCGTTCGCCGCAAGCCGTATTGCGTGATCCTGTTCGATGAAATCGAAAAGGCCCATGCCGATGTGTTCAACATCCTGCTCCAGCTCCTGGATGAAGGGCGCCTGACGGATTCCCATGGCCGCACGGTGAATTTCAAAAACACCGTGATCATCATGACCAGCAATATAGGCTCCAACTACCTGTTTGAAGGCATTGACAGCGCCGGCCATATTTCGGAAACGGCCCGCAAGCAGGTAATGGCGGCTTTGCGTCAGCAGTTCCGGCCTGAATTTCTGAACCGTGTGGACGATACCGTGCTCTTCAAGCCGCTGACCGAGGAGGAGTTGGAGAAGATCGTGGAACTCCAGGTGATCGAGTTGCGCGCTCGTCTGGCCGAACACCGTGTCAAGTTGGAACTGACCGAGTCTGCCAAACGGTTTGCGGCCCGCAACGGCTACGATCCCGTCTACGGCGCGCGGCCGTTGAA
This sequence comes from Kiritimatiellia bacterium, assembly GCA_028718125.1. Lineage (GTDB taxonomy): Bacteria > Verrucomicrobiota > Kiritimatiellia > JAAZAB01 > JAAZAB01 > VSJD01. Next base: position 27,654 of record JAQUMN010000025.1, read on the forward strand.
GCGCTTCCTTCAGCAGGAATTAGAAACACCCATTGCACGGCTCCTGCTTTCAGGCGACTCGCTGGAAGGCGCCACGATTGCCGTGGACGTCAAGGACGAGCGCCTGGCAGTTCAACTGGTCCCGCCCGCCGTGGTGAAGGCCGAGGCGGCTGAACCGGTTCCGCACAAGAAAAACAGAAAATAACAGGGCTGCATTGAGAACTGTCTCGCGGGAACGCCCTCCTTCGTCCGGCAACTGCCGGACTATGGCGGGCAGGCTGCCCCTCCATGAATACCAATTATTTCGCGATATTGGAGGGCGTCCCGATCATGCCGTGGGCGGGTATCTGGACTACGACGCCGCTGGTTTCAGTTGTATTCTCGCGGCACATTGGACAAAAACGCTATTCGTTCGGGTAGAAAGGAAGCGCCAACCATGAAGGTTCTTTTTATGGTAATATGCGCAGTGTTGATGATCGGACTAAACGCAACGGGAGGAGAACAGACGGAGAACATATTCGAAGGCATTCCGTACGCCGACGGCCATATGGGCAAACGGCAACTCGTTGATGAGAAACACCTTCTTGTCGTGCAAGTCGCACTGAAGCCTGGCCAGCAGGTTCCGCAACACAACGCCAATTCCAATGTCCATCTGTTAATTATCGAGGGCCAGATCATTGTGACTCTGAGCGGCAAGGACACCGTCGCCAACAAGGGGGACCTGCTCCCCGTCACTTTTAAGACGCTTATGAGCATCCGGAATGCCTCCAAAGCGAACGCCTCGTTCTTGATTATCAAAAGTCCGAATCCAAGCGAAATGGAGCCATGAGTCTTAAATCGGTGACTGGCTGTTTCGTTTATGCCGGCTTTTCGCTCGTGGCTTCGGCCGCTTGGCCCATGATCCTTATTCCGGTTGCCTTATTGGGCCTGCACTTCTTTGCCATCACTCCCGAAGAATGGTATCTGGAAGAAAAGTATGGCGATAAGTACCGCGCTTACATGGCTCGTGTCCGCCGGTAGTTGTGAAGAAGGGACTGCGAAAGGAATGCACATGCACACAGACAGGAAATCGCGCAAAGTTGTCATTACGGGTGCCGGTGATGTCGGCGCTTCCTTTGCCTATGCCCTGATACAGACCGGGCTTGCGGAGGAAATTTCCCTTGTCGATTTCAATACCGACCTCGTGCAAGGGCAGGTTCTCGATCTCGCCCACGGGCTGCCCTTTGTGCCGCCGGTCCATATTCACGCCGGCAAATCGGATGATTACTCTGACGCCACCGTCATCGTCATCACTGCCGGGGTAAAACAGCGGCCTGGCGAATCGCGTTTGGAACTTCTGAACCGGAACGCCGTCATTATTTCGCATATCGCGGACGACATTGTTGCCCGCGAATCGCAAGCGGTTGTCATCATTGTCAGCAATCCCGTAGATGTCCTGACGTATGTTGCACTTCGTCGCTCCGGCTTGCCCAAAAGCCATATCATCGGATCCGGCACCGTGCTTGACAGCGCCCGTTTTCGCTACCTGCTCAGTCGGCATTGCAACGTAGATGTGCGCAACGTGCATGCATACATTCTTGGTGAACATGGTGATAGTGAAGTGGCTGCTTGGTCTATGACCCACGTGGCCGGCATGCCTATTGCCGACTACTGCGCCATCTGCGGCCAATGTGCCGGATGGAAGGAGATAAAGGAGGATATCTTTCGCCAAGTGCGTGAGTCCGCCTATCACATCATTGGCTACAAAGGCGCGACCTGCTATGCCATTGGCCTTGCCTTGGTGCGGATCGTGGGCGCCATTTTGCGCAACGAACGCAGCGTGTTGACGGTGTCCAGTTTCTTGGACGGTGAGTTCGGGATCCGAGACGTGTGTCTCAGTGTCCCCTGCATCGTGAGTACAAACGGAGTGGAGCGTGTTGTGGAGGGCAAACTCGATCCCGCCGAAACGGCGACCTTGTCCGCGTCGGCACGCGTCTTACGGGAGACCATACAAAGCGTGGACTCGGAGTTGATGAACCCGCGAATTTGAGATAATTTTCAAAGCGGCGATATCGAGAAGTCTAAAAAGAGGAGACGTCTTATGCAACCAAGAGGTCCGTTAATGGTTGAGCATCGCCTTATCGAGCGCATGATTTCATTGATAGACAAAGAGGTAACAAGAATTGGAAAGAACAACGCTATAAATCTATCGTTCGTTGATACAGCCATTGATTTCATTCGAACCTATGCCGATCAGACACATCATGGCAAAGAGGAGGAAATTTTATTCAGGGCTCTATCTAAAAAGAAAATTTTCAGCATTGACAATCGGATTATGAATGAACTGATTCAGGAGCATGTTTTCGGTCGTACTACTACCTATGAACTCGTCAACGCAAGAGACGCATATCAAAAGGGTGATAAGGCGGCTTTGCCTTTAATTACCCAGAACCTGCGTGAATTTATTAATTTTTACCCAAAACATATGGAAAAAGAAGACAGGGTCTTTTTCCCTTCGTCTATGACGTATTTCTCGGAATCAGAGCAACAATCGATGCTTGACGAATTTTGGAATTTTGACAGAAAAATGATTCATGCGAAATACAAGTCCATCATTGAATCTCTTGAAAGCTGAGCGTGAAAAATAAGTATGCCAAAAAAAAGCCAGCGCCGCTGATTATGACGATCGGGCATTCTACGCGTTTGCTCGAGGAATTCATCGGCCTACTTCAGGCCCACGAGGTGACTTGCGTCGTGGATATACGCACGGTGCCGCGTTCCCGGCACAATCCGCAGTTTAATAAGGATTCACTGCCGGACGCATTGAAGAAAGTCGGTGTGAAATATGTGCACCTGCCGGAACTCGGCGGCCTGCGTCATACGAAGGGCGATTCGCTCAACGAAGGCTGGCAAAATGCCTCCTTTCGAGGTTATGCCGACTACATGCAAACGCCCGAGTTTGTGCAGAGCCTCAATGAATTGATCCGCCTGGCGTACCAAGACCGAATCGTCATGATGTGCGCGGAAGCGGTGCCGTGGCGCTGTCATCGCTCGCTCATCGCAGATGCCTTGCTGGTTCGTGGAATTCGCACCGAAGACATCATGAGTGCAACCCGCCGCCAGGTTCATGTTCTCACGCCCTTTGCCAAAGTCCGGGGCACCGTGATCACGTATCCGGCCGAGGTTTGACCTTTGGCCGAGAATGCCTGGTCATGTTAGGCAAGAATTTGCATTTCGAGAGAGCGTTCAGTAACAGTGTTCCGGGCCGGGGAAGGTTCCCTTGGCGACATCGGCCTTGTAGGCGGCAAAAGCCTTATTCATTTCGGTGCCGAGGCTGGCATAGCGTTTGACAAATTTTGGGGTGAACTCGCTGAAGAGGCCGAGCAGGTCGGTTGTGACGAGAATCTGGCCGTCGCAATCCGGTCCCGCGCCGATGCCGATGGTCGGAACCGGAATCGCCCGGGTGATTTCCCGACCCAAGGCGGGAGGCATACATTCCAGGACCACGGCAAATACCCCGGCTTCGGTCAGTGCGCTGGCATCCTGCAGAAGATTTTGCGCTTCGGCCGGTTTTTTTCCCTGGACTTTGTAACCGCCCATGGCATGAATGCTTTGCGGTGTGAGTCCGATGTGGCCTAACACCGGGATGCCGTTTTCAATGAGCGCTTTTACCGTGGGTGTACGGAAGGCGCCGCCTTCGATCTTGACGGCGTCCGCCTTGGCTTCCTTGATGAAGCGGCCGGCATTTTCAATGGCCTGTGAAATGGATACCTGGTAGGACATGAAGGGCATATCGGCCACGACCAGGGCGGACTTAACGCCGCGCGCCACGGCGGCCGCGTGGTGGAGCATCTCTGCCATGGTCACCGGCAGGGTGTCGGCGTAGCCCAGCATCGGCGTGGCCAGGGAGTCGCCCACCAGCACAAGCGGCAGGCCGGCTTCGTCCAGCAGGCGCGCGGTGGTATAATCGTATGCCGTCAGACACGCGAACTTGCCCCGGCCTTTTAAGGCCCTGATTTTACCGGCAGTCCATTTGGATTCGGTGGTCATGGTTCGATCATCCTAATTTACCGCGGATAACGCGGCTGGGCACGGATAAAAACAAATCATATCAGCGATATCAGTGTAATCTGCGATAAGAAATCTATTGCGCTTTATTGCGGCTAAATCCAGTTCACCATTTTTTGGCAAAGACCATAACCTCGTGCGGATCGCTCAGGCCGGCAAGCACATCGGCGACGGTGCCGGTTTGGCCCGGGATTTTTAAGTCGGGCCTGACATCGCACAATGGTTGAACCACGAACCGGCGCGTCTGCCAGAGCAGGTGTGGGATCACGATGTGCTGTTCCTGGATCTGCAAGCCGTCTGCATAAATAATGTCAATATCCATGGGGCGGGGCGCGTTAAATATCGCGCTCGGTACGCGTCCGATTTTCTGCTCCATGAACTGGAACGTCCGCATAAGCTGGGGCAGGGGAATCAGCGTCTTGACGATCAGGATGGCGTTCAGAAAATGAATTGCCTGGAATTCCGGGGGCACATCCACCGGTTCGGTCTCATACACAGGCGACTGGGCCACCGGAATGATGCCGGGACTGCCCAGAATAATGGCCTTGGCGTTTTTTAAATGCGCCAGGCGATCGCCCATATTTGATCCAAGACTTATCCCGACTTCCATGATTTAATCCTTGATGCCCAGGACGTCCAGCATGCTGTAAAGCCCCGGCTTGCGTGTGACTACCCATTCGACCGCGCGCAGGGCGCCCATGGCGAAACAGTCGCGGCTGCTCGCGCGATGGGTCATCTCCAGCCGTTCCCCCTCGGTGGCGAAGAGGATCGTGTGATCGCCCACCACGTCACCCGCCCGAACGGCGTGAATGCCGATTTGCGCCGCCGGTCTCTCGCCTACCAGGCCCTGCCGGCCATGGGTCGCTACGTCGTCCAGTTTGAGGCCGCGCGCGGCGGCGGCCGTTTCCGCCAGGCGCAGTGCGGTCCCGCTCGGCGAATCCTTCTTGTGGCGGTGATGGGTCTCAATGATTTCGATATTATAGTCGCCCAAAACGCCTGCTGTTTTCCTGACCATGGCAAAAAGGAGATTCACGCCCAAACTCATGTTGGGCGCCCAAACAACAGGAATATGGGCGGCAACTTTTCGGATGATCTCCGTTTCCGCCGCGTTCAATCCGGTGGTGCCGATAACCATGGGTTTCTTAAGTTCTGCCGCAAGCGTTGCATGCCGACCGGTAGCCGAAGGAAAACTGAAATCCACGAGCACATCGGCCTTTTGAAAAGCCTTGCGGCTGTCGGCCGTCAGGATTACGCCTATATCCGCGATGCCCGCGATAATCCCGGCATCTTTTCCGAGAAGCGGGCATTGCTCCGCTTCTACGGCCCCGACCAGATGCAGGTTCGGTGAGCGCGATGCACACCGGATGAGGACTTGTCCCATGCGCCCGGCTGCGCCCAGGATGGCTATCTTCAGTTTGGCTTGTGGATGGTCGGTAGTAGGCATACGGCCGTTCCTTTTAAATTAGGCCCCGCAAAGCGGGGCGACTTTTATTCTGTTCGGATTGTCATCCTGAACTCAGTGAAGGATCTCGCGCGGCGAGATTTCTCGCTACGCTCGGAATGACAACAAAGACGGATTGAAATTCCTATGCATTAAATTAGACCCTGAAGCGGGGCAACAAACACCTTGGATTCCCGATCAGGTCGGGAATGACAAACAACGTCCATTCATTCTGCCTGCCCCGCACAACCTCCGAGCGAAGCGGGGTCATTCCCGCTCCGTGTCAAAGTACGGGGTAAACTCCAGCGGGAATCCAGCATATGTGCAATTTTGAAATTCCTTGCGTTTAATTAGATCAACTTCGCCTTTCGCAGGGTTTCGTCCAGCCGTTTTTTCAGAGCCGGACTCATGGCGCACAGGGGCAGGCGATACGTTTCTTCGATTCGGCCCATCAGCGCCAGGGCTGCTTTGACCGGGATGGGATTGGTGTCGATAAACATGTCGTTGAACAACTGAAAATAGGCCTGGTGCAAGCGCCGGGCTTCGTCCCAACGCCCGCCCTGCGCGGCGTGAACCATGTCGGCCACGGGTTTGGGCGCGATGTTGGCGGCCACGCTGATGACACCTTTGGCGCCCACGGCCATCATGGGGAGAGTCAGCGGATCGTCGCCGCAAAGGACACACAGGTCACACAAGGCCAGGATCTGGTTTACGCGCGGCACGCTGCCGGCGGCTTCCTTGATGGCTTTGATGTTCGGATGCCGCGCCAGCCGGACAACAGTGTCCACTGCGATTTCTACGCCACAGCGGCCGGGAATATTGTAGAGAATCACCGGAAGCCCCAGATCGGCGACGGCGCTGAAATGGCGATAAAGCCCCTCCTGGTTGGGTTTGTTGTAATAGGGCGATACCTGTAACGTGCCGTCCGCGCCCATGCGCAGGGCATGCCCGGTAAGTTCCAAGGCCTCGCTGGTGGAATTGGCGCCGGTGCCGGCAATGACCTTGATTCGACCGTGGCAGGCTTTCACGGCGGTCTCGATCACTTTTTTATGTTCTTCGTTATCCAGGGTGGGGGATTCCCCCGTCGTGCCGACGGGCACGATGCCATCCATACCGCCCTGGATTTGCAGTTCGATCAGCTCTTTGAGCTTGCCGTAGTCCACCCGGTTGTCTTTGGTAAACGGGGTGACAATAGCCGTATATGCGCCTTCAAACATGATTCAAATCCTCCTGACGCGGGCCTTGCCCGCAACCCAAAGATTTTAACTACGAAACACACTAAATACACGAAAGTTCAGCGAATAAATCTTACATGTTTTGTTTTTGATAATAACAAACAGAATCTGATCCTCATCTATTTCGTGTGTTTTGTGGTTACTCATACATTTTCTTCAAAACGCGGCCGTGAATCCCACCGGCGGCAGATCAATCATGGTCCGCAAGCCAGGCGCGGCCTTCACGATGGAACGAATGGCGTTGATCGTGATCGCGCAAGTCGCAATGTCGCCATTTGTGCCGCCGGGAATCATTGTTGTGAAGGATGGCTCGCCGACTATTTCCACCCGGTCGAATGATTCGCTCTCGCCTACCGCCGCACGGAAATGAAGTTTTAAAACTTCCCGTCCCTTGACTGTGGCGCGGCCGATCTGCTCCACTCCGGATGCCTGGCCGCGCTGGATGGGTTTATAACCGGAGAGGATCTCCCGCTTGGCGATCACCGGACGCAGCGATTCCATTACCCGGGTTAATTTCCATCCCATGTGGTGGGCGATCATGTGCATGGATTCCGTGAGCCCGACATGCCGCAGAGTTCCGGCGCGCACCTTGGCTTGAAACTGGGCGCGCGTCAGGCCGGCGCCGATTTTCTGCTGGAATGGAATGCGTCGTGGCGAAGCATCCTGAATCCGGAAAATGCTGATACGCTCGACGCGCTGGCAGACGGACGTAAGAATGCACGGCAGAAAATCCATGAGATAGCCCGGGTTAACTCCCGTACCGACGCAGGCCACGCCATGTTGCTTGCAGATGGCGTCCAGGCGTTTGGCGATCTGCGGCTGAGTCTTCCAGGGAAACGCCAATTCCTCACAGGTGGAAACGATGCGCAGGCCGGCCTTAGCCAGTTCAACGACCTGCGTCTCCAGGCGCTTCAAACTCGAAACGGTGGTCAGCACGGCTACGGTGGGTTTCTTTCCCCGGCAAGCCGCCGCCAGGTTGGCCTGCACGATGAGTCCGAGGGGCTTAAGTCCGCACACCACGCCGAGATCCTGTCCGGCTTTGTCCGGTGCCGGGTCAACCGCGCCTACAATCCGGATTGTCCCGCGTTCCAGCGCGAAGCGAACGGCTTTCTGTCCCAACGGTCCCAACCCGACCTGGATGATGTTAATCATAAACACGTTCCTAATTGTATTTTCAACGCAGGCCTTCAGTCAATTTATAGACAACGCTCATAGAGAGACAAACTATGGCAAAGTTCCGTCAAGTCAAGCGAAAAAACCGGCATGAGTGCGAGGTGGCCTGTGGTAACGCATCCGCCGGATGAGGCGAATGCAGATTTACGTAAGGCCTCAGTTACTGGGTGGCGCTGAATATTTTCTGTCATTCCCGACCTGACTCGCCTCGGCGAAGCGCTCCGGCGGAACCCGGGTCGGGAATCCAGAAATATTCAATATTGATAATGGATTCCCGCTTTCGCGGGAATGACAGCATTGAAGACTGCCATCGTTTTGCCCCACGTAACTGAGGCAATACAGATTTACAGATTTACAGCGTTTTCACTTGCTATATACGCGACCTTGGATATAGTAATTCACAAATGTACATTGAATATGCCGCGAGGCATAAACCGAGCAATGGAAAGAGAAATAATTTCGGCAATGCAAACACAGGCTGCGAAAAACTCAAACTTGGCGGTCTGGTCCCTGATCCTGGGGATTACCTCGCTGGTCTTCTGTTGCCTGCCGGCGGCTGTCCCGGCGATCATTTGCGGGCACCTGGCGCGTTCCAAGGCCAGGCAGGCGCCGGATACGTGTTCCGGCAGCGGTATGGCGCTGGCCGGATTGATCACGGGCTATGTGAGTGTCGTGGCCTTTATTGTGGCCTGTATCCTCGGCATCATGGCGGCCATTGCCGTGCCCTCGGTGATCAAACTGTTCCGTGAAGAGCAGAAATCGGAGCACATCGAGAATTCAAATGCCAATGCACCAGCCGTGGAAACAAGCCAATCGGAATGAAGGGCGGCCATTTAATCGCGGCCGGCGGCGGTCTTTGATAGGGTAACAGCAAACCAACAAGGAGGTGGGTCATGACGGAAGGGAAAGTGGATGTAAAATTCAGCGAGTGGATTCAGCAAGGCTGGGAACTTTACAAGGCCAACATCGGTGTCTGGATTGTCGCCTCCCTGCTGGCGGTCCTCATCAGCTTGGCCACGGCCGCGATCCTCAGCGGGCCGATGATGGCCGGCCTGGTCTGGATGGCCCTGGCGCTTGTGGACCGGAAAGAACCCAAGCCGCAGATTGGCGACGTGTTCAAGGGGTTCGATTATTTTCTCCAGTCCTTCCTGTTTTTCCTGGTCTGGGGAATCATCATGCTGGCGATTTCGGTCATCAGTTTAATCCCCTGCATCGGTACGCTCGTGGTTATCGCTATTTCAATCGTGCTCCATACGGCCCTGATGTTCGGCCTGTTCCTGATCGTGGATAAGAAGATGGATTTCTGGCCGGCATCCATGCTGAGCCTGAACACGGTGAAGCCTAACTTCTTCCCGTTCCTCGGGTTGCTGGTTGTGGCCATGCTGATCGGCCATGTTGGCGCGATCGCCTGCGGAATCGGCCTCATTGTCACTATGCCCATCGCGGTTTGTATCCTGGCGGTGGCCTATCGAAACGTGTTTGGCGCTCAGGCCGCGGCTTGAACGGAACGGGTGCTGTTTTTTGAAAGGGCCGGGATGGGACTCTTGTGGAATGTCGAGCCTCCCGTCCGCGCCGGCGGATATCGCACCGTGCTGGTTCGCCATCTGCCGTTGGCGATCATTGCCGGCGGGGCTCTGCTGGGCGTGGCCCTCCTGCCGCTGGATCGAATCCCGTATACAATCTGCACGTTTCTCCGGTTGACCGGCTATCCCTGTCCCAGTTGTGGACTGACCCGCGGGTTTGTCGCCATGGCCCACGGTCAGTGGCTGACCGTCCTGCATACATGTCCTCTGGCGGCCCTGCTCTATGCCGCCACGGCGCTGGTTTTTGCCGTTAATGCCGCAGCCTTGATGTGCCGCGTCTGCCTGACGCCCGGCCGTTGGCTCACGTGGCGCAGGCGCACGTGGGTGATCTTCCTTTGCTTTTTCGGTTTACTGATCCTGTCTAATTGGTTATACAGGCTGGCCCTGGGACTCAAATGAAGCCGACGCCGGACGCCAGGCGCCAGGCGCCGGACACCGGACACCGGACACCGGACGGAGGAAGACGGAAGACGGCTGGAATATAAAATGTAAAGTATATAGGTTTTGCCGAACACTGAACACTGAACTCTGAACACCGCGAGCTTTTGTAAGATGGATTCCATTGATCAACTCCTGACTGCCTGGCTCCGGGACGCGTTTCGCCAGACGTTTCCCGGTGCGGGCGATTTTGCCGACGTGGTCGTCGTGGCTGCCACGGATGCGGCCTTTGGCGATTACCAGTGCAATGCGGCCATGGCCCTGGCCAAGCAAATGAAAAAACCGCCGCGCGCGATTGCCCAGGCCGTGGTGAACCACAAACCCTGGCATGCCGCCGTTGCCGCCCTGGATCTGGCTGGGCCGGGCTTTATCAATATCCGCCTCCATGACGATTGGCTTGCGGGGCGGCTCGATGTGATGGCTCGTGACGAGCATCTGGGTGTGTCGTCCCCCGGCGCGGGCCGCACGGTTGTCCTCGATTATTCCAGTCCGAACGTGGCCAAGCCCATGCACATCGGCCATATCCGTTCCACCGTGATCGGCAACGCCCTGGACCGGCTTTACCGGTTCCTGGGTTACCGCGTCATCGCCGACAACCACCTGGGCGACTGGGGCACGCAGTTCGGCATCCTGATCATGGGGTATCGTCATTTTGTGGACCAACAAAAGCTGAGCGAGACGCCTGTCGAGGAGCTGGAACGGATCTATGTCCTGAGTTATGAAAGGTCCGAGGCCAGCGCGGAGTGGAAAACCCAGTGCCGGCAGGAGCTGGTCAAGCTGCAGGCGGGCGACAAGGAAAATCTATTGCTGTGGAAACAGTTCGTGAACCTTTCGATCGCCGAGTTTGAGCATATGTACCGGCGGCTGGGGGTTGGGTTTGACTTGACGCGCGGCGAAAGTTTTTACCATGACCGCCTGCCGGCCACGATTGCGCGGCTTGAGCAGCAGGGCTTGGCCCGGGAAAGCGAAGGCGCCCTGGTGGTGTTTCTGGAGGAGGAAAAACTGCCCGTCTGCATTGTCCGCAAGAGCGACGGCGCCTTCAATTACGCCGCGACCGATATCGCCACGGTCTTGAGCCGGGTCGAGGAGTTCAAGCCGGAGCTTGTTGTCTATGTGACCGACGAGCGCCAGCAGCTCCACTTTGCGCAGATTTTCGCCATCTGTAAACGCCTGGGTGTCCCCACGCGCCTGGAGCACGTCTGGTTCGGGCTGATGCGCCTGCCGGAGGGCACGTTTTCCACGCGTCAGGGCAACGTCATTAAATTGGAAAAACTGCTGGATGAGGCCGAGAGTCGGGCGCTGGCGGTAGTCAGGGAAACCAGCCCGGAGATGCCGCCGGAGCAGCAAAAGGAAGTGGCCCGGGCCGTTGGGATTGGCGCGGTGAAATATGCCGATCTCAGCCAGAACCCGCAGAGCCTGGTGACCTTCAGCTGGGACAAGGCCCTGGCGCTGAACGGCAATTCCGCGCCTTACCTCCAGTATGCTTACGCCCGCATTCGGAGCGTCGAAGACAAATACCGTGAGCAGTTTCCCGGCAAGGATCCGGCGGCCTTTCCGCTGGCCCTGCGCGAGAGCGCTGAGCGCCAGCTGGCCGTTCACCTGGTGCGGTTCGCGGAAATCGTGCCGCTGGCGGCGCGGGTGGCCCGGCCAAGCGCGCTGGCCGATTATCTCTACCAGTTAGCGGGCCTCTACAACAGCTTCTACCAGAACGTGCCGTTCCTCAAGGCGCCCGAGGGTGTCCGCGAAAGCCGTGTGCGTCTGTGCGGCCTGGTGGCGCGGGTTCTTGGGCAGGGGCTTCATCTCCTGGGCATCGAGACGCCGGAGCGGATCTGATGGCTCCGTCGGCATGGCAGGGGCGGGCGATGACGAGGGCTTCATTCCGCGTGTTCGAGTGGCTTGACCATCATCTCATCGGTGTCATTCCGTGGTAAACAATCCTTCCAATCATTCCACCCGTAACCAGGCGGCGGCAATCGTTGAGCGCTGGCTCGCTACCGGGGAATTTCCCAACCTGATGCTGGAGGAAGTCCGCGAACACCGCGCGTTTCTCATGGAGCTGGTCTATGGGATCGTGCGCTGGAAACGGCTCCTGGATTGGGTTGTTGCCCGTTATGTGCGTCGCTCGCCAAACCCCTCCCAGCAGGCGTTCCTGCTGGTCGGGTTGTACCAGCTCCTGAAGATGACCGACGTCGTATCTTACGCCGCAGTCCACGAAACTGTGGAAGCCGCGAAAACAGCCCTTGGCGTGCGCCAGGCTGATTTTGTGAATGCAATCCTGCGCCGGACCCTGCGCGAAAAAGATGTCCTGCTGGCGGAATTGAACCGTCAGCCGCTGGGCATCCGGCAATCCCATCCCGATGAATTGCTGGAGCGCTGGAAGCAGCACTTCGGGCCTGCTCCTACGGAAGCCTTGTGCGTGTGGAATAATCAGCGCGCCGATGTGATTATCCGCATCAACCAGTTGAAGATCACGCCGGAGGCTTATATCAAAACGCTATCCGTGCTCGGAGTAGAGGACAGGGTTCAACCACATTCTTTTCCAACGTGCTTTACCCTGGCGCATGGCGTGCGGGTTGCCGATCTGCCGGGCTATGCGGAGGGCCATTTCATGGTCATAGATCCAGCCGCGGTGCAAGCGGTGGACCTGCTGTATCCCCAGCCGGGGGAGCATATCCTGGATGCCTGCGCCGCGCCGGGAGGCAAGACCGCGCTCATCGCCGAGCGGATGCGGCTCAAGGGGCAACTCGTGGCCATGGACCTGCGTGACGACCGCCTGCCGCGTCTGCGCGCCAATCTGGAACGCATGGGCTGCGGCGCTTTTGTAAAGGTGGTGCAGGGCGATGCCCGGCGCTTGCGGCCGGAGTCGTTCGGGCGCTTTGACCGCATTCTGCTGGATGTGCCCTGCAGTAATACGGGGGTTATCCGGCGCAAGCCGGATGTCCGCTGGCGATTTTCGAAAGCCGGGTTGACGCGTCTGGGCGCCGCCCAGCGCGAATTGCTGGAACGCGCGGCCGGCTTGGTGAAGCGCGGCGGCTGTATTGTTTACAGCACGTGCAGCCTGGAGCCCGAGGAAAATGATCGGCTGATTACCGCTTGGCTGAAGTCACATCCCGAGTTTTGCCTGCAGAGTTTCCGCCAGTCGTTTCCTCCCGTATCAGGGCAGGATGGCGCCTATGCCGTGTTGCTGGCGGCGAAATAGGCGCATGGTCCCAACCAATTTATGCCGACGAGAAATATTGTAAGGCCTTAGTCTTGTGGAGGCGCTGAACGTTTCTGCCATTCCCGCTAAAGCGGGAATCCAGTATCAGCATTGAATATTTCTGGATTCCCGACCTAGGCTCTGCCGGAGCGCTTCGCCGAGGCGAGTCAGGTCTGGAATGACAATCATTCCTCATAACTGAGGGGGGTAATCACTATTCAACGGATGTCTTGATAAATAAGTAAAAGCGAGGAAATTTATCACGCTTGTTGTTTTTAGCCGCGTATCATGGTCCGAAAAACAAAATCAAGAGGTGTCGAATGAAAAGTTGCGCCGAGATCAAGAAGTGTCTGGCCGGGCCGGTCCCGTCCATCCGCACGCCATTCACCCAGGCTGGCGACATCGATTATGCCGCCCTGCGGAACATGGTGGAATTCGATATCGCCGCCGGTAGCGAGGCGTTGATCATCACGTTGGGCGACAGCCTGTTCGCGCTGTTGAATGAACAGGAAGTTGCCGAGGTCACCAAGACGGTTGTGGAGCAGGCTCGCGGCCGTGCCGTTGTCTCCGCTTGTACGGGCTATTGGAATACCTCGAAATGTGTTGAGTTTGCCAAGTACGTGAAAGAGCTTGGCGGGGACATATTAATGATGTTTGGCGCAAACTGGTATCCGGAATGCCTGCCCGTTGATACCCTGGTCGAACACCATTTGGCTGTGGCGCAGCACATTCCGGTTATGGCGAATACGGGGTATATTAAAATACCGGGCATAGGAGTGGGGTTGGAAGTTGTAACAAGACTTGTAGCTGAGGGAAAAAACATTATCGCCGCCAAATGTGACGTGTCAGGGGAATTTGACCGCAAGGCCGTTTTGATTGCCAAGAAGCAATGGACTTTGTTCTCCGGGGGGACTAAACAGTTTCACATGGAATTACATCCCTATGGTTGCCAGGGGCATATGACAACGTTCATGACCTTCAAACCCGACGTGGCGCACAATTACTGGAACGCGATCCAGAAGAACGATATCCCGGGCGCCGTGAAAATCATCGAGAAAATTGATTATCCATTCTTTGAATTTCTGGTCTCCATGCGGGGCGGATTTGATGCCGTGATGCATGGAGTTGGCGAAGTGTTCGGGCTTTCGAAGCGCTGGCGGCGGAAACCATTCTACAGTTTGAACGACGAAGAAATGGAGAAGACGCGCCAATTTTTCAGGAAGTTGCACATGATTTGAGGGTACGAGGAAGATCTGCCGGCCAGTCAAGTCCAAAGATGGGACTTATTTGCAGGAATTCAAGCCCCATGTTCGTAGCCTGCACGCCGTCTGCCGCCTCTAAATAGTCAGCGGGCAGCGCGGCGCTATAACCTGCCCTGTTACGGGTGCAAGGCGCCTAGGGACTAATAAGGCCGAACTCATTTCATGCTGTCCCGTTGACCGAAGCCCTATGGCAGGATGGAATCACGTTTGATTTGTTTATTGAAAATTTAGGCCCTGATTCCCTGCAAGGTTTCCCGCTGTTGCCCGGCGTGCTTATGGTCCTTGCTGAACACGTGCTTGAGCGCTCCTTTCACGGGGATGGACCACAATCGCTGGGAACGGCCGTACCGGGCAGTTGCTCTGGCAGGCCCCGCACCCCCGGCATCGGGCTTTATTCACTTCCGGACCCCGGACGGCATCATTCTCCTCCACAACATCTATAGCTTTGTAGAAGCATGATCCAACACAGAGCAGGCACTCGGTCCTGTTCCATGACCGGCAGATGGTGCGATCAACATGGGCCAGGGCAAGGGACAATGTCCGCTTGGCTTCCAGCGATAGGGGGCGAATGGCTCGCGTTGGACAGACGACCGTACAGGCCCGGCACGATTCACTGCAATAGCGCCGGCTGAAATCCAAACGGGGCGTCAGCCAGCTTCCGGGCCCACCGGTTCCCGGGTCGGGAAGAATGATACCTTCCGGACAAGCGCGCATACAACTGCCGCATCGCGCGCAAAGTCCTTGCATTATCTGCTCAGCCACGGCGCCCGGCGGACGAATCGGCCCATCCGAATTAGGGCAGGGGATTATCGTCCGTTTCAATAACCATCCCAGGCCTGCGCCAAAAAAAAGGGCCAGGAACGAACGCCGCCTAAAAACGACTTCGCCGGACGGCGCCGAAAGTGAATTAGTGCAATCCTGGACAGTGCCAACTGCCGGCTTGCGCGTGATTATGCGCCGGCAGGACTTGCCGGCCATTCCCAGCAATGCCTGCAGGGCGCCCAGCGGGCAGATCCGCGCGCACCAAAGCTGTGGCCAGATGGCCGTGACCAAGCCGAGAATAATCAAACTGAGGCCCGGCAATACATTTATCCAAGTCCAGTTTGCACGCCGCCAAATACTGAAAAGCCCGTTAAACTGCGCAAGCGGGTCAAGATTCAAGAGCAGGGGAAATCCGGCCAGTGCGCTTCCCAGCATCAGGAGACACAAGCCCGGACCCAGGTTTGGCATGTGCCGCAGGGAGGCAGGATGACGACAGCCCAGCTTACCGGCCAAAATCAGCAGATATCCCGTCGGGCACAGATAGCGACAAAACCAGCGACCGCGCACCAGGGCCAGCACCAGCAGAGGCAGGCCGACGAGCGACAGCAGCGTGACCGAGCACGCCGCAGCCGCCGCGCAGACGGCAAGCAAAGGGCTGACGGAGGGCCAGGCGGCCGCTATTGAAAGCCAGGGAATAACCTGCGCGCTTATAATCGCGGCCAGTGCGAAGATACCTATGCGGAGGATCGTTTTTTTGGTGCGCATGGCATCTGCTATCATTGTCCGCTTTTCCGGAGACGTGCCCTGGCATGCCAGGGCGCAGCCTTAAGACGGATACTCATTCCGCGCTGACGTTCCGGGACAAAGGGCGTCCCGGTAGGAGTTAAGCTCCGACAGGCTTGGTGGCTTCGAGCGGAAACGGTTTTAATGGAATAAAAACGGGGAACAAGTAAATTACTTCTTGCGTGGCCGGCAGTTTCATTTTATTCGAAATAACGCGGAGATCGAAGCAGCCGATCATGCGCGTGCCCAGGCCTAACGCGGCTGCCTGGAGGTGGATATTCTGGCCGGCATGTCCGGCCTCTACATACACACACATCGGCGCGAAGTCCCGGCAGCGCTGGCCAAACTTTGGAAAATCAGCCGTTAAAAACATGAGCAGCGGCGCCGGTTTCATCCACCACAGCGTGCCCTGCATCCGCCAACCGGTTCCCGTAATCAGATTCAGACGCTGATCTCCCGCCATATGAAGCTGAAGGGCGTGCTCCTCAGGCAGGTAGCGATAAACGCCGGCGGGGACATCGCCGCAGGTCTTATCGCCCACCGCCACATAAAGATCCAGGGGCCAATTAGCGCCCGCTGTTGTCACGGTCTGCCGCAGTTCTGTCCTGGTGCTGTTCTTGCCCTGTGCCGCCAGCAGGATCAGTGAAAACTGATCGATCGTCAAAGGCGCGTCGGTAGGATTGTTCATCGAAGCCCTTAACCTGAGGGTGGTCTCGACCGAAACCGCGTCTTTATCACCGGGGGAGGGCAGTTTTATCATTTCTTCGGCGCCGGCCCCTTGCGCGGCTGACGCCGGATTGGCCATCAGCATCATAATCAATATTCCGATAATTACGTAACGCATGGTTGCTTCTCCTTTAAACGCTTTCGAGTATTGTTCAACCCTTACTTTTCCGCCGCCCCCAAGGGCCCGGAGGCCCCCATACCTGCCGGGGCCGGCCAGTTGGTGATGTTACCGCCCTTGTCATACGGCTTGCCGGTCACATCCGGCCAGATGCAGGAGTGGCTGACAGTCGATTCATCCGTAAACCAGTAGTTTAATTCCAGCCCTACACTGGTGTTGAAGTTGAAGCGGATAATGCAATTCGTCACGAAGAAAGACTTGGCGCCGTATCCGGTCGGATCAAGTCCGGCACACCTGGCATTAGTCCAATACTTGACGTTCTCAAAACAACCCGACGCCGTATTGCTGACCACGGTGCAATTCACCAGCAGGGGCACGCTCCCGGGCCCCGCCCCAATCAGCGTGCCCTGCTCCGCCCGGTTTTCCTTCATCAGGCAATTAAAGAACCTGTGATAGCAGGGAGGCGGAATATTGGTTCCGATGCCGACAACGCCGGCAACCGATGCCAGCGGCGCAAAATTGCCGCGAAACACGCAGTTGCTTGCCATAATGTCAAAATACACCGCACCCGATCGAAGCGCGGAAGTGTTATCTATGATGTCGCAGTTATAGAAATCGCATTGATACGCTCCCGCGCCGCCGTCCTCGACGGAGTAGTTGTTCCGTATGACCGAGTTATACGTCGAACCCGCGGTTCGCCCGCCGCCGCTGACAGCCTTGCAGTCGACGATCACGCAGTTTTTCAACGTACCGCCCGCTGCGCCGCCGCCACATTGATTCACATCGCTGGGAGCCTTGTCCGGGGTCTTGCCGAATGTGTATCCATTCTTGAGCGTGAACCCGACCAACTCGCTTCTTTTATCGGTGGCCAGGTATCCGCGGATGGCTGCCGGCCCGAGACCTTCGGCTTTGAAAGCGGCGTCGGCGGCGGCTTTGGCAGCGGCGGCCTTGGCAACTGCTGCAACGGATTTGGCGGCCTCGGCGTTTTTGGCCACGGCCTCGGCTTTGGCGGCGACGTCGCCTTTTGCGGCGGCGATTCTGGCGGCATAGGCAACTTTGGCGGCCTCATCGGCTTTGGCAGCGGCGGCCTTGGCGTCAGCGTCGGCGTTTTTGGCGGCGTCGGCTAAAGCGGTGCAGGCGCTGGGATTGGGAACTCCGGCAATAACGGTATCCGCCGGGTTCGCGCTCATGGCCTTGATCGTTATGACTTTCGAGACAAACACGCGATTATTCAATTCTCCCGGGCTCCTGGCCTTTCCGCCTTTGTCGTAAACCCCTTTGGCGACGAGCACCGTGTCGTTATCCGCCGCCAGGTCCACCGCTGCCTGGATGGTCTGCTTGGCCGCGGCCAGGGTTCTTCCATCGCCGAGATCGTTTGGACGATTGCAATCAACATAAAAGGTTGCCGACCACGCCGAGATGCAACCCAGCCCAATATATCCAGCCGCAACTGCCAGTCGCCGTAGTATAGGCTGTAAACTCATGTTGCCCTCCTCATCCTTTACGCCCATGTGTGACCTTTGTTCATTTATTTAACGGAAAACCAATGGGGATAACGTAGAGCGGTTCATGAGCAAGCGGAAGGACTAACGCTTCCGTAACCTTGGATTCGTCAAAACAACCGACCATACTCGTGCCCAGGCCTAAGGCCGTCGCCTGAACATCGACGTTCTGGCCGACATGCCCGGCCTCGAAATACGTAAAAGTTGCGCATAATTCCCGATAGCGATTGCCGGCCCTGGGAAAACACCCCGTTATTACCATAATAAGGGGCGCCGTGCCCATCGCGGGACGGCCCTCGGGCGCCGATGGGCCGCGGCAGGCGGCTGCCAGAGCCTTGCGCTGGTCTCCCGCCTTGACAAGCGCGAGGGCCTGCTGCTCGGCCTCAGGGTGTTCTTTGCCTATCAGGTAGTGGTAAACGCCGCCGGGGAGATCGCCGCAGGTTTTTTCGCCAATCACCAGATAAACCTCCAGGGGATATGTGGCGCCCGCTGAAGGCGCGGTACGGCGTATTCCCGCCATGTTTTTGCCCTGGCCCTGGCCCTGTGCTGACCATGCCACCTGGGATAACTGCTCAAGGGTTAAAGGCTTGTTGGCATATGCACGCACGGAAAGCCCGGACTTGATAGCGGTCTGGAGTGCAACCTTGCCTTGATAAGTAGGTGCGGGCAATTTTATTATATTGGTCTCTTCAGCAAATCCGTTGGCATTGGCCATCAGGACCGCGATCAATATTCCGATGATTCCGCAACGCATGGTTGCACCTCCTCCGATGATGATTGTCTGCTTCCTTGGCACGACTGAAACAATAAGTAAATATCCAATGTCCAACAAGGAACGCCCAAGGAGCAATGAAAAATAAAAATTTCTTCTTTGAAAATTGGATATTCCTTGTTGGTTATTGGATGTTCGATCGGTCAATTCCCAACGCAGGACCTTGTTCCAGTCCTCACTTCCATTCCACTCCCAGGTGCCCGGAGGCGCCCATACCGTCCTTGGCTGGCCAGGTCGCGATGTTTCCGCCCTTGTCATACGGTTTGCCGGTCACATCCGGGCTGATGCAGGAGTTGCTAATATCCGATTCGTCATTAAACATGCCGTTGCATTCCACACCGGGGGCATTGGTGTTGCAGTTGAAGCGGACAATGCAATTACTCATTACAATTGACGGCGTCTGCCCGGTGCGTCTTGAAACAAATAATGGGGTGTCTTTCTGACCTGTGATCCAATTGCTGACCACGGTACAATTGACCAGCAGGGGGACATTCTTCTCCTTTACTCCTTGATTCAATCCCAATATCATCCCGCTTCCGCTGTTTTCCGTAATCAGGCAATTGTATAACCGGTGGTAGACCGGGCGCTCGGAGGGATACCCGGCGATCCCCCCTGAATTGCCGCGAAACACGCAGTTGACCGCAGTAGTGTCAAACATGCACACGAGGCCCGTGTTTCCGGTAAACTCGCAATTATAGAAATCGCAGCTCGGGTAGCTCGCGCCTCCGCCGGCGAAGCCAACGCAATTCCGAATGACCGAGTTATACACCTTGCAATAGCTCACCGCCCCCCCGCGGTTGGCCTTGCAGGCGACGATCACGCAATTGCTCAACACGCCGTCCAGAGCGCCTCCGCCGATATTGGCGTTATCCGCTCCTCCGCCCCTCGGTTTTTTTCTTAAGCGTTCCTCTACCGGATCAAACCACGTATGTCCATCCTTGAGCGTGAACCCGATCAGAGCGCCTTTAGGTTCGACCAGGCGGGTGCAGCGATAGCATCGTATTGCCGACTGACCGAGCCCCTTGGCTCTGGCGGCGAAGTCGGCATTGGGGAAGGTGGGGTCGGAATTGGGGTCGGCAGCGCCGGAAATCACGGTGTCCGCCGGATTGTCACTGATGGCTTTGATCGTTATTGGTTTTGTGACGCAAACCCGGTTTGTAGGCCATCCCGGACCCTCGGCCTTCCCGCCTTTATCATATACGCCCTTGGCGACGAGCACCGTGTCGTTGGCCGCCGCAAGGTCCACCGCCGCCTGGATGGTCTGCTTGGCCGTGGCCAGGGTCAACCCATCGCCGAGATCATCAGGACGATTGCAGTCCACGTAATAGGTCGCCGACCACGCGGGAACAAAACACAGCAAAACACATCCCGCCGTAAGTCCCAGTCGCCGAAATAGAGTATGCGAACTCATGTTTTCCTCCTACGCCCAGTGGCTTGGTTCAATGTTAGATGGACCACTCAACCCCAATTTACCGAACGGCGTTAATCCTAAGCGCTGACCGCCTTCCCTCAAAAGTTTTTTACCGCCAACGTTCGTGAACCATCCGGCGGCTCTTTGCCGGTCATGCTCGCGTCTGCTCCAGTTTCCAATCCCGCTCTACAAATGTTTAACTGTTCATTTAACCACACCGAATAGCATTTTATCCATCTATACGGCGAGTATACGCCGTGGGCGGACGTTGGCAAGCGTTTGTCAAGCGCATGAGGGATAAAACACGGCTGTGTTATTCCTGGGTAAGTGGCGATATGCATGGTGCAGGTCAGGGAAAGAAGCGGCGCGGATTTGGCAAAACAGATTACGTGTGATCTTGGCCCATCTCTCCCGACTCTCTGATCGGGGGTTTGAGGCCCGCGGCGCTTTTTTGGGCGCAACAAAACCTTGCATTGGACAGGCGCATCCGGTAACAATATGCCTTCATTTGATTTCCGGTGCAGCGGGACAAACGGGATCATTCAACGGACAGGAGGTCTATCTTGAAAGACATTGCCGTGGCGGATGTGCGCAATTTTATTCTGCTGGGTCACACCGGCAGTGGAAAAACCATGCTGTGCGACGCTTTCCTGTGCAAGCTCGGTTTGGCCGATAAAATGGGGCAAGTAAGCGCCGGCACCAGCCTGAGTGATTTTACCGAGGAAGAAATCAGCCGCAAAATCAGCCTGTATACCCAGTCTTTTACGGGCGTCTTCAAGACCAAGCAGGGACAGAAAGTCCAGATGACCTTCGTGGATCCCCCGGGATTCGACGATTTTTACGGGCAAGTGCTCTGCGCCAGCCGCGTGGCCGATGCGGCGCTGATCACCATTGACGCCACAGCCGGAATCCAGGTGGGCACCAACCGCGTCTGGCGCCGGTGCACGGCGCTGGGCCTGCCCCGGGGCATTGTGATTACGGGCCTTGACAAGGAAAACGCCGATTTTTCCAAAATCCTGGCCGACGTTCAGAAAGTCTGGGGTCCGAAATGTGTGCCAGTCGTTTTTCCCGTGGCAGTCAGCATGGTCGAAGTCCTAAGTGCAACGGCACCAACGGGCGCTGCGGCCGAGACTTGGCAGGCATATAAAAGTGCGCTCATCGAGCGCGCGGCCGAGACTGACGATGCGCTCCTGGAAAAATATCTTGGCGGCACGGAATTGACGGCCGATGAAATTGCCAAGGGCCTGCGCGCCGCAGTATGTGCCGGCAGCCTGATTCCCGTCTTCGCGGTCATGACGCCCAAGGATATCGGCGTCAACGAATTGCTCGGCGGAATTGTCCGTCTGTTTCCCAACCCCCTGGAGCGTAGCGTCAAGGATGCAGCGGGTATTGCGGTCAATCCCGCCGCCGAGGCGCCGTTCGCAGGCGTAGTTTGGCGACATGTGACCGATCCCTATGCCGGCAAGCTGTCCTATGTGCGTATTTATGGGGGCATGCTCAAACCGGACATGGAAATTTTCAATGTTACCAAGGGCCAGAAGGAGAAAATCGGCATCCTACTCCAGCCCCAGGGCAAGAAACCGGCTACGATCACGGAGGCGCGCTCCGGCGATATTGTGGCGTTGCCTAAATTAAAGAACACGGGGCTCAACGATGTTCTGTGCGCTGTGGGGCACAAAGTTACATTTGAACCGGTCGCCTTCCCGAATCCGGTGGTGTCGGTGTCGGTCCTGGCCAGGAACCAGGCCGATGACGACAAGATCGGGGTCGCGCTCTCCCGCGCCGTGGAAGACGATCCGACGCTGATAGTGGAACGGAACGCCGATACGCGCGAAACAGTGCTTTCCGGAATGGGCGATATGCACCTGGAACTCGTCCACGAGCTGATGAAAAAGCGCAGCAACCTGGACGCGGAATTCAAGGTGCCGAAGGTATCCTACAAGGAAACAGTCACCGGCCTTGGCGAAGGCCATTACAAGCACAAGAAGCAGTCCGGCGGCCGCGGACAATATGCGGAAGTGTATTGCAAGGTCCAGCCAAAACGGCCGGACGAAGAGGAGTGGTTCGTGGACGGTGTCGTCGGTGGCGTTATCCCGAGAAATTTCATACCGGCCTGCGAAAAGGGGTTTCTGGAGGCGATACCGCACGGTGTGCTGGCCGGCTACCCGGTGGTCAACGTCAAAGTCACCGTCTATGACGGGTCCTACCACGACGTGGATTCCTCAGAAATAGCGTTCAAGATCGCAGCCTCGCGCGCGCTAAGGGAGGCCTTGACCAAGGCCAAGCCCGTCCTGCTGGAGCCGATCATGACTGTACGCGTCATGGTGCCGGAGCAGTCCATGGGCGACATCAACGGGGATCTCAACCATCGGCGCGGCCGCATCCTGGGCGTGGATATGGAAGATGGCGTGCAAGTTATCACCGCGGAAGTGCCCCAGGCCGAAATGTTCCGGTATTCCTCCGAATTGCGCAGTATCACGGGCGGGCGCGGATCATTCGAAATCAAGTTCGCCCGGTACGACATCGTGCCCAGCATGATAACTCAGAAGGTGGTTGCCGGCGCCGAGAAGAAGAAGGAAGAGGAGGAGTAGCCGACAATGAAGAACAGAGACGCAAACGTCGAACATCCAACATCGAACGCCCAACGTCGAATGGGGGCATAGAGCGGCCGTAGCGGAGGCGACTGGTCTGTCCGCCACAGCTTTAGCGAAGGTGGGAACGTGAGGGTGAAGCGTTTTGCTGACTCTGGCCTCTTACCTCTACTTGGGAGCCGGATGGCTGAAATCTGAAATTGGAAATCGCAAATCGAAAATTCGCTAACAGGGGCTTTGGCGCATTGTGAGCTGTGCCCGCGTCGATGCGGAGTTAATCGGGCGAAGGGACAGACGGGTTATTGCCGCGCCGGGCACGAGGCGCAGATTTTTCGATATGGCTTGCATCCCGGCGAGGAGCCGCCCATTTCCGGTACGCGCGGGTCAGGCGCCATTTTTTTTAGCCAGTGCACGTTACGCTGTGTATATTGCCAGAATTATCCCTGGAGCCAGGAGGGGAGCGGCGAAACCTATACGGTTGAGGAACTGACCGGCATTTTGAGCCGGCTTTACGCGGCAGGCTGCCATAACTGGAACCTGGTAAGTCCAACGCCCTGGTTGCCCATGATTGTCGAGGCGCTGGCGCGCGCCCGGGGGGCTGGCCAAACACTTCCGGTCGTGTATAATACCAGTGGATTTGAACGGGTCGAGACAGTGCGGGCACTGGCCGGCATGGTTGATATTTATCTGACTGACCTGCGTTATGCCGGTGCGGAAGCCGCGGCGAGCGGATCGGATGCCGCCGATTATGTGCCGTGCGCCCGGGAGGCATTGCAGGAAATGTGGCGTCAAGCGGGGCCGCTGGTGGTGGATGCCGGGGGCGTTGCCGTGCGCGGTGTGATCTGCCGGCTGTTGATTCTGCCCGGCCTGGCGCGCGAGGCCTGCGCCTCGCTGGAATGGCTGGCCGAACAGATTGGTCCGAAGATAGCAGTGAGCGTCATGGCGCAATATACGCCGGCGTATCGGGGAAAAGGACGCTCTCCGTGGAACCGGGCCATTACCCGCGCGGAATATGATGCCGTATGCCTGACGGTCGAGCGATTAGGATTGAATGAAGGATGGATCCAGGATTTTGGCGCGGCGCGCGACAGCGAACTGGCCGGGTTCAATATGCCGCCGCAGGGAAAGACGAAATGACGGAAAACGTAAAAACAACTATTGGCCACTGATTACACGGATGGCACGGATATTAGAATTGCCGGTTGCTGATTTCTAATTGAAATCATAAATCTGAAATAGAAATCAGTGTAATCCGTGATATCCGTGGTAAAACATCTTCGGATATGATAGTTGAACAGTTACAACGGAAATAGCGATAGACGGATCACTATAAGACGAGGGGGCAATCATGAGCGGGCATAGTAAATGGAAAACCATTCAGCATAAAAAGGGCGCGGCGGATGCCGCGCGCGGGCGAATTTTCAGCAAGCTGAGCAAGGAAATTTCAATCGCGGCGCGCGCCGGCGGTG
Source organism: Kiritimatiellia bacterium (assembly GCA_028718125.1). GTDB lineage: Bacteria > Verrucomicrobiota > Kiritimatiellia > JAAZAB01 > JAAZAB01 > VSJD01. The sequence goes on from JAQUMN010000025.1 coordinate 52,145, forward strand.
GCGATCCCACCATGAATCCGTCCCTGCGTTCGCTGATCACCAAGGCCAAAAGCAGCAACATGCCGGCTGACAATGTGGAGCGCGCCATCAAGAAGGGCACCGGCGAACTGGCGGGCGGCCAGCTTGAAGAAATCACCTATGAAGGCTATGCCGCCGCCGGCGTGGCACTGGTAATCAAGGTCCTGACCGACAACAAGAACCGGGCCGCCTCGGAAATCCGGCATATTTTCACGAAATTCGGCAGCAACCTGGCAGGCCAGGGCGCGGTGTCGCGCACGTTCAAGCGCAAAGGGCAGATTCTGGTGGAAGCCGCCACGGTAGAAGAAGACAAACTCATGACCATTGTGCTCGACGCCGGCGCCGAGGATATGCAACAGGACGGCGATGTATTCGAGATCATTACCTCGCCTGCCAGTTACCAGGCTGTAGTTGATGCGCTGGAAAATGCCAAAATCAAATCCGCCAGCTCGGAAATCGTCCTGATTCCGGATGCCTTTGTGCCGGTTTCCGACAAATCCATCGCCGGCAACATCATCAAGTTCATCGAAGCCCTCGAGGAGAATGAGGACGTCCAGAACGTCTACTCCAACATGGATGTGGACGAGGCGGTTCTGAAGGAGATGGAACCGAAGTAATTTCTGATTTCTGATTTTTGATTTCTGATTGCAAAATGGTTGCGGAAGGGATTTATAAGATACAGAGAGCCTGAACGGTTAAGTGCGCGTCGTATCCGAGACGCCTATTCATGGATTCCAAATCAGAAATCATAAATCAGAAATCAGAAATTGCTTGCGCCCGCATCCTGGGTGTGGATACATCCCTGCGTTCCACGGGGCTGGGCTTGATCCAGGTGCGCGGATCGTGCCTGGAGGTTGTGGAGCACGGCGTGGTAAAGAACCCCTCCGGCTGTTCCCTGTCGCGATGCCTGAGCCGGCTGCATGCAGCGGTCGGCGAAATCCTGGAACGGGGTAAGCCCGGGGCCGTGGCCATCGAAGGCATTTTTTTCTGCAAGAATGTTCGCACGGCGGTAATCCTGGGCGAGGCCCGCGGCGTGGTGATCGCCGCCTGCGCGGCCGCCGGCGTGCCGGTGTATGAATATTCACCGCGCCGCGTCAAGCAGGCGGTGGTCGGGTTCGGCGGCGCAGGCAAGGAACAGGTTGTTCGCATGGTGACGTCGCTCCTGGGCTTGCGCGAAGCGCCTTCGGAGGATGCCGCCGATGCCTTGGCGATTGCCATCTGCCATGCCCATGCGGGAACATCCGCGTCGCTGATGGGCGCAAAGGAAATATGATCACATTTCTCGATGGCATACTGGTTGAGAAGACGCCGACGCGCGTGGTGTTGAACGTCGGCGGGGTGGGCTATGAGGTGTTCGTCCCGTTGAGCAGTTTTGACCGCCTGGGCGCTCCCCAGCAGACCTGCCACCTGCTGACCTACGACTACATCCGCGAAGACCAGCATAGTCTGTTCGGCTTTGTGAGCGTGGCGGAACGCAAGCTGTTTGTCCTGCTGATGAGCGTCAGCGGCATCGGTCCCAAGCTGGCCTTGAGCGCCTTGAGCAGCCTGACCGTGCGCGATATTACTGGCGCCATTGCCGGCGGCGATGTCAAACTGCTCGGCAGTGTGTCCGGCATAGGCAAAAAAATTGCCGAGCGCATGGTGGTGGAATTACGCGACAAGATCTCTGCCGCCGAGGGCCTTGAATTGGCGGCGAGTTCCCCCGCGGATTTCGGGGGCGATCATCGCATGCGCGATTCCGTGCTGGCGTTGGTCTCGCTGGGTTACAAACAGGCCGATGCACAGAAACTGGTGACGGCGGTCCTGGCCGGCGGCAAGCCGGATCTTTCCGTCGAGGATATTGTCCGCAAGGCTCTGACCCGCTGAGCTTGGAATTTTGGACCGGTTGATCCGGATGCTGACCGCCAGCCGCTTTTTTGTAATGCCACAGTCTTAAACGGGTGTTGTGTAGCCGCCTTCCATGAGAAGGCTTGTCAAGAAGCGACTGACGTGGCGGTCGCTGGTTTTCGATCCTGAGGCATGTCATGCTTCCATTCGCACTCTATAATGGGTCATTTATTATAACCCGGTGCA
>JAQUMN010000026.1 GCA_028718125.1 Kiritimatiellia bacterium
AAACGTGTAGCAGATCGCCTTGAGTCCATGCTGGTCCAGCATGCGGCGAATCTCCTCCGGCTTGCGTTTATAAGTCGTGACCATGTCCACGCCTTCGAGCTTCAGTTCGTTGGTCAGTTCGCACATGTGGTTGAGATCGAAATCCTTGGCGCGCGCCATGGTATAGGACATCATGGATAGTTTCATGGCTCATCCTTTCGTTAGACGCTTTAAGCATCGTGTGTTTTCATTTATCTTACGGACTATTTCTTCGCCGATTCCGGCCAGAGTTCTTTTATCGCTTTGATCGTTTCCTCAACCAGCACCTGTCCGCCTTCGGGGCCGACTTCGTTGTCATACACTCCGCTGCCATAGCCTTTGCCGGCCACCGCTTTTTCGGTCGGCAAATATGATCCTTCGCCGGCAAGCTGGACTAAAAAAGTCTGCACTGCGGGACTGCGCGCTTTAATGCGTATTCCATAATCCAAAAACAGCTCAAACCGGTTGGTCGCGAATGCCACCTCACCCATCCGTAAAACGTGCATTTCCATCCCCTGTCTTTCGGATATTTTTTCTGGAGTTCATAGCGTTCCAGCGCATCTTTGCACCGCCCGATACCGCTATACATTTTGTTTTTGGTTTGAGCGGCCGATTCTTCGGCCTCAAGTTTCGCCAAATCCTTCCTGACGGTGTCCGTTTCGGTGTCGGTAATGAGCCGCCGCGGCAGATCAATATTTTTCGTAATATGAACCAATGAAAGCACGGTTTGGATGGCTTTGCCGGCCAGCGGCAGAACGTCGTCCACGGCATTTGCCACCCGCCGGCCAATCTCCTGCCCTTACCGAAGACTTCACATGCCGATTCGTTCCAGCATCGTAATAACGGCTCGGGCCGTTTTCTCGTCATGGCATCCGGTTACGCAAAGAAACACGCCTTCCCTGGGAATTTGGCGTAATAACTTTTCAATCCGGTCAGGCGGGCAGTAAATCAGGACCTTCTTCCCCGCTTCGATTATCCGCCGGTATAGCGCCGTCCATTTCAGCGGGTCGCGCGGAACCGCTTCACAAGCCTTGGTAACCGGCACAAACTGAATCATTTTGAGCGTATCAATTTCCAGCAATGCGTCCAAGTGTTTAATCTGTTCTTCGCCGTCCAAGTGATAGATTCCGAAATCCACATGCGCATAAAACCTTCGCAGTTCTTCCACCACCAGATCCCGGAAAAGATCGGGAGAAATCATCACGCACAGGTCGCACTGCGTGCTGCCGACCCGCCCCGGCGTCCAGACTTGCATGCCGTTAATCCTCCCATCCTGGAACGGGCGCAGCAAATCGTCAAGAATATCGTATGTTTCCAGTCCCCAGGCAATCACCCTGTCCCGCAGCGCCCGCATTTCATCCGGATATTCGAGCATGGCCATGAGCGTTGACTCGGTGCCGATCAGTTCGGCGAACAAGTCGAATACCGCCAGAATGTTGCTTCCATTGGTCACCAGATATCGCCCCTGGGCGCGTTCCACGGATCGGCGCACAATCTCCTGCGTCAACCGCCACCACCGGTTGGAACGATCGAATTGCAGCGTCCGCAATTCCGTCCAATCGGAATAAGGCTGCTTGTACCAGGTCGTGCCCGCCTCAAACATCGGTTCACACCCCAAGTAGGCGCAACAAAACATCGGTCCCATATAAACTAAGTGATGCGGAAAAGCCTCCGCCCCCCAGAAGTTCGACTCCAAGCGGGCATCAAGGTTGTAAAATATGGTCTCACAATCGATATACTTGGCGGGAACGTCCGAACAGATTTGACGACGGATAACGCCCGCTCTTGGCGCCGTTACAAACGCGGGAACCCGGTCAACCGGCCTGCCGCCCCACCAATCGATCATACGCCGGCGCGCTTCGGCCCAATCCGCCTTATATTCCGCCATCCGTTCATCCATTGTAAAACATCCCCGCTATAATAATAAAACCTGCCTTATGCGGATTGAATCAGCGAAACTTAAATATCGCGCCGCCACACCGCGGGGCTTGCCCGATGCCTCAACGGCCCGGCGGCGCACCTGCGCATCACCACCCTGCTTTTCACGTTTCCTCCATCGTCACGCCGCCGGTGATACCCGCCGGCGCGCGCGCGCCGTCAATGAAATTGACAAATGAATTGGCTACGCGCAAACACAAACGGTTGCGGCCGGACCGGACAAACCGGCTGATGTCGCACCGATATGGCGGCCAGGCAACCACACCGGCGAGCTTGCCATTGACCTCCACCGCCGCCAGATCGTGCAACCCGTCAATCCGCAGGCGGGTTACCGCAACCGATGGCGGCAAGTCGAACTCCGCGGTGTAAACCATGGTTCCGGAATAAAACGGCCAGCCCAGCCGATTCCAGTCCGTCAAGGTGCGCAACGGCATTTCCGCGCGCCAGGCATCCACCGCAAACCCGCTGCCGCGCGCCATCACCCGGAATCTGCCCATCAGCCGGAGCGGGTCATGCATCGGCGGCGTCGCCTCCACCAGAAACCGCGCCGTCACGACGTTCCACCCCAACCGCAACCAATGAGCCACGTCGGCAACAATGTTATGCGCGTCATACACCCGCCGGCGCGCACCTTTCACCTGGCGCCCGTTCAACGTCAAGACGCACGGCGCGCCAAAGGCGCCTTCCTCCCAAACAAGGCGCGCGGCAGCCGGGCTGGACTTCACGAAAAACCGGCATTGTAAAATCGGCCGGAGCGGCAGTTGTTCGACATCATACGGCAACGGCAGACGAAACACACGGCCATCCCTATCCCGCCACCGGTCAAGCAGGAGCGTGTTGTCGCCGCAAGGCTTCAGCATCCATGGCCCTTGCAAAACAACCGTCCGCGCCGGTTTTTCCAACCGGGCAGGGGTTGACGCGGATTCACACAAGAGCGCGGCGCCCAGCGGCGGCAAATCTAGTGCGGGGCCGCCGGATTTGTGTTTGCACATCGGTAAAAACGCGCCGCTTTGGTCATCGCGCCGGTTGAGCCACTTCCTCGAAGCCACGGCAAGTCCGCAACGCAGCGGCCGTTTGACCGGATTGAAGACAAAATGATAAGTCCGACGCCCAACCGCACGCGACTGGCAAAACAAATCGCACCCGTCAACTGTTGTCAAATGCCGCGGGACCAGAGGCGCTAAAATTGACTCGACATCCGCATTCCCGCATACGCGGCCAATCCCGGTCATACGCCGGCCGGTTTCAAGAATCCACGGACGACTGCCAATAAAAACCAGCGGGATACGCAAACGCCGCATCGCATTGGCCGACGCCTCATCCACCAGCGCGACATCCGGCACAAGCAAAACCTTATACGAGCAATGTCCCACGCGTAAGCTTGAAGCGCCGCACCGCGCGGCAGCCAATCCGGGTTCGGAGACAAAATCGAAATCGAAGCCCCGCGCCTGCAACCAATAGACCAATTCACCCAGCGCCTGCCGCCAGGGCGACAACTTGTTTTCGGCACCGGGCAAAGCCACATTGATATGCGTTGTGGGATAAAGCACCGCCAAGCTGCATAAACGCCGGCCCTGGCGCAGGCGCCGGCAGATTGTTTCCAGATAGTCCACCAACTTCTTGAAATACGGCCAATACGGCGCTGTCTCGAAAATAGAAGGCGGCGCCTCGCGCTTACGCGGCCCATCGAGCGAATAGAACTGGCCATGCAACGCAAATTTATTGACGCCCAAAACCATCTGCCAGTCCAGCATCGATTTAGCCCGCGCCAGGCTTAAATCCTCGCCGCTAACGCCCAGCGATTCGGCGAGCACTTGCGGCCGGCCGGCTTGCCGGGCCGCCGAGCAAACCAGCTTCGGCCCAATGTTGATGATGCAAAAGTCGCGCGTGCCGATATCCGCCCCAATCAAGTCAATCCCCGGCAACTGCATGTCCAGCAACCATTCCATTAAATCCGGCGTCATGGCCTGCTGGCCGATGGGATTCTCTTCCGGGCTGAAATGGCCGGTGCTTTGGATGCGGCGGCGAGCGCACCAGTCAAAAATCGGTTTTACAAAAGCCGTTCGAAACATTTTGCCCAAGAGCCGCCGATAACGATGGCGCACCAGGAGCGTCTGCGTATTCAGATCATATTTCAGGTGCGGCAGCAAAGGGCGAATATCCTCCCCGTATTCATGGCGGAAACGATCGGGCAAAGCATCGGTCCACGGGTAATCGCCCGTAACCTTGGCCTCGTCCGTGAAGATACCCCGCACCGTGGCGAAAAGTTCCGGACCCAACTCCCGGCAATAACTTTCATGGGTGATTTTCATGAAGTATTCTACCGCGGCAGGATTGAGCAAATCCGGCAACGCGCCCCAGGTGTTGTATTCCTGCCTCTGCGAAAAAACACCCACAATCAAATATTTGCCTGCGCGCAAACGCGCTTGCATCCGCCAGTTCACGCCGGCCGTTCCCGTGCGCCAGTGTTTCCGCCCCAGGTTTTTATACGGGGGATAATAACCGCCCGCCCTGCGCCGCAGGCCAGTCCATTGCGCGCGCACCAGTCCGCAGCATTCGGTCAAATCAGCGGCAATGCAGGGCGGTTTACCGCCATTCAGACGCAAGGCAAAGGCTGAAACCAGTTTTTCACCCTGGAAATCCACGATGATTTCCTCGCCATCGCCCGCAACCGCATGTTCCTCAAACGCCAGCGCGCAACGCGCAAATTCCGGATGATCAAGCATGACCCGCCCGCCACCCGCGCCGCTGGGAAACGGGTCTTCGTCATAAAGCCAGAATTCCAGGCCGAGCCGGCGGCATTCCCGCGCAATCAACCGCATGCAATCGAACCATTCGCGCGAAAGATAAGGCGTTTGCAACCCGGCGCGCGGGTGCGGGAAAACACCCGCGAAGCCCTGGGCTTTCATTTCCGCCAACTGCCGCCGCAGTTCCGGCGGTTTCAGACGGTGATTAAGAAACCAGAATGCAAAAACCGAGCCGTTCGACACGATTGCCGCCCCCCTCTCACAAAGCCAACCGCACACAATCGGCGCAATATTCCGACAACGAAAAAGAGTATTACCTAAGCCGTAAGCGTGATCAAACAAACAATATTGCGATATATGTAATTTTTTGCCAACCCGACTTTCGCTACTCGCGGTCACTGGTCGTCATAAATCCTTGAAAACGAGCATATCGGTTGCTTGGGTCTTCACCACACCGGTCGTTGCCAATTCGTTGCTGCACGTAATTTTGGGCGGCGGCTGTGGCGGCAGATTCAATCCAAGTTGGGCCAAGAGCAACTGCTGTGTTTTGTCCGGCTGGGTATAACGAGCCATATGCAGTCACCGACCATCGGTGGTCGGAACTCGCACATCGAGCCTTTGCATGGCTTTCATCTGTTCCAAAACCGATCGCGAGGTCAGTCCGGGCGCATGGGTCTTCATCCGTTGTGCCAATGTCACGTACAAACAATAAGCCATGACCGCCACAAAGATATGCGCCTCGATCCGGCGCTCGGCTTGGTGATGGATCGGCCGCATGGCCAGATCGCCCTTCAAACTGCGAAACGCCTCCTCCACGCAGACCCGTTGCGTGGAGAACCGCCAGAGCTTGGAAGGATCCGTATCCGTGAGATTGGTCCTCAACAGATACCGCCCCTCCCGTCGGCGTGTCTCCCGCAAACGATCCTTCTTCAAGGTAAAACGGAGCGGCTCTCCCGCATGGAGTACGCCGATCTCCACCCGTCGCCAAGCCGACGGCGATATTACAACACGGTCTTCTGTACCGTCCGGCCCCTATGCACGCGCCGGTTCTCCACGATACTCCAGGACCGATGTTCTTTGCCATCTTTCCAACGTCGGGTTGCTCTTAAAAACATGCCGCCAGTTTGCCGCATCCATCAACGCTGACAAGAGAGCAGGTCTTCACCGCAGGCCATTTCCATCCTATAACCCGCCCAAAACCCAGCAAAACCATTGATCCTTCACTCAAAAACAGTCACAATCGACCGCGAGTAGCGAAAGTCTGGCTAACAACTTGCAGCGATAGTAACGTCGTCTTGCCATAGCCCAAGACGGGCAAGGCGGCATAAAACGATCGGCATCCGCTCGTGAGTACGCAAGCGCCTGTTAACAATCAATTCGGAACCTTGCCGGCCATCAAAACCATTGGCGGCATGGTATTTAATCAGTTTTGGCGGCAGCATGTTCATGTTTCGAGTGGGTTGGAATTGATTCTTGTACTGCAAGGAGAATTGACGGTCGTCGCCGGCCGTCTTGCCGTCACTGCGCAAACCAACGGCCTCATACTTATACCGTCAAACATCCGTCACCGGGACGAATTCACGCCGGGCGAAGAGGTAAATGTTTTTTTCTGCAGCACGGCATGGACGCACGAAAAACAATTGTTCAAAAAGCTCCGCCGCAAACTGCAACCGTTTGTCCTGCCCGACTGCAACTCGGACATCTTGCGCATATTCAGAGAATTGCGCGGCGATCTGGCCCGGAACATTTTCATGGACCCCCTGGTCGCCGGCGCGCGGATCATGACGATTTTGACGCTTATTCTGCGCGACGGCCGGCCGAAAAACCAGCCTAACTGGCAAGAGCAAAAAAGCCGGACGGCCAAACTTTTACAGCAGGCCAAACAATATATTGAAACGCACTATTCCCAGCCAATTTCACTTAACGATGTGGCACAAGCGCTGCATGTCAGCCCGTCCCATCTTTCTCATGTTTTCAGCCGGGCAAACGGATGCACACTGTTTGCTTTTCTGACTAAAATTCGCATGGAGAAAGCCCGCGGTTTGTTAAATGACGGGCGGCACAACGTTTCCGAGGCCGCCTATGCAACCGGATATGAAGACCCATGCTATTTTTCCAGGGTATTTCAACGTTATTTCGGCTATGCGCCCATTGAGTTAATCCACAATCCCAAAAAAGCGAGTTTGCTCATGCAATCGGCGCATTAAATTATGTTCGTCGCAAAGAGAAACCGGACGGCGCGTCGGCATTTGCAATGCGCGCGCTTCTTCCGGATACTCCGGCACGATAAACCGGTCGTACATCTCGACCTATTCGTGACCGTTGAGAATGATTTGCGTCCCAAAAGGAGGATAACTGCTCATACGAATGACCAGATGCCCCCAATCGGAATCCATAAGATGAATATAAAAAATGATCCACGTAAGGCCGCTTGGCTTTGCGTGCAATATTCACGATGCGACCCTTGCGCCGGAAGACTTCCCAAACGGGAGCCGGAGCCCGACTGACCAGAACCAGAAAAACGCCTTTAAAGTCCGACGCTTCCGGTCGGTATTGTTCCCATATCCCGTCTTTCCGTTCGTCCATCGGCACATACACCACCGGGATCTGATGCTTCTTGGCCGCACCTCTCAACCGTCGGTTAAAACCCCCGGCCATCCGCATAATATGGGTGCGATCAAGCGTTTCCTCCGAATCGTACAACTGCCGCCACCAGGTTCGAAATTCACCCGGAGTCTGCGCCATTTTGTAATACGCATTGACAACTATTCGATCAACACAGTCGTAGCAGCCTTCGAGTTGTTCGTCATAATAGGTCGAAAAATCATCCGCCATATGATTGGTTTTTTCATGCCCTTAACAGAGCAAAACATATTGAAACGAGAAAGGATCTGTTCGCCATCGGCAAACCATTTTCCCCCAGCGTAGTCTGGGAACAAACGTAGTGCCTCAGACATCAGGAACTACTATAAAAAACAAATTAATTTCTGACTGGACGTATAATGCATTGATTGGACGAATGATCCGGCTACGAATACAACCGTTGATTTCCGCGTTAGCGTTGACACCGTGGATCGAATTCGGTTTCCCGAGCTTGTCGAAGGGTTCGCAAAAACAAGGCAAGTCCGGCTCAGATAGTCCGGCGTCGCGCGAAGCGCTATCCTTACGGATGCGCGATTACGGCAACGGGATAGATGAGCCGGAATCGCCGACGCTTTTTGCGAGCCGAATGTGTGCCTTGGGTTGCGGGCTCAAGCCCGCCTTAATACCTTAATTTCTCAAGTATCTTGCGGACGCCCTGCAGGCAGAGCCGGGCCATTTCCAGAGGGTTGGCCAGGCCGGGATGGAATTCCACAATCAGCCACTCTACGCCGCTATGCGCCGCGGCCTGCAGGATGGCGCGCGCATTCAAATCGCCTTTGCCGAACACGGCCACCGCGTCATCGTGCCGCTTGATGTCCTTTACATGCAGCCGGCTCATGCTCCCGGCCAGGCGTTTAATCCATTGAACCGGGTCTGCGCCCGCTTTGGCCGTCATGTAGGTGTCCAGCTCGAACTGCACAAGCTTTTTGTCGGTCTGCTGCGCCAGGAGCTCCAGGGCCGGGCGGCCCTGCACGCATTGCAACTCCTGCTCGTGGTTGTGGTAGTCGAGCGTCAATCCCTGCCGGCGGATAACATCCGCGAGGCGACGGATCTCCTCGATGGCCGCCGGCCAGTCCTGATTTACCCTTTGAGGGAATCCGGCGGACACATGGTGAATGCCGAGCGTCCTGAGTTGGGCGTAGGTCGCATGGTTCGGGTCCAGCAGTTCCAGGGGTCGGAATGCATAAAAGCCGACAGCCTCCAGTTTGAGCGCGCGCAGGGTTGCCGCGAGCGGCTCGGCGGCCATATCGTAAAGCGGGATTAACTCGATGCCTTGATATCCAAACCCGGCCAGGGCCTGCAGCGTGCCCCGCATATCCTTGCGAAAAACATCCTGCAGGCCGTAAAGCTGAATGCCAAACTTGAAATCGGGTAAAGAAACGGTGCGCCCGGATGTCATAATCGCTTCTTGGCTGCCTCGATAATCTTTTCGACGTCCAATTGATTCAACTGGCTGAAAACTTTCTGGAAACCGCGCGCAACGGCCTTGACCGCCGCTTTGCCGTTCGGCGCGCGCAAGGGCGTGGTCATGCCGAAATGCGTGTCAGTGTGCCGCTGGGCTATCGGGAACTTGGCCGGATCGTATTCCACCGGCTCGGTCAGGCGGCAATCCCAGGGGCAGCCGTGGCCATAGGCGTTCTTGGCGCGGAAAACCGTCATCGCCGGGAGAATAAAACTTTGCCAGACCCCCGCCGGCACACCCTCGGCTTGGAGCGCCTTCATGACGGCGTTTCGGAACAGGTTCGGCGCGCCGTTCCACTTCACGGTCTTCATATCAATCCGGCTCGTGAAGTTGTACCAGTTGTGGGTGTGTCCCGCGGGCTCAACCGGCAGAATCAAGCCGGGCGTGCCCTTGAGTTCATCCAACAGCAGGGCGCCGTTGGCGCGCTGGGTTTTGAAGTAATGGTCCATCCGGGTAAGCTGGGCGCGTCCGAAAGCGCCCGCCAGGTCGTTGCTCCGGTACATCCAGCCCAGGGCGTAAGCGTGGTAATCGCGCGATTGCGCGGGAGTGGCGGTTTCGCCAAAGGACCAGAGCTGGGCGGCCATTTTATACATTTTCTCGTTATTGGTCACAAACATGCCGCCTTCGCCGGTGCACAGGCACTTGTTCTGGTTGAAGCTGAACGCGGCGCAATCGCCGATGGTCCCGGCCTTTTTGTTCTTAAACAGCGCGCCATGGGCCTGGCAGGCGTCCTCGATCACGGCCAGTTTGTGCTTGCGGGCAATGCGCAGGACTTCATCCATATTGACCGCCAACCCGTGCAGGTGCACCACGATAATTGCCTTGGTCTTGGGCGTAATGGCCGCCTCGATTTTTTTGACGTCAATGTTGATCGTGTCGAAATCAATGTCCACAAAAACCGGGATGCAGTTGTGGTGCAGAATGCAGGTGGCGCTGGATGACCAGGAATAAGCCGTGACCAGCACATGATCGCCCGCGCTTAATCCGCAGGCCGCCACGGCCATGTGCAGGGCGGCCGTGCCGCTGTTGGTGTTAATGGCATAGGCGTTGCCGTTCCAGGCGGCAAATTCCTTTGCGAACTCCCGGCAGTTGGGCCCGAACGCGTGACTTCCGCCATTGAGCGAGGCCAGCACCATCTTGCGGTCCAGCGCGCTGATCGGCGGCCAACGTTTGATCAGTTTGTCTTTAACCGCTTTCTTTCCGCCGTTGATTGCCAGGATATCCATGGAAGCCTCTTGTGCTGAATTGATGATTTATGATTGCCGAGTTTGATCCAACATTCGACGTTTGCTTAATCCGTCTCCCGGGCTGTCCGTCATCCGTCGTCAGTCGTCTGCCGTCCGTCTTACGCAAACCCGTGCGCCTTCATGAACTTCATGTTCATTTCCGCGCTCTGCTTGTTGCCGAACCGGGAGCTGTCAAGTTCGACCGTCAGGTACCCGTCAAAGCCCGCGCGGTCGAGGATCTTGAAGATGCCCGCAAAATCCACTTCGCCTTCACCCATTTCAAGAAAGCTGCTGTAGATTTCAAAGCCCTGCTTTTGCCCGCCGTCGCCGGCCGCCTGCTGTTTCTTCTTAACGTCCTTGAGATGGACGAACTTAATGCGTTTGGCATAGCGGTCGAAGATTTCCACGGCGTTGCAATGGCCCACGGTCAGGTGCGCGGTGTCCGGCCCGAAAAAGACCATCTCCGGGTCCGTATTCTGCATCATGAAATCAACTTCCTTCTCGAACATGACCCGCGTGCCGGCGTGCGGATGCAGGCAGGGCATGATGCCGTAGGGCTTGCAAACCGCGCCGATGCCCTGGAGCGTTTTCAACTCAGCCTGGAGTTCCTCGGGCGTGGCGCCGCCTTTCTTGCCGGTGGCCTGGACGCTGATCGAGCGGATATTGTTGGCGGCCAGGAAATCAAGCGCTTCCTGCACGGTGCGGATATCCTTCTCGGAATCGCCCCGGTTCCAGAAATAGAAACTCACCGGATAGACCTGGTGCTTTTCAATGATGGCCTTGAATTCCTTGGTGCGGCCCTTAAACATATCAACGGCCGTAGCCACGCTTTCGAAATAGCGGAATCCGACGGCCTTGATATCCTCCATGCCCTGAATCATCTGGGCTTCTTCCTTCAGACCCCACGGCCAGATTGCATACGCCAGTTTTGCCTTGCTCATTGTTGCTCCTATGATGATTGTCTACTTCGCTCGTCTTCTTTTTTTGTTGCTTTCAGTGTGTCGAATTCGGTTCGAAAAATGTGGCGCGATCTTGGGCCGCCTGCGGGTTTCCCGCGCTTGCGCATACACGGGTATGGCGCTGCGCGCGGCGCCCCCACATTCGTCCCAAGCTTGCCTTGCTGTTTCGAATCCGTCAGCTGACGGAAACCGAATTCGACACACGCCGACATCGGGCACACGAGACGCACGCCCGAAATATTGCCCGATCTGCTTCTTTATCTATTTAAGATTTATGAATGGTTGCAGCCCCATGTAAGGCGGTTATCCTGCCAGATACCGGGTCTTGAAGGCAATAAAAAGAAATTGCTATTGCTGGTGTTTTATTGCTCGGCCCCGCGCAACTCTGTAATGGCCTCAGCACTGAGGCCCTTCTACGTTCCCCGTAGGACGCTTTCCTTGCGTCGCGCCATTAATTGCCCTGAACAACCATACGGAACTTCCATGTGACCATCTTGCCCGTCGCGGCCAGAAAAAAGGATTGCCCGGGACCTCAAACGTGGTAGCCTCGATACAAGCATAGCCCGTAAATGGTTATCATTGGAAGGACATATGCAAAAGATTGGATTAACGATCCCGCGTGCCGGTCGTCCGCCCTTGGCACGCAGGGCTAGCCCGCATGCCATCGAAACCGCCTTTCGGGGCCTGGCCCAATTGCCTGATGTCCGCTTCATGGGCTCGATGATTTTTGATCCCATCTGGTCGCAAAAGCGGCACGCTTCGCGCGGGTCGTGCGAATTAATCCACATTATCAAAGGTACCGTGCAGCTCGAACTTCCGCGGGGACGCCTGACCGGCCGCCCCGGCGATACCCTGATGATCCCATCCAATACCCTGCACCGTGACAACTTCAACACGGTCGCGGGCCTCAAGGTATTCATGGTTCAATTTACCTGGGTGGCGGAATCCGATTATTTTGCCATCGTTAAACCTTTGGCCCTGCCGATCGCCAATACGCGTGTTGCCGAAGATATTGCGCGCCTGTTTGACCGGCTGCACGCAGGCTTGGATTTTGGCACGGAGGCCGATCACCTGCTCGTGTGTTCCCAGGTCCATTCCATTTTGCTCATGATCCTGCGTGAAGCCCTGTGCAACGCCCAAAAACACGGGGCTAAGGAGAAGAATGCCTACGGCGAACGCCATCGTCAGCTTCTCATGCTCCGGGCGCGGCAGTACCTGGACGAGCATTTTGCCGAGCCGGTCTCCCTGGATCAGCTGGCGCGCATGCTGAATGTCAGCCCGTTTTATCTTTCGCATATTTTCAGCCGGGAAAGCGATTTTTCCCTGTTCACCTACCTGACCAACCTGCGCATGCAACGCTCCAGGACGCTGTTGCTGAAGGGCGCCGTAAACGTGACGGAGGCCGCGCACGCGGTTGGCTACGAGGACGAAGGCTATTTTTCCAAGGTCTTCCGGAAATATTTCGGAGTCCCGCCGCGCGATATGCGGGATTAGCTTCTTAGCGTTAGGAACCACTATAAACAACAAGATGTTGTAAATCAAAAGCAAGAGAAGATTAACTGTGAAACACGCGAAAGGCGCGAAAATAATGCGGGCAGGATTCGCCGCTCAATTTATTTGTACTGAACTTTCGCGTATTTCGTGTGTTTCGTAGTGAAAATATCTTTGGGTTGCCACGCCGCCCCTATCGCGAAGCGCATCGGGACATAGTGACGCGGCAGGCATAGCCCGCATTAGATAACTATGGCAACCTCGCCCTCCATCGAATTGGACATTACTGACCTGGCCTACGGCGGCGACGGCGTCGGTCGCATAGATGGGCGCGCGTGCTTTGTCCCCTTCGCGCTGCCCGGCGAGCATGTGCGGGCGCGCCTGACCCAGGAAACCACGCGCTACGCGCGTGCGGACGACGTTGAAGTGCTCGCGTCTTCCCCTGAACGCGCGGCCCCGACCTGCCCGCATTTCCGCGCCTGCGGCGGCTGCCGGTATCAGCACCTGGATTATGCCGCCCAGGTTCGCTGGAAACAAAAGCAGGTTGCCGAGATCCTGGCGCGGATCGGCGGATTTCGCGCCCTGCCGCTCGACCCGATGGCCCCGAGTCCGCGCTCGTACGGCTATCGCAACAAGATCACATTGCACGGTCCCGGTCATCCGGCCTTCCTGGCGCTGGACAACAAGCGGACGATTCCCATCGCGCGCTGTCCGCTAGCTTCCGGGCCGATTAACGCCATCCTTCAAGAACACCTGCGGCGCACGCTGGCAAAAGACGAAGACCTGGTCATTCGAAGCAACCAGGCCGGCGAGGTCCGGTGGTTCACGGAACGCGACGGCCGCCGCGCAGCTTCCGACGGGAAGCCCGACACCATGTCCGAAAAGGTTCTCGACCAGTCCTACGACTATCCGCTGAACTCGTTTTTCCAGGTCAACCCGGAAATCCTCAAGCAGATCCTGATCGCCGCCGGCGGGCGGATCGAGACCTTCGGCTGTTCCACGCTGGTGGATGCCTATTGCGGGGTCGGCGTGTTTGTGCTGGCGCTAACCCGAAGTGGTCAGCGGGGCATCGGCATCGAGGTGGATGCCGCCGCCGTTGCCGTCGCCAGGGCCAATGCCGCGCGCCAGGCCGCCGGCCATGTGACGTTTTTGCAGGGCCGGGCCGAGGAGCGCCTGGACCGGGCGCTGCGGGGCTTGCCGGCGGACAAAACCGGCCTGATCCTTGACCCTCCGCGCGCCGGCTGCTCGGCGCCCGTCCTGCAGGCCGTCACCCGCCACCGGCCGCGCCACCTCTTGTACCTGTCCTGCGTTCCGCCCATCATGGCCCGGGATTTGAAGCAACTGGCTAAATCCGGCTATCGGCTTGTCCGCGTTCAGCCCTTCGACATGTTCCCGCAGACCGCCCATATCGAGTGCCTGGCGGAGCTGGATTTGATGTAATTTCTCAAGCTGGATTTTCCAACGGGATCTCCTCGGTTACGTGGGGGCACTGAATATTTTCTGTCATTCCCGACCTGATCGGGAATCCGGAAATATTTAATACTGATATTGGATTCCCGCTTTCGCGGGAATGACAACATTGAAGACTGCCATCGTTTTGCCCTCGTAATTGAGGTTGCTACCGACGGGAAAATATCGTTGACAGATTGGCGCACGGGTGTAACGCTTCCTTAGAAAAATTGGGCCGACTTTTCAATTATCGTCAACCTGCCGAGGAATGTCGCCATGAAATTAGCATCACGGGCCGTGCTGGGATTAGCCATCGCCGGACTTGCCGTTCCGGCGGCCTTCGCCACGAGCTACACGAACACCGTGGCCCAGATGACCGCCTATATCACCAACCAAATGGCCGTTAATAATATTCCAGGTTTATCCATAGCCCTGGTGGACGACCAGGCCGTGGTCTGGGCCCGCGGCTTCGGCTATGCGGACCGCGAGAACGAGGTGGCCGCAGGTAGCGACACCGTGTATCACATTGGTTCCTGCTCGAAGGCCATCCTGGGCACGGCCTACATGCAGTTACGGGATCAAAGCCGGGTGAACATAGAAACTAATCTCACCTATTACATGCCGGATTATTCCATGTTGCCCCGTTTTACGAACTCGGGACCGGTAACCATCCGCTCCCTGCTCAACCACCATAGCGGTCTGCCCGGTGATTTTTTTAACGGCATGGTGACGACATATGCGCTCGACGATTACCCGGCGTGGCTGATCCATTGCCTGCAGAACGACTACCCCTTTGCGCCGGTCAACGAACGGGCTTACTACTGCAATAGCGGATTTGTTTTGCTGAGCGACGTGGTCCGGCGCATCACCGGCACCAATTTTTCCAAGGCATTGGACACCATGATCTTTATCCCCCTGGGCATGGATGCCAGTTCGTTCCTGCCGGATAAGGCCGCCATCTCCAACCGCCTGGCGGCCGCTTATAACCCGGAAGGCGTACGCCAGCCGCCGGAGTTTTTAAACGCCCTGGGCTCGGGCAGCATGTATTCATCGGCCAACGACCTGACGAAATATATCCGCATGATCCTGGCAGACGGCCAATACAATGGGCAACCCATAGTCAGTTCGAACGGGATTGATGTAATGACCACGCCGCAACTGACCAACCTGCCCTTGAATGTGACGGATGACCCCCAGGGCCTGGGCTGGGATAATGTCAGCGACTATCGCCTGCGTTATGCGGGCAAGGTGTTCTGGAAGGATGGCGCCACATACCTGCATAGTGCATTCCTGGCGATGTCGCGCGATCTCAAGCTCGGCGTGGCGGTGATACAAAATACCGCCGGCAGCCAATGCGATGCCATCGGTATCCAGGCTTTGCAATGGGCCATCCTGGACAAACAGGGCGCAGACTGGCGGACCAACAGCGCGTTTGTGCCGTCTTTTTCGCCGGTCACGAATTGGCCCCAGACAAATCTCAATGCCCTGGCCGGCTTATATGTCGGGGATTCCGGCTATAATAAAATTGTGGCCGAAACCGGCACGCTGACTTTCATTAAAGACGCGTATTCCTCTGACGCCACAAGCTACAGCAACCTGGTGCCGCGGGCCAATGGCTGGTTTTCGCTGGCGAATACCCAGGACGTTCAAATTGCCTTCACCAATTTAGCCGGGCATGACATGGCCGTGGTGCACCAGGCCGATGGTGCGTTCGAAGTCGTAAGCGCGCTGGGCGAACACTATGTGCCTGCGCCGCTTTCCACCGCCTGGAGCAGCCGGACCAACCGCGTATATCGCCTGGTGGATTTATGTCCCGCCGATTACTTCTGGGTGACCGGTATGCCGCAGATTAAGACGCTGCGATTCCTGACGAAAGACGGTGCGCTGTTGACTTCCTGGATGTTTGGCGAATACGTTGAAGACCCGCAGGACGACAACCTGGCGTTCCAGGCTGGCGTTCAATACCGCAAGGGCGGCGCCATCCAGGTAACTATCACAAACGGATTCGAACTCCTGCAATATTCCAGTTTCCGCTTCCTGGATGAGGCCGCCATTCCAACCCTGCCGGTCAATACGATCACCAATGGCGCCATCCCCTTCGCCAACGGCACGCAATGGTACTGGTTCACCGGCCAAACCGGCCAAATTTACCGGGCCCGCATAACGGCGCCCAACCAGAATTATTTCGTGCGCATTACCGACCGGGAGGGGATTTCCATTAGCGCGGGAACCAATGGGCCGGCTACCATGTCCTGCCCTTCCAACGGCACCTATGCCATTGCCGTGAGCGCCACCAACGTCTTCGCTTTTACCGCCAGCCTGACCGTGGCCGGCCTGCATCGGACCCGGAACGATTTTGACGGCGACGGCAAGGCTGACCCGGCCGCCTATCAGGACGGGCAGTTGATCGTGGCATTCTCGGGCAGCGGCTATGCGCTTAAAGGAACAGTCGTGGGCGGGGCGGGCGGAATAGAATGTTCGGCCGACTTCGATGGTGACGGCAAGACCGACCCGGCCGTTTATAATCCGACCACCGGAATACTCCTGGTACAATTCTCTGCGCGCTCCTACGCGGCGGGGGGGATGACAAACATGGGTGGCGCCGGGTGCGTGCCGGTTGCTGGCGATTTTGACGGCGACCGCAAGGCCGATCCGGCCACATACGATGCGACGTCAGGCGTATTAATCGCCTGGTTTTCGGGCGCGGGTTATTCCCCGCGCGGAGTATCCCTGGGCCGCGCAGGATGGCTCGATGCCAGCGAAGATTATGATGGCGACGGCCTGACCGATCCGGCCGTAATGGAAACGGCCACCGGGATATGGGAAATGCTGTTGTCCGGCAATGGATATTCCCCGTACGGTTGGCGGACGCGCGGCAGGGCGAGCATTGTGCCGGTGGTTGCCGATTACGACGGGGACGGCAAAGCCGACTTCATGTTCTACCAGACCTCCGACGGATTGTGGCAGTGCACGTTCTCAAGCACGGGCTATGCGACGATTGGGGGGATAGTTGGGTTTGGAGGTCCGACGATGCCGGCGCGCGCCGGAGATTATGATGGCGACGGCCTGACCGATCCGGCCGTTTACGATCCCGTAACGCGGATTTTTTATGTTGCGTTATCCGCTTCGGGTTATCGCCTGGCCGGTATGAGCTTATGAAGACGTAAACCGCCCTGGATCATAGAGCCCTTGTGGCTACTTCGTCGCTGCCGTATTGTCAATATTTAATATTGAAGGGCTGTCCCGAATGGCCTTAGATAAGCCGTTTTCACGCCACGAGCGGTGGCGGAGGCCCGCCAGGCTCCAGGAAACACAAGCGGTTTCCACTTAGAGGGCGGGCGGCCTCGACCGCCGCGAGCTTATCTTAGCGCCATTCGGGGCTGTCCCTGGCCTTGAACGGAATGGGGTAAACTGTTACGGGCGAAGGTTCCGGAGTGTTCGCGCGGGTTGAAGGAGGCTGGCTCAGCCGTCCGCGGTCGCCTCGGTGAGGCGTCCCTACCATGATATGATAAAGAAAAAGCCGTGGCGCGTTGCGTCAGGCTAACGAAAGGAGCAAGACAGGCAATGATCGAAACACATGTAGGCATCCAGGGCGTTTGCGCCTGGCCGAACGTCACGTCCTTCCCGGACGGAACCCTTATCGCCACAATCTTCAACCAGCCGACGCACGGCGGATGGGAGGGGGATCTGGACTGCTGGGCCAGCACGGATCAAGGGCAGACGTGGGCCTTTCGCGGACGTCCGGCGCCGCATGAACCGGCCACCAATCGCATGAACTGTGCGGCCGGCCTGGCCCGCGACGGCAGCCTGATCGTGCTGGCATCCGGTTGGAGCAAGCGCAACCCGCCTCCGTTCTACAGCAGTCCGCATGAGGGGCAGGTGCTGCCGCCTTGGGTGTGCCGTTCCGGCGACGAGGCGAAGACCTGGGAGCATGTCGAAGGAGCGATTCAACTGCCCCGGGGCCGGTCGCATACGTTGATCCCCTTCGGGACCATTGTGCAGAACCACGATGGGACTCTGGGAGTTTCGCTCTACGGTTGGGGCGACGATCCCAAGCAACGCGAGTCCTTGTTCTATATCAGCGATGATGACGGGAAGACCTGGACATTCAAGTCGGCGATTGCGCAGGGACTGAACGAAACCACGCTCCTGGTGCTGTCGAACGGGCGATTACTGGCCGCGGCGCGCACCGCGGACGATCAGCACATGGAGATCTACTTCTCCGATGATAACGGGGCAACCTGGAGTTCACGAGGGGCGGTGAGTCTTCCTCGCCAGATTCCCGGTCACATGCTGTGCCTGGCAGACGGCCGGATTGTACTGTGTTATGGCAACCGTTGCGCCAACAACTTCGGTATTGACGCCCGCGTCAGCCAGGACGGGGGCGTTACCTGGGGCGCTCCTTTCCGCCTGGCGAACATGCCCCGCTCCGATGGCGGTTATCCTGCGAGCGCCCAACTCGCCGACGGCCGGATCGTGACCGTGTTCTATAATGCGGTCTCCGGTAAGAACCATTACGAAATGAGCGTAACGACGTGGGACGTTAACGAACATGACCGGATCAAGTAAGGCGAACCCGGTTCCGCCATGTGCATCCTTGTCGTCCGCCCCTGCGGCAGACAAAGGGGGCGGGCAGGCCAGGAAGTCCGCGAATCTGGTCGATGAACTGGGTACCCACCTGACACCCACGCGGATGATTGTTTACAGGACGCATGGCGACCATGCGTTGAGGTTCCATGTCTTTGAGCCCGAGGGGTGGCAGCCCGGCGACAGCCGCCCCTGCTTCCTGACCATCCATGGCGGCGGTTGGGCGGGCGGCAGCGTCCGGCGCTTTTATCCCTTCGCCGACCATTTCGCGAAGCTTGGCATGGTGGCGATCAGCATGGAATACCGCCTTACGGCAAAGGGTGGCATCACGCCGTTCGATTGCGTACGGGACGGTCGATCGGCGGTCCGTTATTTGAGGTCGCACGCGAAGGATCTCGGCATTGATCCGCAACGCATCGTTGTGAGCGGCGGCTCCGCGGGCGCCCACGTGGCAGCCGGGACGGCGCTCTTTGACGGAATTGACGCGGAGGACGAGGATACCGGCATTCCCGCCGTTCCGAATGTGCTGGTGCTCTATTATCCCGTTATCGATACCTCACCCGAGGGCTACGGTCACGCCAAATGCGGCCCGCGCTGGCAGGACATATCGCCGCTGCACCGCATCAAGTCGGGCATGCCGCCCACCCTGGTGTTCCATGGCGCCGGCGATACCGTGACGCCGTTCAAGGGCGCCAGACTTTTCCACGAGGGCATGCTGCAGGCCGGCAACCGATGCGAACTGATCGTTCATGAAAACGGGGTGCATGGCTATTTCCTGTACGATCTCTCCCTGTTCGCGGAGGTGATGAAACGGACGGCGAGCTTTCTGATGTCGCTCGGCTACCTGTGATGAGGACACCGATGAATTCACGTGAACGAATGATCGCGGCGATGGAATGCCAGCCGGTAGATCGCGTGCCGGTGTTACCAATGGCGCTGTGCGGCCTATCGCGAGTGCGATTTGATTATAGGCGGCAAGAAAATCGCTGATCAGCACGCCGGCGTATTGTTGACCCAAGATCGCGGCGACCACTTTGCCGCCTCGGCTACGATCAATATGATAGATCACGCTGTTCTGGGTGATAAAACACCACAGCCAGTGATTGATCCCCTCATTCCGCCAGTCGGTTTTTTGTCACCGCCAGCTCCGGGTTTTCTTCAGCCCGCTAAACTATTACCATTTGATGTCAAAAGATCGTGCGGAAAAAATTTGGGGATCTAGGAACAGCCGTTAAATATTAAGTACTTGCGTCAGTCGCTTAAATATCTCGTGATGGTCCGATGGTGCGGTGACGGGGATCACTTAACGTTAGCCCGTGCAAGCCGCCTGTTCCTGCCGTCCCAATATTCCTGGAAGGCGCCAATCCCATCCTTGGGAGGACTGTGGACAACGGCGCCTTTCAGCTGGAAGGGGACTTGCAGGACGATCGGGTTGAAACGGCCGGCCAATCTGACCTCCAGGGGAACGTAGGTGAAAGCCGCCTCGATTGTGCCCGGGACGATTGCAAAGAAAATCTTGGTTCCAGAGCCCTTTTTGCAGCAGATCGAAGCCGATTGCCCGGGAAGCGCGCGCCAGCCCTCAGGCAGCTTGAAGTCTATATGAATTATACTCTCGACGAACATCGGGTTCCCGATAATCACCGCAAGCCGCTTCTCCTCGCCGGGCGAGACGGAGGGACCGTTCTCATAGTCAATCGCGAGCTTGGCGTAGGGCAGGTCGAAGACCAGCGCATAGGGTGACTTTTTCCAGACGCGCCGTTCGACAGCCTTGCTGTCGGTCAACTTCGCAAGATAGTCCTCCGAGATGTCCGTCGCCCCCGGCGTGATTTGCGGCAGTACGGGGTTCTCGCGTTGTGTTGTCAAGGCCAGCCTCACAACGCGTTCGGTCAACTCGTCGAGAGTCTTCGGCGCCTCCATGCCGAAAGCATTGATGGCAATGGTCTGTATTTTATTGCCGATCGGCTCGATCCATTTCTTCGGTAATCCGGAGCGTCCATTGATTATACCGAGGAGCGCGCCGACGGTCGCAGCGGTGCAGTCGGTATCGTCGCCGCAGTTGGTGGCCAGGCAGACGCTTTTTCCGAAATCGCCCTTGCCGTAGAGGAGGCCGAGCATCACGAAGCCGATGTTGCCCGGCGCCTGGAACCAGCCGAGATCCGCGTTGTCCTTGACTATCGCCTCGCGTGCCGACTTGAAGGCCGTTCCTTTGTCAAATAGCTCACAGGCCAGATTGACGCTGCGCGCTATGCGGCAGTCCTGGGGTATCTTCGAGAGCCCGATCTCGATCAGTTTCCTGACATCGGACACAACGAAGGCGGCTGACTGCGTCGTGGCGGTAAAGACCTCGGCATAGATGCCTTCGCCGCAATGGTCGCAACAGGAGTCGA
Source organism: Kiritimatiellia bacterium (assembly GCA_028718125.1). GTDB lineage: Bacteria > Verrucomicrobiota > Kiritimatiellia > JAAZAB01 > JAAZAB01 > VSJD01. The sequence goes on from JAQUMN010000026.1 coordinate 20,908, forward strand.
TGTAAGCGAATTCGGCGGCATCGTCGGGCGAACCGGGGAAAAGGCAGGCCCATATCTCGGAGCGGATCCAGGCGCCGTTGCTGTATTTCCAGGTGTCGTTATTGCAGGAGCCGGAGAGCGGAGGATACAGCCCGTTGACGATGTTCGCCTTGCAGACGCCATATTCGTTCCAGGGCCCGACGATGCAGTTCACCCAATATTCGCCGAGAATGCGCGGAGTGAGCTTGTAGAGGCCCTGTTCCTCGGCCGCCTGAAGCCAGACAAGTTGAAGGTCGAGGTCGTCGTTCGGCGCCGGGTTGCCGCCGAGGTCCTGAACATAGAAAGTAACGTCATTGACTTCGCGTTTACCTTCAAACGGCGTGCCGAGGGTGCCGCCGATGTTTTTCCCGGTCCAGCAGCCGAAAACTTTATCGCGATAAGTAGCCAGATTGATTTTCTGGGCCGACGGAACGATTGTGTCGTACATCTATTTGCCTTTCAGTTAAGCAGAACTTGATGCATAGGAATTTTCTGCCGGAGGCGGATCTGCCTACGGCATGACAACGTTGCCACAAAGATGCACAAAAAAGCGCAAAAAAACGTTTCGATTTATCATATTTGTGAATCTTGTGCCTTTTTGTGGCTAATCATTTTGTCAAAGTTGCGGCTTTGCCGCCTAATTTTAAAGCATGCTTAACGGATCACGGGCGTGCAGGACACGTACGCGGGTCTTTGTCCGCAGGCGGCGGGCCAGACCGGCGATTTCCTGACGCAAGGCCCGGCATTGCGCTGCGGGATAGGGGTGTTCTTTGCCGTTCACCGGATTAAGGATATCAACACGGCAGCCGGCCAGCGCGGCCATCATCGAAATATCGCCCCAGCGCAGAATTCCCGGAACGTGAATTGCCATGGATGGGCTGATAACCGGATCTTTCGTCAGGTATGACCCCGGCATGCCTACGGTAATGATGGTTCGGATTCTGACGTTAAGAGAGGCGGCGCATAGCGCCGCCAGTCCGGTTTCCTGGAAGGCAATGATGTCAATCGGCGTCCGGTCCAGGCGGGCCGTGGTGGAGTCAACGAGCGACATGATATCCCTGGTCCAGTCGCCCAGCATGGTCCGGCCCAGCCATAAACAGGCGCGGCTATGATCGTGAAAGGTTTGATGGGATAAGGCAGGTTTATCGAAACTATCGTAGCGGGTTTCGCCGGTTCCGCGCAGGTCAGCCAGGATGAGCGTATCTCCCCGGGCGACCCGCTGCTTTATCCAGGGTGCCTCCCCTAAGGCTTGTTTGCCTTGGGAATGCAGTAAAAGCGTCGCTGCATGCGGGCGACCATCCCGATTGGCAGTCAATATCGCGACAGGCAAAAGGACGCCCGGTTCGGATTCAACGATCAGTTTACGGACCTGACCGTATGGCTGGAGGACGCTGCCCATGTCCGTAATCTCATTCCCGGAAGTCGCCGCCGGCAGACGCAACAGGCCTTGAAGCTGCCGGCGTTTGGCTGCACTGCTGACCGGCTGAGCGCCCTGGCGGTGGCTGGCGGCCAGGCGCCGGGCAATCGGCCGGCAGTATTCCGGAATTGATGCCACCATAGCCGGCCGTTTTTTCCCGGGGAAACAAAGGCACTTGGCTTCGGGCAGAGCTGTGTATGACGGCAGGGCGCAGGGGCGGCCTTCACCTTCCCCTTTTAGCCAGCGCTTAAACCAGCCCAGCATAGCCTCCTGCAGTTCGGGCCAATAGCCGTGCGGCAGATTGAAGGCCTGATATGCAATTTTATCCTCCGCACCATAAAGTCGGTATATCTGGCGGGCATCATGATACGAACGAAGCATTTCGGCCACACAGAACGACGGAGAATCCTGCAGGGAGTTCAGGATGAGCAAGGCGTTGGGAGCAGTCAACCCCAGCACGGCCCATTCTTCAAGAAATGTCAGGCCATTCGGCAAGGTTTCGCAAACGCAATTGCACCGCGTCACGTAAGCCTCGAATGTTCCGACCGACACAACGGGCACTGCCGCCTTGATGCGCGGATCCAGCGCCGCCAGCCACATGGTCTGATTGCCGCCGCCGGATGCGCCTGTGACCCCAATATGATCGGCGTCCACGCAGGCCATGGACGTGAGCAGGTCTATGCCGCGCATGTTGTCATAGACCTGCATGCCGAGCAGGGATTCGCCGATATCGAAGAGTGCGGCGCCGATGCCGGCGCCGTGGTATTCAAACTGGCCGGGAACGGTTCCCCGTTCACCGGCGCCGATAGCATCGATCATCAGGACCACAAAGCCGTTCAGGGCCAGGATATGGCCCCGGGCTTGAACTCTTTCCGGGATTTTACCCTGATTCCAGTGCCCATGCACACCGATGACGCCCGGAAACGGGCCCGGGCCATCCGGCACATACAGATTGGCCGTGACTCTCAGGCCTGGCCGGCTCTGATATGTGACCTTGCGCAGTTCATAACCGTTCAGGCGGATCACACCGTGGAGACGCATATCCAAAGGCGGGGGAGTTGGAAATGTGCCGGCGTTATGCTTGATCTTCGCGAGGATCGTCTTGCGGGCGCTTTGCCACGCCTCCAGCGTCAGGGAGGGCTGATGCAAAAAATGCCGGCGTTTAGCCTCCAGAATTTGATGCTCCTTCATTAAAGTTGAACAATTATCGCGCCAGATATTCAAGTCCATGTCAAAAGCCTCCAATTATTTTTTTGTTGATGTTAGGAGTAATCCGGTACAAAATCAATAGCAATACACCGCTTACACGCATCCGGCAACCAGCCATGGACACATTCGACAAACTTAAAATACTATCCACCGATTCGCGCTATGACCTGGCTTGCGCCTGCGGCACGAATGATCAGGACCACCGCCGGCGCGGCGCGGACGGCAAGTGGCTGTATCCCGTCACCCTGCCCAACGGCGGCCGTTACGTCCTGCTCAAGACGCTGTTGTCGAACGCCTGTGCCAATGACTGCAAGTATTGCCCGTTGCGCCATGACACCAACATCCGGCGGTGTACGCTCAACCCGGATGAAACAGCGCAGGTTTTTATGCAGTATCTCGAGCGGCGGGAAATATTCGGGCTGTTTCTCAGTTCGGGCGTGATTGGTTCGCCGGACCGGACGATGGAGCAGTTGAATGCCGTGGCCGCCCTCATCCGGCGCAGGCATAAGTTCCGGGGATACATTCATCTTAAAATCATTCCCGGCACGTCCGATGCGGCCATCCAGGAAACCCTTTCCCTGGCGAGCGCCGTTTCGATCAATATCGAAACGCCCGGCGAGGCGCATTGCCGCAAGCTGTCCGGACGAAAGCATTTTCTCGAAGATATTATACGCCCGCTCAAACTCGTTGCGCGGCTGACCGCCAAAGGGGAAAAATACGCGCGGGTCAGGACCACCACGCAGTTCGTGGTGGGCGCCTCGGATGAGAACGACGCTGAAATTGTGAATTACATGTTCGGTCTTTATGATCGCTTGCATCTGGACCGGGTTTATTTCTCCGCCTACCAGGAAGGTTTGGGCGCCCCCGATATTCCCGGCGAAACCGCCGGCGCGGCCAACCCGGCCGACCGCCTCATGCGCGAGCACCGGCTCTATCAGGTAGACTTCCTGATCCGCAAATACGGCTTCAAGGCGGATGACATCCTTTTTGATGCCCGCAACAACCTGAGCTTGGAAAAGGATCCCAAGGAGCGCTGGACCGAGCGGCATCCGGAATTCTACCCCGTCAAGATTAACCAGGCGGACAGGGAAACTCTTTTACGTGTGCCGGGGTTTGGTCCGCTGACAGTTGCGCGAATAGTGGAACAGCGACGTCGCGGGCGCCTGACCCATCTGCAGGGCCTGAACCTGCGCGGGGGGCGCCTGCAAAAAGCCCTGGCGCATATCCGGTTCGATTAGTCTCGTGCCGCTCACGCCGCGTGGGCGGGTGTCGGGACTACGACGCCGCTGGTTTCAGCATGGATGACGCAACCCTGGCTATCCGACGCATTATCAACGGTCCTGCGGAGCGATGTTGATGGTGAACCCTTGGGGCGGGATTACGAGATTGTTCGGGACCGTCTTGTAACTCGCTGCATCCGTGATGGAAACTACGTAGACCAGCACGGAAAGGGAGTAAGGCGGATTGAAAAGCATCTTGCCTGGAATGACGAACTCGCTCAAGCCCGCCACGTTGTTACCCGTCTTTAGCCAATCATAGGTATAGCCCAGCTGGCTCCAGGGAAACGCGTTCCAAACACCGTTGGTCATACCATAATTATGGCCTGTAATTTCATTTTGAAACCAGGCGCTGTAATTTGTGTTGACCTGGTAGGCATAGGGCGTGTTGGTGCGAAACGAGATTTCGGCTTCCCGATCGGTAATTTCCGGGTCGCGCGAGGGCCGCAACAAGTATTGCGGGTCAACATAATACTCAACAACGGTGTCATAGGGGGTGGTGGCCGGCAAGCCCAGCAACTGTTTCAGCCGTAAATTAATATTTGTGCCGGTATAATGTCGGCAGAAATTTTTCAGTTCCGGCACAGCGGTCACCCATGAGCTCCCGAATTTCATCAAGGAATATTGGCCAACATGATAATTGGAGGCGATGCTTGCCGTCATATATGACGCGACCAACACCTCTCTGATATCTTGCACCTGGTTGAATGACGCGCCCAAATTTTTGCTGGTAACGATTGCAGTGTTGGTTCTCCAGATCAGATTGGTGTTGTCCGGCGTAATGGCCGTCAAATCACGTTTAATTTTGCTCGTCACCACATTTGAGGCGTTTACCATGGCGTTGGAATACATGAGGGCCATCACGTTCAGGTCGGTTTCCTCCTGGTCCACGTGGTACCAGATGACCCATTGGCCGGTAGCCGGCTGATAAACGGCCAAATCGGCCAGGCCGTCGCCGTCAAAATCCGATGCCACGGGATTATAGCCCGGCCCGCCGAGGTAAGTGCCTGCGGTTTGATATCCGCTTGCGGAGAGCGCTACTAACCATGCCCCGGTAGATTCGCTGTATACGGCCGGATCATTGGTGCCGTCGCCGTCAAAATCTCCCAGGATCGGGTCGAACCCCGGTCCGCCCAATATTACGCCGTTATCGGTATAGCTTCGGCTGGAGAGGAACGCGTGCCATTGCGCGGAATCGGCCTGGTATAGTGCCGGATCGGACAGGCCATCCCCATCATAATCCGCCGAAAAGGCGACGGCATCCGCCCCCAGCGAGGTCACTATTCCGCGTGGTTCCAGTGTTGTGCCGGCGAACGCCGCCGAACAAGCCAGCCAGCATCCCGCAAGCAATATGCCGACCAGTCCTGCCAGTTCGTGCGCTTTTTTTGTGTCCATAATGGCTCTCTATTTATCAGGTTATCGGACAAGATTCATGATTACTTGCATTTATACTACGCTTTTGCATGCCAAAGACAATAGATACTTTTGCATGGTCCGCGCATGGCTGCGTCATCCACGCCGAAACCAGCGGCGTCGCAGGCGCTCCGCCCTCCAATGTCGCCAAAAATTGGCGTTCATGGAGGGGCGAGCTCCTGCGAGACCAGTTCTTAACGCAGCCCTGGCCCTGATGCCGCGGGCTCGTTTTTTACCTTGATTCATTTTGACTGGGTGATAAGATAAAAAGCTACAGGCACAGGCATAATTTGAAATTCAATGTTTTCAACGGAGAGGCAGGGATTATGAATAAGGTCATAACAGGCTTCATGGCGATACTGGTGCTGGGTGCGGGCATCTTTTTCTCCGGATGCAAAACCGCGTCTGTTCCCGGCAGAAGTATGAATCCGACCCTGTATGTCGGCATTACACCGGATTGTCCCCCGATCATCTTCAAGAAAGACGGTCAAATTTTAGGCCTGGAGGCGGACTTGGCGCACGAAATGGCCAAAGCCCTGGACCGCCCGCTCCTGTTTGTGGAAGTTCCCTGGGAACAGCAGATCAATTTGCTCATGGCCGACAAGTTTGACGTCATCATGTCGGGCATGACCATTACGCGGGAACGCCAGGTCCGTATCGACTTCTGCGAACCGCACCTTCAGCAGGGTCAAATGGCCCTGGTGCGGCGCACGGACCTGGACCGGTTCGGCACTTCGTCGCAGATTTGTAACGCCAACGCCAATTTCGCTGTCCAGAGAAAGACCACCGGGGATATTTTTGTCCAGCAGGTCTGCCGGAACGCGGCCAGTGTGGGCAACTTGGCTCCGGCCGACGCTGCCCAGGCAATCTGCTGCAAAATGATCGATATTTACATTCACGATGCGCCCGTCATCATCTGGATGGCATCCGAGAATGAAGCCGACCTGACCACGGTGCCCATCCAGACCCCCACGCAATCCATCGCCTGGGGGGTCAAGAAGACCGATGTGGAACTGCGGGACACCTTGAATAAAGTCCTGGCGCAGTGGAAACAGGACGGCACGCTGGACCGCATCCGCCAACGCTGGCTCCCCGGCGACATGGGGAAATAAGGCGACGCGGCAATGGAAAAGGAGGTGCGCATGAAGGTTGTGGCTTTTAACGGCAGCCCCCGCAAGGATGGCAATACCGCCGCCATGCTCCGGCATGTACTGCAGGAACTCGAACGCGAAGGCATTCAGACCGAACTTGTGCAACTGGCCGATCTTAAGCTCCGGGGATGCCGAGCCTGTTACCAGTGTTTCACCGCCAAAAACCGGCATTGCGCCCTCGCCGACGACGGCCTGAACGCCTGTATTGACAAGATGCTCTCCGCGGACGGCATCCTGTTAGGCTCGCCCACCTATTTTGCCGATCTCACCGCCGACCTCAAGGCGCTCATTGACCGCGCCGGCATGACTGCCCGTGCCAACGACGAAATGTTCCGGCGCAAGATCGGCGCGGCTGTGGTGGCCGTGCGGCGAGCCGGCGCGATCCACGCCTTCGATTCGATCAACCACTTCTTCCTCATCAGCCAGATGATCGTGCCCGGCTCCTGCTACTGGAATATCGCGCTCGGTCGCGAAAAGGAAGAGGCGGAAAAAGACAAGGAAGGCGTGCACACCATGCAAGTCCTGGGGCAGAACATGGCCTGGCTGATGAAACACATTGCCCGGGCCTGAACCCCGTTTTTGGCAAGGCTACGTTGGGCAGGCCCGCCGGCAGCCGCTACTTTTTTTTCGTCAGGCGGAAAAACAGGATCAGCGCGACGATCAGGATCACCGGCACGAAGATTAACCATAGATTGGACATAAGTTCACTCTTGCGTGTTAATTGCAAAACGCGCGTTTTACAGGAATTCAAAAGCCAGAAAATATCCCGACCTCTTTGCAGTCATTTCGCCTTATTTTCCCGGCCCTGTCAATACTGGTTTTTTCTGGATGTGAAATGCTAAGCTAACCCGGCGTCGCCCGTCGGGCTATGCCGGGTCAATGACCGGTCCCGACCATCTTCCGGATAATTGCGTAATTGGGGATGAAGAAAGGCGGGCCGGCGTTCGCATAGCTGTCCTCATGTTTTGGATCTTCGCCAAACCGCGCGAATGTTTCTAAGCGTCGCTTTCACCAGAACGGCGGCGGCCATTTCGTCATATTTCGTTTCGTAGACTTCGTAATCGCCCTCGGCATAAGCTTCCCGTGTCGGCAGATAGTCTGAGGTTTCATGCGTATTGGCCAATCCGACAATCAAGGTTCGGGGACATGAGGACCGCTTTTTAACATCCAGTCCGGCCGTGACAAATACTTCCCCGGGGAAAGTGGCGAAAACCATTTCATTTACGACCAGCGCTTGCAGCTCGACCTTGGCCGAACGTTTCCATTTTCCCGAATAAAATTGGATGGCCCCATTATGGATCAGCTCGGCAAAAAACACCGCCACCTTGGCGCGTTCGATGCACGTGAGCGATGGGCGCCGTCCCTTTTTGACCTGGGCCAGCTCCCGTTTGGCGTTTGCCAGCCTCCGCTTCGCTTCCGACACTGTCACAGGATAGGTCTTGCGAAGCGGCAGATCAATAAAGGTCGTGCGTGTGCGCAAGATCCGGAGACGATGCGTGGAAATCTGCGCTAGACAACCGGCCGCCGCGATGCCCACATTCCGCCCAATACGTTCGGCTTCTGCCCAGGTTCGCGTCGGAAGCCTGGCGGCCACGGCGGACAAACCGGCGCTATAGCCGGGATTGATATCGCCGGCTGATCCGCCTAAATACATTGCCATGACATTACGGTTGGTTTGTCGTTTGACGGCTTGAATCGCGTAAAAAGGCCAGTCCTCTGTCACCAACTTATTCCGCGCATCCAAACAGGTTCCATGGCAGGCATAATTGAACACCACGCCCCGCAATTGGCCATCAAGGTCTTCGATTTTCAGAACACCAACTTGGGTATCCACCGGCAACCCGCCGTAATCAAGGTAACGGCGATTCTTGCCGCCTTCGGATACTTGAGCAAAACCATATCCTAACTTGGCCGGGAAACGAGCGGCCCAGGCCTTTTTTAAACATGCCACGCAGTTCTTTTTAAGCAATTCAGCGTAGGCTCCGCGAACATAAGGCGCTGAATGCGTGTGGGTTGCATGAATCATAATCCGAGTTGGCTCAATGCCCGTGGTGCGGCTCCCGGCTTCACGAATAGCGCGGGTAATATCCGCATCCAGGATGCATACCGGGATGCTGAGAATTGCAGCCGCCACGCCATTATTCTCCAAAACCAGGCTGCGTATATGCAGATCGTCATGTATTCCGGTGGCTGGCCTTTGCCATGCGCTATATCCAGCCAAGTCTGTGCCCAACTTCGGGTTGACCACAACCTCCGCTAATCCAGCCTTACCGTTTTTTTGTCCACCTGTTTTTCTGGTCATTTGAAATTCTCCTCAGAACGACTTTTTCGACATTTTTTTTATTTTCAACATATAGTCTGTGCTTTGACTTGACGTGGGAAAGCTTGCAGATATATAAAGAAAGTACAAGGAAATATGTGATAATTTAAGGTGGAAAGGCCTCTGACATCTTTTGTTATTTTGCCGGACGAAACTCGCGCCATCGCCGACGCCTTGCTCGGAGTTGTTCGGAAATTGCGCCTGGCCAAGCGCTGTCTAATATAAAATGGATCCACCCGCTGTTCCGGTTGCCTTGCCGCCGTTTTTCTTTTTTTACGACTCGCGGGAGTTGAAGATTCGCGTTCAAAGAATAATCTTGCGCTGCTTTATCGATCGCGCACAATCCGTAAAAACCGGTATAATCGTGAAAATCTCGCCTAAGGCCACGCGTGATAATAGTTAATGGCTATGATAATTATCTTGTCCGCAAGTATTTACGAAAATACTACTTGCGTCCGCGCTTTATCGACACGGATAAAATAGCAATATCGGCGGGATTAACTCCGGGGATCCTGGATGCCTGGCCGAGATTGGCAGGCCTGACCTTTTTTAGTTTCTGGCGTGATTCAAACTTCAGGGTCTTGATTTCATCATAATCAATCGACGGAGGAATAAGAGAGCTTTCGCTTTTATCCAGGCGGATGATCTGATCTTCCTCGCGTTCAATATAACCCTGGTATTTGGCACGAATTTCGATCTGCCGAATAACTTCGTCAGGTAATTTTTTAGCGCTTGGTAAATCTTTGTATTTCATTTCCGGACGGCACAGCATTTGAATCAGTGTATGACCGTCATAATAGGCCTTTCCCAGTCGTTCTATTTCAGTCTTGATTGTAATAATATTGTCATCAATTTCATCCGTCACTACCTTCGGAACAATGCCTATTTTTTTAGCAATATTAAGCATTCTTAAGTTGGCATTATCCTGTCTAAGTAATAGTCGGTGCTCTGCACGTGAGGTAAAAATACGATAGGGTTCATCAATACCTTTAGTGACAAGATCATCAATAAGAACGCCTATATACGACTCATTCCGACTGAAATTAACAGGTTGTTCACACCGTACCTTTATGACTGCATTTATTCCAGCCACAAAGCCTTGCGCAGCCGCTTCTTCGTAACCGGTTGTGCCGTTGATCTGTCCGGCAAAAAACAAATTTTCCACCAATTTCGATTCAAGCGTTTGAGTCAGTTGAGTAGGATCGGAATAGTCATATTCAATAGCATAGGCATAGTGAATAAACTCAGCCCGTTCAAGTCCAGGTATCGATCGAATTAATTCTTTTTGAATTGCTTCCGGGAGGCTGTTGGAAAGCCCGTTCGGGTATATTTCCATCGACTGACGCCCCTCTGGTTCAATGAAGACATGATGCTGTGAACGCTCTGGAAATTTTACGATTTTATCCTCAATGGATGGACAATACCGTACTCCAGGACTTTTTATATATCCACCATAGAGTGAACTTTGAGTTATGTTTTGGCGGATGATATCGTGTGTCTGTTGGGTAGTATGTGTCAAATAACAAGGTAATTGGTCACTTCCAGGTACCCATGGGCGCATGGCATTATTAACATGTTCCACGTGGAACATGTTTTTCATCCATTCGATACCAGCATAATGATGTTCCACGTGGAACATTTTCAAATCTTCTCTTGCCGATCTTGAAAATAAGGCTGGGGGTTCAATTCCTGGCTGAATAGCCATTTTGGCATAATTAATTGAATTTTTATCCAATCGCGGCGGTGTGCCCGTCTTAAATCGTGCCAGAGATAGTCCTAGTTTTCTTAATGATTCGCTTAACTGAACAGATGCTTGTTCGTCATATCTGCCACCAGGATAGCTCTTATTCCCAATATAAATTGTCCCATTCAAAAATGTTCCGGTCGCTAATATTATAGTTTTACCTTTTATAGATTCGCTGTTTTTTAACTTAATTCCTCTTAATTTACCGTTTTCAACCCATATTCCAGTTGCCATATTTTCGATAATAACAAGGTTGTTTGTGGCATTTAATATAGCCTGCATTCTTAAGGAAAATGCGGCTTTATCACATTGGGCGCGATATGATTGAACGGCTGGACCTTTCCTGGTATTCAAAATACGGAATTGAATTCCAGTATAATCCGTATTGACTGCAATTTCACCACCCAACGCATCCAACTCGCAAATAAGATGTGATTTTCCTATGCCACCGATCGAGGGATTGCATGACATGCGAGCAATGGCTTTTTGATCGATAGTAATTAATGCTGTTTGGGCACCCATCCTGGCAGCAACAAGCGCGGCTTCACAACCGGCATGACCGGCTCCGACGACGATAACATCAAATGTATTCATCAAATTCCGTGGCAATTAAAAGGGGTGGGCGCCTAATTGTGAATGATAAGATAAACACGGATATTAAAGATAAATATAAAAATAAGTATATCTTCTTTGCCTGCCAGTATCATTGGGAATTCTGTCTATCCGTGGTTCTGCCTGTGCGGATCCGCCGGGGCTGAAAATTTTTTGCTGATGAATCTCATGCCTAACTATTTTCCAACACAAAATCTGGAAAAAATTGAATTCAATAATTCATCGTAATATGCCTTGCCGGTAATCTGGCCTAAAGATTCAATAGCAAATCGCAACCGAGCGGCCGCCAGAACAATGGTTTCATTTTGTCCCGATTCCAAAATTGTTACTGCTTCTTTTATATCCACAAATGATTTTTGAAGGATCTTCTTGTGGCGTTCAGAAATTACGGCGCGTGGCTGTCCGGAATAAGTGAGCCCTAAACGCTCAATTATACATCTCTTTATTTCTATAAGTCCTTTACCAGTATTTAATTGTGCTTTTATATTATAAAATACTGGCACATCTTTTTCTTGAATGATTATACCCAAGTCAATCTTGTTAATAATGATGATGGATTGAGCGGCCTTCAGAGAATTTAACTGGGCATGGTCTTCAATGCCCAAGGTCTGGGAGCCATCTATAATATATAGATGAAGATCCGCTTTCTGCATATGGATCCTGGCACGTCGAACGCCTTCCCGTTCGATCTCGCAAGTTGTGTTTCTTAATCCGGCAGTGTCCACCAACCGAATCGGAATTCCTTCCAGGATAATCGTCTCCTCCAGAGTGTCGCGGGTCGTTCCCGGTATGGGTGATACAATGGCCCGATTCCTTCCAAGCAGCGCGTTCAGCAAGGTGGATTTGCCGACATTTGGCCGGCCTGATATGACGACTAAAGCTCCCTCGCGCAACAAATGCCCTTCTTCCCAGGTTTCCAGAACGCCGCGGATTTGCTCCAAGACCTTATGTGCTTGCGCGATCCCATCGGGGATCAGCGCTGGAGGCGTATCATCCTCCGAAAAATCCAGCGCCGCTTCAAGGTCGGCGCACAAGTGCAAAGCGTTATCGTATATATCGTTAAATGAATCACTTAGACTACCATTAAGCTGTTCTACGGCCGCAGCGGCGCTCCGGTCCGATTGCGCCCGGATAAGATCCAGAACCGCTTCGGCCTGGACAAGGTCAATGCGTCCGTTTAAAAATGCCCGTTTTGTAAATTCGCCCGGTTCGGCCAGGCGCACGCCTTCATGTAATATTGTTTGCAGAATACGCCGCGCAGAAACAAAACCCCCATGGCACTGAATTTCCACCACATCCTCGCGCGTGTAACTGTGCGGGGCGCGCATGACGAGCAGAAGGGCTTCATCAATAATGCGTTCGTTTAACCTGACAAAGCCGCGCATAAAAGCGCCCGGCGGACGGCGCGAAGGCGGCTCGCCGGCATGGGAAAAAATGTGGTCGGCGACCGTCAGACTATTATTGCCTGAAATGCGGATAATGGCAATTCCGGCTTCGCCCGGCGCGGTAGCAATAGCGGCGATGGTATCGGGCTGGTAATTCATTGAAGAGAGATTCTTGCAAATTTTGGTGAATTTGCAACCATGGATCGGGAAGACGGTGAACGGAAGACTGACGACGGACGACTAACCGGAAGGGGCGGACGGCATGAAGAGCGCAGACAGAGGAATTTCCAAGCCGTGAACCGATGAACCATTCCTTAAATTCATATGAAAATTCTTTTTCTTACCAAGTTATTACCGCATTCTCTGGGCATCAGCGGATCCATAATCATTTATAATCGCATCCGTTACCTGGTGGAGTGTGGCCACGAGGTTAGCCTGCTTTCATTCATGCGTCCGGAAGATGAACCTTATGTGGCCGGGATTCGACCGCTGGTGACCGAACTCGAACTGGTTCAGGCGCCGCAGGTGGAGTCGCCGTTTAAGCGCTTGGCATACCAATTGTTTTCCACCACGCCCTCGCCGTTTCGCGAGATGCGCTCTTGGACCATGCGTTCCCGCCTGGGTGCAATGGTGGAGCGCTCCCACGTTAACGTGGTTATCGCCGAGTTTTCCGCAATGGGGCAGTATCTGTATCGCAATCCCTATTTATCCGCTGTGCGCCGCATCATTTCCTGCCACGAATGCTGTACGAAAGCATTTGCGACAGCCATTCGCTTTCATCGCTGGTCGCCAGGAGGGATAATGAAACGGATCGGGCTTAACCAGGTTCGGCAGTATGAATTTGCCATGTACCACAATGCGGATCATGTGCTGGTTCTTACGCCCCAGGAGCGGTATGTCCTGCTGAACTATGCGCCCAACCTTCGCGTCACCGTGGTTCCGCACTACGTGGACGCGAATTATTACTCTACGGTCCCGATGGCGAAACGGGAAGAAAGCCTGATCTTTGTCGGATATTATTTTAACGAATCCAACCGGGATGCCGTCCACTGGTTCGTACGCACAGTCTGGCCGCAACTGAAAAAAAATCGTCCGAACCTGAAATTTTATATTGTTGGACGGGGCGACACGCCGGCGATCCGCAACCTGGCGCGGCGCGACCCGCAGATTGTAGTCACCGGTGAAGTCCAGGATATCCGGTCTTTCCTGGCCAAGGCCCGGGTGTTTATCTGTCCGATCCGCATCGGCTCGGGGTTCCGCGCCAAAATCCTGGAAGCAATGGCCAGCGGTGTGCCGGTGGTTTCAACATCGTTGGGCGCGGAAGGCATTCCCTCCGGGGGCGGCGAAACGCTCCTGCTGGCGGATACGCCCGGGCAAATGCTGAAATGTATTCGCCTGTTACTTTCGGATGAGGGCTTATGTGCAGCCATGGCCGTCAAGGCCCGGGAATTGGTCGTCAATCGCTTCGCTAGCGAAAACGGAATGGCCGCGCTCAATCACGTGATCAACGATGTGGTCGCGGGGAGGGATTAACGTCTTTACCGTAAACACACACGTTTTTGCGTGCAGGTTTCCTGGAGAATATCCAATATCCGGCAGTTAACAGCCAATTATGAAGAAAAGGGTGAAAGAAGCGTCTCCTTAGTCGAATACTTTGGCATTGGAAATTCTTTGTTGATTATTGGGTGTTGGTTGTGGGCTAAGCCCTCCTCGGATTATGTGCGCTTCATCCGGGCAATAAACATGCCGTTACTGTCTGCCTCCCACGGCCAGATCCAGACTTGCCCGTATGTTGCCCGGTTTGTCAGGGGGTGCGGCGTTGCCTCCAGTTGAAAATCCGATCGTGTGCCGAGGAATTTGCCAATCACCGCCTGGGTTTCTGTCTCCGTCAAGGTGCATACGGCATACACCAGGCGTCCGCCGGGCCGCACTTTAGCGGCGCCGGCCATCAGAAGCTGCTCCTGAACGATCCGTCGCTGCGCGATGTCGCCCTCCGTGGTGCGCCATCGGGCATCAGGATTGCGCGCCCATGTGCCGATGCCCGAACAGGGCGCATCAATCAAGACGCCATCTAAGCATTGGTCCGGTGCTGGATCCCGTGTCCCGTCCCAACCCCGGCACGTAATCATATTTCCTCCCCGGCCTCGGGCGCGTTTCCGCAATGCCTCCAGGCTGCCGGAGCGCACGTCTGTGGCGAGAATTGTGCCCGCGTGTTCCATGAGCTCCGCCAAGTGCAAACTCTTTCCGCCGGCGCCGGCGCAGACGTCCCACCAGTGTTCCCCGTGCGCGGGCGCACAAATCCAACCGACACATTGGGACGCCAGGTCCTGGATTTCAAAAGGAACTTCCGTGGACAAGCGCTCAAGATCGGGCGAACCCTGCAAACAGATTGCGCCGGCGATCCGTGGATGAGAGCAAACCGGGATCGCATGGCGCGCCAGGGCGGCGGACACTTGGTTCTGGGCGCCGCGTTCGATCCTAAGCCATGTGGGGGGCCGGGTCTGGAACGCCAAGATACACCGAAGACGATGAACACATGGCTCCGTGTCGTCGGGGACGTGCACCCGGGTCGAAAACCACGAGGGAACGAGCCGCTCGATAGCGGGTGGCGGCGTATCAAGCCAAAGCCCTGCATGCTTTGCTTTTTCCTCAACTGTCAGAGCGCCGACGGGTTGTGGGTTCAAGCGGTTGAATCCGCCCTGCTCAGCCAGGAGCGTCGCCGCCGGATGAGGTTCCGCGGCGTCCAGCAGGTAGGCCATTGCGCAATGCGCGGGGGAAAGCGTTGCCAGCCAGCCCCGCCAGCGAAACCAGGAGAAAACCAGCGCGGAAAAAAAACGCCGATCGCGCGAGCCAAATTCCGGATGCTCCCGATAATAACGCCGCAAGGTCTGATCGGCGGGGCGCCCCTGACTCACCGCCTCTTCCAGTTGCCTGATAAGCGGCTCGGCCAGTTCGGCTTGCTTGCGGGCGGCTTTAGGCGGCAGAGTCATGGCCTTCAATCTACACCACTCACCCGCCGTCGGCAATCGGGTTATTTGACACACCCGTTTGCGCTCTTGCCAGACCATGAGCCAATATGGTAGATTTTACCGTATTGGTGTTGGACAGCGATTACCAATTACTGATCACTGGTTACTTCTTCCAGGGAGATTTATTATGGCTTCCGAACTTGCTTTTGTACTGATCAATCCATACACCATCGCCAAGTCGAGGACGGGCGGTGTCATCGGCCGGTTCATGAGCCGCACAGGCCTTGACCTGGTGGCGGCCCGGATGTTCGCCCCGGGGAAGGAACTGATAGAAACCTATGCGTCCATGGTGAGCAAAGATGAAAGCTTGAAACCGGCCGTCCGCCGGCTGCTGGCCGACTACGTGCTTGGCTCCTATGCCCCTGATCCCGCCACCGGTCGGAACCGGCGGGTGCTCATGATCCTGCTGGAAGGCGAAAATGCCATTCAGAAAGTCAAGGACATGGCCGGGCCCGTGACTATGGGCGGGGGCGAGACCATCCGGGATACATTTGGCGATTACGTGGTGAATGGAAATAAACAGGTCAGTTATTTCGAACCGGCGGTGCTGATCGGTTCGAACCGGGAAGAAACCGCTGCCACGCTCAAACTCTGGAGCACACATGCGATGTCTGACGGCGGCTTTTTGCAGACCACGGTGGATAATAGACCCGATGACAAGGGCTGGCAACGCACACTGGTGCTGATCAAGCCGGACAGCTTCCGCTTTCCTAGCGCCAAGCCTGGCAATATCATTGATCTTCTGTCGCGTTCAGGCCTGCGGATCATTGCGGCCAAGGTCCACCGTATGAGCGTGGCGCAAGCGGAAGAATTTTATCGGCCAGTACGCCAGGTATTGCGCGATAAAATGAAGCGCACGGTTTCCGATAGGGCCGTGAAAGCCCTGGAAACTGAGCTGGGCATAGTCATTCCGGAAGCCGTCAGGAATTTACTGGCAGAACAACTGGGGCCGCTTTTCGGCGACGAACAGTTCAACCAGATCGTCAAATTCATGACCGGCTGTTACCCTCCGACCTGTGCGCCGCAGGACAAAACCAAGGATGGCCCCAGCAAATGCCTGGCCCTGGTGTATGCCGGGGTGGGTGCCGTGGATAAAATCCGCACTCTGCTCGGCGCCACCGACCCGAATAAAGCCCAGCCAGGCTCCGTGCGGCGCGAATTCGGGCTCGACGTCATGGTCAACGCCGCGCACGCTTCCGATTCCGTGGAAAACGCCGAGCGCGAGATCGGCATCGTCAAGGTAGACGAGGACCTGATCACCCCCTGGGTACGCAAGTATTACGGGAATTAAACGCGGCGTTAGCGGAAATCAATCGTGGATCAGTCGCGACTAATCCACGATATGGCGAGGAATGGGCTTGCTGGAGGCCCGACCGCTCTGGAAGACAGGGATATTCTTCTCCGACCATTATCTCGAAACTCACTTCCGGATTAACAGTTGGAGAAACTGGTCCGCTATGCTGTGGGCATCTCTGGAGGCTAAGCAATTTAGGCACCTGTGCTCGCAAGTTTTCCTCATTTATATTGAACAGAAAAGGCTGGCGATTGCGCACACTTATAGGTATAATTCCATACATACCGAACATTTGCTCAACATGAATGCTGCAGCAGATACATTGGTTCTTGAGGCTCCGGCAATTAGCGCCGTTGCAGGTGCCCACCCATCTATATTATGCGATCCTGAAATCATGCCGTTAAAGGCTCTATCAACATTCAGAGGTATCCTTTTCAATGGCGATTGTATAGAGGTGCTACCCCACATTCATGATGAGACCGTTGACACAATCTTTGCCGACCCGCCGTTCAACCTCTCAAAAACATATGGCGTTAAGGTGAACGATGACCTCTCGGATCGTGACTACATCGAATGGTGCAAGTTGTGACTTGAACAATGCCAGCGAATACTGAAGCCCGGCGGCTCTCTTTTCGTATACAATCTTCCAAAAAGGAACATCATCATCGGTAGTTATCTTGTCGAGCAGGGAATGCTTTTTCGCCACTGGGTTGCCGTGAACATTAAATTGAGTCTGCCTATCCCCGGCACAACATCCCGAGACACATTTTGTTCAGCGCCCTGAGACTTGATGATATATTACCCGTCTCCCACTCGACGCAAAGCAGTCCTCCTGCTACCGTGCAAACCGCGTCGATCTTCCCGGGTTTTTTTACGGTCGCAATATCAATCTTCGTCTCACAAACCCATCCGCATTTTACCAAATGCGACATACACAGGTTCTTGATTGGCTTCACACCATTTCCCTGCCCCCGCTTCTTACCGGGCTGATCAAAGAGCGTGAAACTGCCGGAGCCCTGCGGCCATTCAACTGCTTTGATCGCATCGCAGATTTCGGAATAGCGGTCCGCCCATTCCTTGCTTGCCACAAAGGCCCCGGATTGGATCAGAAATTCGGTGTGAACGATTCTCATTTGCGTCCATCTCCGGAGATCCCGACAAAAAGGTTGTAAGGTGTAATCCCAAGCGCCTTGGCCATCTTATCCAAATTGCGGAGGGAGACATTCCTGACACCACGCTCAATGTCAGCGAAATATGTGCGATGCAGTCCGGCTCGCTCGGCCAATTTCTCTTACGACCACCCTCTCTCCATCCGATACTTGCGGACGGCTTGCCCAAACTGAACAAAAATATCGTTCTTTCGCTTGTTTTTCATTAGCAGAATAATTGACGAATGCAGACTCTGTGTCTATAGACGATAAGTGACAATCGTTGTGAGGAAGGATTGACGCCGGGAGAAATTGCGATCATCGAGGCAACATCCTGACGGAAGCCCGCCTGCCCGCACCCGTTTCAAATCGCTATGCGACTGCAAAATAAAAAAGTGTTGACCTTATGCGCTTATGCGCATATTGTGTAACCTTATGAACTATTCCCAGGCTAAAATCCGTTCGGAAATATTAAAGGCGTTGGCGCACCCGGTGCGCGTGCTGATCGTTCACGCCCTAACCGGCGGCGACCGCTGTGTTTGCGAGTTGAACACGCTGGTGGATATTGACCAGTCCAACATCTCACGGCACCTGGCGGTCCTCAAGCGGGCGGGGATCGTCGCGGACCGGCGCGAGGGAATGAAGGTGTTTTACCATCTTAAGGCGCCTTGTATTCTCAATGCGCTCAAATGCGCTGTAGAAGTTATACGAAATGATGGAAGCAACAGAAATATATTATCGAAAAGACGTTTAAAATGAAAAAAGAGTGGAAAATATTCGGCTGGCTGGCGGGCATATTTCTTGTCGCGTATTTTTTACCACTGGGCAATCCGAAGGTTTCCGGCGCGATTTATGAGGCCTTCCGGCTGTTGCAATGGTATGCCCGCGAACATACCCTTGCCTGCGTGGTCCCGGCCATGTTCATTGCCGGGGCCATTGCCACGTTTCTGTCGCACGCTTCCGTCATGCGGTATCTTGGCCCACGGTCCAATCGCCTGCTGGCCTATACGGTCGCTTCGGTCTCGGGATGCATCCTGGCGGTCTGTTCCTGCAGCGTGCTGCCGATGTTTGCCGGCATTTACACCATGGGCGCCGGGCTTGGACCAGCCAGCGCGTTCCTGTATTCCGGCCCGGCCATCAACATCATGGCGATTTTTCTTTCCGCGCGCGTGCTCGGGTTTGAAATCGGCCTTGCGCGGGCGGTTTTTTCCATCGGGTTTGCCTTTGTCATCGGCCTTATCATGACAGCCGTTTTCAGGCACTCCGAAACAAAACGAGCGGAAGTTGCCATGGCCCTGCCGGAGCCTCCGACGAGCGCACGGTCGCTTTGGAAAACAACCCTCTTTTTTACCGCTATGATTTTCTTCCTGGTTTTCAGCGACTGGTATAACACCAACGATGTCACCCTCGTAATGAAAGACCGCAGCACCATCACGGCCAATATCCGCTACACCACGAAGGATGCTCTCGATATCCAGGAATACAATCCGCAGGGGCGACTAAGCCCTGATGTGCGCCGTGTCACCAAGGTTGACATCGTTGAAACGAAGCCTGTGCCGAGTTTTACCATGACCGTGCACGAGTTCAAGTGGCACCTGGCCGGGCTGATGGGGATCGTCGTTCTTTTGATGAGCTGGAAATGGTTTTCGCGTGATGAGATCAAGGATTGGATGCAGTCCACGTGGGAATTTGCCAAGATGATCGTACCGCTTCTCTTTGGCGGAGTTTTTATCACCGGATTCGTCAGCGCCTTGATCCCGGAAAAAGCGGTTGCCGGTCTCGTGGGCGGGAACAGCGTTTTTTCCAATCTTGTCGCGTCGGTCATCGGGGCCATGTGGTATTTTGCCACCCTGACCGAAATACCGATCACGGAAACATTGATACGGCTGGGGATGGGCAAAGGTCCGGCCCTGGCCCTGTTGCTGGCGGGTCCCGCGCTTTCCGTGCCCAGTATGATCGTGATTTATAAAATCATCGGATTTAAGAAAACGGCCGTGTTTGCCGGGCTGGTGGTGGTGATGTCAACCATCACGGGGTTGATCTTCGGCGCTTGGGTAAAATAAAATATGAAAACAATACAAATTCTTGGAACAGGTTGTCCAAAATGTCGCGCCTTGACGGCTAACGCGGAACAGGCGGTCAAGGAACTGGGCCTTGAGGCCGTTGTGGAAAAGGTCGATAAAATCCAGGATATCATGAAATTCGGCGTGATGATTACGCCTGCCCTTGCCGTTGACGGCCGGGTGAAATCAGTCGGCAAGGTGTTGAGAGCGGATGACATAAAGAAGTTCCTCGTATGAGGATACCCCGGAAATAACGACCATGAACGAGAAGCCGGCGTGTGCGTGCGGAACGGCCCCGAAACTGATTTTCGCGTGTTCGGGATCATCGGATGTGGGGGCGATTGCCGATCAGGCGGCGCGGAAGCTGACGAAAGACGGCGCGGGTAAAATGTATTGCCTGGCGGGAATCGGCGGACGGGTGTCCGTGATCATGGAAAGCACGAAGAGCGCGGCGAAGATACTGGTCATTGACGGGTGTCCGCTCGACTGTGCCGGCAACACGTTGCGGCAGGCTGGGTTCAACGAGTTTGAGCACCTGCGGCTCTGTGAAATAGGAATGGCGAAGGGACAGTCTGAGGTCTGCGATGTGAGCATTCAAAAAGTTGTGGAAAAAGGTCGTGCAATATTGGAGGGATGGGGTGGCACAAGCGTATGAAGGGGTCAAGCGAGTATCCGCCCCCTGCATGCCGTTGTAGCGGCGGCAACGTAAGCGATATTATGCCCTTGCTGATCGTCGTCTTATTTCTGGTCGGCGCTCACTGGGCGTGGAAGCGGTCAAAACAAAAGGAGTTATTCGTGAAAAACATAAAAAACATAGCCATCGTCGTCGCGCTCATCGTGGTGGTGGCAGTAGTCGTGATAGCAAAGAAGAACAAACAAACGTCGGCCGCTGTGCAAGACAAGACGCCAGTGGCAGCTCGTGTCGTCCCGGCGCTGGAGGCGGGCGCGGCCGCTCCGAATCCTGCAACGGCGGCCGAGAAGCTGCCGCGGCTGGTTGACCTTGGTGCCACCAGGTGCATTCCATGCAAAATGATGGCGCCCATTCTTGAAGACCTGAAGAAGACCTCTATCGGGAGACTGGATGTTCAGTTCATTGACGTGTGGGAAAACCCGGATGCGGGGAAGCAATACGGGATCAACGTGATTCCGACACAGATCTTCTTTGATGCGGCAGGCAAAGAGCTGTTCCGGCATGAAGGATTCTTCGGCAAAGACGACATCCTGGCCAAGTGGAAAGAACTTGGAGTAGATCTGAAATAAGGGAAGGTTGCATATGGAACAACTATTTACGGCGCTGTCGTATGCGGTTGAGGGCGCAGCCGGAATTGCATTGAGCGCAGCCTTTATATGGGGCATTCTCAGCATCCTTCTCAGTCCATGCCACTTGGCTAGTATTCCCTTGATCGTCGGGTTCATTGACCAGCAGGGCCAGATCACAACGCGGCGGGCGTTCTGGATCTCTACGCTGTTTGCTGTCGGCATCCTCATCACCATCGGCGTAATCGGAGGGATCACGGCAGCGGCCGGGCGTATGCTTGGTGACGTCGGGCGGTACGGGAACTACTTCGTTGCTGTGATTTTCTTTTTTGTCGGCCTTTATCTGCTTGATGTGATCCGTCTGCCCATGCCCAGCGCGGCCCAGCCCGGCATGAAGCGCAAAGGGATGGTGGCCGCGTTAATCCTGGGGCTGGTGTTTGGCATTGCGCTCGGCCCCTGTACCTTTGCTTACATGGCCCCCATGCTGGCGGTGACCTTCAATCTGGCGGCCACAAATCTGTTTTACGGAATTCTGTTGTTGCTGCTCTACGGAGCGGGGCACTGTTCGGTTATCGTGCTGGCAGGCACGTTCACGGAAATCGTCCAGCACTATCTGAACTGGAACGAGAAGTCAAAAGGCGCGGTAATCCTGAAGAAAGTATGCGGGGTGTTAGTGTTGCTGGGCGGATTGTATTTGATTTATACAGCACGATAATGAAGGGAAAAAAATGAAAGCGCTTGTTGTAGTGGATGGCGGAATATGCGGTTTCCAAACCCGGATTCACGCGGAAAGCGACGATTCGCAGAACGTGACATTCAAGATTGCGAGTGCATGCGAGAAGGTCAGGGCGTTCGGCGAAGCGCTGACGGCCAAAGGGCCGGTGGACGGCTACGCCGAAATCGGCGCGGGATCCGAGGGCGTGGTCCTGACCACCGCGCATGAAAGCCTGAAGGGCTGTTGCGCCGCCTGCGCTGTGCCGGTCGGCGCCTTCAAGGCCATGCAGGTCGCGGCGGGGGTGGCCCTGCCCAAGGACGTGACGCTCAAGATGACGGCGGAGTAACGACGGAGCCGGTTTACGTCTGCGCATCCTTCGATCATCGCTTGCTTTGCAAACGAAACCTCGCGCTATCCGCGGATAACGTGTCCGCCTTTTCTCTAACAATTATTTTGCATTGACAGGAATGATGTTCCTGTTATATTTCGCCATGTAACGAATTAAAGGAGGATCGCATGCGTGAAGTGATGGACGTGCTTAAAGCGCTGGCCGACGAAAACAGGGTGCGCCTGCTGTTTGCGCTCCGGGGCGGAGAGCTGTGTGTTTGCCAGCTCGTCGCCCTGCTGAATCTGGCGCCATCCACGGTCTCGAAGCACCTGACCATCCTGCGCTCCGCGCGCCTGGTGGAGAGCCGCAAAGATGGGCGCTGGATGTATTACCATTTGTCCACGGAGTTCAGAGCCCCGTCGGCGGGCAAGCTGCTTGCCTTGCTGTTTAAAGACATGGCAAAGACCAGCCGGATAGCCGAGGACCGGAAGAACCTAAAAAGGATTTGCGGGGAGGATATGGGAAAACTGTGCCGCAGACTCTTTTGTAAGCCGTGATTAAGAACAATGCGCCGCCCCCGGTGGCGCGGTGCGAAAGTTGAAACCTGGAACAGGAGAATATGATGAAAGAAAAAGTGGACGAGCGGACGAAAGAACTGATCGCTATTGGCGCTTCGATCAGCGCGCACTGTCAGCCCTGCTTGACGTATCATGTTGCCAAGGCAAAGGAGCTGGGGTTGGACGCCGATATGATTAGTGCCGCCATCGACGTGGGCTATAAGGTCCAGACCGGGGCCACGGTCGCCATGAAGGAGTTTGCGAACAGAGTGCTGAAAGCGTTAACGCCTGGTAGCCCGGCATCCTGCGAGGGCAAGACGACGAGCGAGAAAAGCTGCTGTGAATGAAACCAACAACATGGAGCGGGAATAACCGGTGAATACACAAAATAAAAATCCGAAACCGACCGATAACATGGAAACGCTGAAACTGGAGGCATCAGCATGCGGTCCAGGCTGCTGCTGTCTTGCTGGCGGGTCGTCTACTCGAGCGCGCTGGATCGTTGGGATGATCGTCATCCTTGCCGCCGGTTTGCTGGTAGCGCGTGCCATGATGAAGAATAACAACGCCTCGACTGCGCAAGCCGCATCCGGCTTTGCCGCTTTGCCGACCGCAGGACAAACGCCCGCATCTGTTGCCAATGCTGCCCCCGCCGCGGGCGACGCAACTGTCGCTCAATTCACGGTTGCCGTAAAAGAACTCGGCGCGCTTAATGAACTTAATGCCGTGGCCGCTGATACGGGCGGAGTGTTTGTGTTCCTGCCCGGGAAAAACGAGCCGCTTGTCAAGGCGCCCCTGGCTCAAATGCGGAGCGCGGCGAAGACGATAGAAGCCCATGGACAAAAGATCGGTATTTTTACGTTGAAGCCGGGATCGCTTGACTATAAGCAGCTCGCAACCCAAATGCCCTTGCCGGCCGTGATTGCGATGGTCAAGGGACGCGGGATGGTTCCGGTTTCGGGCGACATTACCGAGGCGAAGCTCATCCAGGGCTTTGTGGCCGCGTCCAGTGGCGGTGGTTGCGGACCATCATCGGCCGGCTGTGTGCCGGCGGGCTGCAACTAGGGTGATGCCATGCAAGAAGTGTTGAAATGGGTTACGGACACACTTCAGGCGGCCAGCATGGGGCCGGCGGCCTTGCCGCTGGCGTTTTTGCTGGGACTGGCGAGCGCCGTGGCCAGCGCCTGTTGCACCTTGCCGGCCATGGGCATGCTGGTAGCCTATTCGGGCGCGCGCCAGGACGTAAACCGGTGCACCGCCTTCGAGTCCGCCATGGCGTTTATGATTGGCACTACGCTGGCGCTCATGATTCTCGGTTGTGTGGCCGGGTTTGTAGGCCAGGCCGCCCAGGCGCTGCTCGGCAGGTACTGGAAAATATTTGCGGGCGTCATTGCCGTGCTCCTTGGCCTCGCCGCGCTCAAGTTGTTTCCGGTGAAACTGCCGCAATTCACGCGGAAATCAGAAACGCGTTCCGCCATCCAAGGGAAACTTGGCGCGGTAGTGGTGGGGCTGGTGATAGGCGGCGGGGTGGCGGCCAGTTCGCTGCCCTGTAATCCCGGCATTTTCATCGTCATCGGGGCCAGTATATTGATGGGCAAAATCTTCTGGGGTATGATCCTCATGGCGGCTTTTGGCGTGGGGTTCAGTTTGCCGCTCGGTGCTATCCTGCTTGGGGTTTCGTTGGGCAAGGCGGCGATCAAAATTCAGAAGGCGGAGGCCGCGATCCGGATTATTGCCGGTGTTCTGCTTGTGTGTGCGGGATTCTATCTGTTGGCAACGTTCTGAACAAACCGTGAAAAAAAGGAGATACGACCATGGAGCCTGATAAAAAAGACCAGAAACAGAAGAAAGGATTTTTAGCTGCGATATGGGAGTCCATGACCAAAACCGGCGGCTGTTGCGGTTCCGGCGGAAATTGCTGTGGTTCTCCCCAGCCGAACAACGGTAAACAGAAGCAGGCGACCAAGCAGGACGCTTCCTCTTCTTGCTGCGGTAAGTAACGATGGGTATAGCGTTCCAAACCCCCTGATTATAAGGAAAGCGTGTACATGTGAGCAGCAACCAGGAACAGGACCACTCAGCATATAAGGACCTTGCCGTCCTGGCCATTGTGCCGCTCGCTGTGGCGGTCCTGACCCTGGCGAGCTGGATCATTGCGCATTGGGGAATCGGCCCTTATTTCCTCAACGCGGGGCTCGCTATTTGCGCCGTTATATTCGGCGGTTTTCAGCGATTCATTGGCGGATTCAAGGATATTTTTAAGCGGAAGATCACGGTTAACGTGTTTGTCGTGGTTGCGCTCATTGCCACGATGGCGATCGGGGAGTTCAGGCCCGCCGCCATTATCGTCTTCATCATGGCCGCCGCCGGGGCGCTGGAGTCCTATACCCTGGACAAGACCCGCAAGAGCATCCGCGACCTTCTGAATTTTGCCCCCAGCATGGCGATTGTTCGTCGCGAAGGAGGGGAGGTCACCCTCCCGGTTGGCGAACTTCAGGTGGGTGAAGTTGTCGTGGTGAAACCCGGCGCCCGGATCCCGGTGGATGGCGTGGTTACTGCCGGGGCCAGCAGCGTCAACCAGGCGCCGATCACCGGCGAATCCATGCCGGTGGAGAAGTTTCCGGGAAGCAATGTGTTTAGCGGGACACTCAACGAGTCCGGCCGCCTTGACATTCGCACGGAAAAGGTGGGCGAGGGCACCACGCTGGCCAGGATCGTGCACCTGGTTCAGGATGCGCAGGGCGCGCGCGCGCCCGTTCAGAATATGGCCGACCGTTTCACCGCCTGGTTTCTGCCGGCCGTGGTTTTGCTGGCGATTATCGCCTATGTCATATCCGGCGATGTCAAGGTCGCTGTTTCCGTCCTGCTGGTGGCCTGTCCTTGTGCGTTCGCCATAGCCACCCCGACAGCTGTGACCGCCGGGGTCTCCAATCTGGCGCGTCGGGCGGTCCTCATTAAAGGCGGCATTTTCCTCGAACTGGGTCACAAAATCAAACACTTGCTTGTGGATAAGACGGGCACTTTCACCTTCGGCCGGCCCAAGGTGGAAGGCATCATTTCCTTTAACGGCAGGAGCGAAGAAGAAATCCTGCGCATGGCCTGCATCGCGGAAAAGTATTCCGAGCATCCCCTGGCGCGTTCCATCCTGGCGGCCGGCAAAAATAAAAAACTCGACATTCCCGACCCCGATCATTTTGAGAGCGCAACGGGCATGGGGGTTGTTGCCCGCTGGAGCGACGCGAAGATTCTGGTGGGTAAACCGGTATTCCTGGCGGAAGCCGGCGTATCTATTGACTCGCACGTCGAGCGTGAGATAGCGAAACAATCGGAGCAGGGTCGCACCGCTGTACTGGTCGCACATAACAATGAGGCCATTGGCCTCCTGGCGATTGCCGATGAGATCCGTCCTGAGATTGCTGAAAACATCCGGTTACTCAAAACGATGGGGGTCGAGCGCATTACCATGTTGACCGGCGATCATTCCCAGGTGGCCGGAGCGGTGGCCAAGGCAATTGGCGTTGATGATTTCATGGCCGAACTGCTTCCTGAACAAAAGCAGGAGTTTGTCAGAGTATTACAGGCTGAAGGCCACGTTGTAGGAATGATCGGTGACGGTATTAACGATGCACCGGCGCTCGCGCTGGCTGACGTGGGCATCGCCATGGGCGCCGCCGGCACAGATGTGGCCATCGAAACGGCCGATGTCACCCTGATGAACGACAACCTGTCCGGGGTTGCCGATTTTATGTGGATGTCGGCAAAAGTCATGCGGCGTATCAAATTGAACATCTTTTTTTCCATAATCTACAACGTCATTGGGTTGGCGCTTAGCGTCATGGGAATGATGACGCCCATTATGGCCGTTATTTTCCAGGAGGCGGGTTGTGTGACGGTCGTGTTCAGTTCCACGCTTCTGCTGTGGGCAAAACGCAAAACGGTGTGCGTGTGAAGCCCGGCATCCGGGACCGATGTCATTATCAGCCCGTTGAGGAATTCCGCCCGGTCGGGGACCGGGCCTACAAGACTGCGAGGCCTGTCTTTTTGTAGAAGGCCGTGTGCCCTCACACGGCGTGAGTTGTTGTGTTTTTCAGCAGGTGGCAAGGACCAACAGGATGCTGAAGGATCGGATAAAAATGGACCCACGTCTGAAAATTCTGTTTCTCTGCACCGGTAATTCCTGCCGGAGCCAGATGGCCGAAGGATGGACGCGGCATCTGAAAGGAGATGTTATCGAGCCGTATTCAGCCGGGATCGAGACCCACGGATTAAATCCGAATGCGGTCAAAGTAATGGCCGAGGCTGGGGTGGATATTTCACGGCAGCGCTCGAAACATGTGGACGAATTGAAGGATGTCGCGTTCGACTACGTGGTCACGGTCTGCGACAACGCCAATGAGTCCTGCCCGCTCTTTCCGGGTAAAACCAAGGTGGTGCATGTGGGCTTTGACGATCCGCCGCGGCTGGCGCGGACGGCGAAGACGGAAGATGAGGCGTTGGACCATTACCGTCGCGTGCGAGATGAAATCCGGGCTTTTGTGGAGACGCTGCCGGATTCGCTGGAACGGTAAGGCCCAGCCTCCGGCCGGGCCGGGAAACGGGCCAGCCGGAGGCTGGCCCCTGCCTGATGCAGGAAGACATTAAAGGAGAAGACACGTTATGACTGAGAGGGTTGCGAGCAAGCTATCGTTCCTAGACCGGTATCTGACCCTGTGGATTTTTGTCGCGATGGGGGTCGGGGTATTCTTGGGTTACGCCGCGCCGGCCTTCGGGAACTGGATCGGTTCCCTGCGTCCGGCCGAGACGCAAACCAGCATTCCCATCGCCATCGGCCTGATCCTGATGATGTATCCGCCGCTGGCCAAGGTGAAATACGAGGAGCTGGGCGATGTCTTCCGTGATTACAAGGTGCTGGGATTGAGCATGCTTCAGAACTGGATCGTCGGACCGATCCTGATGTTCCTGCTGGCGGTGGCTTTTCTGCATAATCAGCCGGAGTTCATGATCGGGCTGATCATGATCGGGCTGGCGCGGTGCATTGCCATGGTCATTGTGTGGAACGAGCTGGCCAAGGGCAACTCCGAGTATTGCGCCGGGCTGGTGGCATTCAACTCGATCTTCCAGGTGCTTTTCTACAGTGTATTTGCCTGGTTTTTTGTCACTAAACTGCCGCCCCTGCTGGGCCTCTCCGGGACCGTGGTCAAAATCACCATCGGCCAAGTCGCCGAAAGCGTATTCATCTACCTGGGCATCCCGTTCATCGCGGGCATGCTGACCCGCCTGGTATTAGTCAAGCTGAAGGGCAAAGAATGGTATCACGCAAAGTTCATCCCGAAAATCTCGCCGCTCACGCTGATCGCGTTGCTGTTCACAATCGTGGTGATGTTCTCGTTGCAGGGCGAAAAGATCATCCGCGAGCCGGGCCATGTCATCCTGATCGCCGTACCGCTGTTGATCTATTTTGTAGTCATGTTCCTTTTGAGTTTCTGGATGAGCAAGAAGGCGGGGGCCGATTACACCAAGTCGGCGACGCTCTCCT
The DNA here is from genome assembly GCA_028718125.1 of Kiritimatiellia bacterium. Classification (GTDB taxonomy): domain Bacteria; phylum Verrucomicrobiota; class Kiritimatiellia; order JAAZAB01; family JAAZAB01; genus VSJD01. Next base: position 49,381 of record JAQUMN010000026.1, read on the forward strand.
TCACTGCGGCCAGCAATAACTTCGAACTGGCCATCGCCGTGGCGGTGGGTGTATTCGGCATCAACCACGGCGCGGCGTTCGCAGCGGTAATCGGGCCGCTGGTGGAAGTGCCGGCCTTGATCGGCCTGGTGAATGTGGCGTTATGGTTTAAGCGGCGATGGTATGCCAGTGCAACCTGAGGCCGGATTAATATGGAGGATTCGATCATGAATAAGAACATCGAGCATACTGAGCAGACGCGGCGGATGGTCCAGCAACATTACGGCCGTGTGGCTGAAACCGGCGGACAGGTATCGTGCTGTGCCCCCCGCGGCGGATCGAAATGCTGCGAGGCCGGCGCGCCACCGGCGGATCTCCGCGAGATGGCACGGCAGCTCGGTTATAGCGAGGAACAGCTCGCTACGCTTCCCGAAAATGCCAACATGGGGCTCGGTTGTGGAAATCCCGTGGCCATGGCGCTATTGAAGCCGGGCGAGACCGTGCTTGACCTGGGCAGCGGCGCCGGGATGGATTGCTTTATCGCCGCGCAGGTCGTGGGGCCCTCAGGGCGGGTGATCGGGGTGGACATGACGCCGGAAATGCTGCGTAAAGCTCGCGCCAACATCGGCAAGCGCATGAACATCGAGTTCCGGCTGGGCGAGATCGAGCACCTGCCCGTGGCCGACAATTCTGTGGATGTCATCATGTCAAATTGCGTGATCAATCTCTCCCCGGAGAAGCAAAAAGTTTTCAACGAAGCTTTCCGGGTGCTGCGCCCCGGCGGGCACCTGGCCATTTCTGATGTTGTTCAAATCAAGCCCCTGACGGGTACCCGCTGGAAAGGCGCCAAGCATCTATCAGCCTGCATTTCCGGCAGTGTCACGGTCCAGGCGCTCAAAACCATGTTACACGAAGCCGGCTTCGCCGATACGCGCATCGCGCTTAATGAATCCAGCCGCGAATTCATCAAGGATTGGGATCCGGGAACCGGCGTCGAACATTACATTTGCTCGGCATTCATCGAAGCCAGAAAATAGATGAAGATAAGTCGCGAGCGATTATTCTTCGGTCTTTGCTTGTTCGGCCTCCTTTTAACACACCAGTGCTGCTAAAGTATCATGCCGATCTGCTCTCGTGCCGGCCATGATTTTCTTTGCTGCCGCCGGTTTCCGGTGTCGACATCCGCTCAGTGCAGGTGTAAGATACATTCACATTTCAAACGGGTATGGGCTAGTTATAATTAATGGGATAAGCCGGCAGGGAATATTCGCGTAATCACAAGTATGGTGCAGGACAACAGGAGAACACTACATGAAAGAAAGACACATCTTTATAACGGCCAATGATCATCAAAAGCTCAACGAGTTGCTGTCGGTGGCCGGAACATCTAACTACAGGGATCGCAATGATCTGCAATCGCTGGGAGCCGAACTCCAGAGGGCAAAGATTGTAGAATCTCGCGACATGCCCAAGACCGTGGTTACAATGAACACGCGTCTCAGATTTTCGGATCTTGATGACGGGAAGAAGATGGAAATCACGTTGGTCTTTCCGTCCGATGCCAATATCGATGAAGGAAAAATGTCGGTGTTATCTCCGGTTGGGACGGCGCTGTTGGGTTATGCGAAAGGGGACGTTATTGAATGGCCCGTTCCTGGCGGAACGCGGAAAATTCGAATAGATGACATTCTGTATCAGCCGGAAGCGGCAGGAAACCTCCAGCTCTAGGGAGAATGCAAAATAGTT
>JAQUMN010000027.1 GCA_028718125.1 Kiritimatiellia bacterium
CATAGTTTTGCGACCCATCTGCTGGCGAGTGGCACCGGCATCCGCGATGTTCAGGATCTGCTTGGCCATGCGGATATTTCCACGACGGAAATCTATCTGCATACGGCAAAGCATACCGGCATCGGCGCGCGCAGCCCGTTTGATACATTGGGATGATCGGGTAAATTGCGGGCGCAGTCATAAAGAAACATATTGGAAACCAACCTTAAGGAGGTTATCCGTGGGCACACCATCATCTGACTTAATCCCGGACACATCGCGCCCATGAAGATCCCACGCCAACGGCTGGATCAAATGCTGGTAGAGCGCGGCCTAGTGGAAAGCCGCGCCAAGGCCCAGCGCCTGATTCTGGCCGGCGCGGTGAGCGCGGATGGGCAACCGGTGTCTAAACCGGGCCAGGAATTCCCGGCTGATGTCGTTCTGGCCGTTGCCGCGCCTGATCGGTTCGTAGGCCGCGGCGGCGAAAAACTGGAAAAAGCTTTTGAAGTCTTTGCCCTGGATGTGCGGGACAAAGTCTGCCTGGATGTGGGCGCCTCCACGGGCGGATTTACCGATTGCCTGCTTCAGCACGGGGCCGCCAAAGTGTTCGCGGTGGATGTCGGCAAAGGACAGCTGCACTGGAAGCTCCGGCAAGATCCGCGGGTGGTTGTGATGGAGCAGGTGAATGCTCGCTATCTCAAGCCGGGCGATCTGGATGCCCCCCCGGCTTTTGCCGCCGTGGATGTCTCCTTCATCTCGTTGACAAAAGTAATGCCGGCGGTTAATACTAGTCTGTGTCTTGGAGCCGTGCTGATTACGCTCATAAAGCCCCAATTCGAAGCCGGGCGCAAGGAGGTTTGCCGTGGGGGCGTAGTGCGCGATGCCGCCGTGCATGAGCGGGTTGTGTCGGAAATTCGCGCCTTTGGCCAGGCGGAACTGGGATTAGTGTGGCGGGGGGTCTGTGAATCGCCCATCCGGGGGCCCGCCGGCAATATTGAATTCTTAGCCTGTTGGAAAAAACCAGATCATTTCACACAAAGCCACGAAGGCACAAAGGTATGACGGAAAACGAAATCGGAAAGATTGTTGTCGATCGTGCTGTTCGGCTTCACATGGAGCTGGGTCCGGGGCTTTTAGAGACGGTATACGAGGTGCTTCTCGCCCATGAACTCCAAGAGGCTAAGCTAAGGGTCGCTCGACAGATTCCGATTCCCATAGAGTTCCACGGCATCCGATTCGACGAGGGTTTCCGTGCGGACATCATTATCGAAGAAAAAGTGCTTCTCGAACTGAAGTCTGTTGAAAGTGTCTGCAAGGCGCACCAGAAACAAGTATTGACATATCTGCGCCTGACCGGCATGAAACTGGGATATCTGCTGAATTTTGGCGAGGGGCTGATGAAGGACGGCATATCCCGCATCCTGAATGGTTCGGTCGAATAATTCTTTGTGCCTTCGTGGCTTTGTGTGAGAACATCTTTTGGGAAAAACCATGAAACCAATCGGAATATTTGCCAATGGCTCCAAACCCTCGGCGGCGGACGTGTTGTGCCGGTTTGCGGAAACGGCCAAGCGGCTTGGCCTGCGGCTGGCGGCCGAGCCGGAAGCTGCTCGTTTTCTGCCGGGCGTGCCCCGCCTGACGCCGGGAAAACTTATCCGGGCCATTTCACTCCTGATGGTGTTCGGAGGAGACGGCACCATGCTGAGGGCCGTGCGCCTGCTCAGCGGCAAGTCCATACCGGTGCTCGGCGTCAACCTGGGCAGCCTGGGGTTTTTAACAAGCGTTGCCCAGCAGGATGCCGGGCGGGCCTTGGAATGCGTGGCGGCACGACGGTATACTGTGGAAGGCCGCGCACTGGTGGAATGCGCCGTAATCCGCGCCGGCCGGATCATCAGCCGCTATCGCGCGCTGAATGACGTCGTCATTGACCGCGGGGCGTGTTATCGGATCGTGACATTGGATATGCGCATTGACGGCGAAGCGGTGTCGTCTTTCATGTGCGACGGGCTGATCGTTTCCACGCCCACCGGCAGTACGGGCCATTCGCTGGCGGCCGGCGGGCCAATCATGCACCCCGGCGCCGCCGCGTTTGTTGTCAGCCTGATCTGTCCGCACACGCTCAGTTCGCGCCCGCTGGTAATTCCGGATGAAAAACGGATTATCATCCGGGTGGCCAAAAGCGTGGGCGACCTGTTGCTTTCCGTGGACGGCCAGATAGGTGAAAAACTCAAGCCGGGCGACGAGGTGGCAATCCGCCGCAGTAAACAAAAGGCTCACTTTGTGCATCTGCCGGATTACAGCTACTTCACGGTCCTGCGCCAGAAACTATACTGGCGCGGTTCAACGCTGGCCTGAGGCGTGAAAAGCATCAGGCTGGATAAATTCCAAACCCCAAATATCAAAATTCAATCAGCAGCTTAAATAAAACAAAACAAATCCCAAACACAATCAAACGGAATATCTTTCATTGCTTGCGGCTTTTAATGCTTATTCTGTTTAGAATTTGGATCTTGGAATTTGGAATTTCGGTTTCAAGAAGGAGGATGTCATGGCTTCGGTTAGCGAATGGATTGTCAGGGAATATTTCGAGCAGCAGGGTTACATGGTCATTCAGCCCTGCAAATATTTCGTCACCGGCCGTCCCAAGCGGATGGACGAGGAAATTGACCTGATTGTGGAGCACCCGCTGATTACCGAGCAGCGCCTGCCGGACACCATGCTTTGGACCACGGATCACCTGAAAACCGTTCCGCGGGCAGTCATCGGCGTATACGGCTGGCACACGGAACGCGTTTATCCCGCCATGCTGGAGCACATTCCCGAAATCGTGCGTTTTGCCGGCGCGGACGCGGTCCGCTCGGCGGCGCGGAGGATAGGTAAATCCGACTTTGCCAAAGTTCTCTGCCTGCCCCAGCTCCCAGTCTCGGAAAAACTGCGGAACGACACCCTGAATCTGCTGAAGCAGAAAGGCATTGACGGGGTGCTTTCGTTTCGCACGATGCTGCTGGAACTGCTGGAGGGCGTGGACACCAACAAAAACTACGAAAAGTCGGACCTCCTGCAGATCCTGCGTATTCTGAAAAACTACGATCTGTTGAAGGCGCCGCAACTCGAGCTGTTTGCCCTCCGCAAACGTCGTGCGCGCCGGAACGCCGCCGCATCGGGCAATTAGGCAGAATTTATGATTGTTGATTTCTGATTTTAAAGCGAAATAAAGGGCGATACACAGTTACCCGAGAGTGTTTCATCGTGATATTGGACGGTTCTGCAATCATCAATCCGAAATCAACAATCCGCAATTCTTAATAATGGATTCCCGCACAGCCTATATTGCGCTCAATATGATGGAAGATATCGGACCGGTCAGCGTCCGGTCCCTGGTGACCGCGCTCGGTTCGCCCCAGGCCATTTTCAAGTCCGACAAGGGTGATTTACTCAAGGCTGAAGGCATCGGCCCGGCCCTGGTCGAAAAGATCATGAGCCAGCGCGGGCGTCTCCGTCCGGATGATGAACTGGAGCGCGCCCGCAAGCGGGGGTATGAAATCATCACGCCGGCGGATGCCGCCTATCCCAAGCCGTTATTGACGATCCATGATCCGCCCCTGGCGCTCTATGTCTGGGGCACGTTGACGTCCGGCGACAAGCATGCCATTGCCGTGGTGGGATCCCGGCATACCACCCTTTACGGGCGGGAGACGGCCGAAAAACTTGCCTTCCACCTGGCCAAGGCCGGCTTTGTCGTGGTCAGCGGGCTGGCGCGCGGCATTGATACCGCCGCACACCGCGGCGCCCTGCAAGGCGGCGGCCGGACGTTAGCCGTGCTCGGCGGCGCGCTGGATTGCCTATATCCCGAGGAAAACGCCGAACTGGCCCTGGGCATTGCCCGCCAAGGCGCGGTGCTGAGCGAATTTCCGCTGGGCCGTCAGCCCGATAAAACCACCTTTCCCATGCGCAATCGCATTGTCAGCGGACTTTCCATGGGCGTCCTCGTGGTCGAAGCGGGGCCGACCAGCGGTGCGCTCATCACAGCGAGCCAGGCGCTCGACCAGGGCCGATGTGTGTTTGCCGTTCCCGGCAGGATTGACTCGCCGGCCTCCAAGGGCAGTCACCAACTGATCAAAAAAGGCGCGCGCCTGGTTGAGAGCGTGGATGATATCCTCGAGGAATTCGAATTCCTGATTCCGCCGGCTTCCCGGGGCGCCTCGGAAAATCTTCCGCCGCTCAGCGTGGACGAAGAAAAGATTGTGCGTGCCCTGGCCGAGGAGGAACTGGATATGGACACCCTGACCCGGGCAACGGGCGCGCCGGCCTCCGCCCTCAGCGTTCTGGTCCTGGGGCTTGAAATGAAGCGCGTGGTGCGCATGTTGCCGGGAAGGCGCGTGGCGCTGATAAGAAGATGAAAAACCCCACATACCAAGCTCCAAATTCCAGGGAAATGTAATCAGCTAAACCAAAAAGTTCCAGCCTTAGGCGGATCTGCCTGTGGCATGACAAAGACGCGGCAGCAGACCTGCCCGCAGTGCTACGCACACATAGCAGGCGGGCCAGGATCCGATGTAGATGCCGTTCGTGAGAACGGCAAAGTTACCGAAGGTCTAATTCAATTATGAATAAACCGATTATCAAGGACGATCCCTGTGTCGGAGATTACGTGCATTACCTGGAGAGCGAGCGGAACGCCTCAGGGCATACGATCAGCAGTTACCTGGTTGACTTGGGCCAGTTTGCCCGGACCCAGTGGGGCGCGGAAGCCAAGCCGCCCTATGCCTGGCCGGACGTGGATAAATTTTCCGCCCGCAAGTTCATCGTGCACTGCCAGAAAGAGGCGGCCGTGGTCACGACGGTCAACCGTAAACTTTCCAGCCTGCGGTCGTTTTTCAAGTTCCTGAACCGGGAAGAGCACGTTACGCAGAATCCGTTTGCCGGCATTATCTCGCCCAAACGCGGGAAACCCCTGCCCAAGGTGCTGACGCTCCAGGAAGTGACCCGCCTGCTGGAGGCGCCGCAACAGGTGGCCGTTGAGACGCTGGCCGGGGAACCGGATGCCGTCAAGCGCCTGTGGCTGGACTATGCCGCCAGCCGCGACACGGCGATCCTGGAAGTCCTTTATAGCACCGGCATGCGGGTCAGCGAGCTGGCAGGCATGAATGAAAGCGACATTGACATGCTCGCGAGCGTGGTTAAGGTCCGGGGCAAAGGCAAAAAAGAGCGGCTGTGCCTGTTAGGCAAGCCGGCGGTGAGAGCCGTGCAGAGCTCGCTGGAAAAACGTTCCGCGCTGGCCGGTCCATTCAAGCGCGCCGGCGCTGCGCCTGTATTCGTAGGCCATACGGGCGGCCGGCTGACCACGCGCTCGGTCGAGCGGCTGATGAAACGCTACCTGATCAGGGCCAACCTGGATCCCCGCATGTCGCCGCATGCCTTGCGGCATTCGTTTGCCACGCACCTGCTGGATGCCGGCGCCGATTTGCGCAGTGTCCAGGAACTGCTCGGCCACGCGAGTCTTTCCACGACCCAGATTTACACGCACGTCACGGTCGAGCGGCTGAAACAGGTTTATAACGAAGCCCACCCGCGGGCATGAAGACAAATGTAGAATTCAGAATGTCCGTCAAAGCGGATCCGCTTCAGGCGGAAAGCATCACGGCTGTGTCATCCATGCTTAAACCAGCGGCGTCGCAGGCGCTCCGCCCTCCAATATCGCGAAAAATTGGCATTCATGGAGTGGGAGAGTTCCCGCGAGACCGTTCTTGACACAGCCGTGCGGAAAGAATGCAGAAGGTAAAGAAAAGGATTGATCAAGCAACGTTTGACGGGCATTGTTTCCCTTTGCGATCGTTTCTCTTTCACCATTCTGCATTTCATATATTATGATCTGGTTTATTTATAACTGCTTTTTCCCGATCGTTTTTTTGCTGCTCCTGCCACGATTTGCGATGCGGATGTGCAAACGCGGCGGTTATCGAAAGGGATTTCTCCAGCGGTTCGGCCGCTATGAATCCTCCGTGCAGGAACGCCTGCGGACCCGGCCGCGGGTCTGGATTCATGCCGTCAGCGTGGGCGAGGTCCAGGTTGCCCTGCGGTTCATGCGTGCCCTGCGGGAGCACCGGAGCGCCCTGGCCTTTGTCTTGACAACCACCACGTCCACCGGGCACGCCATCGCCGCACAGCAACTCTCTGCGGACGATGTCCTACTGTATTTTCCCGTGGATCTGCCATGGATCATGGCGCGGGTGCTGGACCGCCTGCGTCCCCTGGCGCTTGTGCTGGTGGAGGGCGAACTCTGGCCCAATCTCCTGCGACTGGCCCGGCGCCGCGGCGTGCCGATCATGCTGTTGAATGGACGTATGTCGCAGCATTCGTTCCGTGGCTACCGTAAAATACGGCCGTTGGTTAAAAAAACGCTGGAGTGCTTCGATCTTTTTTGCATGCAGGGGCCGGAGGATGCCCGGCGGCTGAGCGAACTGGGCGCGGCCCCGGGAAAGATCCGGGTCATGGGCTCGGCCAAGTATGACGTGTCCGAATCAACGCACCTGGATTTGGGCCCTGTTCGCGCGCTCCTGCTCCGGGCCGGGTTCGATGCCGCTACGCCTTGGCTGGTGGGCGGATCCACTTGGCCGGGCGAAGAAGCCATTCTTTTGGATCTGTATAAAAAATTGCGCGCCCGTGATTCAAATGCCCGGTTGGTGCTGGTTCCCCGCCACGCCGAACGCCGCCAGGCGGTCATGGCCGCCATCCGGAAAGCCGGCCTGGCGGGTACGGCTTGGAGCGAGATCAAAAAGGGACAGATGAGCCACGCTTTCTCCGCTGATGTGCTGCTGGTGGATACCACCGGGGAATTGAAGCATTTTTATGCCCTGGCAACGGTTATCTTTGTGGGCAAAAGTCTGACGTCACACGGGGGCCAGAACATAATCGAAGCGGCCGTTTTCGCCAAGCCGATCGTGGTTGGCCCGTATACCGAAAACTTTACCGCCGTCATTGCCGATTTTCGCGCAGCGAACGCCCTGATCCGGGTTCCGGATGCCTCCGCTCTGGAGCGTGCGGTGACTGAACTTTGGCTCGATAACCAGGCGGCCCAAGCCTATGGCCGGCGGGCTGAGCAGGTGGTTCACGATAAGGCCGGCGCCATCCGCGCCAGCGCCGAATGTTTGTTGATCCTGCTTGCCGCCCGCGCGGAGACGTAATGTCTATTCATCCAACAGTCACGGCCGAATACGAGCGCCTGGTCGAGCAAGATTACCGGCGGAACCTGACGGCCATCGTGAGCTGGGAGTTCCTGTGGGGACTTGGACTGCCGTTTGCCCTGTTTTCCACATTCATACCCGCCTACCTTGGCGCGATGAACGCCCCGAAGGCGCTGATTGGTTTTATTTTATCATTCCCGCCCATCTTTTCGGCAGGCCAGATCCTGATGAGTTACCTGATTCCCGCCAAAAAACGACTGGCGATTTATCGCGTGGTTATAACCGTTTCGACCGTGCCCTGGCTGATGTATTCCGTGGCAGCGTTTTTTTGGGGACATACATGGCCGCATTGGTTTCATTTTGCGGCCTTTACGCTCGTGCAAATCATGTTTATCGGCACGTGCTACCTGTTAACCTCGGTTTATTGGGAGATCATGACGGACAATATCCCGCCCCGCAAGCGCGGGCGGCTGTTTGGCCTGCGCATGCTTGGCATCGGCTTGCCGGTCCTGCTCACGGGTTATGTTGCCGCCCGGGTGCTGGCGCACTGGGAGCCGCCGCGTAATTTTCAGATGGCCTTTGTGATCGGCACGGCGGTGTATATCCTGTCATGCGCAATGTTGTGGAAAATCCGCGATCATATCAATCCTGAGCATGAATGCCCGTCGGATCACTCCGCTGTGCCTTTTGGGCGTTATCTACAGAATACATTTCGCGCGCTTTGGCAGGATCCCAACTACCGGATTTTCATTTTCTTCATGTTTTTGCTCTCTATGGCCATCAATTGCGCCCCTTTTATGGTTGACGCTGCGCGGACCCAGTTGCATGTTTCGTCCCAGGCCCAGGGGGGGTTTAGCATCGCTTTTCTTATCGCCAGCATGTGCTTAGGCTGGCTGATCGGCCTGTTGGCCGACCGTTTCGGTTACCGGCTCATTGGCGGCGTCATCGGCGGAATGATGGCAAGCGCTTTTTTGATCTGCCTGGTGGCCCACCGGGTCGAATGGTGGTACGTAGCCTACGGCATTTACGCGGTTGCCGCCAATTCGATCCTGATGCTCCTGTGCAACATGAGCGCGGAGCTGTGCCCGCAGGAACCGCCCAACCGGCTTGTTGCAATCGGCAACATTCTGATGGCGGGCTTTGTGATGCTGGCCACGACGCTCAGCGGCTGGGTTGTTGACCAGGTCGGCTCGTACCAGCCGATTTTTATCGCCAACCTGATTTTGAGCCTCGTGGTGGTGATGGGATTCGGCTTCATTGTGCGTGAACCGCGCAGTGGCCGCCTGTATACCCTCACCATTGCGCCCCACAATTAAGGGCGGGAGGATGGGCCCGACTTTTACGGCCGAGGCATGAAAATACTTGAGGACAAAAATCCTTGAGGACCTTGCGCGTGAGGGCTACAATACACTGTGACCATATATTCGTGGCTTTTCAAGCAGGTGAAAAAGCCGCGCGGGAATAGAAATAATATTTTTCAAAGCTGTTATGCATGCAACATTAAAGGAGAAATATTATGTCAGCCGAAAAACAGCAAAATTTCGCGGAAACTCAACCCGTTAGCGCGTCGGGTACGGAGCTTCCCCCGCAGGAAGAGTTCCTGTCACTGCGCGACATCCTGGCGATGATTCTCCGGCACCGATGGGCGATTTTACTGTTTGTTCTTCTATCCACGCTGGCGGCGGGTATTTTCTTCATAACCCGCCCGCAGCAATATAAGGCTGAAGGTTACCTGCAGGTCATTTACCCGGTGTCCCCGGAAGGCCGCGTGGACAAGGAATTGTTCGAAAACATAATCGCCTCGCATCTGCAGAAAGCTTCCTCGGCCTATATCGCCATGAATGTGGCCGCTCAACTGAGTAAGCAGGGCTTTCAAACCACACCCTTTGAGTTGGAAAAGCAAGTCAAAATTACGCGCCCGGCCAAGACCGATCTTATCTGCCTGGTAGGCGAGGCAACGTCGACCGATAAGGCGCTGTTAATCATGCGGCTGTGGATCCGGGAATACCTGACAAGCATTCAAAAAAACAATATTTATGCGGCATTATTCCAAGCTCGCAGTCTGTTGAAGCAATCTCAGTGCAGCCTTATGGAAAAACAGGCGACGGCGAACCACATGAGGGAGCAGGTTGCTAAATCGTCGCCCTTGATTACGCTTTCGCGCTCTGTGGATGATCGCCAACTATTGAGCGAACTGTCGCAAAAAGCGGCGCCTGATCCTGAAGCGTTTAAAAAAATGTCTGAAATTCACATATTGAGCCAGGAACAAAGCAAGGAATATATCGATCTGAAGAAGGCAATGCTTGAAACCGAACAAAAATTGTCGGAAGTCCTGGGCCGGCGTAACCTATATCAGGAAGTGGTGCGGCTTCTTGAGAAGAAAATAGCGTTAAACGGCGCTTATCAAGAGGATACAGCGGCATTGACCAATGCGTCCCTCTCAGAGCCCGAGCTTTATATCAACATATTGATGAAAAACAGTGAGATCGTCCAATATGGCGAGCCGGGCCTGATTTTGTCCGCGCGCGGAGCGCTCAAGAAAACGGGATTGTTTTTCCTGATGTCGCTGGGGTTAGCCTGTTTATGCGCCTTCATCTACGAGTGGGGCAAGGGACTTTTGTCATCCCGGTAGAGACAAGTCAATCCCAATGGCCTCCGCCCGCATGGGCGCAGCGCTACCCTCTACCTTCGAAGCGCCAGGCTCCGCGGAGGAAAACCGGCAGAGCATGGCGTAAAGTGTGCCCCGGCGTGTCCGGGTCATTTCGCGCTTATTTGCCGCGTTTGGCGTTGATGGCAGACTGGGCAGCTGCCAGCCGGGCAATCGGCACACGGAACGGGCTGCAACTCACATAGGTCAGCCCGGCCTTGAAGCAAAACTCGACCGAGGCCGGGTCGCCGCCCTGTTCGCCGCAGATGCCGATTTTCATGCCCTTGCGCGTCTTGCGCCCTTTCCGGACCGCCATTTCGATCAATTGTCCGATGCCTTCCTGGTCAATGGTTTGGAAGGGATCGGCGGCCAGGATTTTTTTCTCCAGATAGTCGTTCATGAAGCCGCCGATATCATCGCGGCTGAATCCGAAGCCCATCTGCGAGAGGTCATTCGTGCCGAACGAGAAGAACTCGGCTTCTTCGGCCATCTTATCGGCCGTGAGGCACGCGCGCGGGATTTCAACCATTGTGCCGTAGGCGTGCGGGATGTTTTTTATGTTCATCTTGGCAAGCACTTCGGCATAAACCTTCAGGCAGAGCGCCTTCTGGTCGCGCAATTCGCGCACGTCGCAGGTCACCGGCACCATGATTTCCGGTTTGCATTTCTTGCCGGCCTTGATGAGTTCCGCCGCCGCCTCGAAGATCGCGCGCACCTGCATTTCGGTGACTTCCGGATAGGTGACGCCTAAGCGCACCCCGCGGTGCCCCATCATCGGGTTGGACTCGTGCAACTGGTCGCCGCGCTTCTGGATTTCCTCTATTGTAATTCCGAGGCTGTTGGCCAGGTCACGCTGTTTTTCCTCGCTCTGCGGAACGAACTCGTGCAGGGGCGGATCGAGCAGGCGGATGGTGACTGGCAGACCTTCCATCGCTTCCAGGGTGCTCTTGATTGAGACCTTCACGAACGGGAATAGCTCGGCAAGAGCTTTCCGGCGCTCGTCGGACGTCTTGCTGAGAATCATCTTGCGCAGGAGGAAGAGCGGCTGGTCACTGCCCTTGCCGTAGAACATGTGCTCGGTGCGGAAGAGCCCGATGCCTTCGGCGCCGAAAGCGCGGGCAATCTTGGCATCGGAAGGCGTATCCGCGTTGGCGCGCACGCCCATTGTCCGGAACTTGTCCACGATCTTCATGAAGTGCTGAAAACGCGGATTTTCCGAGGCATCAATCATCGCAAGCGCTCCGGCATACACGTAGCCCCGGGTCCCGTTCAGCGTGAAGAAATCGCCTTCCTTGAACGTCTGGCCGGCGACGGTCACGGTCTTGGCTTCCGCGTTAACGTGCAAAGCCCCGGCGCCGACGATGCAGCACTTGCCCCAGCCGCGCGCCACGAGTGCCGCGTGGCTGGTCATGCCGCCGCGCGCCGTCAAAATACCCACGGCCGCCTGCATGCCTTCCACGTCCTCCGGGTTCGTTTCCTCGCGGACGAGAATGACTTTTTTCCCGGCCTTGACCCATTCCGTGGCAGCCGCGGCGGTGAACACGATCTGGCCCACGGCCCCGCCTGGGCCGGCGGGCAGGCCCTTGGCCAGCACCTGGGCGCTTTTTTCAGCGGTGGGGCTGACGATCGGATGCAGGAGTTCGTCCAACTGGGCGGGCGAAACCCGCCGGACGGCTTCCGAAGCGGAGATTAATTTTTCGGCCACCATGTCCATGGCCATATTCAAGGCTGCCGTGCCCGTGCGTTTACCCACGCGGCATTGCAGCATATAGAGCTTGCCGTCCTGGATTGTGAACTCGATATCCTGCATGTCATGGTAATGCTTTTCGAGTTTCTTCTGGATGCCGTCGAGTTCGCGGTACAGCGCCGGCATGGCTTTTTCAAGCGAGTCCAGATGCAGGTTCTGCTCATTCTTGGTGGCTTCGTTCAGCGGGCTGGGCGTGCGCGTGCCGGCCACGACGTCTTCGCCCTGGGCGTTAACCAGCCATTCGCCATAAAATTTGTGTTCGCCGGTGGCGGGGTTGCGGCTGAAGGCCACGCCGGTGGCCGAGGTGTTGCCCATGTTGCCGAAGACCATGGCCTGGACGTTGACCGCCGTGCCCCACTCGTCGGGAATGCTCTCGATGCGCCGGTAGGAGATGGCGCGTTTGCCGTTCCAGCTCTTGAACACGGCGCCAATGCCGCCCCACAACTGTGCACGAGCGTCATCGGGGAACGGCCGGCCCAGCACCTGCTGGACGCGTTTCTTGAATTCTTCGACCAGGACCTTGAGGTCGGCGGCGGTCAGGTCCGTGTCAGCCTTGTAGCCTTTCTGCTGCTTGACCGTATTGAGCATTTCGTCCAACTGCTTGCGGATGCCCTTGCCTTCGGCCGGCTCGAGGCCTTCGGCCTTTTCCATGACGACGTCGGAATACATCATGATCAGGCGTCGATAAGCGTCATAAACGAACCGTTCGTTTTGCGTTTTGGCAATGAGGCCGGGAATTGTGCGCGAGCAGATCCCCACGTTGAGGACCGTTTCCATCATGCCGGGCATGGATTTGCGCGCGCCGGAGCGGCAGGATACAAGCAGGGGGTTGGTAAGATCGCCGAACTTCATGCCCATCAGTGTTTCCGTCTTGGCCAGCGCCGCTTCGACTTCCTTTTTGAGGCTGGCGGGGAAGTTGGATTTATTCTTGAAGAAATCCACGCAGCATTCGGTGCTGATGGCAAAACCGGCGGGAACCGGCAGCCCCAGCAGGCACATTTCCGCCAGGTTGGCGCCCTTGCCGCCGAGCAGGTTCTTCATGCCGGCGTTGCCCTGGGTGTTTTTACGGCCGGGCCCGAACAAATACACGTATTTCTTGGCCTTGATGGTTTTCGCGGACTTCTTGGCTGGCATGGTTGGATTCTCCTTGAATAATCGGGTTTTCCGGATTGCACGAAGCGGTGAAGATTAGCAGGTCGAGATCGGCTGTCAATGATGAAAAAAAACCGGTGTCCCGAATCCCGACTCTCCAGGAGGTCAGGATCAGGACACCGGCGAAGATTATTTGCGCGCTGACAGGCGCTAAATTAATACTTCATAATATTGGCCGGGTTGCCGCTGAAGGCGTTCGTGACGATAGGGTTAGTGATGTAGGTTCCGCCGCCCAGCACGTTCGTGCAATCCACCCACATCCCTTGCCCGGCCACTTTCACTATATTGCCGCCCTGAGGTTTTTTGTCGTAATAAGTTAATTCTTTTGGACTTTGGCAATGATTAATTCCCCAGTTGGTGAGTCCCGCTGCACCGGCAATGGAGTCCGGTCCGTTCATGTCGCAGATAATGATTTTGTCGCCCTGGTCGGAGGAGCGGCTGGAGAAATAATTGTAACTACTGTTGGAAGAATTTACTTCCCCGAGCGTGGCGGCGGGTTTAAGGCCGAAATTTCCGGCGGCGGTCGGGCAAATGAACATTTCCGGCGTAATCCCGCCTTCTCTGGTAATGGCGCCATCGACTCCGGCCAAGTGGCCGGTGGGGAAGGTCGGGCGGAAAGAGTCGGACGGATTCAGGCCCCAGGCCGAAATAGTTTTCCAGATGCCGTTTTGGTTTGAGAGGCAGTTCACGCGGCGGGCTTTTTCCCGCACAGCGCCCAGGTTGGGCAGGAGCAAGCCGGCCAGAAGGGCGATAATGGCGATAACCACCAGCAGTTCCACAAGGGTGAACGCGCGTTTCGAAATCCTTCGCCAGATGCATTTCATGATGTCTTCCTCCTCAAGGTTGGTTCCAACGGCCCGCATTTTCAGTGGCTTGACTCAGCGTTAATTTGCTTCTAATAAAATAATCAACCGTTTATTGTAAGTCAACAGATATTTTCATATCATGAAAACCTCCGAATTTTACTATTCCCTGCCGCCGGAGCTTATTGCCCAGCAACCTTCCTACGACCGCGCCCAAGCCCGGATGATGGTTATCCGGCGCGCCACGGGAACATTCGATCACCGGCGGGTGGCCGATCTCCCGGCGTTTCTCCGCCCGGGCGATCTGCTGGTGGTAAATGATACGCGCGTCATTCCCGCGCGCCTGTATGGTCAAAAGGCCGGCACCGGCGGGCACGTGGAAATTCTGCTGATCGAGGAAATAGCGCCCGGCATCTGGGATGCGCTTCTGCGCGCCCGCCATTCGAAACCAGGCGCCCGCTTTGACCTGGCCGGAGGCCAGGTACAGGCGGAAATCCTGGCGGTGAAGGACGAAGGACGCGTGACGCTCCGGCTCCAGCACGAGCGTCCGCTCTTCGATATCCTCGAAACAGACGGAGTGCCGCCCCTGCCGCCTTACATCAAGCGAGCGTCCGCCAATGCCTTGCAACGCGCTGCAGACCGCGACCGTTATCAGACCATTTATGCCCGTAATCCCGGCGCCGTGGCCGCGCCGACGGCCGGCCTGCACTTTACCGGGGCGCTTTTAGAAACACTGGAACAGCAGGGTGTCCGCCGCGCCGCCTTAACGCTTCACGTCGGGCCGGGCACGTTCAAGCCGGTAACCGTTGCCGAAGTGGAGCAGCACCGGATGGATGCGGAGCGCTACACCGTGCCGGACCTCACGGCGCAGCTCATTCGCACAACCCGAGAGGCCAAGGGGAGGATTGTTGCGGTTGGCAGCACCGTTGTGCGCACGCTGGAAACCGTGGCGGCGGAACGCGGTACAGTGACTGCCGCGCAGGGCCGTAGCGACCTGTTCATTTACCCGCCCTATATGTTCCGGGTGGTGGATGCGCTCCTGACCAATTTCCACCTGCCGGCTTCCAGCCTGCTGATGATGGTCAGCGCCCTGGCCGGACGAGAATTGATCATGCGCGCATACTCGGAGGCGATTCGGGAACGCTACCGGTTTTACAGCTACGGCGACTGCATGCTGATCCTCTGAAGAATTGCGGATTACTGATTGCTGATTGCAGAGTGTGGGAAAAGTTCCAATCCAAGTGCTATTCCGTAATTTATATTCTTAAGGTGTCCATTCGGTGATCGCGGCGACGGCGGCGCAATCCACGATGTCATCGGCGGAACAGCCGCGGGACACATCGTTGAACGGGCGGCGCAAGCCCTGTACCAGCGGGCCGATGGCGGTGGCGCCGGCCAGCCGCTCGGTGGCTTTGTACATCGTGTTGCCGCAGTTGAGGTCCGGGAAGATGAGCACATTACATCGTCCGGCGATGGCGGAATTCGGCGCTTTCTTGGCGGCCACGTCGGGGATGACGGCGGCATCGAACTGGAATTCGCCGTCAATTTTCAGTTCCGGCGCCAGGGCTTGAGCCTTGGCGGTGGCCGCGATCACCTTATCCACGATCGGGTCCTTGGCGGAGCCTTTCGTGGAACAACTGATCATGCCAACGCGCGGCTCGTCGCCGGTGAGCGTCTGATAAGTGCGCGCCGTGGTAACCGCAATTTCGGCCAGTTGATCGGCGGTGGGGTTGATGTTGAGCCCGCAGTCGGCGTAAAAGAGCGCCCCGTTGAATCCCCAACGCGGATCGCGCATCTGCATGATGAAACAGGACGAGGCGATCTTGATGCCGGGCGCGGTTTTGAAGAGCTGGAGCGCCGGCCGGGTTTTAGAGGCGGTATCGTGGTTGTAGCCCTTGGGATTGCCGCCGCCGGAAACATACCCGTGGGCGTCGCCCGTGCAGACCATTGCCGCTGCGAAGACGCAGGTATCATTGATCCATGCGCGTGCTTGCTCCTCGGTCAACCCCTTGGCCTTGCGGAGCTCAACGAGCTTCGCGATGTAGTCGTTCAGGCGCGGGTGTTTGAGCACATCCGCCAGCTCGATTCCGTCCGGCGCAACCCGGTTCGCGCGGGCCAGCTTAAGGATAGACTCGGCGCTTCCCACCAGGACGGGCCGGGCATACCCCGTTTGGACCAGCTTGGCGGCCGCCTGCAGGTTGCGGATATCGTCGCTTTCCGTCAGGCAAATCTTGCGGTTGAGCGACTTTGCTTTGCTCCGAATGCGCTCCAATACGGTTTCCGGCATGATTGATGTTCCTTAATTAAGCGTATAGGAATTTTCAATGTTTATTCCCTCTCCCCCGGGAGAGGGGAAATAGTTGCGACCAAAATCCGCAATTACGTTGTAAGAATCCGCAGGGTTTCCCGCGCGATCATCAGTTCCTCTTTGGTGGGGATGACCAGCACCGCCGGCATGGCGCCCTTTTGCGAAATTGTCAGCGCATTCGCCTTGTTCAGCGCCGGATCCAGGTGAACGCCCAGATAGGTCAGTTGCGCGCATACCATCGCGCGCACCACCGGCACGTTTTCGCCAACACCGGCCGTGAAGATCAAGGCATCGAACCCGTTCAACACGGCGGCATAAGCCCCGATATATTTAACGAGCCGGTGCGTGAACACATCCAGCGCCAGCTTGGCCGCCGTCGAACCGTTCGCAATGGCTTTCAAAATATCGCGCATGTCGTTACTGCCGGCCAGTCCCCGCAATCCGCTCTCCTTGTTTAACATGCGGTCAACTTCTTCCAGGCTGTAGCCCAACCGGCGCAGGAAGATGACGACTGCCGGATCAATATCACCGCAGCGTGTGCCCATGACCAGGCCTTCCAGCGGGGTCAGGCCCATGCTGGTGTCCGCCACCTTGCCGCAATTGACCGCCGTGATACTGCATCCGTTGCCCAGGTGTGCCGTTATGAGTTTTAGAGTGTCAAGGTCGCGGCCCAGGATTCCGGCGGCCGCGACGGACACGAACTGGTGCGAGGTGCCGTGAAACCCATAGCGCCTGATCTGGTTTTTATCGGCAATGTCATGGGGAATAGCGTAGGTATACGCGGAGCTCGGCATGGTCTGGTGGAAGGCGGTATCGAACGCGGCCACCATGGGAACGTTCGGGAACAGGTGCTCGCATGCCTCGATGCCTTCGTAGTTGGGAGGGTTGTGCAATGGCGCCAGGGAGAAGCAATCCAGGATTACCTGTTTGATGGCGGGAGAAATCCTGACCGCGCCGCTGATGGTCGCGCCGCCGTGCACCACGCGGTGCCCGATGCCCTCGATCTCGGTCAGGTTGCCGATCACGCCTGTTTTTTTATCCATCAATGCCAGGCAAGCCTCGGAAATGGCCGCCTCGGACGAATTGGCCGTAATGTCTTTTTCCATCTTCTGCCCGCGGTGATTGGAATATTTCATCCGCGTGTCCGGCGCATTGATCCGCTCGATGAGTCCCTTGGCCAGCAATTTTTCGCCGGAGCTTTCGTATAAATTGAATTTGACCGACGAGCTGCCCGCGTTGACGACTAATATTTTCATGATGCGATATGGATGTTAACGACCGTAGCCCGAAGGATTGAACCCGGAGGATTAAAAATCCCGATGGGACAATAACAGCTTCCCATTCGCCTGACAAGTTTCTTGTGGCAGAAAATAGTGAAAACTAAAGGAGCTAGAATATAGAAGTCAGAATTTTTCTGACTTCCCAATGGCATGCGCACAGGCATTTCGTTCTGGATTCCGGATTCCGCATTCTGTATTCTAACGGCCTTTGAAAGCAGTTAGCGTTTTTATAACAACCCAGTCAATTATCGGAGGAAACGAAATGAACCTGGTACTGGTTGCCAATACGATCCGCGGTCTGGCCATGGATGGCGTGCAGAAGGCCAATAGCGGCCACCCGGGCATGCCCATGGGCACGGCCGATTTTGCCGCGGTCCTGTTCCTTAAACACTTGAAATACTGCGCCGCCAACCCTGCCTGGGCCGATCGTGACCGCTTCATCCTTTCCCCGGGGCACGGTTGTATGCTCCTCTACAGCCTCCTGCACCTGGCCGGTTACGATCTTAAACTTGACGAGCTCAAGTTGTTTCGCCAGTGGGGCAGCCGTACGCCGGGCCACCCGGAACATGGGATAACCCCCGGCGTCGAAACCAGCACCGGCCCCCTGGGCCAGGGGTGCGGCAATTCGGTGGGCATGGCCCTGGCGGAAGCCATGCTGGCCGAGCGATTTAACCTGCCCGGCGAGACGATCGTGGATCACTATACCTACGGCATCTGTAGTGATGGCGACCTGATGGAAGGCATTTCCCATGAGGCGTTTTCCCTGGCGGGCCACTTGGGGCTCAACAAACTAATATTTTTCTACGATAGCAACCGGATCACGATCGAAGGCGCCACCGACCTGGCTTATAGCGACGATGTTCGGAAGCGCTTCGAGGGCTACCATTGGAACGTGCTGGAAGTGGATGGCCATGATATTGCCGCCTTGGACCAGGTCCTCACGCAAGCCCGCACCGAGACTCAGCGGCCGACGCTGATTATCGGCCGCACCACGATCGGCAAGGGCAGTCCGCACATGGCCGGAACCTCCGAATCGCATGGCGCCCCCCTGGGAGCCGAGGAAGTCAAGGCCACCAAGAAAGCTTTGGGCCTGCCGGCGGATCAGGACTTTTTTGTTCCGGATGAAGTGCGCGCGATTTTCGCGGCGCGCGCTCGCGAGTTGCAGGCCGTTGAGGCGCAATGGCAGGCCGCCTTCCAGCAATACCGCGCCAAACATCCTGACAAGGCTGCCGCTTGGGATGCCGCCCGGAATCTCGCTCTCCCGGCAGACCTGGAAAAGAGTCTGCCGGTATTCGATCCGGCCAAGCCGATAGCCACGCGCAACGCGTCCCATACTGTGATCCAGAAATTAGCCGCAGCCGTACCGTATCTCGTGGGCGGCTCAGCGGATCTCGCGCCCAGCACCCGCACGATCATGGATGGCCAGGGTGACATCAAGCCGCACTCGTTCCTTGGCCGCAATTTCCATTTCGGCATTCGCGAGCACGCCATGGGCGCGATTCTGAACGGGATTGCGCTCCACGGCGGCTTCCGCGGCTACGGAGCGACCTTCTATGTGTTCTCGGATTATTTCCGGCCCTCGATCCGCTTGGCCTGTATCATGAAACTGCCCGTGATTTATGTCCTGACCCACGACAGTTTTTACGTGGGCGAGGATGGGCCGACGCACGAGCCGGTGGAACACACCATGGCGCTGCGGATCATGCCGAACATGACGGTTATCCGTCCGGCTGATCCGACCGAAACCGGCGCTGCCTGGATCGCCGCGCTGAAAAACACGGAGGGCCCCACCGCCATCCTGCTGACCCGCCAGAATCTGCCGGTGCTCGACCGCACGCAGTTCCCGAAGGCGAATAAACTGGAGCAGGGCGCCTATGTGCTCTGGCAGAGCGCGCCCGGGCGGCCGCAGATCATATTGATTGCCACGGGCTCCGAAGTGCCGCTGGCGTTGGACGCTGCTCGCGAGGTAGCGAAGGACGGCGTCAAGATCAGGGTGGTGAGCATGCCGTCCTGGGAGTTGTTCGAAAAACAGACCGACAAGATCAAGAAGTCCGTTTTGCCGCCCTATTGCCGTTGTCGCCTGGCCATTGAGGCAGGCGTGACGATGGGGTGGGAGAAATACGTGGGCGCCAAGGGTCGCGCATTCGGGCTCAATCACTACGGAGCCTCGGCGCCCTACAAGGTGCTGGCGAAGGAATACGGCTTTACCACGGAAAATATCGCGCGCATCGTCCGCGAGATGGTGGCAGAGAAGTAAGAGTTCATCTTGATGTGTAGGAACGTCAAAGCATGGATTGGATTCCCGCTTTCGCGGGAATGACGGAATGAATGGACATTGTTTGTCATTCCCGACCTGATCGGGAATCCAGTGTCTTTGTTGTGGCCTTTTAACCTAATTCCTATTATGGCACGATTCATCATCAATGGTCGGCGCAAGATCGGCGGCGCGTTCCAGCCGGCGGGCAATAAGAACGCCGTCTTGCCCATGCTGGCGGCATCTCTGCTGACCGATGAGGCCATTGAACTGCGTAACGTGCCCCGCATTGAGGATGTGACGACCATGCTGGCCATTCTGACCGAACTGGGGGTCAGCGTGAACCAGAAGGAGCGCACCGTCCGGCTGTGCGCCCGGGGCATCCGCAAGCGTCGTCTCAGTCGCGAGCTTTGCCACAAGGTGCGGTCTTCCATTTTATTTGCCGGGCCCATGGCCGCGCGGCATGGCCGGGCCGTGATCTATCCGCCGGGCGGCGACGTCATCGGCCGGCGGCGGCTGGATTCGCACCTCCTGGGCCTGCGCGCGCTGGGGATCGAGATTACCGGCGGAAAGCATTTCACCTTCCGGCGGCAATCCCTGCGCGGGGCCGATATTCTGCTTGATGAGGCAAGCGTCACGGCGACCGAAAACATATTGATGGCAGCCGTACTGGCGCCGGGCGCGACCACCATATTTAATGCGGCCTGCGAGCCGCACGTGCAGGATCTGGGAAGCCTGCTGATGAAAATGGGTGCGCGGATTACCGGGCTGGGCACCAACCTGATCGGCGTGGAAGGCGTGGAAAGTTTGCACGGGGCGGCCCACGATGTCGCGCCGGATCATATTGAAATCGGCAGTTTCCTTGCGGCCGCGGCGGTCACGGGGGGCGACCTGACGATTGCCCCCGTTTCCCGGCATGATATGGCCCCGATCCTGCATCCGTTCCAGACGCTGGGCATGGCCTTGACGCTCGACGAGGGGGGCCTGAAGCTTGTATCGCGGCGCCGACCGCGCGTGCGTTCCGAGCTGGGGCTGGCCGTCCCGAAGTTTGAGGATGGGCCCTGGCCGAATTTTCCGTCCGATCTCATGAGCGTGGCGATTGTGGCCGGCACGCAGGCGCAGGGCACGGTACTGTTCTTTGAAAAAATGTTTGAAAGCCGCATGTATTTTGTGGACCGGCTCATCGATATGGGCGCGCGGCTGGTGCAATGCGATCCGCACCGCGTGGTGGTGATCGGGCCATCGAGTTTGCATGCCATTCCGGTCTACAGCCCCGATATCCGCGCCGGCATGGCGCTCCTGATCGCCGCGCTCTGCGCCAAGGGCACGAGCGTCATTAATAATGCCGAAGTGATTGACCGCGGCTACGAGCGCGTGGAAGAACGCCTGCGCGCGCTGGGCGCCGATATTGTGCGCGCGACCTGATCCGGGTTCCCCGTTAATTTTCAGGGACATGCATTTTTCAACCGGTTCAGCCGGCATTAACACTCATCAGCCGATGAAAAAAGGGCAATATATTCTGGTTTTCAATTGCGGCAGTTCTTCCCTGAGCTGCAAAATCTTTCACTGTGACGAGGCCGCAAATGCCGAACTGGTTTTTTCGGCCAAAGCACATCGGGTCGGCGTGGAAGGAAAAGAAGCTTCCTTCCTGCAATATCAGATTGCCGGGATCTCCGCCAAGGTTGTGGTTCCGCTGCCGGATCACCGCACTGCAGCGCGGCAAATTCTGGAATACATCCGCTCCAGGAATGTGCCCGTGAACATGATTGGGCATCGCTTCGTGCACGGGGGTGATTTCTTCAAGGAATCCGTCATCATTGACCGCAGCGTCATGGAACGCTTGCAGCAATGTGTTCCCCTGGCGCCTATTCACAATCCCGTTTCGCTTTCGGTCATGCACGAGTGCCGGAAGACCATGCCGGGATTGCCGGCCTATGCCGTATTCGACACCGCTTTTCATACGACCATACCGGATTATGCCTATACCTACCCGGTTCCGCAAAGCATCCGCGAGCGCTTTCATTACCGTAAATACGGCTTCCACGGATTGTCGTATAAGTATATCGCGCGCGCTGCACCGGCTTTGCTCAACCTGCCCGCCGATAAATCCAAGATGGTTGTCTGTCACCTGGGCACGGGCGGCTCCAGTGTCAGCGCCATTCGCAACGGAGCATCCCGGGACAATTCCATGGGGTACTCGCCGCTGATGGGTTTGCTGATGAGCACGCGTTGCGGGGATATCGACCCGATGCTCGCAATTTATCTGGCAGTGACATATGACATGCGACCGGACGATCTCCTGAACATGCTGACCGAAAAGAGCGGGCTCCTGGGCGTGGCCGGCTTTTCCAGCGATCTGCGTGACATTATTGGCAGCGTGACGGGGCAGGAAGACGATCGCGCCGGATTAGCCCTGTGCATGTATGTGCACCGGCTGAAAAAATACATCGGAAGTTTTGTGGCTGTATTGGGCGGAATAGATGCCCTGGTCTTTACGGATGATATTGGGGTTACCAACTGGCTGGTTCGCGAAAAAGCCTGCGAAGCCATGCAATGGTGCGGATTAAAGTTAGACCGGAAAGCTAATCGTAGCGCATCCCTGACGGACGCCACCTTGATCAGCGCCGCAGATTCGCGCATTAAAGTCCTGAGTATGCCGACCAGGGAGGAATTGATCATTGCCGAAGAGGGCGCCAGGCTGATAGCAAGGAGGGAAGCAAATGATTCTGCTGTTTGATCCTGCGCCGCCCTGCATCCAATGGTGCCTGGTTCGGAACGGCAGCGCCGACGCGCACGCCGTGGAAGCCAAAGCCGGCTGGCAGGAAAAAATTACGGCCGATCTTGATGGTTGCGGCCATGTAAAGACTATCGGCTATGTTTTACATAACGGCGGCGACACGATCAGGGATGCCGTTGGTCCGATTACCAAGGAATCGCTGGCCCGCTTGGCGGACTGCGTCAACCTGCTTCCCGAACACAACAGCCTGACCCTCGCCGCCTGCCGTCATTGGATGGAGTGCCTGCCCAACGCTCGTCATATCCTTTTATGCGACACGGCCTTTTTCGCGCACCTGCCGTCCCATGTCCGCGATTACGCCGTGCCGCATGCCCTCACACGCAGGGGTTTGCATCGCTATGGCGGGTCCGGTCTGGGTCACGAATGGGCCTGGAAACAAATTCAAGCTTTAACCGGAGGCGCTGCGCGGAAAATCGTCAGTATCCATCTCGGCAATCATTCCAATCTGGCGGCAATCCAAGATGGCCATCCTTTGGAAACAACGGTTGGCTTTACCCATCTGGAGGGCATTATGTCGGCCGAAGGCTGCGGCGACATAGATCCGACCATTATCTTTCAGCTCAAGGCGGCGGGCTTTACATACTCCATCATCAATCGCATGCTTTCCACACAGAGCGGGTTTTCCGCCCTGGCAGGTAAGCCGTGCCAGCTAAGCGATATTCTCGTTCAATCGTCGCCTTCCGGTTTGGCCCTGGCGCGGCGCGTCTTCCTCTATCAAATTGTCAAATATACCGGAGCTTTACTGGCAGCGCTTGATGGCGCGGATGCGTTTGTCTTGCACAGCGCACCGTCTCTGGATATCATGCCGTTTGTTCGCGAGATTTGTCAGGCGTTCGCTTTTCTCGGCATCCGCCTTCAACCGGAAGCCGGCCGGTGCAACGGGATGCTGCAGCAGGTTTCAACGGCGGATTCGGCCATGCCGGTGTTTGTTATGGCTTGTGATCGGTGGACCATGCTGAACCGGTGGATTCAATCGTTGGCCAATAAAAAGGAGCATGCAAAATGAAATCACAGCAGAAGAAATTCCTCGTTGACGTGGGCATGCGCGATTTGCCGTTTCCGATTCGAGTGATGTCCCGGAATGCAAACGACGGCCAGCCCACGGTGGCGGGCATATCCATATCGGCGCGCATCATGCACGAGTTTGAAGCGAATTGGATTGATACTTTTATTCAAATCGTCCATCAACACCGCGACCGCATCGGAACGGCAACCCTCAAAAAAAATATTGTCGATTACATTAAAACCCTGCAAGCTTCCACCGTCACGGTATCCTTCGAATTCCCGTTTTTTTATGAGAAGTTGACGCCAGTCGCACGCGAAAAATGCCTGGTCCGCTACATCTGCGTCTATACGGTCAAAGCGCATTCCGTTGAAGGAGCGGCCAAAGCCACCCTGCGTGTTAACGTGCCGGCCCTGACAACCTATCCGATGTCGGCGGCGGAAGCCAAGGGCGGATTATTCAGTCAGTTGAGCGTCATCACGCTGGATGTTGAGCCGCGGACCGACATCTTCCCGGAAGATATTATTGATTTGGTGGACAAACATGCGCTGGCGCCGATCTACTCATTCCTGACAGCCGAAGATCAGACATATCTCATTCAGAAGGCGCATACCGAAAACAAACCCAGCGTCGTGGTGGTGGACAAAATCAAAGATGAACTGGCCTACAACAAGAACATCGAATGGTATGCTGTTACCAGCGCCAATTACGGCATGTTGCATTCCTACAGCACCGTGATTGGCACCGAGAAAAATCTATGGGTGCCCTTCAGCGGCTACGATATTGATAAATTGTGATATTATGGCCGTATTCCGGGGGAGAATGTTATGCGGCTGTGGATGGTGATAACCATAATGACGGGCGCCCTCTGGGCGGTAACAATATCAGGCAAGGAGGACGCCATGCCGGACTTAAAAGGGAAAAAGGTGTTGATCGTGATCGCGGCCACGGATTTCAGGGATGAGGAATATTTCGAACCCTGCAACCGGCTTCGCCAGTGCGGGGCCGCCGTGACCGTGGCCAGTTCGGTCAAGGGCCAAGCCGTGAGTGTGTTCGGCAAAACGGTGGCCACGGACCTGAAAATCGCCGAGTGCAAGGCGGAGGATTACGATGCCATCGTATTTATCGGCGGACCGGGAGCCGCCGAATTTTTTACGAATGCGACCGCCCAAGCGCTGGCGCGCGCGGCCATGGAACAGGGGAAAGTGCTGGCGGCCATCTGCATTGCGCCGGTTACGCTTGCCAATGCAGGTGTATTAACGGGGAAGAAGGCCACAGTTTTTCCATCTTTACAGAGCCAGCTGGCTGCCCGGGGCGCCCTGGTGGTTAGCCAGGACGTTGCCCAGGACGGCAAGCTTCTGACCGCCAGCGGTCCCAAGGCGGCCCGTGAATTTGCCTTGGCGCTGGCGAAGATGCTGGAGTGAGAAGCATATTCGATCGGGAATCATTATGAAAATATTATGCATTTGCGGGAGTCCACGCGGCAAAAATAGTCAGACCAAGGCTTTGGCCGGAAAAGTTCTGAAGGCGGCCCAAGCCCAAGGCGCCGGCGTGGAAATGGTGGATTTAAGCGAAGCGCGGATTAAGTTTTGCCGGGCCTGCGAAGCCTGCCACCAGAAGCCGGGGTGCGTGCTTCGCGACGACACAAATACCATTTTGGCTAAAGTGCTGAAAGCAGATGGACTGGTGCTGGCTTCCCCTGTTTATCTCAATCAGATAACAGCCAAGCTGAAAGCCGTATTGGATCGTTCCAGCCATTTTGTGCACTGCATGTGCCTCGTCGGCAAATATCTGGCCGTGGTGACCACCAATGGCGGCGGGGGTGGAACGCAGGTTCAGGCCTACCTGAAACATTACGGGATCACCGTGGGCGCACAATGCGTTGGCGGCGTGGATGCCAAGGGCCCGTTAAAGCCTGCCGATGTTGCCGCCGCGGCCGCGCTGGGAAAAGAACTGGTGGCGGCGATTCGGGGAAAGAAACAATATCCCGACCAGATCGAGAGCCTCGAGATGCAAAAACAATACTTCCGCAAGCTGATCACGCTGCGCAAAGACGATTGGCCTTACGAGTATCAGTTCTGGAAAGATCAGGAATGGCTCTGACCATTATCTTGGCTGCCGGCAAGAAGCACGAATAGTGTCTACTCTCGTTGCATGGGAATTTGGGTTACGGGTAGCCGCGCCGGTGACGGCGTGGATTCCATTGGCGGCCACGACGTTACCGCCGCGGCTGCTAACCACTAACACCGGCTACCGGCGCGTGCGGAGTAATCCCACGACTTCAGTCCGCGTAAAACCGGGCGGAGATTACCGGGGTGCTCACGTACGCCACCTGGGCCTTGCTGAATTGCTTGCGAAAGCCCTCGATAATTTCCCGGATTGTTTTGTCTATCGCAGGATCTTTAGGATGCACGACGGCCACCACCCAGGTGGACTGCTTTTCGATACGGCCATCCGCATGTTGCATCTGGCCGTAGGCTTCGTAAACCGTCAGACCTTTGGGAAAATGCCGGGAAAGCACTTTGTCCATGAAATCCGTCCATGCCCATCGGGAAATTTCCTGCCCGCCGGGCAGATCGCGGCCGAAATAGATTTCGGTTTTGACCCATTCCACCGGCGTAGTCGCTGAAGCCGGCGCGGCGGTTGAGGATTCCGCGCCGCGTGCAATGTCATAAGCCCCCGCAACCAAGCTCAACGTTAATACCGCCCAGGCCATCGGCACAATCCGTAGTTTCATCGTTTCCTTCTTTGCGGCTTGACCGGCGCTTTGCCGGCGTTCATTATTTCTCAGACCAACCCGTTATCCCCGAGAAAGCCGGATAGGATGTCGACGTATTCCTGCGGCTTTTCCCACATAGGGCTGTGGCCGCAGCGGGGCATGACGGCAATGCGGCTGTGCGGAATACAATCGCTCAGCGCCACGGCCTGGTCGAACGTGCCGTATGGGTCATGCGCGCCGACAATAATCAGCGAGGGCGCTTGAATGGCGGCCAGGCGCTCCGAGGCTATGGCCGGCGATGCATACATCGTTTGCAGCGTCTGCTTCAGCGCCGGATTGCCTGCCTGCAATGCCGTGGCGATAAAACGATCGACATCTTGCGGCACAACATTGGCAGGATCAAAGTAGCGAGGCACGGTGCGGCTGAAAATCTCACGGTTTTGTTTTTCCGTTCCATAGCCATCGAGGCGCGTCTGCACTCCAGCCGTGATGCCTTTTGGGGGCAGATTGCAGGCATAGGTGTTGGAAAGAATCAGCGCTTGGAACCGGCCTGGGCACTGAACGGCAAAATGCTGAATAATACAGCCGCCGAACGAGTGGCCCACGAACACGGCTTTGGCCATGTTCAGGGCATCAAGGAATGCGGTCAGATCCTCAGCCAACACCTCATACGTATAGCCGGTCTCCGGTTTGTCGGAGAGGCCGAATCCACGGATGTCGAGCGCATACGCGCGACAGGCGTCGGGTAACATGGGCATTATCCTTGACCACGTCTCCGCCGACAAACTGTAGCCGTGGAGAAAAACAATCGGGACAGACCCGGCGCCCGACATCAGGCAATGAACGGTCAGGCCGTTGGGCAATGTGATCTTGTCTGAGCGTGGCATCATGACGATATCATTGGTTCCGGCGCCGTGTCAACCTAGCCATAGGCTTCTTCGAGCACCTTGGCCAGATCATCCACAAGCGGATACGAGGGATTGGCGCCCACGCATTGATCATCGAAGGCTGCTTCGGCCATGAAGCGCAGCTTGGCCTTGAAATCGGCTTCCGGTACGCCCGCCTCGCGCAGGCTGGCGGACACACCCAGCGTTTTCTTCAATTCCGCCACGGCGCGGGCCAGATTTTCCACGCCTTTCTCCGGCGTGGATGCATCCAGCTTGAGTGCCGCCGCGATTTCCGCATACCGTTCCTTGGCCTTTGGCGACGGATAATTTGGCGATGACGGAAACTTGTGTGGTAACGCGGCGTTATACCGGATGACGGGAAGCATCACAAATGCGTTGGCGCGGCCATGCGGGATGTGGAACGTGGCTCCCAGGATGTGGGCCAGGCAATGATTGATCCCCAGAAAGGCGTTGGTGAAGGCCATTCCCGCGATCGTGGAGGCGTTATGCATCTTCTCCCGGGCCAGGGTGTTGCTGCCATCCCGGAACGCCTGCGGCAGGTATTCGAACACCAGCTGAATGGCGCGCAGGGCCAGGGGATCGGTATAGTCCGAGGCGGCAATGGATACGTAGCTTTCCATTGCATGCGCCAGTACGTCCAGCCCGGTATCCGCTGTGACCGAGGGCGGCACCGTCAGCACGAGATTCGGATCTATTATGGCGATATCCGGGGTGATCGCATAATCCGCAATGGGATATTTTTTGCCCGTCGTGGAATCCGTCACCACCGTGAAGGCCGTCACTTCCGACCCGGTGCCGCTGGTGGTGGGAATGGCGATGAAGCGGGCCTTCTGGCCCAGGGCCGGGATTTTCACAATGCGTTTGCGGATATCCATAAACCGCAGGCGCAGGTCGTCAAAGCTGATCTCGGGATGTTCATACATCAGCCACATGGCTTTGGCCGCGTCCATCGGCGAACCGCCGCCCAGCGCGATGATCAGGTCCGGCTTTCCTTTGTTCAGGACGGCGACACCCGCCATGATGGTTTCAACAGTGGGATCGGATTTGACGTCCGAGAAAACCTCCGATTGAATCCCGGCCTCATTGAGGTAGGCGCCCACGCGGTCTGACGTTCCTTCCCTCACGGCCGAACCCGAGCAAACGATGAGCGCGCGCTTGGCGCCAAGGTCCTTGATCTCGTGCGTGAAAAATAAGTCCAGACAGCCCGGCTCAAAATAAATCTTCGGCGGCACACGGAACCATTTCATATTCACCATCCTTTTGGAAACCCGCTTGATATTCAATAAATGGCCGACAGACACGTTGTCGGTCGTGATATTGCAGCCGCCGGTTCCGCAGCCCAGGGTCAGCGACGGATGCAGGCGATTATAAACATCGCCGACGCCGCCCAGCGCCGAAGGCGAATTGACCAGGATCCGCCCGGCGTTCAACGTGCGGCTGAACTTGTCAATGGCCTGCTGGTCGCGCGAAAAAATGGATACGGAATGGCCCAATCCGCCGAAATGCGTCAGGTTGGTGCAAATATTAATGGCCTCGTCCAGGGTGGCGGCCACATAATAACCCAGGAGCGGGCACAGTTTTTCGCGCGATAACGGTACGGTTGCGCCCACGCCGGCCAGCCGCGCAATGAGCAGCTTGGTTTGTGGCGGGACCTTGATACCCGCCAGTTCGGCGATGTACCGGGCGCTTTTGCCGACGACCTTGGATGACATGCTCTGTTTCGCCGGGTCAATGACAATATCCTGGATCACGGCAACTTCGGCGGGCGTGAGAAAATAAGCGCCCTGCGAAACCAGGCGGTCTTCCACCGCCTGGCGGATGTCCTGGTGCACGACGATCGCCTGTTCCGAGGCGCAGATCATTCCGTTGTCGAAGGTCTTGCTCAGCAGGATGTCGTTGACCGCCATGGAAATATCGGCGCTTTTGTCAATATACACCGGCACGTTGCCGGGGCCGACGCCGATGGCAGGTTTGCCGGACCCGTAGGCCGCCTGAACCAGGCCCGTGCCGCCCGTGGCCAGGATTAAAGCCACATGGGGGTGCGTCATCAATGCCTGCGTCATTTCGCGGGAAGGTTCTTCGACCCATCGGATCACGTAGTCCGGCGCACCGGCCGCCACAGCGGCCTCGTAAATAACCCGGGCGGCCTCATTACTGCACTTCAATGCGTTCCGCGAGGCGCAAAAAACAATGGCGTTACGGGTCTTGAGCGCGATCAGACTCTTGAACATGACCGTTGAGGTCGGGTTGGTAATCGGCGTAACGCCCAGGACAACGCCCAGGGGTTCGGCGTATTCCGTCAGGCCGGTAGCGGGGCAATCGCGGATCAGCCCGACCGTTTTGATATCGCGGATGTCATTGTAGACATATTCGGTGGCAAACAGGTTTTTGATGACCTTATCTTCAAAAACGCCCATGCCGGTTTCTTCGATCGCCATGCGGGCCAGTTCCGAGTGCCGGGCGGCGCCGGCTTTGGCCGCCGCTGCCACGATGCGGTCCACCTGGTCCTGGTCATACTGGGTAAATATGGCGGCGGCTTCGCCGGCCTGGGCCATGAGCGCATCGGCCGCCGCTTTGACATTTGTATCGGATTTTTTCGGGTCCATTTTTGTTCTCCTAACGCGTCTTGCGCCGCAACCGAACCAGGAGGCAACTGAAAAAAATATGCTCGCAAAAAGCGTGCATGCTGCGGATATACAGGCGGCCAGTGCGTGTTATGGGCATATCGCCATGACGGCGTCCGCTTCATTTTCGAACACGTTAAAGGTCAAATCCAGCGCGGCCAGCTTGAATAATTTATAAGTTTCCGGCGAGGGCCTGATCATAGCCAATTTGGTCCCGCTCGTGGCGGCGTTTTTATAGACCATGATCAGCATGCGCAACCCGGCGCTACTGACAAAGGTCACCGCTTTCAGGTCCAAAATAAGACCCTGCGGGCTTTGCGTGATTGCTTCCATCAACCGGGGCTGGACCTGGCCTTCGGTTTCCACGGAAAGGCGTCCGCTCAACGCGAGGATTTTGACCCGGGGATTTGCAGTACTGGCAGATAATACTACAGTCATACGATACTCCTCAAAGTTGTCAGGACACTCATGGTTGCCGCTCAAATGATACGCTGTGTGTAAGAATGATAAAGTCCGCTGGTTTTGTCAATCTTATTGAAAGCTTTTGGGCATTATCGAATCAAGATAATAATGTTGACGGAGATGCGCCGGGCAGTAGAATCGCACGTTAAATAGGTGGAAGGTGTTTATCCCCGGGCGCGGGCCAAACCGTCCGGAAGCGATCACAAGGAGGATACATGGCCTCATTTACCGAAAAACAAGCGGCGTATGGCGAAGGCGCCGCATTGACCAAGGAATTTTTCCGGGCAAAGGCCGTCATGGAAAAAGCGGCTTTTGCTTCCGCGGTGTTTCGGCAGTTGACCCAGGAGCAGGTGGACCGGATTGTTGAAGGTGTTTACAAGGCGGCCTTCAATCACCGGGTTACGCTGGCCAAGATGGCCCAGGAGGAAACCGGTATGGGCGTCTGGCAACATAAGACCCTCCAGCACGTGTTTGCCACCCAGATCCTCCACGAAAGCATCAAGTGCGAAAAAACGGTCGGTATTATTTCCCGGGACGATAACGCCGGCCTAACCGAAATCGCCGAGCCGATCGGTCCTGTCCTGGCAGCGGTTACGGACATCAATCCGACCGCCTCCATTTTATTCACGGCGTTAATCTGCCTGAAGACGAGGAATCCACTTATTATCAGCCCCCATCCGCGGGCGCTCAAAGCCTGCGCTGAAGCCGCCCGAATTTGTTATCAAGCGGCCCTGGAAGCCGATGCTCCCGAAGATTGCATCCAATGCCTGGACGAATCATCGCGGCAGCTGGATCATGCCTTGATGACCCATCCGGCTTTAGCCCTGATTCTGGTCATGGGCCGCACCGACCTGGTGGAGACCAGCCGCAGTTCCGGCACGCCGGCCATCCTGTCCCTTCCCGGCCACGTTCCCGTGCTGATTGACGTCAGTGCCGACATTCCCTTTGCCGTTAAAAGCATCATGGCCTCTAAAACTTTCGACAACGGCATGCTCTTGGCCGGTGAACAGGCGATCGTAGTCGAATCCCAGGCGGCCGATGCCGTTATCCAGGAATTCAAGAAACAGCATGGTCATGTCCTCCCGCCCCAGGACCTGAAGAAAGTCGAAGCGCGTCTGTTCAATTCCGAGGATGGCGCCTTGCAGCCGGAGGCGAGGGGTCAGTCCGCCGAAAAACTGGCTATATTCGCCGGCATTACCGTGCCGGCCGGAACCCGCCTGTTATTGGCGCCGCAGGACCAGCCTGGCAAAGGCCGGCCGCTGAGCGGCGTCAAGTTGGCGCCGCTGATCGGATTGTATGTCCGCAAGGATCTGGATAGCGCCATAAGCCTTTGCCTGGAATTGAACAGCCAGGGAAGCCTGGGACGGGTTGCCGGCATTTACGCCAACAACGATAAGGTCGTTGCCACGTTTGCCCAGCTCTTGAACGTGGGGTACCTGATGGTAAACACCCCCGTGGCCACTGGAATTGCCGGCGGGGTATTCACCCGCTTGCAGCCGGCGTTTATTCTGAGCAGCAGCCCGGATGGCAAGCACGTTGTTCACGAAAGCATCTCGATCCGGCAACTGCTGGCCATCAAACGTATCTGCCGCCGCCGGTGCAATGAACGCTGGCAGGCTATATCCGGCGACAACTATCTGGACGAACGTCTTTCGGCCGATGATGTGGCGGCAATTTATAATCGAAATTATTAAGGGCTTATCATGAATTCAAAATACGATGAATCCGGCCATACGCTGACCTTCTTTTTTACGGGCAGCCTGGATACGCTCCATTGCCGCCCGCTGGAAGGGGCAATCCAAAACGCCATGGATGCCCATCTGGCGAAAAAGACTTCGCCCCTGCCCAAGCCCCTGCAGGTTGTTTTTGACGTCAAGGACGTAACCTTCCTCTGTTCGTTTTTCTTCCGGATCTGCCTCAGCACAGCCAAAAAGACGCGCAAAGGAAATTTCCGGATTACCAACGCGTCGCCGGTCACCACCCAATTGCTGAAGATTGCCGGGATGGATATGTTCATCGCGGCGATTTAAGGCCTTGTCAATCCCCCGAAAGGAAAAGATCATGGTAAATTATATTTTTGATCCGGCGACAAAAACGTTGACGTGCAAGTTTGCCGGCGAGTTAAACAGCACGACCTGCGCGGACTTGGCGCCCTTGATGGACCGGAAACTGGCCGAGGTGATTCCAGACGCGTCGGCCAAGGCTCCGTCGAAGACGGCAAAAGTAGTTTTCGATCTCGAACAGGCGCCGTATGTCTCCTCCGTTTTTTTACGTATCGTGTTGTTAACCGCCAAAAAAATGGCGCACGGTAATTTTTCCGTCGTCAAGGCCTGTCCATTTGTCAAAGACCTCTTCCGCTCATCCGGCCTGGAACAGATGCTGCGCGACCCCTCCGGCAACATCGAAAGCACGCTGCACGAAAGTCGCGTGTTTCCGCCGCCGCCGGCTTTTGCAGAGCAGGCGCATCTGAAATCCAAAGCCGACTATCTGAAAGCCTATCGTCGATCGGTGGAACAGCCCGAGGAATTCTGGGCGGAACAGGCCCGGCAATTGCTGGTATGGAGCAAACCCTGGGATAAAGTCCTGGAATGGAATGCGCCCCATGCGACCTGGTTCGGTGGAGGACAGTTGAATGCCAGCGTGAACTGCCTGGACAAGCATCTGAATACGCCGACCGCGAACAAGGCGGCCCTCATTTGGGAAGGCGAGCCCGATTCCAGCACCAATCCCGGCGAGGAACGCATGCTTACCTACAAGCAACTCTACCACCAGGTGTGCCGGTTTGCCAATGTGCTCAAGCGCAACGGCATCGGCAAGGGCGACCGGGTCCTGCTCTACATGCCGATGGTGCCCGAGGCCGTGGTGGCGATGCTGGCCTGCGCGCGGCTGGGGGCCATTCATTCGGTCGTCTTCGCCGGATTCAGCGCGCAATCCGTGGCGGAGCGGATCAATGATTGCCAGGCCAAAGTAGTTGTCACCGCCGATGGCGGCTACCGCAAAGGCGCCGTAGTTCAGTTGAAGAAAAACGTTGATGACGCCCTGAAATGCCCTGATGCCGGGGGAAAGCCCCTGTGCGCCTCCGTACAAAAAGTAATTGTCTTGCATCGGACCGGCCTGGACGTGCATATCGAAGAAGGCCGTGATGTCTGGTGGCACCAGGAGTTGGAGTATGTGAATGACGATTGCCCCCCGGAAATGGTCGCGAGCGAGGATCCCTTATTTATTTTGTATACCAGCGGATCCACGGGAAAACCCAAAGGGATACTGCATACCACCGCCGGCTACCTGCTGGGCGTGACGCTCAGCCACAAGGTCATTTTCGACATTCGCGCCACGGACATCTTCTGGTGCACGGCCGATATCGGCTGGGTAACCGGCCACAGCTATGTTGTCTATGGCCCGCTAACCAACGGCGCCACAGTGCTCATGTACGAAGGAGCGCCCAATTACCCCCAGCCGGACCGGTTTTGGAGCATTATCGCAAAATACGGCGTCACCATCTTCTATACCGCGCCAACGGCCATCCGCGCCTTCATGCAATGGGGCAACGAATGGCCGGCCAGGCATGACCTCTCGTCCCTGCGCCTGCTGGGAACCGTGGGGGAACCCATCAACCCGCAGGCCTGGATCTGGTATCATGAGATCATCGGCGGCCAGCGCTGCCCCATTGTGGATACATGGTGGCAGACGGAAACCGGGTCCATTATGATTTCCACCTGTCCCGGAGCGCTGGCCACCAAACCGGGATCCGCCGGTCTGCCCTTTTTCGGCATCCAGGCGGAAGTGGTCAATGAAGCCGGCCAGGCGGTGCCTGCCAGTGCGGGCGGCAAGCTGATTGTTCGCCGCCCCTGGCCCAGCATGTTGCGCGGCGTGTGGGGCGATCCGGAACGATACCAGTGGACTTACTGGAAGGATTATCCCGGGAATTATTTCACCGGGGATGGGGCGCGCACCGATGCCGACGGCTATTTCTGGATCATGGGAAGAATTGACGACGTGATCAATGTCTCCGGCCATCGCATCGGGACCGCCGAAGTTGAAAGTGCGCTTGTCGGCTGCCCGGCCGTGGCGGAAGCGGCGGTGGTGGGTCGCGCCGATGACGTCAAGGGGTCCGGCCTGGTTGCTTTTGTCACCCTGAAAAAAGGCCAGGCGGCCAGCCCGGAATTGCGTGAAACGCTGCGCAGCCATGTGGGCAAGGAAGTGGGCGCGTTCGCCAAGCCCGATGAGATCCGATTTGCCGAAGCCCTGCCCAAGACCCGTTCGGGCAAGATCATGCGCCGCCTGCTGAAACAGGTGGCCGCTGGCACGGAAATTACCGGGGACGTGACCACCCTGGAAGATTTCGGCGTCCTGGAACGCCTGAGCGGCGAAGAAAGCTAACCCTGATCTTCAAGGCCCGGCGCACGGCAATCAAGGCGACCGAAGATACGGTCGGTAACAATATACATGCGATCATGGAAACGCCCGGCAAAAACATGAAGGAAGAAAGGAAGATGCGTTGGAATGAAAAGATTATTTATGGCCACAGGATCGGCATTATTGGCAAGCATCTGCGTTAATGGCGTCGCAATGGCAGAGGAATCTGCAATGAAAATCACACTAAAAGAGGAAACGATAAGCGGCGAACGTGTCGTGATCATGGAGAACGCGTATTTTCAGAGCATCATGGTTCCCGGCAAAGCCATGCTGCCGGCCACATATTTGAACAAGTCAACCGGCCATGATGTCTTCCTGCGGCGGGCGAAACTCGAGGAAAGCTTCCTCAGCCTGGATGGGCTTTACGATTGCCTGCCGTGGGTGGGCGACAGCAAGAAGCGGGGCGCGACTAAGGGGCTGCTTCGGACGGCAACCTGGCAGATCAAGACCGAGAACACAGGGGACAAGGCAACGGCCAGGTTCAGCACGGACATCAGTTATACGGATTTTACGACAGGCAAAACGAATCGGCTGGCTTTTGCCAAGACGATTACCGGATCGAGCAAGCATGCTCAACTGCGCATGGACTATGAAATTGAAAATACAGGCCTGGAAAATGCCAAGTTCATCTTCGTCGGGCATGCCCGGGTTGCAGCCGGCGGGACCTATGATCGCGGCGATTACGTGTATGTGCCCGGCACAAACTGTTGGGTCATGGATTTTAAATGGCCGGCGCTGGAGAAACTGGGCGCCAAGCCTTACAGCTGGGCGCGCTGGCCGGTGGAGGGTGTCATTGATTTCACGCCAAAGGAAGGACCCGAGAAAAAAGGCGAATATATCTACGCTTTCGTGCCCGCATCCTGGGCCGTGGTGGGAGACGAGAAAAGCAAGGAATATGCGGTTTTTCATTGCTCGAGCGTGCGCCTCGGCAAGACGGTCCTCCCGGAGCCATACTGGTGCATTCTCCATCGGGATGGCGATTACATACTTGAGCTCAGCCTGTCTCGGGACCTTGATGCCGCGAACTGGGATAAGGCATGGGCAACGGTGGCCTTGGCGCCTGGAGAAACAGCGCATTTCACGGTCTGCATGACCCTGGGGCAGGGCTTGGTCAAGGCTGATTTTGAGAAGGTTACCGAGGCCGCCGCGGAGCGGTTGGTCTTTAGCGGCGCTTCCGGGCAGACAAACAGTGTGTTGCGGCT
The DNA here is from genome assembly GCA_028718125.1 of Kiritimatiellia bacterium. Taxonomy (GTDB): domain Bacteria; phylum Verrucomicrobiota; class Kiritimatiellia; order JAAZAB01; family JAAZAB01; genus VSJD01. The sequence continues at coordinate 35,486 of JAQUMN010000027.1, forward strand.
GACACCCTGAGTTGAGCGATATTCCCGGAGCAATGCCGGAGCACGGACCTGACGCCTGGCGTTTCTCCGGTTGCTAAATAGCGGCCAAGTCCCTATTCTCTGCGCCATGGCATTAAGCGAAAGAGAGCTAACGGAACGGACCGCCTTCACCGGGGTCATCACCTGTGGTCTCGGACTGTTGCTCATCATCGTCTCCGTCATCTTTTCCAACTCACTGGTGCAGATGGCGGACTTGTTCAATTCCTTCCTGGAATTCATCTCGATCTCGCTCTCGTGGCTGACCTTGCGCACGCTGCGCAAGGATAACCGGGCGATTTTCAATTACGGCCTGGGCAAAATCGAAAATATTTCCAGCCTGTTTATCGGCATATTCATGCTGGTCAGCATCCTGATCATGGCGCTCCTGATCGGCTACCGGCTGCTGCACCTCGTACGCATTCAGGGGTTCGGTGTCTGGCTGGGCATTGCCTGCACGCTGATTTTCGGCACACTCAACGCCATCCTGTGGGTAAAGAGCCTGCGGCACAAGCAGGCCGCGCCTTCGCCGATCGTGGATACGCAGTGCCGGCTTTTTGCGGTTAAAACCGTCAGCAACACCTGCATGTTCTTCACGTTCGTATTCAGCCTTTCCCTGGATTATCACTGGGCCCTGTACCTGGACCCGCTGGCCTCATGCATCACCGTGGGGTTCATGTGCCAGAGCGCCTGGAAACTCATCCGGCATTCCATCCACGATCTGCTGGACCGCTCGCTGGATGAACCTTTGCAGGCGCTGATTAACAAGCAGTTAGTCCGTTATTTTCACGAATATACTTCCCTGGGCAGCGTGCGCTCGCGGTATTCCGGCCAAAACGTCTTTATCGAAATCTTAATGGGCTTTGACGCCCAACGGCCGCTGGCGGAAGTTCAGAAAATTACCGACGTAATCAAGCACAACCTGGAAATGGATATCCCCCATGCCGAGGTGCTGGTCATTCCCCGCGCGCAGGAAAAATTGAGCGTGGCGGGCAGGGGGGAGTGAGCTTGATCAGTCGGATACATCCCGCTTTTCAGCGGATTCTTGCGCCGGAGGGCATCCGGGAAAATAGTCGCCGGGCGTTCACTTCCGGCAATGTCGCCCGGAATGCGCTTTTACGGTTTTGTCCAATTAATTATTGCGACAACGCAAAAATCATCCGAAATATGATTGACGGCGGAGTAGGGGCAGCCTATGATTCACCGCATTTTCCACTTAGGCAAGCAATCACAACAAGGGGAGGCAAGGCATCATGAGATTCTCGAGCAACTGGTCGCGTTGGGCATTGGGATTGGCGGGCGTATTGGCGGTAACTTTAGGCACGCCGGCAATGGCCGGCGAAGCGGATATCAACCTGCCGGACCTGCAGACAATTACCTTTAACATTTTAGGAACCCCGGTCAACGGGCTTACCTTGCTTTACGGTGGATTGGTGGTTTGCGTCATCGGCCTCATTTTCGGCCTGGTCCAGTATTTCCAGACCAAGGCCATGCCGGTCCACGAATGCATGAGCTCCGTCTCGCAGACCATCTGGGAAACCTGTAAAACCTACCTCTTCCAGCAGGGCAAACTCCTGGCCATCCTGTGGGTACTTGTCGGCGCCTGCATGCTGTATTATTACGGCGTCCTCCAGAAAAAGCCGGGTTCCGATATCCTGATCATCCTGGCCTGCTCGATCATAGGCATCCTGGGGTCCTATGGCGTTGCTTGGTTCGGCATCCGCATCAATACGCGCGCCAATTCCCGCTCGGCCTTTGCGGCTTTGCGCGGAACCCCCTGGATGGCCCTGGCCATCCCGATGAAGTCCGGCATGAGCGTCGGGCTCCTGCTGGTCAGCGTGGAATTGTTTTTCATGATCTGCATTCTGGCATTCCTGCCCAAACACATGGCCGGATCGTGCTTTATCGGATTCGCCATCGGGGAATCGCTGGGCGCAAGTGTTTTGCGTATCTGCGGCGGCATTTTCACCAAAATCGCCGATATCGGCTCCGACCTGATGAAAATCGTCTTCAAACTCCCTGAAGATGACCCGAAAAATCCGGGCGTTATCGCCGACTGTACCGGTGATAATGCCGGTGACAGCGTCGGCCCGACGGCCGATGGTTTCGAGACCTACGGCGTGACCGGCGTAGCCCTGATCGCTTTCCTGGCCCTGGCCCTGGTGGCCAATCCGGTTATGTGCGGCACGCTCATCATCTGGATCTTCGTCATGCGCATCCTGATGATCCTGACCTCGCTGGTCGCCTACGGGATCAACAGCAAGCTCTGCGAAGCCAAATATGCCGCTGTCCAGGAATTCGACGCCGAGAAGCCGTTGACCCATTTGATCTGGATTACGTCGATTATTTCTTTGGCGGTCACGTTTGCAGCCAGTTACCTGCTCCTGCCCGCAGCCACCTACGGCAGCCTGTGGTGGGTGCTCTCGGTCATCATCAGTTGCGGCACCTTGGCGGGCGCGCTCATCCCGGAATTCACCAAGGTTTTTACCAGCACTAATTCGCGGCACGTGAAGGAAGTTGTCGTCTCGGCCAAGCAGGGCGGCGCTTCGCTGGATATTCTCTCCGGATTTGTCGCCGGCAATTTTTCGGCCTTCTGGGAAGGGCTCCTGATCATGACGCTGATGCTGGTAAGCTACCTGCTCTCGCTGCACGCGGACTTGCTTGCCATCATGCCGGCTGCCCTGCAGTTTGCCACGCCTATTTTTGCCTTCGGCCTGGTGGCCTTCGGTTTCCTGGGCATGGGGCCGGTGACCATTGCCGTGGACAGCTTCGGGCCGGTCTCCGACAACGCCCAGTCGGTTTATGAGCTGAGCCAGATCGAATCCCGCCCAGGCATTAAGGATGAGATCAAGCGTTTGTTCGGCTTCGAGCCCGATTTTGAAAAGGCCAAGATGTGCCTGGAGAAAAACGACGGGGCTGGCAACACCTTCAAGGCAACTGCCAAGCCGGTGCTGATAGGCACTGCGGTTGTCGGCGCCACGACCATGATCTTCGGCATAATCCTGTTGCTACAGAGCATGTATGACGCCCAGTTGGCCTCGGGTGCGGCAGGGCCGTTCAGGCCCATCATCGATGCCTTGAGCATCGTGCAGCCCGAAATCATCATGGGGCTGCTCATGGGCGGCGCGGTAATTTACTGGTTTACGGGCGCCTCCACCCAGGCTGTTGTGACCGGCGCCTATCGCGCGGTGGTCTACATCAAGGAACATATCAAGCTGGACAGCAAGACCGCCTCCATCAAGGACAGCAAGGAAGTGGTTAAGATCTGCACGATTTACGCCCAGAAGGGCATGATCAATATCTTCATCACGATCTTCTGCCTGGCACTGGCACTCCCGTTTTTCAACGCTTATTTCTTTATCGGCTACCTGATTGCTATCGCGTTCTTCGGGCTGTTCCAGGCCATCTTCATGGCCAATGCCGGCGGCGCCTGGGACAATGCCAAGAAGATCGTTGAAGTGGATCTGCAAATGAAGGGCACGGAACTCCATGCCGCCAGCGTGGTGGGCGACACCGTGGGCGACCCGTTCAAGGACACCTCGTCGGTGGCCATGAACCCGGTAATCAAGTTCACAACGCTCTTCGGCCTGCTGGCCGTGGAAATCGCCGTCACCATGCAGAAGTCCGGCATGACCAGGACCTCCATGGCCATCGGCGGCGTCCTGCTGCTCATTGCGTTGATCTTCGTGTATCGGTCATTTTACTGCATGCGGATCCCGGAAGAGAACAAATAGTTATTGTCTGGCCGCAAAGAGGCGCAAAACCGCAAAGTATTTAACGTTAATTGTTTGGTGAATTTAGCGTATTTTTGCGGCTAATCCGTGTTCAATATTTTGTTTCGTTTCCTTGGCGCTTGGAGCTTGGAATTTGGAATTTATTCCTTATAGCCCGGTGGTTCCGTGAACATCGTTTTCTTAGGCACCGGCACTTCGAGCGGTGTGCCCGTCATCGGGTGCGCCTGCGCGGTCTGTCGATCCAGTGATCCACGCAACAAGCGCCGGCGGTCCAGTCTTTACGTGCAGGCTGCCGGCCAACACATTATCATTGATACCCCGCCGGACTTCCGTGACCAGGTGTTGGCCTTTGGCGTACGCCGGGTGGATGCCGTGCTCATTACGCATGCCCATGCCGATCACATTTTCGGGTTTGACGATATCCGCCGGTTCAATGAAGTTCAGGACGCCGTCATCCCGGCCTACGGCTCCCCCGATACGATCGCGGCCATGGACCGGTTTTTCCCGTATGTGCACCAGGTGGCCAAGCCGGGGCTTTCCTATCCGCGCGTGGATTTCAGGACGGTAACGGCGCCTTTTGCAGTCGGCCCGGTTCACATTGACCCCTTGCTGGTGGAACATGCCGGGATAGAAACCTACGGGTATCGGCTGGAAGCGGATGGGCGGACGTTAGGATACGTGCCCGATTGTCAACGATTGAGCGCGGCCGTGGTTCAGCGCCTGCGCGGCCTGGATTGCGTGATTCTGGATGGCTTGCGGCGCAAGTATCACCCCACCCATTTTACATTAGACCAGAGCGTGGCCGAACTTCAGCGTCTGGGCGCCCGGAGAGCGTTTATCACCCACATGACCCACGACCTGGATTACGAAACTACGGCCCAAGCCCTGCCTTCCGGCATTGATATTCCTTACGACGGGCTGATTGTGGATGTGTAACGCCCTGGTTTTTCCTGCAGCGTTACACAAGGGCGGGGCTTATTTGGTGACCGTCAGCGTCCCGGTGCTCGTGCCCTGGTAGTTCGCGTCATTTACCGCGCCCGTTACCGCGTAACGCCCAACATTAATTGGATCCCAGATACTGCTGTCGTAGGTAATGCACACCGTCAACCCCGCGGGCACGGTGGTGCTCGTCACGGTCCGGGCGGCGCCATTATACTTCTGTGTCAGGCCGTGCAACGTCACGGTTGCCTTCGCCTTGGTAATTTCGCCGACGCTGCCCTCGGCGCCGGCCGGCAGCGTGTAGTTGTTCGTTGAGAAGCCGCCGACGCCTCCGAGGAAGTTGGTGGCCGCCAGCGCGACGGTGACAACGATGCCCGTGCCCACATCCGCGGTGGCATAGGCGCCCACCGTTGCAGGATGGGTGAGTATGCACGTTTCACCAGCGGCGAAGCCGCTCAATGAGTAGTTGGTGGCGGCCAGGTGCGCGGTTCTGGTGCCGTCATAGACCTTGCTTATCGTCGGCGCCAGAGTGGCTGACAAAGTTTTCCTGGTGATCGTGCCCGTAACAATGGGCACGAACTTGATACCCATGTAGTGGCTTTCGCCATCGCCCCCGTTCACTGTGCCGGAAGGTATAAGCGTCTTGCCTGTGCCCGCGTCCTTGCCGGCATAGACCTCGCTCCAGATTGCCGTGTCGCCGCCGACAAGACTCCCCTCCGTGATTGTCGGCATTCCCGTTGCGCTCGCTGTCCCGTCATACTCCTTTATATTGTTTGCCGCCGTCACCGTGATCGCTTTTGCCTTGGTGATGTCACCCCTGGACGTGGGCGCGCCCGCCAGGGAAAGCGAGTAATCTATGGCGTCATCGCCCGCAACCCACGATCCCATCAGGTTTACGTTCTTGCCCGCGCCCACCTCCTTATCAGAAAATTCCGCCACCGCCATCAGTTTCACGTCCTTGCCCCCGCTCGGCCCCGAAAGCGCCAGCCCGCTGTTTTGTATCGCGGCTGCCGTGCTTCCGTCATATGTCTTATTGCTCACCGTGAAAGAGCCGGTAACGGTCAGAACCGGTTTGTTCGATATCGTTACGGAGACATTGTTCACAAACGTCGTCGTTAACCCGCTGAAGATTTTAAACTCAACAAAATTCGTCAAACCCGGATTGATGAACTTTATGTTGCTCCTTATCAACGTGTTGTTTGCATACAAGTGCCATCTTTTTGCGAGGAAATCTTCATAAATACCGATCTTCACCCACTGCGCGTCGTTCATCCACGTGTTAAAATTCCTCAGTGTCACCCAGTTTGTCGAACGACTTGTGTTCGGCGAAGCCGGACCATTATGCACCACAAAGTTTCCATGGCTGTTCACATAGAACATGACCGCCACGCTCTCGTCCACCAGCGGAGGATAGGCCCCGTCATACGGGCTCGGATGCATGTCCATCTGGATCCACACATTGCCGGCGGGAATGTCCGTAAATCGGTTAGAGAGCGTACAGTCCATCGGAATCACGATGCCGGCATCGGAACCGGCAGACGCAGCCTGGGCCAAGGCAACCATGGCGGCTACGGCCAGAAAACCAAATATATTTCGGAAAGTTGTGATGCGGCCCATATAAAGAATGATTCCCCGTAAAAAATCAGCGCTATTCATAGTATGCTGGCGCGAGATTGAATTTGGCCCAGGCAACGGGATCGTCAAATGGTTGCCCAATGCCGCGTCCCATTGTAATGAGATGCTTTTTGGTTTTAAGAATACCACACTGGAACATATAAAGTTTCATTGTGTATTTTGCCTGCATGTTATGGCTTGCGAGTAATGATTGCCTGTCTGATCGGAAATCTTTTTCCCGGCGGTTCAGATACCCGCTTAATTAGGAAGTGCCATCAAATTTATGCGATTAACGCTACGCCCGTCCGAAATAAAAGTCAAAAGGAAATCGCATCGCTCGTGGGCGAGGTCGGAGTAAAGTTGTCCGGCATCCGCGGAAGGCCGGAGGTGTGTGTGGCCAAATCAAGCAAGGTGATCTGCCGGCCATTGCGGGTGGGAACTACCACTGCGGGCGGAAGATATTTTGAAATCGGGTCGTCCAGTTTCATCTCGCCCCGCTCGATTGCGTCCGCCAGGAGGAGCGCGGTGAAGACTTTCGTGGCGAAGCCGATTTCAAATGCGCTCGCGCAGGATGACTTCGATTTCCGAGTCGAAGGGCAGGTTTTCCGCAGCGTGCAGAAATGAGGCCGCCCACAAAAACAGAATGGCAATAATCGATTTACGTATCAATCAGTTCATGAGATTTATTCTTCCGTTGTTGCTTTTGGTTTACTTTCGTTTTGTGTCGAACGGCCGGGTCAGGCTGAGCCCCCCGATTGTTATCCGATCTCCATTTCGTAATGAATCATGTTCTGTTTAGGATCACGCTCCCAAGGCATTATCGAACACACTACGGTCTGTTTGTTCCCAGTTTTCGATTTCAGATTTCCAGTTGTGCGGGTCGGTTGCGACTAGTTTCGCATAACTTCGCTTGAGGAGCCAGGCCACAACGCCTGGTCCGCGCTCAAATGGAGATGTGAACTGCAAATTCATTGTACGATCGCCACTTTATCTCAGTCTGGGCAAAAATCGCCCCGTTTTCCTCTGATACTCAAGGTATGTCTCCCCAAAAATGTCTATCATCAATCTTTCTTCAGATCTTACCAGATAATGCCATATCGGGTGTAAGAGCACCGCCCAGAAAACAAAAATGTAACTGTTGAGGTAGACGACCAACCCAAAGTTAAATACCGATAAAAATGCGGCGTAAAGGGGATGGCGGACATACTTGAATGCCCCAGTGATACAGAGCTTATTACCCCTGTCAGCCGGGGGTAACGATATAAAGCTCCAAACGATGATGACCAGTGTCATCAACACAGAAACGAGGAATATTGAATTCAGGAGAAACCGGTTATTTGATAGGGGCGGAAGATTGATTCGCTGGTTGAGCCAACTGGCAACGAAAAACAGGATTAGGCTAATCAACACCCCAACTGGGCCACTGCCAAAAACCTTATTGAAGCTTGTGGGCTTCTTTTCCATCCTGAGGTATTCTCCAAGAATACAATTAACCTAATATATACAAGACCAAATGATAATTCCGTATAGCACTTTGTTTGCCGAATAATGTCCGCCTGCACATAATAACCTTACCAAAACCATGTTGGGCGTCAAAGGGATTGTGCAATAAAGGCAATTTCTTCGGCGCAGACGCCGAAATAGATGACGGTGGAGTTTCGTGGCAAATCACAGGTGACGGTGCGCTGTACCGTGCATCGGACGGTTAGCGTTATTGCTCTGCTCGGGTATCCGGAACGCTCGATAATATATAATTATCCACCAAATGATGTATGCCAGGATTACGCCCATGGCCGGGTAAAACACACGAAGATTCAATCTGACGGGCTTCGCAAGATTCGCCTGGATCGTAAGCAGTCCCATGATGAGGAGAAATATGAACATCACGACGCCAAACTGCAATATAAGGCCATGTATCTTCTCCATGGTCCGAGCTTTATTCGTTGGGCTCAGCCAGTATTCCTTGTTCGGAAGATTGGTCCACTTGAGCGGAAACACAAGGGCGAGGCGATGGCCAAAATAAAGGGAACAAAACAAAAGCACATGGGTACCTGTCATAAGAAGGGCGTCGACATAATTGGATGCCCAGCCGTTTGCCATCCCGTCGGCGCCAAAATGGATGGCCACACGAGACGGCAACACGGCCAGCGAAATCAACGTCACAACCACATTAACAATAAACATCAGAATGAAGAGCGCACGCATTTATCTCCTTCCGCCAAACGTTCCGGTTAACACTGTAACGATTATGACGACCTTGGGATGGAATTCGGTCCTTGATCCGCATCCCTTTTCAGGCTCTCATTAAGAGCAAATGGAAACGGTGGACATCCCCTAATGCGGATGTCAAAAGCCCGGTCATCCGGGCAGCAATTTCCGAAAGCGATACTCATGCCGCCGGAAGTTTTACTCTCATCTGAAATTGAGCCCATATAGACATCCGCAAAACGCGACGGTACGCCATCAAGAAGACTACAGGACAGCAGAAATGCGTTCATACAGGAACTGCATGCATTCTTGTCGCGGATTTTTAACTTTACCGGGACAATACTGCTCATTGTCACCTTTTTAAAGGAATGCCTTACGTCCTCGATCCTTTCGCCGACCACATTAATCTTGCCGATATAGATACCGTTGGCTTCGATAAAATATTTGAGATACCTCACCTCGTCGATGTCATATCCCATCACAGCGCAACCAATGCAATCGACCTCTGCGGCATCCTCGCCAGCCATAATAAGGTCCAAATTAATGATGTCCCCGCCACGGGGGCCCATCCTTTCCATACACGAGATGGCATCGACGACGTTCAGACAAGGGCGTATCGTATTGTTCAGATCGGCAATCGCCTTGTCCAGCCCGACCTCGTGAAAATGCCTCTTCTCATTACCAACCAAAAGGCCTTTCAGGTTCTTCATAGCCAGCGTTATGCCTGTTGCATAATGAACCTTCATGTTGGGCAGATTGATTATCCTGTCCGCCTCGTAGACTTCTTTCGCAATCCGCAGTTTCTCAAGCACGAGCGGTTTTGCCACCTTGACTTCAACGGTCTCGGACTCGTTCAGGTTGAATAACTCGATACCGTATTTTCGCGCCAGCTCGGAATAGCCGGTCTTGTGGAAGAACATATTGGTCGCATTTTTATCCCCAAACGTTGACTCGGCAATGAAGACCTTCCTGACACTGAAATCGGACAACAGCTGGATCAGCGACTCTACCAACTGCTTGTTAGTGCAGCCTTCTATTCCATTCAAATTGGGCTTGAGCATGACCCGGTCGCCATGCGTTACATAGCAACCCAATCCCCCAATCAGGTCAAGCGCGTCACTCAGGCCCTCCTTAATCCCGCGATGTGTCTTAACCAGGCTTACTTTTCCCATCAGTAATCTCCAAACTACTGCTGGAGCAGTATGCGTTATTTTTTATCAGTAAATTCCAGCAACTCCACCGGAGCGCCATTTTCTTTGATAAATGCCACCCTGACACCTTCGCTGGGAGAATTCGGCTTTATGATGACTTCTTTTCCGCGTATCGCCTCATCAAGGTTTTCGACTTCAAAAGCTACGTGTGCTACTTCTTGCACAAGTTTCGGCAAAGGACATTTTGCACCATATCGCATCCACTGAATTCCAAACTGATTTGATTCGTGGTCTGTGCAATGAACATCATACTGCGGCAGATACATCTCGCCATCATTGGGAGATTGAGATGGAATTCCCAGATGATGATATTTCATGTTTTCTCCAAGTATGCGTTGCAAAGTTCAGGCGGTTATTGGCAATACGTCAGTTGCGCTTGTTCATTTCCTTGTACACACGTATGTAGTCTGAAAATTTTTACCGTATTCCGCTGCATCAATGCAGAATCCGCTTCTTCGGATAATCCCCTCCATAATCCAGTCATATGTGCTGCACTCGTCCCGCGCATGAATGACCGCCTCTTGCGCAGACGTCGGATAACGGACGGCAGAGTACCTTGCCCTCTTTATTACCCTCTTAAGAGGGTATTACCTCTTTTCCCAGGTTGCACCTGGTCCGCGACCAATATCCGAGAGATACCACGACACCGACATGGGAATCTGCATGCGGCGGTCTTATATGAGTTCAAGTGTCTTCATGGGTTCAGATCCTTGTCATACCAAAGTAAGATGCGCCGGGGATTACCCCGCTCGCATTATCACAGCGGTTTTGAATGTATCAGGACAAATCAGAAAAGCCAGTCGAAAGAGGCTGGAAGAGGACGACAGATGACAGACGACGGACAACCGTAGTCCCTTTAACTGCGCTCAGGGTTATGGCAGACAAGCCGGCTGGTAGGAAGTCATACGGTCACCAGTAAACCCAGGGCCCGCGCCTTGTCCTGTTTTAAGGTCTTCGTCGTCATCCCCGCGATGATCTCCCGCAACTGTTCGTCACGGCTTTTCGCCCCATTCATGAGCATCTGGGGCATGGCCTTCTCAAATTCCCGGCGAAATTCTTCGCGGCCAGGCCTGAAGTAGTGCTTGCGCACCAAGGCAACCGCCGTATGACCGGTCACGCGCCTGACCAATTCCTCCGGCATTCCGGCAGCAAGCGCCCGTGTGACAAAACTTGTGCGGAAGGAATGCCAGCCACGAATGCTGCTACGATTCAACCGTTTCACCTTGCCGTCCTCCGCATGGATGGATCCCCTGATCAGGGATGGCGTAAATTGCGGGACCGGGCGGCGTAGAACCGCCGCGCCAATCATACCTTCAAGCTTGTGCAGGTGCAGCGATACCGTACCCTTGCTCACGCCAAGATCACGGGCAATTGTCGGCAAGCGGGAGCGGGTGAAGGGAATTGAACCCTCACAACCAGCTTGGAAGGCTGGGGCTCTACCATTGAGCTACACCCGCTTGCAGCAAAGCATTTTCGCGGGCAGGCCCGCGAAGCAAACGAGGAGTATCATTGACGATAAACGGCGGAGGCGTCAAGCGCGTTTCTTAATGCCGGTGGGGCGAGGTCGTGGCGCTTGCTGTAGTGCGCGCTGCGGTGCGCGCTTGACAACCCCGGGGACAATCCTTCATATTATCTTCCGCCAATGAATCAGGATTGTTCGGTCGGCGCGTCTGCAGTATTTCGCTGACATTTATCTTCTGACTCGCCTTCTCCGCTGCGGCGGATTTGGCGAGCAAGCCTCTGATTGTGGTTGTATGGGCCGTTAACTCAGTGGAAGAGTGCTATCCTCACACGGTAGAAGTCGCAGGTTCAAGCCCTGCACGGCCCACCATGCTTCGCCCAAAGGGCTATGCATTGCACGCCAGCCTTCATCCAAAGGGCTGGGCATGGCGCAGCCTGTCTTGTGCTGCCTTTTTTTCAGTTGCCGGCCCGTTTTAGACTGGATTGCTCATTTGCTGTTTCCGCGACCACTTATGCCGGCGCAACGTTTGGGACATCCTCACCGTCCATGATCACCGAATGAATCCGGGTATTTTCAGGAATGGTTTCCCTCAAATGATTAACTGCAACATCGAAAATGACGGCGGCATCAAGAGCGCTTCTACTACCCACCGGATACGCGGCGCGAGATGTTTTTCCGAAAAATTCGTAAACAATGGAAGCGAGGGCCGATCCACCGGAATACGAGGCGAAAATATTAGCGTTTGGATGACATGCGATACAGGCATCAAGAACCCGGAAGGCCCCGTCAAATCGTCCTGAAAAACATCGGTGTTTTAATAACAAGCTACGGTTCACGGCCGGAACATGGATCAATGACAATCATCTCGTGAGCGTCAAAATCCCTTACCGGGAAAAAGATCTTGCCACCTTGCTTTATATAATCGATGTTTTTTTGGTCTTCCGGATAAAACACCTTGCTCGCGCCGTTCAAGGGAACATTGATCTGCGCCAGGGCACCGCTGACCGGGCCTTCCTCCGTGTAGTTCAGGAAATGTAAAATGTATCTGTTCTTGTCCGGTTGAACCCGCATCACGACCTCGACGTTCGCGGGGCAGTTTCTGATGACAAAAGCCGGTTCTATCCCGGAATCCCTGCAAGCTTCCCCAACAATACCGGCGAACAGCTCCTTGACGCCGGGAAAGAAATCCTTCTCAACATTTTGAACCAGACTGCCCAAATGACAATTTCCCGTAGGGGCAAATTCATAGCATAACCCGGGGCGGACGGCGGAAATAAATATGCTTCTGCCCTTGCCGGACTGATTAACGACAATGGCCGGGTTATTGTCTTCCCATTGCGCAACAATTTCCCCGCCGGATGGAATTACCTGATCATATCCCATTGTACCTTCACAGATCACCTCCCGGCCTGGCTCTAAACCTGACGAACCGGAACGTACAATTTTCATCCTGATCTTGTCCGGACTTTTGACGCTGCCTTTATATTTCACCCCGAATAAATCGGCGAGTGCATAATCATTCAGCTTCCGGCCCCATCTATCCAAGGAAGACGTTTGCGCGGTGGTGACCAATGTTCCGCCTTCTTCGACCCATGCTTTCAGCAGGGCAGCCTCTTCTTCCGTCAGGGCCCTGGCGTCGGAAGCGATTAATACCTTGTATTTTCTTAACTGTTTCGCGCTTAAAGTATCGGCAAAGACAGGATCAACCTGGATATGTTCCTGAGATAGAGCACAATACAAGCCCATCTGATTCATGGTGTATGGGAGCAAGATGGAATCCTGTTTCTTCGGATTGTCCAGGGCCGCCGTCCGTTCCGAATACAACAGGCCTGTTTCGGAAGGAGACTCTGTCCTGACCAGGTACTGCTCCGTCGCCTTTATTTTATTAAACAGCCTTTGGGTTATTTCCCATCTTCCCGCGGTCCAATAGCCTCTTAAATTCCCTTTGGGTGGATATTTGCAGACATACGGGAAGGCAAACGGTGAAACCCCGTCAGCGTGCGCCAGGGAAATTGACAGATCTACGGCATAGCGTTTAAGGTTCATATGCTGGAACCCATCCATGACCAGCCAGTAAGGGACTTTGGAATTCGACCTGACCAAATCGCTGATAAAAGCTTCCTCAATCACTCCGCTCCAATAAGGGTCCATCATAAAAATATCCACGCAATTTGGCGTTCTGGCCAGGGAACTGGTAAACGGCAAAGGTATGCCGAAGCCTCCGCAGGTATTAGAATAGGCAAGCAGGGCATCCCCCTTCAGGGTGTGCAGATAATCCCGCATCTCGGCAAGAAGATTTTCAAAGGTATGCGCGATAAACTCATTGTGCTCCATCGACAGCACCCGGTTTTTATCGTCCTGCTCTGCAACGGGAGGTGGCGCCGCGCTTTCGACGGCGTCCACGCCCAATGCTCTCAGCGCTTCCGCGGAATACTTCTGCTTAAGATAGTTCCTGAAAGATTCAATGCAGGCGGGGCAATATCCGCCCAGGTTGGCCCACTCGTCGAAATCGATGCCGGCGAAAGCCGGGCTGTCTCCGCAAATTTCCACGATCTGCTTGATAGCCGACTTCAAGGCATCTTTAAACTGTTGACTGTTAAAGCAGTAATGGGTTTTCTCGCCGTTGGATTGAAGGCAGCGCGGAAGCTGCAGGCCTGCCGGTAGCTGATAGTGCTGTAAGACAAAGATGATCCTGATATTGAACCTTGCTATGTGATTTGATAATGCTGAAAGACCGCGAAGGATGACGAAAGAAGCCGAAAATCAAAGACTTACGACAGCACGCTAAAAAACATGAGGTTTGAGAACAAAAACCGAGACAAACCCAAGTAGACAACGGTTTGATAATGTTTTTTTGAGCCAGGCAAACGGATTGCAATGCGTCTGCCTGGCTCTTGCATGTCTCTTAGCCAAGGTTATGAATGAGAAGTTCCGAGCGTTCCCTTGACCTGGTGTCGGCCGCCGTGCGGCTGTTACCAGAACTATATTTTGTCAAAACGCGCACCTGTCTGAAACTGCGGAACATCTTACGAATATCAGCATCGTCGTTCAAGGATAGAATAAAACGACCTTTAATTAATCGCAAAGCATCGGCGAGGGACTGAAAGTCTTTATCCTCGAATGGCCGACAATAGTCCTGGGTGACATGGTAATAAGGCGGATCGATATAGAAAAACGTCTCCTTGCGATCATACTTCTCAAGACACTTTAAAGCGGGCAGGTGCTCAATGGTCACGCGTTCCAGGCGCCAATGAACCTCCAAGAGCGTTTCCTCGATGGTGGTGAGGTTGAGATTCATCGGTCGCGCGGCGCCGGCACCGAACGTCCGACCAGTCGTCTTGCCACCGAAGCCAAGGCGCTGGAGGTAATAATACCTGACGGCGCGCTCGAGATCAGTCAGAGTTGTCGGGTCCTTCTTGTTCTCCAGATTAAACAATTCGCGGGAAATGACCGCATACTTGAAATAATCAAGAAATGGCTGGAGATGGCACTGGAGGATTCTCCAGAAGTTCATCAGCTCGCTGTCTATATCGTTGATCACCTCAGTCTGGCTGGGCCGTT
>JAQUMN010000028.1 GCA_028718125.1 Kiritimatiellia bacterium
ATTTGCTGGCAAAATAAAGGACCTGGGCGCTACCTGCGCTGCCCTTGCGGGCCCCGTGGCGCTTACGTCCGAAACGTACCCAGGTCCATATAAATAGAAGGCAGGTGCGGAAGAGAGGCAACATTCTCACCAACCGCTACGCAGTAGGATCATCTTTAGTGGCGATCCGCCTGGTTGCCGCCAGCACTATTAATATATGCTTGCCTCAATTCATATGCAACGAAATACATCATGACTGGTAGTCGGCAATCAGGAATGCTTGGCGTGCCCGCGTGCTGTAGGCGGGTCGATATGTTCGGAACGGGATAGGTGTCCAGGGCCGCCGGAGACCGGTTTTCATACTTCCGTTGCAGGGCCGCGCGGAATACAATTATTTAGGTTTTTCATCCTGACTATTCATCGGGCGTTCGTTTAACGGGGCTTTCTTGTTTTCGCTTTGAGGTGGATGTTTCTCCATATAATCCGCGATTTTATCGATTTCTTTCATTTCCTTTTTCAGTTCAGCCCGTCTTGTAGCCCGATTCGCGTTTAGCCATTTCTTGCCGCCCATTTTTTTTAACATATACGTATAACATCGCTTAATTAAATCGATATATAAATGAGGCAAATCCTTGTCCACATTAAAAGATGGATCGCTGCGAAATTCAGGGAATGGATTATTTAAAGACAAAATATAATGGAGCAAATTCCATAATCTATATCTATCATTATGGGAGGTTTTTAACAGCCGATCAATTTGATCGAAGTGGTTTAAACGAAATACTGAAGGCCATGCCCATTGCAGATCAGTCGTATCATGCAATTTTTCTTTAAAGGCTTTCGAAAACGGCATGTCTGGATTAATTTCCAGATAATCAGGTTCTGCCATTAGATCGACACAATTCCGAATATATCCTTCTCCTGTTGCCAGCCAAAGCTCACCAATAATAAAATGCCTGCATATTTTCAAAGCTGTTGCGCAGGACAAACTCGTACGGCCGCTTTCATAATTCGCGAGTTTGTTCCGTGTTAAGCCAACTTGCTGGGCAAAATCAGTTTGGGATAGTCTAAGATGTTCGCGAGCGGTCTTTAATCGCTTGCCAATTTGGGCTTCAATGTCCGTGGTACGGTTATCAACCGGTCCTGCCTTTGAGTTCATGCCTATAATGTAACGTCATCTAAGGAAAAAAAAAGTCGTTTTTTTGTGTTGACATACACAAGAAATGTGTAATACTGCTCACAAAAGGATTGCTTGGGTCGTATAAAAACAATGCTTTGCGTTGGCATAAGCCGGCCTGAATTGGCTGAACTATTGATTGAAATTTCTTAATCTCGTAATCGCTAAATCATTCATCAAAAGGTGGTTCCATGCCCGATCCAGATCTCAAAATAAAAATAGAAGTCCAGAAAGAAGGCGCTGGTGCCCAGCAAGCCAAGACCGAACTCGACCAGCTCAAGGAGACCGCCGGCCACGCCGATTCATCCGTTGGCGGCATGTCCACGCGATTGCATGGCCTCACATCTGTTTTTCATGGCCTCTCGTTCGCTTTATCCAGCGCGCAAAGTGGAATTCGCGGACTTGCAATCGGCATTGGCGGTTTATTCCAAATCATTTTTGCGCATCCCATCGGCCGGTTAGTGGGGGCTTTTCTCATGCTGGCCGGGACGCTTGTTACAGTTGTATCGCGCTTAAGAACAACCAAGGAAACTATCGAGGAAACAAAGTCAAAAGCCGATATCGCCGCCAAGGCCTTGGAAAATATTGCCCAGACTAATCTCGATAATCTTAAAAAATCCATCGCCGATCTGAATAATGAGCTGGATCAAACTCTGGCCAAAAGCGACGCCGCCCTGGAATCACTCAAAGCCATGCGCGAGATCGAATTGGCCAGTGAAAAAGCCAAAAATAAGACGGCTGTCGCCTCAGGCCAGATCACCCCCGAGGAAGGCGAGCGCCGCAACGCGATTGCGACCCACAAAACCAAGACCGACCTGATTGAAGCCAACACTCAAAAACTCGAGCAAGACCAATCGGATATCGAAGCGACGGATAATGAAAACCGCGCAAAATTGAACAAGTTGCGTCAGGAAAAGGAAAAACAGGACGCCGCCTATGCCGCCGCCGCCGAATCAGCTTTATACGCCGGCACGGTCACCCAACAGGAACTCGACGCATCAAAGACGGGCGAAGTTGAAAAACTATCCGGGGCCAAGAAGCGCGCTGAAGTCGAAAAAAAATCAGCCGATAAAAATTTATTATGGGCGCAGCGAGGAGGTCCAAACAGCCCGCAATTACCGGAAGCTATGGGAAAAGCCCTGACGGCCGGTTTGAACCTGAAAACCGTAGAAGACCTCGAAACCATAATTCCCCTGAAAAAAACGGCTACGGAACAATATGACGCCAACGCGCCGGAGTTGGAAAAGAAAATCACCAGAGATAGCGCCCTCTATACAAAAAACAGATTGCAATTGGAACTCGCGCCACGCGAACTTGAAACGGCCGATGAGGAATTAAAAAGCACTCTCCTGGAGCAAAATACCAAGGAAGAACAGCGTAAAAAAACCGAGGAACTGAAACTCAAACGGGAATCCCTCGAACGCGAATACCAGAAGGCCGAAGAAGCGAAAAACAAGGCCAAGGCGGAGCAATTATCGAAAGCCCTCGCTGCAACCAAGGTGCAGGAGTATGAGACCTCGATCATGGGGACCAAAGTCGAACCAGCCATGAAAGCGGCTGAGATAAAGAATATCAACGAACAACAGGCCGCCGTCTTTGAAAAATTTACCGCCGAACAAGATAAAAAGACCATCGAAGAACGCGCCGACCTCGCTCTGCAAAAAGAAATCGCCGAGGAAAAGATGGCCGAACTCCGACTCCAGGCCGCCGGAAAAGCCGTCGGCGTAAAGCATCTTTCCCCGCGCGAAAAGGCTCAGCGGGAAACCGCCTTAGAGTCGGCTAAATCCCAATTCGGCAAAGAATCCGCCGATGTTTCCAAGGCAAAAGACTACGTCTCCAAAATCCACGAAACCTCAGACACCGCCACATTGCGAGAGCTTATCCAAGCTCTCGAACGGATGATTGCCGCCGATAGTGAAAAGCAAAACTTACTCAAGCAAGGTACGAATATGATCAACCAACACACGGTTCAATTGAAACAGCAGGCCAGCCAATTGCAAAACGGCGGGCTTCGCACCAGATAATCCGTAACCTTTAATCTGAAATCTCATGAAGACTAAAGAAACAAAGGCGCTGACAAAAGCAATGCTTCGCGCTGGCATAAGCCGGTCTGAATTAGCGCGTCGCACCGGGTTTAAGTTGTCCTCCATCCACTCGTTTTTCAGTGGCTACAACCGATACCGGTTGACCAAGTTGAAGATTGAGGCCGTGCTGGGACCCATCTGGAGCACACAGGAGAAATTCGACTATCGCCGGCGGTTTGCCAAGGCATTTGGAATAGACCCTTATCTTGTAGGTATCAGGGAAGTCCGCCGGCGTGCCAGCCGTTTAAAAATCAAGGGCTTTACCATGTATCCGCATAAGCGAAGCCTGATAAAATTCATTGCCAAGCATCTGTTAATCAACCCATCCGCCGGCGCCGATGCCGGAAACACAAAGGAGCCCCGCCCATGACAAAGCCCGCCGCCGAACTCGTTGCCGGAATTGATCTCGCCCCGATCCGAAACCTGGTCAAGAAATACCGCGAGACCGAAGACGCCCTGGCGAAAGCCGAATCTACGGAAGAACGTCTCAGCAAGGAAATTAAAAAAGGCATGGCCGAGGTGAATCCGACCGATCAGGAAGATTTTAAGAAAGCCCAAGACCAGTTAGGGGATAAGCGCGATCAACTGGCTCTATTGCCCGCTTTCCGTTCCCGTTGCGAGCATGAGCTTGAACAGTTGGATGAACAGATCAAGCAGAAAATCGACACGGTAAAGGACTGCATTGGAAAATTGACTGTCAAGGAGTGCGCGGCGTTTGTAACGCACGTGACCCCGATCGTTGCGCCGTTCATGAACAAACCGGATCGAGCGCGCCTACTGATAGGGCAAATGGATGCCTACACTGAAATCGCACATGCCTCATATCGGCTTAGTTTTTACCCTCCATGGGTCGGAGTTGCCGAATCCGGCTTTATCATTATTGATCGTTTTCTGAAAACCGGTTCCCTGTGTCTGAAACCGTGGAAGTCAGTGGCGGCCAAGACCGCGCCGGCTTCCAAATAGTGCGCCGATTAACCGATTGAAAAATTAAACCGCGCTCAAAACAGGAGAGCTTGATGAACCAAAAGATCATTGATGAATGCAGGGCGTTTGTGGAACAGATCGGCCCAATGTTGGCCCGATACGATGCGTTGCTTGCCGTGTATGAGGAAACCACGAAACAGCGGGATTCGCTCACGCAGGAATGCGGCCAATTCAGTGTTGGCCAAGCATTTGAAATCATTCCCACATCGAAGGATGAAAAAGTTTTGTCCAGTGCGAGCAAACTCACGGCGGTCATGCGCCGAATGCGTGAAATCCACGATGAAATGCAGGGCCTGGATGCCGAATTCCTGGCGAGAATCGATGCCAGCCGTAACAGCATTGAAATCCTGACTGCGGCAGCCCTGCCGAGCAACAAGCAGCCTTATGTCCGCTGCCGCGAAGCTGAACACAGTGTGAAGGCAGCGCTTGCCGTTGTGCAAGCCGGATAGACCGGGAGTATTGTTCCATGAACGTCACAAAGCAACCCGCATGGCAAGGTCAGCGCAGAATACTTCTGGAACTTGCCTGTAATCAAATACCGGTACTGACGCAAGCCGGGATACCCATCACAGAGGCTTTCCGCCGCGTGGCCCGGAAGTATTCCGGTCGGTCGCTGGGTCATGGCCGCAGATTGCGGCTCTCAGAACCCACCCTGCGCCGGCTCTGGTATGTTTGGCATAAACGCCAGACAGCCAGGGCGTTTGATTTGCACTACAAGCCCGCGTGTCAAATCAGCATCACCCCGGAACTTTTTGAGCGGATGATTTCGGTTGCAATTGAAGCCGGATTAACCGTCAGCGAGCTTTACGCCCGTTTCGGCGGCCAGAAACTGCTTCGTATTTCCGAGCGAACCTTGCACCGGATTTTGCCCAGGCGCCTTGCGGAATTGGCCAGGGAAGGGAAAAAGGTCGAACGCATAAAGATTATGGTTATTCATGAAGCCAAGCGGGCGATCGGGACAACTCAAAAGAGGAGGGCGGTAACATGCAAGCCAAAAGCGGGTATGAGAGGAAAGGCAATTGTGAATCCTGGTTCAGGGAAAGCAAGGCCGGCGCTGTGACGCTGTTCCTGCGGCTTTCGATGAAGCCAGGCGAAGCCGATAAAAAGGAAAAGAAAAGTTTATGCCAGTTCAGCGATCCGGTTCAAGGCATTTGCCGCGAATCCATATCCCTGAGCGCTCCATGCTTACAGTAGAAGAAGCCGCCAGGGCGCTGGGATGTCCGAAACAGGAAGTAGAGGAAATGGTGAATAGAAAGGAACTGCCGGCCATTGATATTTCTTGCAAAGGAACAAATCGCCAGACGTTCCGAATCTTTCAGCCGGCAGTCATAGCGCAGTTGGAAAACAACAGAATGAAAGGAAAGGACAAGCGATTTGCCGGGCACGTACCCGGATGAAAAAACGGCCGACATGGCGCTATTAACACCATGCCGGCCTAAGCAACCAACCCCAACCCTTAAGAAGGAAATTGGTCACCATGAAAAAAAGAATAATCAAGACCCTTGCTAAAGTCGAGACCAAAAACCAGGTCAAAAACCAGGCCGCAGTCAAGGCCACACCTGCCCAGAACGAACCTAAAGATGTTTCGTTTTTAGATGCTCCAAAATTGAAGTTGAAACTAATAGCCGATAACGATCCGGAGCATCTTTTTGAAATCACCAAAAATGCCTTTGTATTGGAAACTGTCATTGATGAGTACCTGGACCATGATGGCAAGTGGAAACAATGGGATGATCCCAGAGAATTAAATGGAAAGGGTATCATTATTCGACTTGATGAAAAGAATCCCCGCTTACGCGCCCGTTCCGAACGCACAATAATTAACAGGGAGGCCGCGCGTCAGTGGCTGGTAAAAACATTCATTGATGAAGAATTTCAACCCGATTTTGGAGTTGCCGCCGGTTGCTCTAAGGATGCAAAGGAAAAGCCGGAAGCCAGCCGGGCCGATGATAAGGACAATACGGCCCTGGCCGTTATGGGGTTAATTACGCTGACGCAGATATATGATGAAACGGTTTGTACCCAAAAATTTGAGAATGCCGTGTACGTTCTGGATGGTATCGGCGAATTGATAAAACATCATCCCGCACTGCAACCGGAAGTAGCGGCGATTCGGGATATAGTGGCCGGGGAATTGGTTTTGAACAGACTGCGAAGGCATTACGATTTTACTAATAATCAAGATAAAACAGACTACGGCAAAGACGGATTTCTGCAAATATACGATGATCTGATATGCGAGAAGGATTTTGAGGCCGCTATTCACATGCTGGAAAATCTTGAAATAACGATTGCACATAATCCCGCCTTGAAGACTGAAGTTGAGGCCATCCGGGCGATTGTGGCGGGAGAAGGGGTGCTGCGAACACTGAGAGATAGGAACAACGCACTGTAATTTTGACAATGGAAACCCGAAAACACGCCAGAATGCCCTGTGTGACGCGATCACAGCGGAATGCTTATCCACCCTCTTGCCGGGCTTTTGCAAGAAACGTCGTGCGATTGCAACGGGTTTGCAACGCTATCCATGCCTGGGCCTATCCGTTTTCTGGCAGGTCCTCTGGTGGGGGGACCAAAAAGAAGACATTGTCCGGGCGTCCGGTATACAAGCAGAGATCTCCTTTCCTCTGGGTCTTGCACTGGCGCCCGGACGTGTCTTCGATAAGGCGTTTTGTGCCGGATGTCGTGTTGCTTTACGCCAGCATGCGAGCGAGGGTGCTTGGCAATCTCGGGCGCACGGCATCCGGCTTCTTTCTTTGGCTGGGCGCATGGGGCTTATCCGGTGGCCGTCCATTGTGTCGGTCGCTTTCCCTGCGCCTGGCTTTCCAAGCATTCATAAATTCATAATCGGATAAAAACGGCAAAGACCTGAGCAAAAAATCGATAAGGAAGGACAATAATATGTGGTTATTAACATACAACGGCACTCAAAAATCCTTCGCTGACTGGGGCCTCTCCAATCTCCGCCGCTCTCGCGTCTCCCAGGCCCAGGATACCGTCTCTTTCTCCGCCCCTGGTCCCTATGACGCCGCCGAGCTCTTCCCCTACGGTGCCATCGTCACCATTTCTTATCAGGCCGACTCTGGCGGCGCCGTTGCACCCTGGTTCTATGGCCGTGTCATCCAGGTGCCGCGCTCCGGATCAGCCACTGAAGAACGCATGGATTACCAACTCGCCGGCCCGTGGTGGCACCTTGATAACCTCGTCTATCAGCAGGTCTGGAGTTCTGGTATGCGAGCGCAACCGTACACGTTGGCCGAGGATGAAATCAAACTCGGCGAGGAAACCATTCATGATGAAATAACCGGGGAAGACACGGTTTATGACCTTATTGGCGTCTATAAATCCCGCGTCATCCTCGGCCAGGATCATGCCGGCGCCCAACGTACCTCCGGCCAAGTCATTACCGATGTCATTGACTATGCCATTGCCTCCGGCGCCCCGATCCAGCTCGACCCCGAGGACCCAATTGAGCCCGACCTGCAAATTCCTTTTGATGAGCAGAATGATATTACTTGCGCCGAGGCCATCCGTCGCATGCTCCGCTGGTCCCCTGATGCCGTCACTTGGTTCGATTATTCAACCACGCCTTACCCAACCTTCCACTGTGTCCGGCGGTCGGCGCTCCAATCGCTTGCGATTCCTCTTAGCGGAGTTGAAAATTCGATCTCGGATCTCCAAATTATTCCGCGTCCAGATATTCAGGTTCCGGCAGTTGTATTGAAATTCGAGCAAACCAATACCGTGGATGGCGTCGAATACGAAAACATCGTTACCGATAAATACCCCCTCACTGCCTCCGGACGTGCTTTCGCCACCCTTACCGCCACCCTCCAACTCGCTGGCTTTCAAACCAATTATGTCACGCAGAAAATTGTGACCGAAGACCTTCCATTACCGGGGATTTCATCCTGTCCTGAATTCTGGCGCGCGCATGACCCATCAATCGCTGATGCCGACACGTATGAACTCACGTTTCTTGTGCCGCAATGTTCCGCCGATCCGGGTTCCGATTACCCGCGCGAATTAACATCGGGGCAAGTTCAAGATTGGATGGATAAACACGTCAAGCGGCAAATTGTGAGCGCCGTGTGTTTGGTAGGGATTATGGATTCTGAGGGAGTAATGGTTAAAGAGGAATGGCGCACCTTATCCTGCGAAATAATAGTGACTGATGCCGAAACTCGCACCTATACCAAGCTCGCCAGTCTGGTCACTGGCGAATCAATCCCGGTCGGCCTCGCTAAAGCCCTCTATGACAGCCTCAATCCCTTGCAATACGCGGGTTCTGTCACCCTCACCGAGGAAGAATGCTGTGCTGAAGGTGTAGCGGCCGCGCTGCGCGCGGCGGCCGGCTTCACTCTTAATCTCACTGGCGGCCTCGCTGCCTGGGAAACCATGAAGGCCCTGATCCAGCAGATAGATGAGGATGTGGATTCCGGCCGCACCACGATAACCTTTGGCCCCGCCGAACAGCTCTCCGCCCAGGACCTGATCGAACGTCTCCGCACCAATCGCGGCCGTGGTGTGGCCTTTAACTTTATCAAACGTACCACCGGCGAATCCGCCGACAGCGCCGGTACTGTGGCATTAAGCGGCTACACTCCCATCCTTAACACGGCCGGCAGTTCCGGCCGCACCAAACTCCAGATCATCACCGATGATACTTGCAAGATCACTCTTGATCCTGCCCAGATCGCCGCCCTGACCGCCGCCGTGTCCACGATGGGAGTCAAAGAGGTTTCCGTTTGCGATAATGTAGCGGGTAAAGTCCGTTTCATGCTTACCATTGGAAGTGAACTCTACGACAAATGATTATCCTTGGTCCAGTTATTCCACCGGCCGGCGCGTCCATCTCAGTGGAATTCCACTTTGGCGGGGAAGATGGACACTGCTGTGATAGCGCCCAATTTGACTGGTACTTGAACGATATTTTCGTTGCATTCCTGGATTTCAATAATGCCAGTCCGCCGCATAACTGCGAGACGATTTATCAAGGCCCATTCAACATAGTCCTGGAAGACTACAACACTGACCCCTGCGGCTTCCTGAAGTTTTCCTTCGTCTGTAAATCGAATGGCGGGACGTATTGCCATGAGGGCGCGAAGATTGACATTACCCAACCTGATGGCACGATCAAAACCCGATACTTGAGCACTTCCACCCCGACCGTCCTTTGGATCTGCGAACTATTAACCGGTTACTCATCTCCCCCATGAAAACCATTCTTTTGACCGAGTTGTATTCCTATTCCCCGCATCGCTTGCCTGGATATGCCGAGGACGTCATTTCGTATGGGAAAGTTGATGGCAACAGCCTGATTCTCTCTGATGAAGCCTATAAGCAACTGACAGCCAAATACGCCCCGTGCGGCGAGGTGCCGGAAACGGCGCTATCGAAGCACCGTCGTATAATCTGCCAAGCCTGTGACCAGGCTAAAGACCAAGCCTTTACCTGTTGCCTATATAAAGGTTGCTGTTTTGGCCAGTGGCGCACCCAGCCCACAAGCCAATGCCCGGCATCCCCGCCCAAATGGCTGGCGGAAACCATTTCGGAACCATTCGTTGGGTAATTTTTAGAATATGTTTGCCATGACTTATCCTCAATATTGTACTGAAATCCACGGTCGGATGCCGTTGCGGGGTTCTGGTTACTCCTCGCATGTCTTGATGCGGCATCCGGCCACTTTTTCATAGAGATATGGCGATGAATAACCTCGCGACAATTGAAACACCACCGGCGCCGCCACAAGTCCAACCCGGGCTTTATACAGCTGGCCAGGTGGCGGCGGCGCTGCGTATTTCAAGGCGGGCAGTGTATTATGCCCTGTCCAAGGTGGATTCAAGCGGGATTATTATTCGCGGGGAGTCACAGCACAAGACTTGGTCATTCAGTGCCTTGCCGGTGTCCTATCGTGAGCAGTTTGTAACAAGGGCGAGACAGCTTGGATTCCGGTCCGCCGATCATTTGCTTTCATCCACGGTTGAAGAATGGCGTCCACGCTTTGCTTTAAAAGACATCTCACAGCTTCACATAGATAAGGCGGCAAAACTACAGCGCGCCCTGGCTTGGAGCCTGGATCATATCAATGACACGAACTACAGTGCGGCGGATATGGAAGCTCAGGGATTACGCGACTACGCACGCGAATATAGCCATTCCATAAGCGCCAGGCATTTCCGTAATCTTCTGGAGCGCACCTTGCGCCGGGATGGTGGCGCTGAAAACTGGGGGCGGCTTGAAATTTACCTGGATGAAAATATCGCAGAAAAAAGGTCTCCATCACTTTTAGAACAGACACGTTCCGGGATTAGCACACACGACCTGCAGGACGTTATCGCTTCTTTCAAAGACCCCGTGAATCCCAGCCATGACGAAAAGGCCTGGCTCTGGAGCTTGGTATTCGAAGCCTACGAACAGCATATTGAAACCGGCAATCACGCGAAACAGGTCCGGCGCATATTAATTAATTTCCTTCTGGCAAAGATTCCCGCCCTGGGGAAAAACGCAACTGCGCTGAGGAAGCAATTTATACGGAAATACAGCGAATGGACACAAGGCGGGAAACATGCCGATACCGTCAAGGATGAGCGGCCCTGTAAGTCCGGGCATCGGCGGGCGCCGGCATTGACAAAAGAGGATGAACAAATTCTGGTTGCCCATTCCTTGGAATGCGGCGGCCGATTGGCGCAAGCTTGGCGTGAACTTGTCCGTGACCGTAAATTGAACGGTGCCGTGCTTTCCTATTATCTCAACAATCCATCCAGCAAATCCTATGTGCCTAAAAATATCCGTTCGCTCGTGATTCCCAAGATTAAAATGCTTATGCCTCTGCATCACGGTCCTAAATGGGCCAGGACACGCGGTGCGTTTGTGGAACGTGATCCGTCGACCATCCGGCCTTGGGAATGGTTCCAGGGGGATGACAGCACGTTGCCGGTGTATTATTACGAGGAAACCGAACGAGGCTTTGAAGTCATGCGCGGCCAATTTCTGATGATGATCGATGTCGCCACGACTTTTATTCTTGGATTTGTCCTTATTTCAGCGCCGAACTATCGCGCTCTGCATATCCGTAATCTGATATCCGCCATACATGACGATTACGGCTTGCCGAATGAAGGGTTCTATTTTGAGAATGGGCCGTGGAAAGCACGCCTGATTGTTGGCGGTCGTGATGAAGTCTCCTGGGGACAAACTGAGGCCGGATTACGCGGGCAATTAGGGTTACGTTTCCAACACGCGCGCGGTCCGCAATCGAAGATCATTGAGCGGGTATTCGGCTCCATCCAGAATTATATGGAACGTGAACCTTGCTATATTGGCCGGGATGAGCGCCGCGATTGCTTCGAGCGTGCGCAGAAAGCCATTGCTCTCGTCAAAAAAGGCGTGCATCCGGCTGAGGTAGGCATGTACTCCTACGATCAATGGGGTATTCGCTTGGAACGTATTTGTGAGGAATACAACGATGAAAAACAAGGCGGAAAATACCTGGACGGCATATCGCCGCATGAAGCCTTCGAATCGCGTGCTGTTAAAGGCGGCCGCAAACTATCGAATGTTTGCCGTTATCTTCTGGCGAGCCATGTACTAAAAACGCGAGTCGGCCGCAACGGCATTAGTTTCCGGATCGGTAAGACAAGATATACCTACAAAAGCAGGGAAACCGGTGAACGGATCGGCCGGGAGGTCTATCTCTTGTTCAATCCGGAAAATCCTGATTTGGCCTCGTTTGTGGATGATATGAACGTCATGAAGCCGTGTGTTGTGGAACGTGCTCCCCTTGTGCCGGCGATGGATGCGCCCGAAGAAGTACTGGAGCTGGCCCTTGCTCAAAACGCAGCCCATGAAGCGCCCCGGCATGAATACTATAGGAAGATCAGGCACCATTTCTCCGCAACATTCCTGCCGCGTATGATGCGCGGTATTGTGACCGATGAACGGACTGCTCAGCTTGGAATAGACATTCATGAACAGTGCCGGGCTCGTATGCAACGGCTGCACGATGAAAGACAGATCAATCGACAAAACAGAAAGCTTGCGGCGCGGGCAGGCATAGGAAACGCACGTATGGATTGGAACAGCGATCAAACCAAGGCGGGTTTGGAATTAATGCTCGAAGCTCAACAAGAACACCAGCTGGGAGAGAAACAAAAACCATGAGCTCAACCCGTCATGCCGCTGAAAGTAGTCAAAGCAACCAGGAGCGATTCATGTCGAGCCCCGAATATGCTGAACGCAGGGGGCTAAATGGAAACCTGGTGACAGCCCGTTGTAGTCTGCTCCTGAGTGCGCGCAAGCGCAGCCTGATATATTTTATCCAGGCATTGTCGCATAGAGAAGGGGGGGTGCAAAAGATTGCCTCTGAATTGATAGAGATGTTCCCTGAGCGCCTGGGTACTCCGGTCATGCATCAACTGGGCATCAAAGCGGACAAAATATACTCGCGTGATGTGTTGAAAAAGGTGGATCATGATTTAATCTGCGGACTTATGCTTAGGACCCGTGATGATGATGAAGAGGATGACGATGTTCCTTTTTTTCGTGAAATTGACCCAATAGCGGAACTTGCTATGCGTAAGCAAAAAGTGAATAAAAAGCCAATCAGAGGGAATTATTTAATTCAGGCATGCAGGAGCTTAGCCGCAGAAAAACTATCGGCATTCCTGGCGGAATTTTGCCTGAATCCCAAGCTGCGGTTCTCATTGCCAGGGGAAGACGACATAGTCCGTGAGTTTGAAGACATTAACTCCCAGAAAAAAGATGGGGAGAATCTCAGCGAAGACGCGGAGGTCGTATATTTTCATGACATTGTCGGCGCGCTTTCCGAATACAAAAAGCGCTACGTTGACGGGATCAGGCAAAAAACGGTTGTTACGGAAATAGGACGGCGGGTATATGAAGCTCTCGAATATGCTTCAAAAAGCGAGGGCATGGTTATCATTGAGGGCAATGCGCGTTTGGGCAAAACGTTTGCCGCTAAAACGTGGTGTGATATGAATCTTGGCCGTGCTCGTTTTGTCAGCGTGCCATGTTCAAATGCGGAGGAAGATTTTTATCGTGCGATTGCTTACTCTTTGGGGTTGCCTGTGTCACAGAAGAAAAACGTGGAATTACGGGATCTGATTGATAAAACGCTGCGGCCCGGTCATATCATGCTGGTTTTTGATGAGGCGCATTTTCTCTGGCCTCAAAAGAATGTCCGTGTCGCCAATCCAGTGCGCTTGAATTGGATTCGAACTGAGTTGGTTGATAAGGGCATTGCCGTTGCCCTGATTACGACGCCGCAAGCCTGGAAGAACGATCGAACCCGGACAATCAAGAATACTGGCTGGGCTTGCGAGCAATTTGAAGGCCGTGTTGCTTATTATGAAAGGTTGCCGGTGGAATTGAGCGTAGAAGATTTGAAGGCTGTGGCGAAGTCAATGTTCCCGTCATTGGATAATGCTTCGATGAAATTCCTTGCCGGCATGGCCATGACCACCCGTGAATATCTGGGGGCTCTGAGTGCCGTAGCGCGCCGGGCGCGCTGGTACTGGGCAGAGAAGGCAGGGCGGTCAGCGGTCTCTTTCGAAGACATAGACAACGCCGTCAAGGAGCGTATGGCAATACCCAATCCGCAGGAACACAGTCAGAAGGCTCTTGCCAAAACCACGGCAAAAGGCGGTGAAAGAGGTCCCTGCAACAAGCCTGCCGACCGCTTGCATCGGCGTTTCAGAGCGACTAATTCCGACACGGAAACGGTTATCCCTGCGTTTGGATCTATCCGTTTGAACGATCAAACCCCTGGCCGCTTTATTAATTCTGCGAAAGAGAAAGAGGACGAAGCACTGATCAAGGCATAATTTTCCACAAGGCAAATCAACCTTTGCTTCCTTTTTTGACTAAAAGGGGATAAGATTGGTCTGCCTTTTTACTTTGGAAGTCGGAAGCCTAAAAAGTGGACATTTTATCGGTCGCTATACATATACATATCATATCAGAGGGCGGGCAAGCCCGGCCAGGCGCACCATAATGCGAAATTTGGGGTGACGCTTATAGGAACCGGATTGATGCAAATGATCTTTGCAATGCCGGCTTCTGAGCCGCGAAGGCCTCTTTTTCGACGCGAAAGGAAACCCGGATAATTCGATCGTCTTTTTGGATAATCACTTCAATAAGCGCGTATTCCGCCTCGGAAACCAATTCGACTGCCGGGCATCCGCCGATCATTTTGTATTGACGTGAGCGGACGGAGGCGGGATCCATGATAGTTATATCCTCGACATGCATTTTCAGACCTTTGCCCTCAGCCGGATAATCCTCGATCACGCCGAACCAATTCTCCGGATGTCTGCGGTTCACCATCATGCGCATGTTGCCGCGTTCCGCTTTCCAGCCCCGGGGGAGTTCCATGGTTAATCCCAGTTCGCTCACTGTAGCCGTTGATGTGCCACAGATCACGCCGCATCCGATGATTAGCGGCATGCCAAGGATGAACAAAAGCCGGCATATTTGACGTACACTGTCTTTCATGGCGCCTTCCCTCCGGTTTGTCCTTGCGATGCAGTTGCTTGACGGCCTTCTTATAGTTTTGCCATCGCCGGGGCGGAACAGGATCGGTATCAATCTAAAGCCCTGCCTGTGCTTCTTGTCAGGTTATCCCCGTTGGAACAATACAAGCTCGGGTTCGAGGCTATATCCGGTCCAGCAGAAGTCAAGCCTAAAATCATTGGTGCATGATATTCCTTAGTCCTTGAATATCATTGGCTTAAAAGTCCGGCGCTCATGCCATCGGCATCCGCATGACTACCGAGGGAGAGCTGGAACATACCCTGACATCTGCAGCCAGGGAAACGGGCAGGCCGTTTTTAATTGAACTCTGCCTGACCGAATATGACTGTTCCGTAGGATTGAAGCGGTTAGGTGATTCATTCAGGGAAAAGGGATAAGCACACGCGCCGCTTTGATGGAACTCCGTGCAGGCTGGATGGCTTCGGTAACGTGCCCGGTCCGTATGTCCGCGGAAGCGGCCGGATCGGCGAAGGTGTTCATTACCCGCCAATGACACTTGCCATGTAATTGGTCATGGTCATAAAGTCGAATACCGGTTTCCCGGTCGTCCTGCGAATGGCGGCGGAAAACGGGGGAAGATCGGTGCATTCCAGGACAAACGCCTCAACGCCGTGGTCCCGTGTCAGTCGGCGGCAAAGTTTCAGGATATATTCCCGGACAAGTTTGATGTTCATGGGCGCCTCGGGATCGGTGAAAATCCGGTTCCACTCGTCGCATGTCTCCAAACCTGCTATGACCACGGGCATGTCGGGTGTAATGCCGGCCCGAGTCAGATGTTTGGCGGTGAGCGCTACTTTGCTGGCGGTAATAATCCCGACGCGGCCGCGCGGTGTAAGCAGGCGTGCAGCGAAGGGGACTTGCAGCAGGCTGGAGGTAAACACGGGGATTTCCACGGCCGCTGCAAGTTCCGGCTGGAAAATTATGTTGAATCCACAGCTGGTGGTCAGGGCCAGGATTCCGCGATCAACCAGGCAACGGGCGGCCTTGATCATGGCGGCCAGCACTTGCCGGCTGGGGTGTTCGAGCACGGTGTGGATATTGGCGCCGGGTATGCGCCGGAACTCCACGGCATAGGCATAGGAATCGGGATTGGTGCTGTTGCCTTTCAGGGCCTCCAGTTGCTGAAGTCCCTTTGGCGCCACTCCGGACTCCCAGCAGAGGATGCCGATTTTCGCTTGCCGGCGCATGGTCAAGATCACGCTCCCGTTCTGAGATAGGCCGCCAGACGCTGCGGGGTCATGCCGTCAATGCCCAGGCTCCTGACGATGGCATCGCGCTGACTCAAATAATCCTTCCCCGAGATCAGCGAACCCATGGCCACAATGGCGCGTGTCGCGGGTGTGGGCACTCCCAGGCGCTCCCCCAGCCAGGTATAGAGCACCAGGCCAAAGCCAATGTCTTCGTGAAAATAGCGGTTGTCAAGGGTCTTCGGCGCGGTGAACTTGATAAAGCCACTGCCCTTGGAGTAACAGGTGAAATAGTCGGTGCTTTCCGCATACCCCTGCTTGACGCAAAGCTCCGGGTCGGTCATTGCGCCGTAGCCCAGCGCTTTTCTCAAGTTGATCCGTTCGGAATCCAGCAACTCGATCAGCCGGGCGGCTTTTGGAGACACTCCGTCCCGGTAGAAATATACCTCTCCCGGGTTCTCGAAACGCGCTGCGTTCAGGATCGCAATGGGCGGATGGATAATGGGATTAGCATTAGTCAGGCCTGCATCCAGGACATCTTTCGCCGGAACGACCCCGGGAAAATGCCGGCAGATGTCCGGCAGGATGTCCGCGCTGCGGATGGACGGGAACACGCCGGCGGTCAGGCAGGCGACCTTGACTATGATATCCACCCTGCCGCCGCTGGCCCGGCAGCCATAGGCAAGGGTAGAGAAGCCGGCGATGGTCGGCATGCGGTCCGTCCCGTTCTCCCGCAAAACCCGGGCAAACTGAAGGGCGCCGCCGACCGAATTCGGATTCAGGATCAGCACCTGATCCCGGGTCAGGTGAGGACGCAATGCCTGGGCCGCCCGTTCGTGAGCCAGCGCCTGGGTGGAGACGATTACTGTATCCGCTCCGGAAACCGCTTTAGCCAGATCGCAGGTCACAAGGTCCAGCTCTACCGTGCCGGAAATTGCGCCATTGACGGTCAGGCGGCGATCCGCCGTGAGCGGCTCGATATTCCGCCTGTATTCCGGAAACTCATAGAGGCGCACCGCCAGGCCTTGCCGTGCCAAGTCCGCTGCCGTCGCCTTGCCTCCGTTGCCGGCCCCGATGACTGCAACCGTATTCATATCGTAATGCTATCCTTGTTCAGCTGCTCGCGCATAGCGGCAAGACATGTCGGTTGCGGTCTGAGTGACAACAAACCACATTGTAGGCGACTGACACACTCGCCTGGAATTGTGCTTTTATATGGAGAAAATATTGGAAGCGGTTAAGGAATACAAGCCTGGTTTAAAAGAAAGAGAATGGAGGCAGGACTTGCGTCATCCATGCCAAAACCAGCAGCGTCGCGGAACTCCGCCCTCCAATATCGTGAAAATATTAGCATTCATGGAGGGTCGAGCTCCTGCGAGACCGTTCTTGACGCAGCCCTGAGAATGGAGACCGCCATATTAAGGTAATAAGCAATGATAGTTTCATGTCTTCCGTTGCGAGTCCGGACTGCCTTCTGCCCACATGATCGATTTGGGGCATGCCGATCACAACATCCATGATTTCCGGTTTGACCTTCTGCCGGGGTCGGTATAGCCTTACGCCCTAACCGGAAATTATTCTGTCCATCAGGCTGGCGATGAGGTGGTGTTCTCGGAGTTGCCTCACGTATACGGACTTTCGTGGCGGTATTATTTTCGCATAGGGCCGGCTCCACAAACACAGGTGCTATAAGGAATCCTTAACCAATGAAAATACTTGTCATGGGACTTGGCATGCAAGGGAGAGCGGCCTTGCATTATCTGGCAGCCTCCCGGGAGGTTGCCGAAGTAATTGTCGCCGACAACAACCCGGTGCAGGCCAAAATGTATATAAAGAAGTATGGCAACCGGAAGGTCAGATTTGCCGTCATGGATGCACAAAACCGAAAGGCGTTAACCGGGCTGATGGCTTCGGGAGTCGATGCGGTAGTTGATTTGTTGCCGGCTTGTTTTGCCGAGCCGGTGGCCAGGGCCGCGGTCGAGGCGGGCGTCCATTTGGTCAATACCTTTTATGCCAATGATGCCATCCAGCAGCTTGGCAAAGAAGCCGCCCGTAAAGGCGTTGCCATCCTTCCTGAGTTTGGTTTTGATCCCGGGATGGACCTGGTAATAGGGGCTCAAGCGCTCAGCGAGCTTGACGAGGTCCACGAGTTCTATTCCTATGGCAGCGGTTTCCCCGAGCCGAAAGCATCTGCTAATCCACTGAGATATAAAATCACCTGGACGTTTGACGGCGTTCTCAAATCATATTACCGGCAAGCCCATGTGTTGAAAGCCGGCAGGGAAGTGGTCATACCGGCGGACGAGATGTTTGCCCCGGCCAATATTCATACCGTAAACGTGGCCTTCTTGGGCGAGTTGGAGGCGTTTCCGAATGGCAATGCCCTGAAATACAAGGAGCTCTTCGGACTTGGTGCGAGCCTGCAAAATATGGGCAGATTTGTCATGCGCTGGCCGGGGCATTGTGCGTTTTGGAAAAAAATGGTGGACTTGCACTTTATGGATGAAAAGCTGCTGCAAATAGGCTCACTCCGGATTGCGCCCCGCACATTTTTATGTAAGTTGCTGGAACCTCAATTGCGCTATGCAAAAACCGAAAGAGATGTTGCCTACATCCGCGTGGATGTGCGCGGCTTGAAAAACGGGCGACGCACCCGGGTGATCTACGAGCTGTTCGATTACAGGGACCTTGCCACCGGCCTTATGGCCATGAATCGGGCCGTGGGCTATACCGCCTGTATCGGCGCCAAAATGATCGTTCGCGGCGATATTGCCGGGCGTGGTGTTCTGTCCCCGGCAAGGGACGTTAACTTCCTGGTCTTCCGCGACGAAATAAAAAAGTGCGGGATGCGCATCCGGCGCAAGGAATCATTCTGGAAGGGCAAATGAGCACGCTGCGCTTACTGGTGGATCTTGGCAAGATTACGGGCAATGCCCGGAAAGTCCTTGCCATTTGCCGCGCTCTCGGCATGGATGTCATGGGCGTGACGAAGGGCGTGTGCGGAACCCCCCGGATTGTCCGGGCAATGCTGCAAGGTGGCGTGAAGATTCTCGGTGACGCGCGGCTGGACAATATTATCAAGATGCGCAGCGCAGGGATGGATGCGCCGCTCATGCTCATCCGTTCTCCGGCGCCGCGCGAAGTTGCCGACTGTGTCGCTTATGCCGACGGCAGTTTAAACGGAGATATCGGCGTGCTGCGGGCATTGTCTGCTCAAGCCGTTAAGGCGGGCAAGACGCACGCGGTCATTCTGATGGCCGATCTCAATACAGGGCGGGAGGGATTTTCGCCGGATGAACTGCCGGGCGCCTGCCGTGCGGCCGCGGCTTTGGAAAATCTGACGCTCCGCGGGATTGGCCTCTACCTTGTTGGTTGTCGCAGCCCGGATGATTGTCTTGCTGAGACGCCGAGGAGGTTGGTCGCCCTGGCCAGTGAGATCGAAAAGGAATGCGGCATCAAACTGCCGGTTGTCTCGGGCGGATCAACGAATGTGTTCGGGCGCATTCTCAAGGGAAAGCCCGTTGCCGGAGTCAACCAGTTGCGCATCGGCACCGCCATTTTGCTCGGTCTGGTTTCATCTGTCGGGCCGCTGCGGATTGATGACTTTGAACAGGACACCTTTATCCTGGAAGCGACGCTGATCGAGGTGAAGCGGAGGAACAACAGATGCATCGGCATCCTCTCCCTCGGCACGGTTGACGCGCCCAATGAGTTCCTCTTTCCCGTATTGCCCGGCGTACGTATTGTTGATGCGACCAGCGACCACGCGATCGTCGACCTTGCCGAGCTGCCGCGCCTGCCGCACACCGGCGACACGATCGCATTTCATCTGGGCTATCCGGCGCTTTGCCGCCTCATGGCCTCGTCTTACATCCACCTCGAATACCGGGATTGACCAAAACCGATGCTGAATGTATCAGTAGAGTCGTATGGGAAAAGCCTATGAATATATTCCCGGCGGCTCAATGGTTAGCGGCAGATAGTTGGGCAACGGCACAACCATAAAAACAAAGCCATGCAAAATCCAATCCATAAGGCATCCCTACCGGAAGCGCAGAGAAAGCCATTGCCTGTTACTTATTTTGATTGCCTCTGTGAAATCGGCCCTTGTCACGACAAAGACCCCGCCGCTCCCTGGAGCGCAACCGATGCGTTGCGCTGGATGGACCATTGCGGCATAGCCGGCGCCCTGGTGATGCATACCCTTGCCAAAAACAATGACCCGGTCAACGCGCGCGCACGCTTGAAAAAAGATATTTCCATAGCGCCGGACAGGCTTTTCCCGGTTTGGTCCGCATTGCCGCCGGGCGCAGGTGATTTTGAAAACAGTCCCGGGGAATTCATCGGCGAAATGAAGGCGGCCGGCGTACACGCCGTTAAATTTTATCCTGCAGCGCATAATTATCCGTTCCATACGGATGTGATCGGCCCCTTTTTTGCGGCGCTGGAGAAAGAAAGGACGCTGGCGCTTATTGACATTGACCAGCTTCCAACCGGCGCCAGCGGTATATGGTCGGCTTTGAGCCCGGTCCTGGCGAAATATCCGGATCTGCCGATTTTACTGCAAAAAACGAATTGGAGTATGCAGAGGGTAATCCTGGCGCTCATGGATAGATTTCCAAGCCTGTATATCGAATTCTCCAGGTATCAGGTCAGCCGGGGCATAGAGGAATATACGCGGCGGTTTGGAGCCGACCGGCTCCTTTTTGGCACAGGATTGACGGCCATGAGCGCCGGAGCGGCCAGGACATACATTGACTATGCAAACGTATCCCGGGGAAACAAAGTAAAGATCGCCGGAGGCAACCTGTCGCGATTGCTGGGCGGCCTAACGCCCGCTCCGGCGCCCAGTCGCCCGTCCGACCCGTTGCGTGACCGTGCGATGGCCCGCGAGCCGCTGACGGACATCCATATGCTTGACGCGCATTGTCATATCCTGCATGAAAACGGTGAAGGGGCCGGCGGCTATTTGATGTATCGCGGCGATGGAGCGGGCTTGGTTGAGAACATGGATGGGCTGGGCATAAAGACGGCCGCGATTATGTCGTGGGCTGGACCCGTCGCGGGCGATCCGCTGGAATCAAATGACATTGTGGCTCGGGCGGTCGCCGGCTATCCGGGCCGATTCCTGGGGGTCGTTTATATAGCCCCTACCCACCTTTCCGAAAGCGAACTTATGTCGGAAGTAAAATTCAGGGTGGAAAAGCAGGGCTTTGTCGCGCTTAAACCCTATCATCGCACCGGCCTTAAATATAACGACCCTCTGTATCTGCCTTGCTGGGACTATGCGAACGAAAAAGGTCTTTATGCCTTGCTGCACACAGGCGGCAAGGCCGGCGGTATGGATGTTGTTGCCGGCCTTGCGCAGAAATATCAGAACGTGCAATGGGTCGTAGCGCACAGCGGAGGTTCCTATGAAATGGCAAGGCGCGTAGTCGCCGTAATGAAAGAGCGCGCCAATGTCTGGGCGGAACTGACGTTGACCCCCGTGACAAACGGCGTCATCGAAATGATGGTTTTGGAGGCGGGTGATGACCGCATCTTGTTCGGTACGGATGCCCCGATGAGAGACCCCCGTCAACAATTCGGCTGGGTCGTATGGTCGGATCTCCCGGTCAACAGTCGCCGGCGGATCCTCGGCGAAAACTTCCAGCGTCTGCTTAACATGAGGAAGACGGAGTGAAAGGATGAAAATTGTGCGAAACGGAAAGGGCAAGGAAAACGCGCGCGAATCTGCGGCTCAAGATTTTCCCGAACGATATCGTGTGGAACCGCCGCAATTTCCCAAAGCAGACCTTTCCGGCGCGGTTGGACGCCGGCTCCTGAAATTGATCAGCAATCAGGCGGAGCGGGGTTTGCAATGGGTGAATGAGGAAAAGAAAAGAAACGGTATGACTGAGGAAAACTTTGAGATTCCAAAGGGCCGGCCCGGAAATCATCCACTGCATATCCAGTATAATGCGGCGACCAATGCCTTCTTGTTCGCGGTGCTGGCTAGATTGGGCGAATCGGACAGGATGATGGGCGGCACAGCGCGCGAAACACTTGAGCGCACGGCCGCGGCGCTGATTCGCGCCGTCATTCAAACTCATTCAATCAGCGGGAGCGGAAAGGAACGTCCGGATTTATGGAACAAATGCTTTTCTTTGCGTGTGGATTATATTTTCGGCATGGGTACATGGCTTTTATGGGATCAACTGGATGCGGAGACCCGCCTGCTGACGGTACGCGTTCTGGAGCATGATGCCGACGAGTATAACGAAACACCGGCCCCGGCCCAACTTTATGACGATACCCAGGCGGAATCCAATGCCTGGACAAGCGGAGGGCTTGCCTTGGCCTGCTGCATGTTGAAATCCCATCCGCACCGCCGGATCTGGGGTGAAAAAGCCAGGGAGTTCATGATCAGCGCCTATGCTACCGAACGCGATGTGGCCAGCACAAAGATCGTTGACGGCAAGCCTCTCGACAAGTGGCTAAAGGCGCCGAACGCCTTCCCTGACTATACCGTGGAAAATCACCACATCATTCACCCCGTCTACATCGCGACCGTCTCCGAAATGGTCCGGAGCGCGATTTGTTATCGGTTGGCCGACGAGCCTTTGCCGGAGGCGGTTGCGTTCAATGCCGACAAGGTTATGGATGTTCTCATCCTACTCAATCTCCCGGACGGCAATCATCTGTATCCTCAGGGCACCGATTACATTAGTCGGCGGATGGACTCTTTCTTTCAGGTATGCAACGTCGTGCCGCTGAAACCTACTCCGCTCAGGGAGGCTTGTTTCCTCCGGGTGTTGGGCGGCATTGAACGGATGGCCGAGGAGCGGCCGCAACTTCCGATGACCGGTTCCCTTGGGATGGACAACAGGTTGCTCGATTTAGGCACGCGGTGGGGACTGACCGAGAACTACTTGATGCGGTATCTCTTTGGCTCAGGAGACAAGACGCTGCCGGAAAACCAAATTGAGGCAAAACTCACGGGGGTGCACATCAACGAATTGGGAAAGTTCGTTATCCACCGCACAGCCAAGACACTTTCCAGCTTCAGTTGGCATGTGTCGCCGTCCTCATCCCAGGTGATGGGAATTACGCTGCCATTGGACAAGGACGTTCTTTGCTGTCCCATCCCGGCGGGAAGTTATATCGGCGAGTTGCGCGAAGCGGGGAATGATAAAAAGGACCCGTTGAAGGTTCTCTCGCATAAGGCACAGGCATGTGATGACGGTTTCAGCGTCATGGTTGAATTGGAACGGTGTTCAGGCAAGGTCCGTCAGCATAGCGCTTTCGTCTCCCTGCCCAACGGCTGGAGCGTGTATTTGGAAGAACGCATTGCCATAAAAAACGTCGCTATCGAGCGCAGGGAAAGCGGCAATATTATCATTTACGATGATCTGCGATGGCCTTTTCAGAAAAAAGCCCGTGCATTTACGGGAGAGCAAGGAAAAATTTCGATGGCCGCGTCAAGCGCACACCGGGGCAATTGGGTCAACGTAGACAACCGCATGGGTTACGTGGCGCAGGGGCTGGATTCATTGCAACTTTCCAAGGCGAGCACAGAATACAACTGGTGGGGACAGACTGAATACGATACATGTCGCCTGGCATTTAAGCATGTTGCTTCAACCAACTCCCCCGAAACGTTCGAAAAAGGCGATAGAATCAGCGCCTTTGCCCTGATCTCATCGCCGAATCAAACTAGCGAAGAAACGTCGGCTTTGGTCGAACACATCCGCAAAGCCGGCTGGCAGTTGAACAAGGGCGGCGTGCTGGCGCTCAATACAGGCAAGCACCTGGTATATATGAACTTCAATCCGCAGATCCAAACAATGACCTGGAACAGCGGCAAGATGGATCTGCCGGCCGGGAGTTCCGGATGGCGGCTATTATGAGATTGCAATCCTAAGGCATCGGAACAGGCAAACGTGGCGAAGCAGCTCGCCCCGTTGAGCGGCGCGCAGCGCCGCTCAACATGGGGCTATACTTCCCGGCACAATCGCCGACGATGTAATCCCGTACAAATAACCGACAACCATCATGCGGATCAATACTTCCGGATCAATTGGACGGCCGCCCCATACTGCTGTATAAATCTTCCGTCTTCTCATGAATAATCGAAAAATCAATCCATCGATCTATTTTTCTCAATATACGCCCCGGCGGTATCAATTTCTCCAATCGCACACAGGCATCTGCTGCCGCTGATGCCCCCGCTGCCGGCGATAAGGCTTCTAAATTCTTCCTGATTTTCTGAGCTTGCAATTCAAGTTCAGATTGGGCTGATTGCAGGCCCGCAATGTTCTGTTCGCCGCTTTCGAGTCGCTGGCGCTCGGTAAGTATGGCAAGTTGCTCTGGGTTTTTGTAGGCGGACGCCGTGTAAAATCGAGGCAATTCCACCGATCACAACGTATTTCACGTTATGTTCTTGAAATGACCTGAATCCGTCCTGCAACCGGTTTAGCATACTTCCGCTCCTGAAGATCCGGATTTATGGTCAAAGCCAAGTCTGTAAATGAACACAACAACTCCATCCGTTCAGAAAGCGAACGCGATTGAAACCATCGCGCTTTTGCCTCCGGAGTCTCTTCCCGCCTATCGTGCATAATACTGTTGCTTGCTTTCATGAATCAAGATTACCAAGGATATCGTCCTTCTTCAACGTACGTTTTCCACTGCCGAATACTAAATCCAGAACTGCCGATCCAGCGTCCGGTATTGAATGGCTTCGGAGATGTGTTCACTCTCAATCTGTTCTTTCCCGGCCAGATCTCGATGGTTCTGAAAACTTTCAAAATACAATTTTAAGCCCGAATGAAAATAGGGTCAAACCTAAAAATAACAAATAGCGATCACAAGGCCGTCAAATATTGACATATCCTTGAGAGGCGTTAGAGCCCTGGGCAACTGATATTCTGGCCGTTACGGAGACACTGCTGTCCAAAATCAGATTGTTTTGGACAGCAGTGCCGCGGCATCAGGTTCATAAAGCCATCACAAGAATCCGGACGCCGACAAAAATAAGCGCGACTGCCAAGCCTCGAATAATCCACATCCCATGCACGCGGGTAGAAAGCGCCGCTCCCACTTGTGCGCCAAGCAGGACACCTATGGCAATGTAGATCGTCAGATGGACGCCACCATGCGAAAACGAACCTTTCGCCATATGGACAATCGTCGCTGTCAGAGCCATGATCGCCAGCATGAAGTGCGACGTCGCCGTAGCGATGTGCACGGGAAAGTTCAGAAGACGGACAAGAACCGGCACATGGACGATGCCGCCGCCGATACCAAGCAAACTCGACACATATCCGACAAACGCGCTTAACCCCATTCCAAGTTTCAGGTTATAGGAAAAGGCATGCACCGTACCATTGATCTCAACAATATTTCTGGCCATGTGCCGCCGGCTTTTTTCGTCGCCGGGGTTGATTTCCTCGATCCGGTGGAAAAAGAGATAGGTCGCCGCCACGATCATCAATAGACCAAAGACGGCATCGAACAGTCGGCGAGGAATATAGTCCGTTGTCAATGCGCCGATGATCGCCCCGGGTATGGCGGCGGCTGCAAACAGCAACCCGGACTTGTAATCAATGCGCTTCATCCGCGCATAGGCCCACGAGCCTGACAGGGCGTTGAAAAACACGACGGCCAGCGAGATGCTGGTAATGGTTTCCGGATTCGCGTAGGGATACAGCAGAAGCAACACAGGCACCAGGATAAATCCGCCGCCGACGCCGATAAGTGTTCCAGCGGCGCCCAGTGCAAATCCCAGTGGAATAAGCCAAAAATAATGTTCCATTGAATCAATAAGACCTGAAAATCAAAAATCAAATCCAGAATTGCCGGTCCAGGTTGCGATACTGGATGGCCTCGGAGACATGCTCGGTCTGGATGTCCGGGGAAGCGGCCAGGTCGGCGATGGTGCGGGCCACTTTGAGGATGCGATCATAGGCCCGCGCGCTGAAATTGAGTTCCGTGATCGCCATCTTCAACTGGGCCTGGGCGTCGGGTTTTAATTGGCAATGCTTGTGCAGTTCCTTGGTGCGCATTCCCGCATTGCAGCGCATTTTGCGCAGACCCTTGCCTGCCGAGCCGTAGCTCTTGAGCGAAGGCTGGAAACGCTCCTGCTGGACCGCGCGGGCGGCCAGTATGCGCTCCCGGATCGCCGCCGAGGGTTCGCCCGTCCCCATCGAGGCGAGTTCCTGATATTTGACCGACGGCACCTCGATGTGAATATCTATCCGGTCCAGGAGCGGCCCGGAAATCTTGTTGCGGTAGTTCTGGATCTGGAGCGCGGTACAGCGGCAATTGTGTTTGGAGTCTCCATAATACCCGCACGGGCAACCATTCAGGACAGAACTACTACCGGTTTTCATCAAGAAATACCTATCATATCGAGAGGATTCTGTCAAAAGGTGTATTCCGCAAGGATTATCCGGAAAATCCGAAGACTTTCGGAGAGCATTTACGGAAAGCCAGGATTGACGCCGGATTGCTGATCAAAGATTTGGCTGGGAAGATCGGGGTTGCTGAAGATACCGTGATAAATTGGGAGGTTAGGGGGATGATGCCGAGGGGGAGAATAGGGAAGCTCTTAAAAGAGTATTTAGCGTGAGGTTCATTAGACCTTTGTTGCCTGAGATGTTGTTGAATGGAGACGGGCGAGGAGTGCGCCGGCTATTTGCCGGACGATACTGATGGCCCTTGGACTGACGCTGACTGATTTAATTCCAATGGCGATCAGACGGGGAACAAACTTCGGATCGCTGGCCAGTTCGCCGCACAGCGAGAGAGGTTTGCCGCTGTTCTGTGCCGCCTCAACCAGCGACTGCAGGAGGGCCCAGAAAACCGGCTGGTCGGGATTGAAGTCGGAGGCACCCAGCTCGTTGTTGCGGTCCACGGCAAAGAAATATTGCGTCAGGTCGTTGCTGCCGATGCTGGCAAAATCGGCCTGACTGAGAATTTCCGAGACTTGAAAACAGGCGGACGGCACTTCCAGCA
Organism: Kiritimatiellia bacterium; assembly: GCA_028718125.1. Classification (GTDB taxonomy): domain Bacteria; phylum Verrucomicrobiota; class Kiritimatiellia; order JAAZAB01; family JAAZAB01; genus VSJD01. Next base: position 26,964 of record JAQUMN010000028.1, read on the forward strand.
TGACTCCCTGAACAATCTAGCCAGATGGCAAATTGGCGACAGCCTTCATAAAAAGGTCTTTCAGTTCCATGAACTGGCTGAGGCCGGTAATCATCGGGTACATGACGTGAATCGTCCCAAGCAGCGATGCGCGCGCCAAGGCCCTTGCTTGCATCCTAAGCAAATCAGCCCTCGCCACGATTCGCCCGCCGCTCAATGCCAATCCTTTTAAACGAATTTCGGTTAACGGTTGACTGCTGTTCCTGTGTTTTATTTTATCATCATCCGGAAAAGTCGTTCATCATAATATCAGAATTCATCACCAGCTTGGCGTAGTGAGCATGGAGGTAGGCCCCCGGTGCGCCACTACGCCGCATGCTCAATTTCCCGCGAAAATCTGATATATGCTTGTAGCCTTTCCGATCCATCCAGTCTTGAATGTCCGCCAGCATTTTCCGGATGTGCCCGTAACCCAAGGTAAAAATGGCGCTGACGGTCTGTACGGAGGCCGCGCCGGCCAGAAGCATTTTGATAACATCCTCCCCTTGGAAGATACCCGAACTGCAGCAAATATCGGCTTGGATCGCTCCTTCAAGCAGGCCGGCATACCTCAGCGGGAGCCGGTAGTCAGTGTCATGACTAAAGTTAAAAGGATGAAGGTGTGTTTCGGTGGCAACGTCTATATCGGGCTCGACAAAACGGTTAAAGAGTACAAAGCCATCTGCTCCGGCCTGGTCCATGTGCCGGACAACATTACTGACATTGCTATAGCAGGAACTTAATTTCACGCCCACTGGAATGGACACGGCCTTCTTCAGTTTACGGACAAGTTCGATCTGTTCTTTTTCAATATCGGCGCCTTTTCTTTGTATTTCCCCAGGTGAAGCAAAGAAGTTGCATTCCAGGGCATCTACGCCGACGGCTTCGAGCCGTTTGGCATATTCAAACCAGGTTGCCTGGTTCACCGCATTGAGACTGGCAATGACCGGAATATGTATGGCTTCTTTGGCCATGCCCACCCACATGAGGTGTTCGGCCGGACCTGCGAACTTGAGGTTGGGGCGCAGGGTGATCATTTCAGCATAGCGATAATTGCCTTTTCCCAAGTCCTCATCAAACACAAAATTCTCGAGTTGGATCTCCTCCTCAAAAAGCGACTTGGTTACCAGCGCCGCGGCGCCCGCTTTTTCAAGATGCAGGATCGAATCCAGATTGGCCGTCAAAGCCGAGGCGCCCACGATGATCGGATTCTTCAAGCTGATCCCCATATATTTTGTGCTTAAGTCTGCCATAATTTCCTGTTCTTCTTTTTTTATGCTCCCTTACCGGACCATGACACTCCACGGGGGATGGCCGCAGGCTGCAGCCTTGCTCCCGGCCAGGCCGCTTAAGCCTTGTGCCCGGCAAGCGTGTTCATGAAAACCGCTTGAATTAGACGCCGTTAAACCTCGATCACGCTGTTCAGCGATCCGAATGCATTGACGACCATAGTGGGATTGCCTGAGTCATGCAGCCATGCATCGTTGATGATGAACTTATACTCGTGCCGGCCGGCCGGCAAAGTTACAAGTGCCGTATATTTTCCAGTTCCGTCATCCTTTAATTCCTGCGGTTGCCAGTTATTGAACGACCCCGCCATGCAGACACTGCAGGCCGGTGCGGCGCAAATTTCAAAATAGATTTCTTTTTGCCGGCTTTGTTTGTCTTCGCACGCGGCGTGTTCTTCCCGAAGTTGTGCTTTCTTTTTCACGATACGTTTGGCTCTGTTCATGGCTTGCGCTCCTTTCCTGTTGTTAAAGGACTATCCTGTGTTCAACTTCTATCATTTTTGACATAAACCCAATCGAATCGCCATCGGGGAATCCCTTAAAAACTGCGAAGATATTCCTGATACCGGCTTCGGCGCGCAGAATCAGAGTATTCCTGATGACCGTCAACCGCCATTTTTCGCATGATACAGACCATGACCATCCGTCATGAGATAACCATTTGCATTGGCGGGGAAGCAGGGCAGGGTCTCATCACTCTGGGGGAGGTTCTTTCAAAAAGCCTTGTCCGCAGCGGCCTCAATATTGTGGTGACCCAGGTGTATATGTCGCGCGTCCGGGGCGGGCACAATACCTTTACCATCCGCGCCGGTTCGGAACACATTCTGGCACCGCGCGAGTCCATTGATATGCTGGTCGCATTAAACAAAGAAACTGTCATGTTTCATCGCGACCAGCTGAGCCCGCAATCCTTGATTCTGACCGATGCGACCCATGATGCGCCGGCCGAGCCTGCTTCCGGAACCGTCTACACGCCATTCTCCTTCACGGACACGGGCGTCTCGCCACGGCGGTTACCCGGCATGAGCGAACAGCTTGTCGTTGCCGACAGCGACGAGCATACCGAGGACGGCCACATCACCGAGGATCTGGAAATAAGGCGAAGGATGGTCGAGAAGCGCCAGAACAAACTGCGCGGCATTGTCTCCCGGGTCATCCCCCCGGAATTCGAAGGCGATGATCCACCGGATCTTTTGCTGATCTCCCGGGGATCGTCCAAAGGCGCCGTGCGCGAGGCGGCCAGGACGAAAAGAGCCGACGGCCTGAAAGTCGGCACGCTTCATTTCCAGCAGGTGTGGCCGTTGGTACCGGATCATTTTTTTAACTATTTGAAGTCGGCGGCAAAAGCGGTTTGCATTGAAGGCAATGTCGTCGGCCAGTTTGCCCGTCTTATCTGAAGGGAATGCGGATTTGAGATCCCATTCCATGTGCGGCGCTATGATGGACTGCCCTTGACGCCCGAATACATCCTCAGGAATCTTCATGATGACGGATGAACGAAAAAAAGTCGGCTTAGAGGATTATGGGGAGTATGAAACCGCCTGGTGCCCCGGGTGCGGCAACTTTGCCATTCTCAAGGCCGTTAAACAAGCGCTGGTCAACCTCGCCTTGCGGATATTTTTCCGCAACCTGCGGCAGAGTGCCGGAATGGTCCTGTTCGGCGTGATTGGCTATCAGATAGTCAATCCGGGCAACATCCTTGAGCTGGTCCATCAGAATGTGCGATTTGGTATGATCGGCCGTGTCAATCAGCGCCGTGGCCGCGCTTCCTTTTATCAGATAGGCATTGTAGCTGGTCCCATCGGGCAGAGGAATCAGGGAATCAAAAAACCGCCGGTTCCAGTCCACGGCCCCGAGCAGGAAAACATCTTCGCTGATTGTTCGTTTATTCATGAGATTCCCCCTTTAATTTCGCCATCAATTCTATTTTTGTTCCGGCCAGCGCCTTGGAGACGGGGCAATTCGTCTTAGCCTCTTCGGCATATTGCCTAAACTTATTTGTTTCAATGCCGGACACAGTCGCCTCGGTTTCAAGCTCAATTATATTGATGGCGAAACCGTTGCGGACGGCACCCAGATGGGCTTTGGCTGCGGTTACTATTTTTTGAGGCACATAGCCGGCTTCAGTCAGAATATGCGCCAGGGCCATGGAAAAGCATCCGGCCAGAGCGGCCGCGATCAGCTCTTCCGGATTTGTGCCAATGCCTTCTTCAAACCTTGATCTGAAAGAATAAGCTCCTTGAAAGACGCCGCTGCCCAGTTCCAAGTTTCCTTTGCCTTCCTTGAGGTTTCCCTCCCAAACTGCTTTTGCATGTCTGATGGTCATGTCAGTTTCCTTTCAATTTAGCCGCCAACGTGGCGACATGGTGTCCTTGAAACCGGGCGATACTGAGTTCGTTTTCGCTCGGCTTCCGCGAGCCGTCAGCCCTGCCAAAGTTGTGGCCCCATAGGGCGTGCCGCCCGTTATTTCCGCCATATTGAGCAGGCCTTTTCAGAGTAAGGCACTCCGACCACGATCATCCCCAGATGTATCAAAGTGTTGTAAAAGCTGGTGATGGTCGTTTCCTGCCCGCCCTGTTGCGTTCCCGTGCTGGCAAGCACGCTGCCGATTTTCCCGATCAGACCCCCTTTCATCCACAGTTCGCCGGTCTGATCCAGAAAATTCCGCATCTGTGCGCACATGTTTCCGAATCGGGTCGGTGTTCCGAAGATCAAAGCATCCGCCTCAGCCAGATGGCCCGGCCTGGCGATGGGAATGTGCGCAAATGCCTTGCGCGCCGACTTGGCTCCCGAAGCCTCAAGCGCGGCATCCGGCGCCAGCTCCGGTACCTGGAACAAACGCGTTTCAGCGCCTTTCACGCTGCGCGCGCTTTCCGCCAGCCGGGTCGCCTCGTCGTCCAAGAGAAGGTTCAAAAGGCGCTGGAACTCGCCGACATCAACGCGTTCTTCTTCGGCTACGGACTGCAGAACTTCCCTTGCCAGGGTGTTATCGCCTGCGTCAGCCAGCGCTTCATAAAGATGGATCGCCTCCTCTTCGGCGGACAAGGCCACCCTTATTGCCCGTGATAATTCCCGCGCAGTCAGTTTGCGGTCCGGTGTCAAGCCGGTAAACGAATTTAAAAACTCTGCCATGATTTTTCCCTCCTTATTTTTTTAGTGATATAGCCTCAACCGGGCAACTTTCCGCCGCTTCGCGGCAAGTGGCTTCCACTTTCTCAGGAACCACTCCCACCTTTACCGTTGCCGCATCACCGGTTAGTTCGAATACCTCCGGACAGATGTCGGGACAAAGCCCGCAACCCGTGCATTTATCCTTATCCACGAATGCCGTCATTTTTATTTCCTCCATGTTCAGGCAACACTGTTGCCCCTCTGTCTGTTGCGCCCCGCGTCAATTTTATTATCAGCCAAGCGCGAGGCTCTTTGACGACTGCCATAAGCCATGGATATTGCAAAGGGCCAGCGCGTACAAAGTCCCTGACTTGCCGGTTTTCATTGTGGTGGCGGCTTCATGATTGGTGTAAATTATACTTTCATTCGGTCCTTTCGCCGATTCGCCGTGAGCGCAGAATTCGAAGTGGCCGATCTGATAGGGCGTTTTTTCGCCTTCCGGCTGGAAGAACAATGCTATCCAGCGGATATGATGTTTCGTGGTATTGGGATAGGCGATTGCCTTGCCGAGCGTTGCCGTGACCTTGAAATACTCGCCCGCCTTGACTTGCTCGGAACACTCAATAACCGGAACGTGTTTTTCCGATTTCCAGTCCGCCGTTTGAATCTGTCCGTTTAATGGTTGCATCTTCTACCCTCCTCCTTGTTCATGCATGAGCGCGTTTTGCCTGGCACACAGGCACAGCGCTTGCATGTATTGATATCTGCTGAAATGATAGGATCATGCGGCGCGAGCCGCCATGAGGGGATTTCTTAGAAACAAGGCGGAAAAACCTTATAGAAACATGCCGGCTATAGAATGATCCGCCGGTGGATTTCGTTGCTTAATTCCCCGGCGGAGCTCAGGCGGGTTTTATTCTACCTTCTGCATTCTTTAAAACGAGCGGCGCAAAAAGCGAGACGATTGTGCCGGCGCCGGCCTGTGACCGGATGGCAAGACTGCCGCCGATTCTTTCCAAGCGCTCGCGGATGGCAAACAGTCCAAAGCCTCCGTTCCTGTGAAATACAAAATGGCCTTCTTCCGGGACATTAAAGCCGAAGCCATTGTCTGCCACACAAATCCGCAATTGGTCGTTTTTCCGCGACACGGTCACGGTAATGGCGCATTTTCCCGCATGTTTCAGGGCATTCAGAATGAGTTCGCGGGTTGCCTGGAACAGAATTCCCTGAATCGTCTTGTCCACCGGTTTGGGCTGTTCGGTGTCCTTCACCTGAATCGGCAGGTTGTGCTGTTTCTGAAGTTTTTGGGCCAAGTCGCTGAGGGCCGGCACCAGGCCGAGTTCATAAAGCAAAGGCGGGGTCAATTCGGCCATTAACGACCGGGCTTCGCCAACGGCATCTTCGATCATTGCCCGAACGGCTTTCACCGAAACGATATTTTTTTTGGCGCCCTCATCGATCACGTCCTTCAACAGCGCTCCCAACTTGATGTTGGAAAGCGACAGCGTCTGGATGACGGTGTCATGAATCTGGGCGGAGATCCGGCGGCGCTCTCGTTCCTCGGTTGAGGAAAGTCTTTCGGCAAGGGCCCGCAGGCGTGTATTGTTCTCTTCCAGGTTTCGCTGCATGACGCGAATTTCAGAAATATCGCGCACAGTTAAAATGACGGCGGTTGCCTTGCCGTCCGAAGCGCGGATAAATGAGATCGCCGGAATGACGGTGACCGGCCGTCCGCGCTTGTTGATTAACGTCAGGGGATGTAACTGGGGATTATGTCCGTTCAGCGCCGTGTTGTGCGCCTCCAAGACCATCGGTTTGTCCTTTGCTTCCAGCATGGGAAGCAGAAGCTCCATAAGGGGTCGGCCCAGCAATTCGCTCAGGCCGCTCAACTGCTTAAACGCCGGATTGGCGGATAATATTTTTCCGTTCATATCCATGAGCAATACGCCTTCACCCATGGCTTGGAGCGTATCCATGGCGGTGCGGGCGGACATGGCGACGACCAACACCTCCTTTTCGCGCGCTTCGATCCGCTTGTGTTCGGTGATGTCGTTAAGGGAGAAAATGGCGAATTTTTTGCCGGCCATGCAAACAGGATCTATACTGAGATCGAGCCATAAATGGACTTGGGATCCGGCGATCAAAAGGGTGGCTTCCGCTTCGATACCGTGAACCGGCTGGCCGGAGCGTAAGACAGACTCAAAAGCCTTACGGATAGGACAGGTATCGCAATGAGGGGTTTGGCCGCATCCGGATGGGCTATTGAGCGCGTGGATACATCTTAGGATATCGCCGGGTTGGGCAGGGCCGGTTGTCGGATGGTCTTTTCCCACCCAGCGGTAGATAACGTTATTAACTCGCTTAACCATGCCTTTGTCATCTACAAGAAGCATCCCGATGTTCACGGCGTCAAAAATCATTTGAAGATTATTGCGCTCAAGGGCCAGCGCATCTTCGAAATGTTTGCGTTCCACGGCATAGCGTATGGTACGAGCCAGGATATTTACGTCAATCTGGCCCTTGACCAAGTAATCTGCGGCATGTTTTCTGATGGCCTGCAGGCCGGTTTCTTCGTCATTCAAACCGGTCAGGACAATAACCGCGGCAATTTTTTCCAAGCCTTCCAACCCGCGGCTGTCCGGCAGATCGAGGTCCAGAAAAATAACATCGAACCTCACGGACGACGCAAGTGTGAGAGCCCCTTTGATGCTCTCGGCCTGTTTAATCTCGAAATTAGCTGACAGACATTCACTAAGATATTCTTCCAAAAGGCGATAATCCGCCGGATTATCTTCTACGTATAAAATACGCAATTTCGCCGGGGTCATGATTATTACCTTGGCTTTGGCGGCAACTTGACGATCGTCAGCCAGAAATCCTGGATGGTCTTCACGACCTTGGCGAACTGGTTTAAATCTATGGGCTTGGTGATGTAACAATTCGCATGCAACTTGTACGATTTCAACACGTCTTCTTCCGCTTTGGAAATGGTGAGCACTACCACGGGAATGATTTTTAACGTTTCGTCGTCTTTGATCTCCATCAGCACTTCCCGTCCATCTTTTTTGGGCAGGTTCAGGTCCAGCAAGATCAGGTCGGGCCGCACGGCTTTCGCATATTTGCCCTCCCGGCGCAGGAACGCCATCGCCTCCACGCCGTCGTTCACAACATGCAGATTATTATACAGTTTTTCCTCTTTCAAGGCCTCTATGGTAAGCCGCACATCCGCCGGACTGTCCTCAACCAAGAGAATTTCGATCGGGATCAACGCGTTTCCATTAGCCATTGTCTATGCCCTCCTTTTTATATTGACGGATGCAACCATGAGAGACGAAGGATGAAGGCTCCACTTGTACTACGCCGGTATCGTAAAATAAAAAGTCGTTCCTTTCCCCGTTTCTGATTCCACCCAGATCCGCCCGCCGTGATTTTCCACTATCTTTTTGCAGATGGAAAGGCCGATGCCCGTGCCGGGATACTCGCTCCTGGAATGCAAGCGCTGGAAAATATGGAATATTCTTTTGTTGTATTGCGGTTCAATACCAATGCCGTTATCCCGAACCGAGAAAATCCACCCGCTTTTATCCCGCCGGGCGGCAATGTGGATTAGCGGCGGATCTTTGTCATGAAATTTCAGCGCGTTCCCGATCAGGTTTTGAAAGAGCTGGATTAAACCGGTTTCATGGGCGGTCAAGACCGGCAGGTTATCATGAGTAACCCTGGCATGATCGCTTTCAATGATTGCCGACATCGTGCCGGTCACTTTTCGCACAACTTCATTACAATCAACTTCCGTCATATTGGCATCTTTGCTGCCTATGTGGGAATACTCAAGCAAATCGGTAATTAATTTTTGCATGCGTTTGGCCGCATCTACAATAAAGTTGATGAAATCATCCGCATCCTTATCCAACTTTTCTTTATAGCGCTTTTCCAACAACTGCGAGTAGTTCGCCATAATTCTCAGGGGCTCTTGAAGGTCATGCGAGGCGACATAGGCGAACTGTGCCAGGTTCTCGTTGGACCGGGCCAACTCCCTGTTTAATGCCTCGAGTTTGGATGTGCGTTCTTGTACCAAGGCCTCGAGATTATCCCGATGACGTCTTAACTCCACTTCGGCCTGTTTCAGCACGGTCACATCGCGCGCGGCGGCAAAGACGCCGAGCACGTTGCCGTGGGTGTCCTTGTAGACGCTGGCATTATAAAGGACATCCGTTAGATGGCCGTCCTTGTGGCGAATTGTCAGAGGGTAGTCGGTAACCGAACCCTTGGCAAAGACCTGCCGGTACCCTTCGCTGGCCTTGCTCGGTTCCGTAAAATAATCGGAGAAATCGGTGCCGATGAGCTGATCGCGCGGAACGCCGGTAACCTTGATAGTCGCCTCGTTGACGTCGGTGATCTTGCCGCCGGCACTGATGGTTACCAGAGGGTCAAGAGAGGATTCAATCAGACTACGCGCGTATTGCGAGGCCTGTTTTTGGATGGTCACATCGTGCGCGGCGGCAAAGACGCCGAGCACGTTGCCGTGGGTGTCCTTGTAGACGCTGGCATTATAAAGGACATCCGTTAGATGGCCGTCCCTGTGGCGAATTGTCAGAGGGTAGTCAGTGACAGAACCTTTGGTAAAGACCAGCTGATAGCCCTCACGGGCTTTTTCCGGTTCCGTGAAATAATCGGAGAAATCGGTGCCGATGAGCTGTTCGCGCGGGACGCCGGCAACCTTGATGGTCGCCTCGTTGACGTCGGTGATCTTGCCGCCGGCACTGATGGTTACCAGAGGGTCAAGGGAAACTTCGATGAGGCTTCGGGTATAGAGCGAGGCTGAACGGAAAGATTCTCGCGAGCGGGCGATCCGATCCAGCTCCATCGTTTCTTCTCTGGCATGGCTTTCAACAGGGTCCCTGGTTTCCTGCGGCGCCTTAACCAAGTCGGGGACAATTTTCCCGGCAGGCTTACTATTTCCGACCTGTTCCTTAATAGGATTCGATGCTTTCACCCGTTTATTCTTCCCTTGTCAAAATTTATAAAGAATATGATACTCTTGGAATCAAGGCAATGCAAGCCGTATGCTTGCCTAAATTAATGTCGTCGCCCATGCATGATGCCGTAGGACACTTCACGGGATCCATAGTCATTTTTCCAAAAGAGTTGCCATGAAAGCAGGAATTTTAGATACCCGACCGAAAGCGATAGACATCATCGCCTTGGCCTCCGACCATGCCGGATTCCGGTACAAGGAAAAAATCAAGGCTTTTTTGGAATCTAAAGGCTATGGTGTTCGCGACTTCGGCGCGGACTCCGAGAGGCCGGTGGATTACCCCCTGGTCATTCGGCCGGCCGCGGAAGCGGTGGCCAAGGGCGAATGCGCCCGGGGCATTGTTTTGGGCGGCTCCGGGAACGGCGAAGCCATGGCGGCCAACAAGGTGAAGGGCATCCGCTGCGCCGTATGCTGGAATAGAAAGAGCGCCCGGCTGGCGCGCGAGCATAATGATGCCACCATGATCGCCATCGGCGAGAGGATGATACCTCTCAAAACGGCCTTGGACATTGTGCGCACCTGGCTCACGGCGGAATTCAAGGGCGGCAGACACTTGCGGCGGATCAAGGAAATTAAAAATGCAGAATGAACCATGCCGCCTGCTACCTTTTAATCGTTGATTCCCTTTCCCAGATATTGTTTGCCCACGGCAATGGAGCGAACGGCCGGCACCAGTTCCTCAAAAGCATTGCCTTTACGAACATACCCCAGGGCGCCGGCCTTCAATATGGCCTGTACGAGAATATGGCCGGAATAATTGGATAAAACCAGAATCTTCTCAGCCGGGTTGTTAGCGAGAATGTTTTTGGTTGCTTCGATGCCGTTGATGCCGGGCAAAAAAATATCCATCACCACCAGATCGGGTTTCAGTTCACAAGTTTTGACCACGCCTTCTTCGCCGGTGACGGCTTCGGCCACAACGGCCAGATCTTTTTCGGCATTGATGAGTGCCGCCATTTCTTTGCGCGTTTCGGCGTGATCGTCTATGAGGAGAATGTTCATATGAATACGGAAGATCGAGGCCCGAGATCAGCCAGAATCTTTTTTATGACAACTGACTTCTGAGATCCGATTGTTAACTTCCGACCGCTTCTTGTTTTCGCGCATCAACCGAGGTTATTCCTTCGCGGATGGCGTATTTTGTAAGTTCCGCGATGCTGTGCATATCCAATTTTTCCATAATGTTACGGCGATGGGTTTCGATGGTTTTCACGCTGACTTCCATATCGCCGGCTATTTCCTTGATGTTTTGCCTTCCGCGATCATCTGCAGGGTTTCGCGTTCCCGGTCGGTCAGGACCACAAAAGCAGGGTTGGCGCTCAACGACCGCGAAAGGTTGACGTAAACATCCAGCACGCCGCGCGCAATATCCGGCGAGAGATACTTTTTGCCTTTCATCACATTGCGGATTGCCCGGACGAGTTCCTCGTAGGCCGTGTCTTTGAGGACGTAAGCCGATGCCCCCGCTGTCATCATTTCGCGGATAAAATGCTGGTCGGTGTGGGCGGAGAGCGCCACGATTTTGACATTGGGAGTTATTTTAATAATTTTACGCGTTGCTTCAATCCCGTTCAGGTCCGGCATGGCGATATCCATCACCACAATATGGGGCAAGAGTTGTTTAACCAGGGCCACGGTCGTTTTACCGGTTTGAGCTTCGCCGACCACGGTAATGTCCGACTCCTTTTCAACCAGCGACTTCAGTCCGTCTCTCATGATTTTGTGATCATCTGCAATCAGAGGTCTGATGTTCATAGCCATGCCCTTTCCTCGCGGGGTTCTGCCAAGCCGAATTTACAGCAAGCATATTTGACGACGGCCTTAACGCAAGCGTTTATTTTTCAGCCTGTTTGTATGGACTTTTTTAATAGCCTGCCGCGCGAACCTGCCAGTCCGTCGCGCCCGGGTATGATGAGGTAAACGCTGAGGAATACCTGCTACGCAGCCGAGAAGTTAACGCAGAATTAATTCGCGTTTTCGATTTGGGATGGAGACTGTTTAATTTTGTCCGAAACAGTAGTCTGCTTGGTCTTCGTCCATCATGCCGGCAAAGCGTAAGTACAGGACTTTTTCAAGTTGTAAGCATGGCTATCCGGATCAAAAAACTGAAAGAATGTGATGCACTTTGTGAATATGGAATACGCAATGCAGCCGGAACATACCCCGATGCTTTTCGGCGCAAGCAGGACCACCTGCGCCGTCTGCTGATTCAAAGGTAACGTGCCGTTGGTTGTTAAAATAAAGTGATGGTTTCTAGTCTGTGACCTTCCCCCTTTGACATGAACAAAATCAAAGAGAGTCATGGTCGGTTGTTGACTGCATTATTACCATTCCTGTTTTCTCCGGCAAGGAGCTATCCATAATCAAATCCAGAACTGCCGGTCCAGGTTGCGGTATTGAATGGCCTCGGAGACGTGCTCGGTCTGGATGTCAGGGGAAGCGGCGAGATCGGCGATGGTGCGGGCCACCTTGAGGATGCGGTCGTAGGCCCGGGCGCTGAAATTTAACTCCGTGATTGCCATTTTCAACTGGGCCTGGGCATCAGGCTTTAACTGGCAATGCTTGTGCAGTTCCTTCGTGCGCATCCCCGCGTTGCAGCGCACTTTGCGTAAGCCCCGGAAGCGCTCCTGCTGGATGGTACGCGCGGCCAGCACCCGTGCGCGGATGGCCGCCGAGGGCTCGCCCGTGCCCATGGACGATAATTCCTGGTAACGCACCGACGGCACCTCGATGTGGATATCGATCCGGTCGAGGAGCGGACCGGAAATCTTGTTGCGGTAGTTCTGGATCTGCAGCGGCGTGCAGCGGCAATTGTGCTTGGAATCTCCGTAATACCCGCAGGGACAGGGATTCATCGCCGCCACGAGCATGAATTCGCAGGGAAAGGTCAGGCTGGCCGAAGCCCTTGAAATAGTGACCGCGCCATCCTCCAAAGGCTGACGCAACACCTCCAGCACGTTGCGGTGAAACTCGGGAAGTTCATCCATGAACAGCACGCCGCGATGTGCCAGGCTGACCTCGCCCGGCATGGGATGGGCCCCGCCGCCCAGGAGGCCGGCATCGGACACGGTGTGATGCGGCGAACGGAACGGGCGCCGGGTAACCAGCGCCTGGCGCGGAGGCAGAGCCCCGGCAATGCTGTGAATTTTGGTCGTTTCCAGGGCTTCTTCCAGCGACATAAGCGGCAGGATCGAAGGCACGCGCTTGGCCAGCATGGTTTTGCCGGTGCCCGGCGGCCCGATCATTAACAAATTATGCCCGCCGGCCACGGCCACCTCGATTGCGCGCTTGGCGTGTTCCTGGCCCTTGACGTCGGCGAAATCTTCCTCATAGATCAAATGCGTTTCGAATACCTTGGCCACATCCACCCGATAGGGCTGGGCGGCAAGCCGGCCTGCGACAATCTCCGCGGCTTCGCGCAGGTTCCGGACCGGATAAACATCAATCCCTTCCACCACCGCAGCCTCATCGGCGTTATCGAAGGGTACCATAATGGCCGGGCGCTTTTTCTCGCGCATGGCCATCGTGATGGGGAGCACTCCGCGCGCCCGGCGCACTTCGCCGCTTAAAGCCAACTCGCCCACCAGGGCAAAAGTAGCGAGCGCCTCCATGGGGATATCGCCCATCGTGGCCAGCACGCCCATGGCAATGGGCAGATCGAAAATCGGGCCTTCCTTCTTGATGTCCGCCGGAGCCAGGTTGATTGTCAGGCGCTCCTTGGGCATCTCGAAGCCGGAATTGAGGATGGCGGTGTTGACGCGATCCTTGCTTTCCTTTACCGCCACATCGGGCAGGCCGACGATAACCGTCTGCGGATCGCCCCGGCCTGTGTTGACTTCAATTTCCACGGGGTAAGCATCAACGCCGTAAACTGCGCCGGAATGGACTTTGGCGAGCATATTACCTTTCTTAAACAATATTGGACTTGTTCTCTATTATATCCGCTAACTTATCCGCCGAAACTTTAGCGAAGGTGGAAACCTCCTTGGTGAAGGCGGAAACAAGCTGAATGCGGCGTGATCATAACAAGGCGAACCTGGAAAAGCAACCGGGGAGATTTGATCGGTCCGGTTTTGGCCGCTCTCGTTGATCGGCGTGACGGGCCTGAGCGGAGGACGAATAGCTCATCGGCTGCCGGATGGCGTCATTCCACGATGATGATGCCGGCCAGCAGGCCAAAGGGAATATCTTCCGGTTTGGCGTTGCTGCCAATGGGATAGATCTCCCATCCCGCGCAGGCCGCCATCTTGTAGGCGTCCAGGCCGACGGCCTCCATGGACGGCCGGGAACGCAGGGAAAAACGGCATTTTTCGCCTTTCAAAGCAGCGCAGTTTTCCTCAAGGCCGCATAACGTGTGGCGGCATGATCCTGCGCCAAGCCCGAATGCCAGGTAGTGCCCATCGTAAAAAGCCATTGACTCAATATCCGTGACGATTTTGTAAACTTCCTGGTAAGCCTTGACGCGTTCTTTGATCGTTGCCTTGTCCCTGACAATGACAGCGGAAGGGACTTCCTTCACAAAGAACACGGCATGGCGGTATTTCTCCAGCAGGCTGCGCATTTCGGCGGGCTTCAGCGTATTGGGCGGGCAGTTGGCGCCTGTTCCGAACCCGAAACAGCGCGGGACCTGGCATTTGAGCGTGACGCGTTCATCCACTATGATTTCATCGACACTGATGATCTTGACTTTGGTTGCGCCTAATTCGAGGGCCTTGTTTTGATAGGTTTGCAGATCGCGGGTTATTTGGGTCTGATCCTTATCCGGGCTGATTTTCCTGAATTTATGCTTCATGGCATCGCTCCTTGACAATTATAATGATTAAAACCCCAGGAGATTGTGCCCGCCAAGCCACGACCACCTCAATCGCCTGCGCCACAGCCTTTTTCGTGGCCTCAAGCGCTTGATCCAAACTGATTTCATAGGATGGGCTCCCGATCCGCGGGCGGAGCGCGGCGGGGATCGAGAGTCAGCTTTGGCCGGGCGGGGACGTCTATGTTGTCGCCGACGGGATGCACCTTGTCCTTTGGATCTATCATTGCCCAGACAATGGCGTCCTTAATATCCTCATCGCTTTTCGCCAGCCGCCTCGCCAGTTCCCGGGCCATACCGCGATAGAGCTTCAAGCCGATTGCCGGCTTCTCGTTCATGAAACGTTTGGTCTCCTTGCCGTCGAATTCCAGCACTTCGCAATCCCGGAGCGCAATCACGCTCGCGGACCGGCTTTCGACGCCCAGGAAGGCGACTTCGCCGAACACTCCGCATGGGCCCAGTTCGATCAGTTTCTTGTATTGGCCGCCGGCAATCCGCTTCCGGATTTCGACGCGGCCGGAGAGCATCAGAAAGAAAGAAACCCCGGCTTTGCCTTCCTCGATAATGAGGGACCCCTGCCTGTAGACGCGCACCTTGGCGAGTTTCTCAACCGCCTGCATTTCTTCGGGTGTCAGGTCATCAAAAATCATGCCGTCATGCCTTTCCCTCTTCTGAACCTGCGCCCGCCGCCCGGAACCGAGCCGTATGCCAGATTCACGGTGGCAATCTGTCAAAAGGATGCCGGGATGTCAATTCGGAAGGATGAAAAGCATCCCTTGGGCAGGCCCTCGTATGGCTGGGGACGGAACACAACTATGAAACGCAACTTTTTCCCTCGCCTGGCTGTACGTCTTGGGCTATCCTGTTTATGGGTAGGTTAAATTTAAATCCGGCACGGCGTGCGGGGATCAGGCTGTTCATGCTTGCAATGTATAATTATTGCCTGGCTTTAATTTTCGGATCTGCGGCAGCGGTATTTATCCTGCTTTTTTTCGTCCCCGCGCCATACGGCAAGTTCTTGAGAAAGGGCTGGGGGCCGGCGCTCCCTGCCCGGTGGGCGTGGATGATAATGGAATGTCCTTCGCCGGCGCTGATGGTCCTGTTTTTCGTTGTGTCGCCGCAGAAAGACATCCCTCAGATCATTTTCATAGCGCTCTGGCTGCTCCACTACGTGCCGCGCACATTTGTCGATCCTTTCAGGCAATCCGGCGGAGACAAGCCGTTCCCTTTACTGCTGGTGGCGCTGGCATTGCTGTTCAACGGCTTAAATGGATATGCCAACGGCTACGGCCTGTTTCATCTGCAGGCTTACCCGGGCGTCTGGTTGTTATCATGGCCGTTCATTATCGGAGCGGCCCTGTTCGCGGCCGGATATAGGGTTAACAGGACCGCCGACGAAAAGCTGCGCATCCTGCGCGGGAAAAATCCGTCTGAATATCAGGTCCCGCGCGGATGGCTTTTCGAATACATTTCGTGCCCCAACTATTTCGGCGAGATTGTAGAATGGCTTGGCTGGGCCGTCATGACTTCATCGCCGGCCGGGTTTGCCTTCTTCGCGTTCACTTTTGCCAATCTGTTTCCCCGGGCCATCCGTTCGCATAAATGGTACAAATCCCATTTCCCGGAATATCCCCCGCAACGTAAAGCCGTTATCCCGTTTGTTGTCTAGCAGTCGCAACGGCCATATATCTACCGGGCAGGATAAGTGCCTGAATGATCCGCGGAACACGCGCGAAAGCCGGCCCGCGTTACCCTGGTTATTTACCGCCCAATTTGACGAGCGCTTCGTTCTCGTTCTTGTAGATCGGAAAGAGATCGGTCAGGCCGGTGATCGTGAAGCCTTCCTGGACGGTGGGCGGCAGGTTGCAGAAGGCCAGTTTGGCTTTTTTCTCACCGGCTTTCTTCCCGGCCATGATAAATGAGCGGAAGAAGATACTGGAGAGACGCTGGACGCTGCCCATTTCCACCAGCACGCACAGGATACCGGAATCGAACAATCCGACCAAATGGCGGGCCAGGGTTTCGGCCTGCTGGGGATCCAACAGCCGCTGGGCCATGATATGCACAAGTTTGACGTCCTGCCGGCTTTCATCAATAAACAAGACTGCGTCACTCATAGGGTGTCCTTCCAGGATGTGGTTAGAATCAAATGGTTTTCCCCTTCTTTGCGATAGTACCGCAAGCTGGTCACCAGGTTGCGTATCAGGTGAATGCCCAGGCCGCCGATGGGGCGTTGCTCGATCGGCAGGGAGATGTCGGGTGTCGGATGCGCCGTGGGATCGAACGGCTTGCCGCGGTCCACGATTTCCGCCGTCAGCGTATTGTCGGCGCGGCTCATGTGGATGAGCACCGTGCCCCGGTGATCATCGGTGTAGGCATAAAGCACCACGTTGGTCAGGGCCTCGTCCAGGGCCATCATCATCCCGTCCCGTTTTGATGCCGGCGCGTTCAATGTGGTCAGGGCCTGTTCCACAAAAGAGAACAGTGCCTCCAAATTATCGCGGTGCGCTTCTTTTTCCAGTGATAGAACATTCATTGTCAGCCGGTTCCGTCCCGTGTTGAACGGACTCTATCAGACTGATGTGGAAATGAAAATGAAAAGTGGGGCTTCGCAGCTTTGACGAACGGCGGCGTCATCAATGGTGAAACCAAAGGCGTCGCAGGCGCTCCGCCCTCCAATATCGCGAAAAAATTAGCATTCATGGAGGGGCGAGCTCCCGCGAGACCGTTCTTGATTAACCGCCGCCGCCAAGGGTGGGGCGGCTATGAGCGCGTTGCGATGGCAATCATGGCCAGATATTTGTCGTCGTCAACGAATTCCGGCACACTGTTGCCTGTGCCCAGCGCATAGCCGCCTTTTGCGGCGGTCAGGTCCAGCATGGCGCGGCACCGTTTTTGGATGGCTTCAATGGGCGAGCGGATGATGAAATCGAGATCGATGCCGCCCATAATGGCAATCCGTCCGCCCCAGCGGCGGTATGCTTCTTCGACCGGCATAATGACGTCCTCATAAGAATGCTTGCCGTCGTACCGCATGCCGGTGATCATATCCTCCATGATGGCCCGCGCCTCGCCGCACGAATGCAGGATTGCCGGCCGGCCGGCCGCATGGATGGCATCCACAATGCGCTTGTGCCATGGGAAAACATACTTGCGCATGTCCGCCACGGACAACATCGTCTGGGTTTTGAACCCCCAGTCATCGTTGGAAATGCAGGCCCCCACCGTGTCATAGGCAACGGCTTTCCGATAATGCTTTACCAGCCGGCTGCCGACCGCCTCGAAGATGTCCATTACCAGGCCGGGATCGTCGGCCAGCATAAAACAAAGGTTATCGTACCCGACCAGGCTGATGACATTTTCCAGTACGCCGCCGGGCCCGGAGACGATCAGCTTCATGCCGCGCGGCAGGTCCGGGGCAATCGCGCGCAGCGCCGTGTAATCGAAGGTGTCGGGGTCGGGCCACAGGTAAGCATCGAAGCTTTTGTGGTCCGTGATAACAAACCCCTGGTTGAGCGAAATGGTCTGGGCGGCATCATGTTTGCCGGTTGGAAAATTGAAGCGCGAGCCGGCGACCGTGGCATAATCATATCCGGCCGTCTTGAACGCGGCGATCAGCATGCGCCATTGCGCCAGCGCGCCCGGATCCTCTGTCCAGGCCGAACCCGCCAACTTTTTATATATCCGGCTGTTCAGGAAAAATTCGAACAACGTAGGGCGTTCAGGGACTTCGCAGCGCAAAACTTTGAGCAGATTATTAAAATTAGGTTCACGCATGGTGTTTTTTTCACATAGGGTTAGTTGCAGCCTGTCGTCTATCCGTCGGTAGCCGTACATAATAGTCATCATTACTGTGTAGTCAATGGCCGAGGGCTTGAATCCGGCTGCAGGTGGAGTCCGCAATCGAGCGCTCCAGCGCCTTCAACACACGGCCCGGTTCAATGGCGGCCAAGGCTTCACTCGTTGGCTCAAGGCCTCGGAGGATGACGACATTCGCGCCGCGCGGGCCCCACACGGCCGGATCCGTGGGGCCAAAGAGCGCAACGGCGGGAACTCCCAGCGCCGCGGCCAGATGGGTAATCCCGGAATCGTTGCCCACATAGCCCCGGCTGATTGCGAGAACCGAGGCCACTTCCTTCAAAGTCCGATTAATCAGCACGGGTATTGCCGGCGCCAGCCGCGGCAACGCGCGCGCTGCAGCCGCATCCGCTTCACCCAGGATGAACAGGGGCTGGGCGGACAGTGAGCGCAAAACGTTATCCGCCAGGATGGCGAACTTTTCGACCGGCCAGTTTTTCCGGGCACTGCCGCTGCCCGGATGCAGGCTAATGACATTGTCGGCCAATCCCAGTTCCTTAAGCCAATGCCGTCCTTGCTGCCGCAACGTTTCCGGCCATGCAAGCAGGGGCGCATCGCTGATCGGCGTTGATATACCCATATCCGTTACCGGACGCAGGAAATGATCGGCCGCATGATCCGATGCGATGATAGGCGGACAGACAATCACCCGTTTTGCGCCGGCTGCCCTAAGGTTGGCTGGCACCACGCCATTGGCATCGCTGAGATAAGACAGGATGAGGTCAAAGGAAGCAATATCAGTCCGCTCGCGCTCCGGCCACGTCCGGCACGGAACAAACCATTCGGCCATTCCGGAGGCATCCAGCGAGCGAACGCGGTCAATCAGGCCGGCAGCCATGGCCAGCTCTGCCGTGCGGGGATGCCCGGCCAGCTCGATGGCGGCTGAAGGCCAGTGCCGGCGCAAAGCCCGGATGGCCGGCAGCGTCAGCATTAAATCGCCCAGTGCGCCGCTGCGCAGGATCAGGATACGCGGGGAATCATGCTTCGCTAGTGTCATGTTCAATACACGCGCCAGCCCAGAACCAGCATGACGGAGCCAACGATCAGGCCGACAACGCCCACGGCGCGGGCGATCGGTTCCCGGCGAATCCAGCGCTCCGTCCATTGGCGCAATTTAAACGGGCTCCAGACCAGCACAATGCCGAAGATCGCGAGTAGGTAAGCGAAGGTCGTCATGACCAGGCGGCTCATGCAGGGATGCACAAACGCGCTTTCAAGCATCGGGAGCGGTACCAGGAGCATGAACCCGCCCAGCGCGCGGGCTGCCAGCAGATCGTCAACGAACAGGATCACCAGGACAAAGGCCACCGGCACGGCCGCATACACAAGGATCTGGTGCGCATCCACCCAGGCGAACCGCATCTGCAGGAGAAGCCAGGCTGACCAGAGGATATCCGCGGCGGCCAAAATGCGGCCGGCCCATACATGCCGGGGAAATGCGCCGACAAAAGCGGCTGTCCCTTGTGGCCACAATGCCATGCCGATGTTCCAGACAAAAATCAGCGTGCCACAGATCAGGGTAATAAAGGCCAGGTCCGACATGATGGTCACTCCTTTTTTCAAATGCAGAATGCAGAATGTTTGGACTGGATTCCCGCTTTCGCGAGAATGACAGAATGGGCAAACGTTATATGTCATTCCCGATCCAATCGGGAATCCAGGATTTTAGTTGCGGCGTTAGCCGCCTTCCATGAGAAGGCTTGTCAAGAAGCGACTGACGTGGCGGTCGCTGGTTTTCGATCCTGAGGCATGTCATGCTTCCATTCGCACTCTATAATGGGTCATTTATTATAA
>JAQUMN010000029.1 GCA_028718125.1 Kiritimatiellia bacterium
AGAATGTTGCCTCTCTTCCGCACCTGCCTTCTATTTATATGGACCTGGGTACGTTTCGGACGTAAGCGCCACGGGGCCCGCAAGGGCAGCGCAGGTAGCGCCCAGGTCCTTTATTTTGCCAGCAAATGCCATCGAACGGTAGCCAAGCCCGCCAGGCCGATCATCAGGCAAACCCGATGCACCGCTCCTGCATTACAACCCGGTCCCCGGGGTACATGGAAGTCACCGGCGATCCGGATCACCGCCGGGCAGATCAGGCCGATCCCTGGGCGGCCCGCGCCGACGGCCACCATGGACGGCCGCGCACTTTTGGAACCCCGTGAGATCCGATTCGGAATGTCCAGTGCAAAGCCATTTCAGCCACCTGGCAGACACCAGGCGACAGGTCATCCGCTTTATTTGCGTTCAAGAACCGTGCCAAGTTTCATCATTGTCGCAAAATATTCTTGAATTTTCTTCCTCAAAAGCCGCAATTCTGACTCAAAAAACCACCCTTTCGGCATCATCTTCCCATCTTGAAGCCCGGTTTTAAGCCCAAAACGACTTCACACTTCACACTTTTCCGCGACTGATAAAATGTCCACTTTCTTGCTTCCGACTTCCAAAGCTATTTTATATAATATCCGTTATTCCAACGCATTATAAAAATCAGGGCTTAATGAAGGTGCTGGCGTTCAAAGTGGACATGCGGAAAAAAGTGGACAACTTATGGAAAATGACCTGCTTGGGAATTTCGTCGTAAGTTGTTGATTTTCAGCGTAGTTCACCCTTTTTCGGGGTGTTTCGTGAAAAACCAAAAGTGGACAACTTATCAGTCGCGGCACATATAAGCGCTGCTGTCTGGTGCGCCTGGCGGGGGTCGAACCCACAACCTTCGGCTTCGGAGGCCGACACTCTATCCAGTTGAGCTACAGGCGCCCTGGGGTCTGAACAACTTCGGGAAACTCTATCCATCCCCCACCTTCTTGACAAGGGATTTGTTATTATTTCGGATTAATGATTTTTTCCGCCAGAAGCGGACCCGCCTATGGAGGGGATTTCCGATTGTCCGCATTTGCCTCCGGCATGAAAATCCGCAATCCGAAATCAACAATCCGAAATGTGCTATATTTTTTGCCGAACAATATATAGTATGCCTCCATGAGCGACACCATCACCCCCATGATGAGCCAGTATCGGCGGATTAAGGCCGAATTGCCGCCCGGCACAATTCTTTTTTTCCGGCTGGGCGATTTCTATGAAATGTTTTTTGAGGACGCCATCGAGGCCTCGCGCCTCCTGGATATCGCGCTCACCAAGCGCCAGAAAATACCCATGTGCGGGGTGCCGCATCACACTTACGAGACTTACCTGGCCAAGCTCATTCGCGCCGGCAAAAAGGTGGCCGTCTGCGACCAGGTCGAGGACCCCGCCGCTGCCAAGGGCATCGTCCGGCGTGAAGTTACCGGCATCCTGACACCCGGCGCCGTTCTTACCGATCAAATCCTCGACCGCAACCGCAACAATTACCTGGCCGGCCTTTACGAAACCGGCGGCCTTTTCGGCCTGGCCCTGCTGGATCTCTCCACGGGCGCCTTCCAGGCGGAAGAAACATCCGACCCGGAGACGCTCCGCGATAACCTGCTCCGGCTCGCGCCCACCGAATGCGTTCTGCCTGCCGAAGCCGCCCGCGATCCGGCCTCGTCCTTGCGCGCCCTGTTGAATCATCTGCCGGCGCTCATGATCAGCCCGCACGACGATTGGACCTTCGAATACGAAACGGCCCACGATACGCTCCTGCGCCACTTTAAGGTTCAGTCCCTGGAATGTTTCGGCGGCGAGGGCCATCCGGCCATCATCGGCGCGGCCGGCGGCATTGTACATTACGTCGGCAACGCTCTGCATCGCAACCTGGCGCATGTCCAGCGGCTGTGCATCCGGAATCCCGGCGATTTCCTGGTCATGGACGAAGCCACGCGGAGCAACCTAGACCTGGTTGTTTCCCGAAGCGTGCCGTCAGTGTCCTCGCCCAGCATCTCGGGCCGTAATGACTCCGGCCGCGATCACGGCGCAGCCACGACACTCCTGGGTGTATTGGACAGCACAAAAACCCCCATGGGAGGACGGCTCCTGCGCGAATGGGTCCTGCGTCCTTTGACCCGGCTCGAAGCCATTAACGGCCGGCATGATGCCGTCGAGGCCTTTTGCAAAACCCGGGAGCTCCTGCGCGACTTGCGCGAGGCCTTGGCGCAGGTGCGCGATATGGAGCGCATCATGGCGCGCCTGGGCGCCGGCGCCGGGAATGCCCGGGACATCCGCGCGCTGACGCAATCCCTGGCCATCTTGCCGGTGGCGCGCAAGCTCGTGGTCGATCACCCCGTTCGTTCCTTGGCGGCCCTGGCCCAAACCATTCTACCCCGCCCCGAACTGGTGGAACTGGTGGAGAAGGCCATTGTCGACGAGCCGCCGATAAGCGTCAAGGAAGGGGGCCTGATCCGGCGCGGCTACCATGCCGAGCTCGATCAACTGCGCGACGCCGCCACGCAGGGCCGCAATTGGCTGGCCGAATACCAGGCCAGCGAGCAGCAGCGCTCCGGCATCAAGACGCTCAAGGTGCGGCACAATAAAATCTTCGGCTACTATATCGAGGTTTCCAAGGGCCAGGCCGCCAACGTGCCGGCCGATTATGCCCGCAAGCAGACCCTGGTCAACGCGGAGCGGTTCATCACGCCCGAGCTGAAAACCTACGAAACAAAAATTTTCGGCGCCCAGGACCGCGCCATGGCGCTGGAATACGACCTCTTCCTGGAAGTGCGCGACACCCTCGTGCGCGCTACGGAATCCATCCAGGCCTCGGCCGAAGCCCTGGCCCAGCTGGATGTCCTCTCCGCCCTCGCCGACCGGGCCCTGACCCTGCGTTACGCGCGGCCGGTCATGACCCAAAGCTCTGCTTTGACCATCCGGGATGGACGCCATCCGGTGGTTGAGCAAATGCCCGGCGCGGACCGCTTTGTGCCCAACGACAGTCTGCTCGATGGCGATGAAAACCGGGTGATAATCATTACCGGCCCCAACATGGCCGGCAAATCCACCTATATCCGCCAGGTCGCCTTGATCGTGATTATGGCGCAAATGGGTTCTTTTGTACCGGCGCTCTCTGCCGAAATCGGTATCGTGGACCGGGTCTTTACCCGCGTGGGCGCCAGCGACGACCTGGCGCGCGGGCGCAGCACTTTTATGGTGGAAATGCAGGAAACCGCCAACATCCTGAACAACGCCACAGCCAACAGTCTCATTGTGCTCGACGAGATCGGCCGCGGGACGAGCACGTTTGACGGCATCAGCATTGCCTGGGCAGTGGCCGAATACCTGCACGGAACGGTAAAGGCCAAAACTCTCTTTGCCACGCATTTCCACGAACTCACCGACCTGGCGCTGACCATGCCCGGAGTGAAAAACTACAACGTGCTCGTCCGCGAGCAGGCCGATGGCGTCGTTTTCATCCGCAAAATTGTGCCCGGGGGCACCGATAAGAGCTATGGGATTCAGGTGGCCCGCCTGGCCGGTCTGCCCCAGGAGGTCGTGGATCGGGCCAAGGAAATTCTGCTCAACCTGGAAGAGGGTGAATTTGGCGAAGCCGGCCAACCCAAACTGGCGGTTCATCGCCCGCGCAAGGGCAAAAACTACCCCGGCCAGATGGCGCTGTTTGAAGCCTGAAGATAGACTGTAGACTGTGGACCGTAGACTCTCGAAGCAAGAACACGCAGACAGAAGCCTGGCGCAAAGCGCGATCTGAATAAAACCTACAGCCTACGGCCGACGGTCTTCAGTCTGGCTTCAGAGGCGCCGCCGCAAACCTGACAAGCCGAAATAATCCCGGACAAGTTCCGTAGTCCGGTCATAGACAGCCTCTTGGGCCGCCATGACCCGTCCGGTTGTTTTCAGGACCGATTCATATGCCTGGCGGATTTCGGTGGCGACATTGATTTTGGCAATGCCATGCTTCACGGCGGCAAGCACATCCTCCCGTCGCACACCCGACCCGCCGTGCAGGACCAGCGGAACACCCGTCGCCTGTTTCAGCAATTCAAGATGCTCCAGGTTGAGGCGCGCTTCCGTTTTCTTTTTATCGCGGGCGGCGGCGGAAACCGCGCCGTGAATATTACCAATGGCCACGGACAGCCAATTACATCCGGTTTCACGCACAAACCGGCGCGCTTCTTCCAGGCGCGTAAAACCCGTGCCGGACCGGAACAATTCCTCGTACGGCGGCAAAGGCCCGGCCTCGTGGCCCAGCACGGCGCCCAGTTCCCCTTCACAGGCAATACCGGCCGCGTGGGCCAGAGCGGTGATTTCCCGGGTGGCCCGGATATTTTCTTCCAGGCCCAGGCGCGAGCCATCCACCATGACCGACTGATAGCCAAGCGCAATGGCTTCCCGAATGATGGCCGCGTAATCCACTCTTTTGTGGTCCTCGTCAATGACCGGCACATGATCCAGGTGCAAGCGGACATGCCGATCGTCGCGCCATTTTTGAAATTCATCCCGCACCGGGCCCAGGCCGCGGGCCTCAAACTTAATCCATTCCAGCCGCGCCACAGTAACCAGCGCGAATGAATCCTGACCGTGCACCGCCCGTATGACCGGTTCCATCATCGGCAGATACGGCACGTTGAAGGCCGGGACGGCCAACCCCTGCCGCCACGCGGCATTGATAATATCCGCTGTTGTCTTCATGGATTTTTTCCAATGTGGGCCTCGCGTCGCGCTATGCCTGATATATATATCCAACAAAATCAGTGTTTTTATCGCGTTGTTCGCCGTAGGCGGATTAACGCGATGCGACCGCGGAGCGCATTTCGCGTCCCCGCCTTTGGCGGGGTTCGAAAAGGACGGGGCAGTTTGCCCCGAATGCGTGGCGCGCCGGGCGATGCGCTATACTCATGTATGCGCAAGCACGGCAAACCCGCAGGCGGGGCAAAATGACTCGCCCTTTTTGAACGAAATGCGCTACGCTTTCGTGAACAATATTTACACACTCATTTGCGGCGCCGCCACATGGAAGCCCAAATAGCGTTCCAGCGCTTCGCGCACCGGCGCGAGGATATGGCCGGGCGCCACGCTGACGTGATGACGATGACCGTTCTGCCCGATATGCAAGAGGACATCCTGGAGAGACGGTATTTCCACAATCCCTGCGCACCCGAAAAAATCCGCGGGGATAGGATCGTTGGTGAAGCGGCCCTGCCCCAGGAAAAATTTGAGCTTCCCGGCCTCGGTAATCATGCTCCCAAAGGTACAGTCGCCCGGCGCGATGCGGCCGGTGTTACAACCAAATCCCCTGCCCTTGCCCACCGCATTGGCAATGATCAGGTGATCGGCAATCGTTCCCTTGCCCTGCATCAGGTCGACCGGCACCGGGCCGCAATGGAAGAGAATGCACTTGTCCTCATCATCGGCGTAATTATTATTCCAATCCAGGCAGGCGGCGGGCCCGTCGGAAGCCAGGGCCAGCGCCTGCATGGTGATCGCGTTGCAGATATCCACTTCGCAGGCCGCCGGAATTCCACGATTATTGAGTTCGCTCATTACGACGCAGGGCGATATACCCATTAGGGACTGCATTTCGGTCCAACAGCGCACAGCCATGGCATCCAGTTTGTATGCGGCAACGATCTCGTCGAGCACGACGCCCAGGCGGACCAGGTTATCGAACGCCGCCTTGGGGGCCTGATGCCAGCAGGCATAATCCCGCAGGATTTTCGCCTTGGACTTGTAGGCCTTGCCGCTTGCCGACGTCTTCCGCATCTGGTCGAAGACCTCCGCCAAGTCAAGCGTTTCCACGGTGATATCGGCTTTCTGGAGCGCGAGTTCGTCGAAACGCACGGTCTTGAACGGCGTGGTGCGCGCGCCGATGGCGCCCACCACCATGCCTTTGACGCCATTGACCACGCGACACACGCGGTCAAAATGCTCCACGTTGGATTTGAATTCCTCGCTCAGCGGATTTACAGTATGCGGTTTGATCGCCGTGAATTTCACATTGCACTGGCAGAAAACATCCATGATGGAAATCTTGCCGCAAAACGCATCGCGCCGCAGGGCCGGCGCCATCTTGTCCAGATCGTCCGGGTAGGCCTGCACGAGGATCGGCACGCCGGAATCTTTCAGCGCGGCCACGGCGCCGGTTTCATCCCCGAAATTGGGCAACGACAAAATTACGCCGCCGTATTTGCCCCGGTTGCGCCGCAGGAACTCGGCAAAGATTTCTCCTTCGCGCGGAGTTTCCACCGCGCCGTACCGGGTGGCGTTCTTATCCAGCACGATAGAATCATGACCCATGCTCTTCAGCACGCGGGGCAAGTCGCGGCGCGCGCTATCAATCAGCGCGGCGGGGAAAAATCCGCGGTTTCCGAAATACAGGGCAAACGCGGTCTTAGGCGCCGTCATAGGTTCCTCCAATGTTGGGTGTAATGAATAGACGTGCAGTTTAGCAACGATTTTTCAAAATGGCCAAGTGTTTGGCCAGTTCGGCTGTAAAGGCCCCCGCCAGACCAAGCACGCCTCCTATGCTCATCGAGAGGAGCGTTGACGCCGCGCCGGAAGAAAACATCCCTTGTCCCAACATCGCCAACAGGCCCGCAAGCACCCCGCCGCCAAGGCCGGCCAGCATTGTAATGAACTTTGGTCGACCGGATGCGAGGAAGGCGCCAACCAGCCCAAAACCAAAACCGGCCGCTAATAGCCCTATGTAAAAGGATGTGCCCATGGCGCCAACCGGTATGGACGTCCCATGGCGCCATGCTTGGATGCCACCAAGCACCAAGCCCGTCAAGTATCCCCAAAAGGCCCAAAGGGCTGTTTTACGAATCCATACCGAGCCGCGGTCCGCAATTAGCGCCGCACCTATCGCCATCATGATCAGCGAAAAACATACCGGAACATAGACAGGCGAAGCCCAGACACAAGGAATATAAAAAAGCGTGTCCATGGTCAGCAGGTTTTCCGGCCATGACAGCCAAATCCATAACCCGACGTAATAAACGATATCCCATATTCCGAAAATCCATAGAAACGCGCCAGTCCGCTCGCGGGCATTACGCCCTGATGCCACCGCAAACGTTACCAGCATAACAACGGTGGCGAACTCCCGGGTTATTTCAATGCTCCGCCAGTCAGCCCGTCGCGTTAGAATTGTGCGCAAATAAACCACGACCACCGCTTCCAGGTATCCCATCGCCACGGAAAACAGCGTAATGTTAATAAAGCATTTCAACTGCCGGCTTATTCCGGACACGCGGGCAACCGTGGAATGCCATGCCATTGTTTCACCTCGGATAATTGTGCTCCAGTTAAACACGCGGCCATTTCCGCAAAAACATAAACACCGCCAAAGTCGGATGAACCGTCGAAAACGGTCAAAACACGGCAAGGTGCTTTGCGTTGCTGGTTACACCGGTATTTTGTCAGTATAACTTCAACGCAATTGTGGTCAACACCGCATTGCCGACGTTGACGCCGCCGGGCCCATGGATCACCGCGACGTTACCGGCATACGGCCCAGTTGGCCCGCAAGGAAAGTGTCCAGCGCCTGGCGATAAGCCGGCGTGGTCAGCACTTCGCCATCGTTGTGGTCGCCGGTCAACTCAAAAAAGACTTTCGGCTCGCTGGCAGCGGCGAACAGTTTCCGGCCCTGCTCAAACGGGATCATTGAATCGTCCCGGCTATGCGCAATGAGCACCGGGCAATGAATACGTTCCAGCCGCGCGAGAGTATTGTAGCGGTACCGGCACAGCAGGCGGACTGGCAGCCAGGAATATAACCGCGCAGCCATATCCGGGATCGATGTGAAAGTGGACTCCAGGACCAGCGCGGCGGGCGTGACGCGCTCGGCCAGACCGGCCGCCACGGCGCCGCCAAGGGACTGGCCATGGACAACAATTTTACCGGGAGGGATGTTGCGCTTCCCGATTAGATACTGCCAGGCCGCCAGGGCATCCTGGTAGGTGCCCTCTTCCGAGGGTTTGCCCGCGCTTTCGCCATATCCGCGATAGTCGAAAATCAGCACATTAAGGCCCAGTTCGTGGAAAAGGCTGATCGGATGCAGGCGGTCGCCGATATTGCCGCCGTTGCCGTGGCATATGACCACCGTGCCGCGCCCCCCCTCGCAGGGCACATACCATCCGGCCAGGCGCACATTATCGGCCGTCACCAGGGTGACGGATTCGTACGCCAGCCCGGCATTCGCAGGGGTTGCCCGCACCTCAGCCAGCGGGAAATAAATCATGTGGGACTGGCGGAAAAAAAGCAGGATGCATAACCCGACATAGACTCCCGCCGCGATTTTCAAGACTGAAAGAACGATTCTGATGATATCGGCCGTGTTCATGGTCCGCGCGACGTTTGAATTGTTAACACACTGTTAAGCACCGGAACAATACTATTGCAGTTCTATCGTTTCATGTAGTAACGCCGTGGCTGCCGGAGGAATCTACACCGTCCCCATTGATGGCGGCTACAAAGATTGAAGTCCCCATGCATCAAGCGCCGCTACGCATCTGCAACGCGCTCCGGCACAGCGGGCGGAGCAAGGAAACGGCCTTCCAGCGCGTCGGCAACGATGCGTTTGGTATCCGCCGGGAAATCGCTTTTCAGTATCCATTTTAAAAACTTGGAATTATCCCGCACGAGGTCTTTGAGGTTGCGGCCGATATTCTGTACGCCGAAATTGATGAGCAGTTCGCCGTTCTGCCACTTGAGTTTGCCTGTGCGGTCGGCCCAGGCCGGATCGCGCGGCGGATTGCAATACTTGTCCAGCTCGTCCAGGGAACGCGGCAGGTCGCTGTATTTCTGCAGCTGCGCATCGAGGACGGCCACCGTGGCCAGGGCATCGGCTTCGGCGCCGTGGGCATCCAGGTGTATTTCGCCGCAATAAAAGGCCAGCGCCGCGGAGAGATCGCGCGGTTCCTTCTTGTGATAAATCCGCTGGGCATCCACAATACGCCGATTGTCCGGATTAAACTCAAGCCCGGCGCGCGCAAATTCCTCAGCCAGCATCGGAATATCGAAGCGCACGACGCCGAACCCGCCCAGGTCGCAGTCCGCCAGGATTTCCAGGATGGCGGCGGCCACCTCCCGGAATGGCGGCGCGTGAGCTACATCGGCATTGGTAATATGGTGGATAGCCGTGGTCTCGGCCGGGATGGGAATTTCCGGGTTAACCCGGAACGCATGCTTTTCGCGCCGGTCATCCGGGAAAAGCTTGATAATCGCCAGGTCAATGATGCGGTCCATCCGCGGGTTGATGCCCGTGGATTCGATATCCAGAATCGCCAAAGGTCGTTCCAGCTTTAAATTCGTCATGGCCCTTTCCCCTTTCATAAGTTGCCGGCTCTACTATAAAGGAGGAAGTGGCCGCTGTCCAAGCCAATCAGTTACTATTGTCAGTGAGCGATCATTTTTTGTTGCGGCAGAAAAACCGCCTTGAAAATCTCGGCCTTTTTTTGGCGCAAGGATTGCATTACGCCCAGGCAACCTTCCAGAGGCGAACGAAGATCAATAATGGCCGCCGTGTTAATTTTGCCGGCGCCGATCATTTCCAGGACCGGTCGATAGGTCTGACGGGAGCGACACGAGCCTGCCACGTTGATTTCGTTCATGTGGATCAGGTTCATCGCCAGGGATTGCGGCTGCCAGATATAGCTGAAGATAACAAGCGTGCCGCGGGGCCGCAAAGCATGTATCGCAAGATTGGGCGCCGATCCTGACCCGGTCGCTTCGACGGCAAGGTCAACACCCGGAGGGCCGACCTCCTTGCTCAACAAGGAAGCAAGATCCTGCGTGCGGGTATTACATACCAGGCAGGGAGTCGTTGCGGCAATACGTTTGAGGCGCTCATCGTAGTGCCCGGCGACAATCACCAATCCGGCGCCCAGCGCAACCGCAATCTGCGCATGTAAAAAACCAAATGGACCATCGCCTATAATCAGCACGCGCTGGCCAGGCTGCAAAGCTCCCCGCCGCAGACTATGATAGCAAACTGCGGCCGGTTCCGTAAGACAGGCAGCCTGGAAGCCTAACGCTTCGGGCAAAGAATGCGCATTAGCGGCATCAATAGCCACATACTCGGCCCAGCATCCTGGAGTCTGCCGATCGCCGAGGTGGCGATAATTCGCACAAAGATGTTCAATGCCTTGAGTGCAACACCAGCATGTTCCGCAACGTTGAACCGGGTCAAACGCCACCCGATCGCCGCAGGCTAACCCATGCACCCCCTGCCCCACTTCAACCACCACGCCAGCGGCTTCATGTCCGGGAATCAGGGGCGGCACGGCGCCAAAATCATCCAAATGCGAATCCGACCCGCACACGGCCGCGGCCTCGACACGCGCAACTATGCGGCCTGGCGCGGCCCTGGGCGCCAACACTTGCTCTACCTGAAAATTTTGTCCGCCTTTCCAAACAATTGCGCGCATAGCTCTCCGCTTCAATAAGACCAAAGCCGGCGGTTGACATCCCGGGCCGTCCAAACACAAGACGTCAGATCGTTATGGCTTTTCGCTGCCTGGCAGAAAGATCAACCAGAATCGAGCCGTTAACGTTTGTTCCCTTGCGCTCGATAATAATTACCTTGGCATTTTTGGTCATGGGCGTGATATGCCATGTGCCCGCTTTGACATTGTAAAGGACATGGCGCCTCATTGCAACCTGCTGAATTTTACCCGGCTTGCGCGCGTTGCCCGCGACAACCATTACGGCGCGGCCGGCCACAAGGACGAAGAGCTCATCCGTCCGGGGGTGTTGTTCGATCTGCGTTGGAATGGACCAGGAAGTCCTGGCGCCATTCATCAGCGCCGCCATCCAGTTGCCGTCGCTCCATATCAGCGGCTTATAGCCCGGAGCCTTATGACCCACGATATCCACGCCGCGAAGTTTGGTTGGCTTCATAGGATTTCCTGTGTTTTTCACCGGCCGTATTCAAATAATTTAGAATCGTCAAAAGCATAATCCGGCATGGTTGCCGCAGGCGAGCGATTTGAACATATTCACAATCCGCGTGCGCCGACCGGTTATCAAAACCCTGCAAAACAGTGGGGACATGCCCCAGCGAAACCAACCGATGCGCATCTACCACCACGGCTATGCCGGCCAATGCTCCGGCTCGGCCCAGGACGGTTCGGCGCGCCCGGCGATACGCGCGGACAACGGGCTCATCCGGACCGATGCAATAGGGTTCGCCGGTCAATGACCAATCACAATGCGCCGTCACGCCTTTGGGCAAAGAGATGCCATCCATAAGTTTCTGCATTTCACGCCTAATATCTTTGAACGACTGGACGGGATGCCACCGTCTGGTTCCCTGCAATACCATCTTTTGCGGCAAACGGTTGTAAAAGTCGCCGTAATGGATCTGTCCGATGAACATTGATTCCGGACCTAATAGCGGGAAGGCATGCTTGCGGGTCTGCAGGTTGCGATTATATTGGAGCAACTGATCAGCCAACTTTAATCCGAACCGGCAAAGCGCATCGCCATCACGAGGGGCGTTCATCTCGTGACAGGTTTGACCATGCCGTTCAGCCGTGATGGTCCAAATGGCCTGGCCCTTGCCCATAATGACAACACGGTTTTCCGCATGCGCGGTTGATTCGGCGACCATCGCCGCATCGCCGGTTATCTTGCGCCGAATAAGGTTCATGATCGGAGCGGATGTTCCTTTAGGCGCTTCATGCAAACCATATACGGTCACAAGCACTTGCCCGGCAAAATCACGACTGCTTTCGTTCAGAACGCGAATTACTTCCAAAATTCCGGCCAAGCCGCTTTTCATATCAGCGGCGCCGCGACCGCAGATGATGTTTCCTTTCCGCACCGGCGGAGCATGCGGCGCATCAATATGGTCAATGTGGCCTGCCAGCTGAAAAGTGCGGCCGGGCCGTTTGCCCGCCAAGCGACCAATTACAGCCGGACTTTCATAAATGGTTTCATCCAGTTCCACTCGGGCGCCCGCGGCCGCAAGCATTCTTGCATAAGTGAGTGCCGCCCGGCGTTCGCCGCCGGTCGGACTCGGGACGCACACCAGACGCCAGAGATCGTCGGCGACTCGCTTCAGCTTGACGTTGGCAAGAAGTCCATTCATGCAATATCTATTCTTCCGGAACAAGCACCACTTTGATTGCCTTGCGCGACTCCATCATTTCAAACGCCTGCCGCCATTGGCTCAGCGGCAACACCGCGCTAATGAGCGGGCCGGCCGACAGCCGTTTGGCTGTCAACAGCCTGAGAACGGATTCCCAGTTGTGCCAGTTATGGCCAAAGGTTCCCACCAGCGCCGCCGATTTGCGCAGGAGTTCGTCGAGGCTGTGTTCAAAAGGCTTGGGGCCCCAGCCGATTTTAACGATCTGGCCCCCGCGCCGGACGCTCGCCAATGCCGCCAGGAGCGCCGCCGAATTTCCCGCGCAATCAACAACGATATCGGCGCCCTGGCCCCCGGTAAACTCGCGAACGGCAGCGGCCGTCTCATCATGATCGGCCATAATGGTGGAATCCGCCCAGCCTTGTTCGGCGGCCAACTGCAGGCGCCTCTGGTTGCCTTGCGTTCCGACCAGCAATGTGCGCGACGCACCTTGAAGCTTGGCCATTTGGAGCGCGATCAGGCCGATTGGACCCGGCCCGATGACAACGGCCCTATCACCCGCCTTGACCGTAATCCGATCAACCAACGCATGATGAACCACGCAAAACGGTTCGGTCAGCGCGGCCTCTGCATACGGCAGACCGGGAGGAAGCGCGTGCAATATTTCAGCACGGACCACCACATAACGGGTAAATGCGCCATCCACGCCGTAACCGAATCCCTTCCGATCCGGACATAATTGATAATCGCCCTGCCGGCATAAAAAGCATTTCCCGCAAACCAAGGCGGAGGTTTCGCAAGCGATGCGGTCTCCTTTTTTCCAATTCGTGACGCCGGCCCCCAACTCGGCAATCACGCCGCAGAATTCATGGCCCTGAACAACCGGCACGGTAACGGGGTTGGCCATACGGTGCCGCCACATTTCAATATCCCAACCGCAGACTGCGGCGGCCTTGACTTCCAGCAAAACAGTTCCCGGCCGCACAAGCGGTACGGGCGCATCGCGCAGTTCCACCATGTTTGGTCCCTGGCCGTATTTGACCAGCGCTTTCATGCTTGCACCTCACGCAGGGCTTCCACCAGGCTCTTTTCGATCAGACCACAGATTTCGTCAATATCTTTCTCTTCCGCTATCAGCGCCGGCGCCACCGCAAACCAGTCGGGATTGATCCGCAGAATCAATCCGTTTTTAAGCGCGGTTTTCTTTAACGCCAGGCCAAGCTTATGAAATGGCTCCATGGAACGCGTGTCTTTGACCAATTCCACACCGCGGAGCATGCCCTTGCCGCGCACTTCACGGACGACACCGAACTTTTTCAATCCTTCAAGCTTTTGGGAGAGATAGGTTCCCAACGATTGCGCTTTCTGATCCAAGTGTTTTTCCTGGATTTCCGCAATGACGGCCAGACCGGCGGCAGAAGCCAGGGGATTCCCCGCGTAGGTATGGCCATGCGCAAACTGCACCTCGGCTTCCACGGGACCCAGGAACGCCTCGCCCATATCAGCGCGTGCCATCATGGCGCCCAGCGGCATCGCCCCGCCCGACAATCCCTTGCCGGCGCAAATAATGTCCGGCGTCACCCCAAAGGTCTGGGCCGCAAACATGGCGCCGGTTCGCGCAAAGCCGGTGATCACTTCGTCAAATACCAGGATTACGCGATGGCGATCGCAGATGGCGCGCAGGTGTTCGAAGTATTCACTGGTCGGCGTGACAATACCGCCCGTGTTGGAAATCGGCTCTATGATGAGGCCGGCAACCGTTTCCGGGTCTTCCGCCACGATGATATCCTCGACCATTTGCGCTGCAAAACGGTTGGCTGACGCCCAATCCGAAAAGTGATTGCGGTAATGCTGCGGCGAAAACACTTTGATAAAGCCGCCCATCTGCGGCTCGAATTTGCTTTTGCGTTTGCCCGAGCCGCTGGCGGCCATGGCGCCGAAAGTTGCGCCGTGATAGCCCATATATAAACTGACAAACTTGTATTTGCCGGGATGGCCGGTCTGCTTGAAATACTGGCGGACATATTTCAGGGCCGATTCGATGGATTCCGACCCGCCGCTGAACGGCTTGATGTAATCCAGCGTTCCCGGCGTCACCGCGCCCAGTTTTTCGATAAAATCAAGCGTGACATCCGATATGCCGTGCATCGGCGGCGTGAAGGTGATTTGCTCCATCTGCCTGCGCATGGCCTCCATGACGCGCGGATGGCGATGCCCAAGGATGGCCACGAAAATGCCGCCAATGGCATCCAGGTAGCGTTTGCCGTCCGCATCCCAGTAGTAGAGACCTTCGGCCTTGTTGATAATCAAAGGCGTTTCGATGAAAGCCGACATCTGTGTATAATCCAGAAAAGTCAACTTCAGCAGTTTTTCCTGCCGCGGCGTCAGTTGCATGGCATAACCTCGTGGAATTGCGAATTAATTTAAAAAAATTGCCCCATTATTTTTCAACCTGACTGTGCATCATTCAAATTCGATGTTTTCCGCAAAGAGCCTTGGGCAGGGCGCCGACCTTATCCAGCAGGCGCGCCATGGTCAAACCGAGAATCAGGCGCTTATCGTCATCGCCAACATCGGCAAAGACCACCGGGCCGATGCCCACAGAGAGCGCGTTCAAAAACCCGTCGGAGCCCAGCATGAATTTTCCCGCGCCGACATTCCGGATGCCCTGGTCCAACCAGCCCCACTGGTCATAATTCCATATATTGGCATAAACATTCGGGCAGCTCTTCAGGACCGGATCATGCCCGGTGCCGTAATGCCCGAAGATGAAATCCGTTTCCGGGTACTGCCGGGAAATTTTCCGGATCACCTCGTGCGTCCACCCGTGATTGAACACGAGCATCCGATGCTCGGCTGCATACTCATAGAGCGCCATCAGGTTGGGGCCGTCGCCCGGATAATTGCCCTGGTAAGTGTTAAGCAGCTTGATACAGCGCACGCCGGCGTCTGTCATGCGTTTCAGCTCCATCAGCACGTTGTCCCGGCTGTCGCCGGGGTTAATTCCCAGGAATGGAATCATCCGCTCCGGCATCCGGCGCCATACTTTCAGAAGGAAATCGTTGCCGAGCCTGTAATTGGCTTTACCGAAAACATAGCCGCCGGACACTGCGCAGAATGCATCGACGCCGTTGGAATCCAACCAGCGTCGCGACTCGTCCACCGCTTCATCCACCGACCGGAACGTTGTGGCATGCGGCCATTCCCCGATATGAATATGGCCGTCAATCGCCAGCGTACCCGGCAAGCCGCGGCCTGCAATCCAGTCAGCCTTGATATCATTCATTGGACGTTCTCCAACAGGCGGCGGAGGTTATCGCCGCAGATCAATTTTTTTTGATGAAGAGTTAAACGGGGATCGTATTGGACATTGGACACCAGGATGCCGGGATCCGTGAACGGCGCGCCGGTGGCAAACAGCACCCGTTCCGCGCCCACTTCATACGCCACGGTCCGCCAGTATTCCAGGATGCCCGCAATATCCAGGTATACGTTGGGCACGCGCCGGATCAGGGGCACGACGGCATAGTGCACGCCCAGCCCGCCCATGACATGCGACAAAATCAGCGGCAGCTGTGGATGCGCCAGGGCCAGGTTGCGAAGCTCGTTGACTTGATCATCGCGGAGACTGCCCTGGGTGGAATCCGCTCCAGAATCCAGGAAGCAGGGAACCCGGTGTTCTTCCAGCGCCGCGCACAGGTCTTGCCAAAGCCAGGGCAGTAGCGACGCCATATGCAGAGGCAGTCGCGCCGCGCGCACACCGGCTGCCCGCATCTCGGCCACAACGGCGCGCGCCGCGTCCGCGCCGGGTTCTTTGGGCGGCTCCAGCACCCATACGGGATGCAGTCGCGGCAGGCCTTTAATTGCCTCCACCAGGCGCCGATTGCCGTCTTCGCGCGGATACACCGTCCGGGCGTGGTAGTCATGCACGAGGGCTTCGGCAATGCCATACCGGTCCAGCATGGCCAGGATATTATCCCGGGTCAGCGGCTGATAGCCGGACCGGGCAAACTGGCCCAGCGTCACACAGCTGTCGAACAGTTTGAGATCTCGCAAGTCCGGCATGGGATGAGTTGCTTGCATTGAAATTTCCCTTTATGAACAGGATTAAAACCGGTTCCAGGCTTTAACGACGCGTCCCGTTTTAATGGATTCCCAGGCGGCCTCGCCGGCGGCGACGGACTTGGCTCCATCCTCGACTCCGGGTGACGGCTCCCGATCTTTGTCCAGGCATTCCTGAAAATGGCGCATGTAGCGGACGACGGCGGCGCCGTGGCCATAGGCGCTCAAATCGCGCTCCGGTTCGAATGTGGAGACCATCGGCTTGTGGGACGCCAGCTTATCCAGGACGACACGGATTTGTCCCGGCTCGTTGTCCGTGAACTCGGCCTGCAGACTGCCCTTCGTTCCATAGATGCCGAACTGCATCATGGGCGTCGGCGGATGCACGACGCCATACAGGCCCGAAACCCGGCCGATGACGCCGGACTTGAATTTAAGGTTGAGGAAGAAATTATCCGGCAACGGGTATTTCGGCGTCAGGTTCCCCTTGATGGCATTGGCATGGACCGTCGCAATGTCGCCGCCGAAGGCGCGAATCACATCAATGGAATGCGCGCACCCGCCAAACATGAAATCCTGGGGCACGGTCAGCCGCCAGGGTGTAAATTTAAAAACCGGCCGTATATCATGCACGTAATAGCTTTCCAGGGCGATCAACTTGCCCAGGTCGCCGTCGTCAAACAGTTTTTTGGCCATCATGAATTGCCGGTCAAAACGCATCGTCTGGCCCACGAGGAATTTAAGGCCCGTCTTGCGCACGCATTTAACCAGCTTTTGAGCGTCGGTCCGCGAGGTGACCATCGGCTTCGTGCAGACCACGTGCTTGCCTGCTTCCAACGCGGCCAGGCAGTGCTCGGTATGCAGATGGTCGGGGGAATAAACGCAGACGACATCCACGTCTTGGCGTTCGACCAGTTTACGGTAATCGGTTGTGCCGAATACCGCGCCGAATTTGCGAACACATTGATCCACCACATCCTGCGGTACTGAACAGACCGCCTGAAGGCGGTAGCGTAAATCCGGCACGTCCTTCAACAGGGCCAGGGTTGAGGCCATGTTGTTCAGGCCCATGCCGATGATTCCCAGCCGGATGGGTTGTTTTGCGCTCATGACGCCTCCTTGCTTTCTGATATCATTGCACCGGAATAATCCTCTGTGGATTCTGCCGCATGATCATATCTTCCTCGTTCGGGGTCAATCCCATCTTCCGGAACGCCGGCAGGGTGTGGGTAAACATGTGCAGAAAAGGCGGCTCGGGTAAAAACTTAACCCGGGTGAAGGGACAGGACTCGCTGCAGTAGCCGGAATCCAGTCCCAGGCAGAGCTTGTCGCCCTGCCCGGCGTCGAACACCGCGTGAATGGCATCCACCAGGCTCTGCCAGCCTGTTCCGCCGTCCTTGCCGATGCCCATGTTGGTCGGCAGAAAATTCGCCCCGCGCTTCATCCAGTCCAGACATGCTTTCCTGCACTCAGCGTTCATCAAATGCCCGGCCGTGTGACCGATAACCACCCGGCGCAAATCCACGCCTTCCTGATCGAGCAATTTGAGCTGGCTGGTCTCCGACCCGATTTTCGTGCAATGGGTTGTGATATGGACGCCCGTAGCTTTCTGGGCGCGCGCCCCGGCTTGAAATGATTTGATTTCTAACTCGGTCATTTGCGGAGCACTGGAGCCAAGCTTGATCGCGCCGGCGTGAATGTCGGTGTCGTGAATCCCTTTCGTAATCTCACGGACACACATCTCCGCCAGTTCTTCTACTGTCGCTTTGCGAACATAAGGCCAGACGGCGTTGTTGGGGGTCTTGACGAAATAGGTCCCCGATTCGATTTCCCGGTATAAACCGGTGCATAGGATGATATGCACGCCCGAGCGCTCGGAAACCTCGCGATACACGTCCGGCCATGCCCGCGTGGGCGGGAACGTGGGATCCACGAACGCGCCCATCCCATAGTTGCAGCATTCTTTTAACAGGGGCACGGCATCGTCCAGGAGATAACGGCGGCGTTCTGCCGAACAGGGTTTTTCCTCGGTGATCAGTTGCTGTTTTTCCCAGTCGTAAAAATCGACGTGCAGGTGATCATGCATCATGACTTGGCCTAGCACAGACGGCTCGACCGGGCCGCGCACGGTCACCACCTTGCCTTGCAGCTGTTTCATGACTGTATTCATAACTGTGTTGATTCAACGGTTATTTTCTTACAAGTTTCCAGACATCCTGTCCCATGTGATTGCCAGCCACCATCCAGAGCGCGTTCTTGTATACGAAGACACTGGCCGCGTGGCGCTTGGCCCAGGGAGTTCCCGGCAGTTCCTCCCAATGCTCGCCGTCAGCGGAGAACCAGATGTCGTTTGCGTTGCCGCCGGGATTGCATATCCCTTCCATGAGCCAGAGCTTGCCGTCAAAAACGGCAACGTCATGATATTGCCTCGGGCGCCACGGCGCCTTTTCGATGTGCCTCTCCCAGCTCTTGCCGTCCCGCGAACTCCAGACATCGGTAAAATAGTCCGTGTAGTAAGTGCCGCCCCCCAGGATCCACATCCGGTTATTCAATACTCCCGAGCCGCCGATCTGTCCCCGCGGCGACCAGGGAGCATGTTCCGTCACCCGTGTCCAGTTGACGCCATCGGTTGTATTCCACACGTCGTTATAGTAAGTCTCGGAAACCGGCAACTTCCAGCCCCGAACGTCCCTCCGGACCCGACTCGTAACGGCCTGCCCGCCCATGACCCATATTTTATCATCATGCACCAGGGTGTAGTGCAGGATACGATTGCGCCATGGAACGTCGTCGGCCACCCGTACCCAATTCGTTCCGTCAGCAGTGTTCCACACGTCGTTTTGATAATGATTCTGGATCGGGTCGCCCCCGATGACCCACATCTTATCCCTGTAGACAACATAGCCGGCTGTATGCCGTTCTTCCCAGAGCGCGCGCGTCTCGAACTTCCATGTCGCCCCGTCCGCCGAACTCCATATCTCGTTGTTGCAGTCGTTGGGATAATTTTTCTTGTCGGCCGGGTTCCAGCCGCCCAGCAGCCACATCCGGTTCTTGAACACCAGGGCCCCCGCGCCGTCCCGGGGGAGAAACGCCGCCTTATTGGTGACACAGGTCCATTCATAACCCGGCGACTCCGGCCGGGGAATAGCACTGCTTGACTTGTCCTGGCCGTCTGCGCTGTTATTGGAAACGCAGGCGCCAATCCCAATTGCCAGGTTGAGCATACGCGGCAGTTTTTTCATCGGCTGTTTCATCTGACTCCTTTTTGGGCTTTGTTCACTCTTGATTCCGTGACAGGATTTTCGGTCATTTTATTGCCGGCTTAAATCGTGAAACGCGAATTTGCGCGGGCCGGCGTGCGAAAGTTTGTACGGGAAGAAATCGCGCAAGGTTTCCATCCGGGCAAACATGCTGTGTTCATCCAAATGCGGTCCGTGCCGCTTATCCAGAAGGGCAATTGCCTCCATCGGTTCAACCGGCCCATATTCCTTGACGATTGCCAGAATCTTCTTATCCAGGTCGGAATAATCCAGCGGCTTGACATTGCCGCTTTCGGCCAGCTTGATGGCTTCTTTTATCTTCATGGCATTCTGGCGGTAAATTTTCGTATCCAACGCCATATTATTGCAGACAACCAAACGGGGAATAACATCCTCGGCCACCGGACAAAGCCCCGTCTTCCAATCCACCTTGCCTTTATAGAGGTGGCAATTATAGGGGCAACCCTTATTGCCATAGGCATTCGGCTTGCGGAACATATCGTACATGTAGCCCGGCCGCTGGGTGAAGCCAAATCCAAGTGATGCCCCCGCCTGCTTGGCCGCCGCTTTGAATACGCCGAGTTTGATGCCTTTCCGCTCCCCGTGAAACAGGCACGACCACGCATACGGCGCAACGACTCCGCCCTTGATCACGAACCTCTCATCCAGCCAGCCGCAGTCCGCGATGGCTTCATCCAGAATCTTCTTACCTTCCCGGTAGATTTTGAGATACCGCGGCACTTTTTTGAGCTGTTCCACGCCAACCGCCGCCTGAAACTCGGTCATGCGATAATTAGAGGAGAGCACCTCCGGGCTTTCCCCGAAGATAATGCGCCGGTTCAGCTCGAATGCCAACTTGTCGTCGCTGGTAATGGCCATTCCGCCTTCGCCCGTTGGAAGCTGCTTGCCCATGTTGAAGGAAAACGTGCCGATGTGTCCCCAATTGCCGAGATATTTGCCCTTATACTCGGCAAAGATCGCGTGCGCGCAATCTTCCAGCAGATAAATGCCGTGCTTGTCAGCAATCCGGCGCAGTTTGTCAACTTCGGCCGGGAAACCCCAGAGGTGCGTCACCCAGATCGCCTTGGTGTGTTTCGTGATCCGCCTTTCCACGGAAGAGGGGTCCATGAGAAAATTGTCCGGCCGGACATCAGCCCACACCGGCACAATATTATTATGGAGGCAGGCGATGGCGTGAAACTGCACAACCGGGTCCACGATGATCTCATCGCCCGCGCCGGCGCCGATTGCGCCGGGGATGGCGTGCATCAGGAGCATGGCCGCGCCGCCGCTGATCGCATGCTTGGCCTGCAAATCACGGGCAAATTCCGTTCGGAACTGGTCCATAAATCCGCCGCGCTTGTCGCAAAAACAGCCGCTTTCAATGACCTTCGTCAGATTTCTAATTTCTGCTTTTCCGAATTTTTCCATTTTTTCGTTACCTTTCCTTTTTTTACATTTCCCGTTGCAAATGCCCTTGGCGCGCGCCCGGGCGGACAGCGCCGATAAATTCATAACATCCCCAATCTTCCAACGGCTGATGGCCGTGCTCCACGCCGCGCACGCAATACACTATCCAGCCCGGACCGATTTCAAACGTGTCGCGCCGCCCATCCGGCAGGCGGATAGTCAGCATGGTCCGCCCTTTGGTCCACAGCCAGTATTCATCGTGATCATGATAATGCAGGGAGGTGGCTTTGTTTCCGGCAAGATTCCAGGCGTGCACTGATCCGCCATCCACCGGATCAAGCCAAGCGCGGACCGTGGCCGACAAGCGCTCGCCACCGCCGGCGTTGACGACAAAATCGCGCGGCTGGAATAGGGCGGCCTCCGTCGCCGTCAGGCTAGCCTTTGCTTGCATTAAGCGACCCTCCGTTATATGGGGAGAACGATTGCAGGCTTCAATGCTGTCATTCCCGCGAAAGCGGGAATCCAGCATCAGTATTTTAAATATTTCCGGATTCCCGATCAGGTCGGGAATGACAGGACATATTCAGCCCCCTCGCAACTGAGGGGTTACTGCATCAACTATTTTCTTCTTTATATGTTAATGGTCCTTTGTTTTAATCCGTTTCAATCCTCTCAGACCTTATTACGCAAGCAACTCAAACAATCTTTGATTATATGGAAAAATCTTCAATCCCGGAAATCATCGCCGTGCGTCAGGATAAGGGGCGCGTGGACCATTCGAAATTACGCGGCGGCAAGCACAAGGCGGACATTCTCTCTGTTTATACAAAAGGCGGACCGCGTTACCGATTGAATCTGACAACGTACCGCATTACGCCGCCGGTGGTAATGCTTTTGCCGGCCGGAACCAGTGATCGTGATTTGCAGGTTGGCGAGGTGAACGGCATTTTTGCGCTGTTCAAAGGGCACGGGTTGATTCGGCGCAAGCCGGGCTCAGGCCGGGAAGTTATTATCGCACTTGGCGACAAATGGCTGACCGTGCCTCTTTTAAAGGAAATTTCCGCCACGGCGGCTGATCGTCTCGTAGAACTGTTGCACTCGATTGGCGCGGTCGGCGGCGTTAGCCCGACAAGCCGGCTTCGGAGGACCTCCCTGCTTTACGAGGCTTTGGCCGAATATGCCGAGTATGAGAGCCGGGACAAAGAGAACACCGTTCATCGCGAAGCGGCGCGGCTTCGCGATTTGATTGAAGCGCGGGCATTTGAACACACCGGACTGAAAACAATTTATAGCCAATTAGAAATTTCACCTGCTTATGCGGAAACGCTTTTCCGCAGGGCTTTCGGGGTTACGGCTGCAGCTTACCGCCTGCAACTTCGCCTGCGGCGGGCCCGGGAACTGTTGGCTACGACAACCGCCAACGTATCGCAAGCCGCCTATGCTGTTGGTTTTGTTGACGCGCTGTATTTCACGAAAATCTTTCACAAGACATTTGGCGTGCCGCCTTCGCGCCTGATCCGGGATTTCAACGTTACCCGCAACAAATAAGTCCACAAATGCAACTATTTATCAACCTTCATGGAGGGATCACAGGCTTATGAAACCGACCTTGGTCGTCATGGCAGCGGGCGTGGGCAGTCGGTACGGCGGATTGAAGCAAATCGAGCCGGTGGGACCCTCCGGGGAAATCATGCTCGATTATTCGGTGTTTGACGCCATCCGCGCCGGGTTCGGCAAGGTGGTCTTCATCATCCGGCACGATATTGAAAAGGATTTCAAGGAGGCCATTGGGGCGCATTTCGTCAATCGCATTCCTGTCGAATACGTGTATCAGGAGCGGACCGATCTCCCGGCGGGATTCATCGTGCCGCCGGACCGCACCAAACCCTGGGGCACGGGACACGCAATCATGCGCGGCAAAACCGCGGTGAAGGAACCTTTTGCCGTCATCAATGCCGACGATTTTTACGGGGCCAAGTCGTATGACGTGATCGCCCGCTACCTGGAGAAGCTAGCGCCAACCGACACCACCTATGCCATGGTAGGCTTCCAGCTGGTAAATACGCTCTCCGACCACGGTTCGGTCACGCGCGGCATCTGCGAGGTGGATGCGCATAATATGCTGAACAGCGTCGTGGAACGGTTCAAGATCGAGAAAGTGAAGGACGGGGCCCGCTTCGAAAACGAGCATGGCCAATGGACGCCGCTCAAGGGGCACGAAATCGCCTCGATGAACATGTTCGGGTTCACGCCGACTTTGTTCTTATTCCTCGATGAAAAATTTCCCGTGTTCCTGAAAAAGGCCGCCGGCCGCCCCAAGGCCGAATTCCTGATACCGGCCATTGCCGACGAACTGATCCGCGAACGGAAAATCACCATGCGCGTGCTTGCGACGCCGGAAAAATGGTTCGGCGTCACCTATAAGGAAGACAAGCCCTTTGTGGCCGCCGGGATCCGTCGGCTGATTGAGGAAAAAGTGTATCCGCAAAAGCTTTGGGCCTGACAGCCGGACGCGCGTCAAACAATATGTCCTGTATCGCCGTATGGCCGAGGCAAAACCTTGCCTGAACGCGATCCTAATTAAGAACTGGCGCCGCTGGCGGAGCAACCAAGGTTATCTGATCTCTCGCTGTGCAACCACTTTTTCTTTTTTTTGCCAACAGGCCCATCCCGGTTTGGCCGGATATCACAATAAAACCGCAGGAATTGCTGTATCTGCACCGGCACAATCGGTTATATTTATACGTTGGATAAAGGTTTTGCCCGGGGTGCGCGGGCTTCATCACTGACTTTACGACAATATGAAATCCAAGCTGTTTAAAGAGCCATCTGCGTATCCTTTTCCTGAGCTCCCCCTCAGGGTTTACTGGGAGCGCGGCAAAGTTCAGGTCAAAACCCGCCTGGCATACCATCCTGAATATGAATTCCATTTGATCAAACAGGGCTCCGGAAAATATATCGTTGACGGGAACACTTATTATTTCAAGGCCGGGCATCTGGTGGTAATCAAACCGAATCAGGTTCATACCCGTTTTTTCAAACGCGGGCAAATACTGGAAAGGGGCCGAATGCATTTTTTGGGCAGTAAATGGCAGGCAGCCCTGCTGCAGGAACTGGATTTTGACCGCGGACTGCCCAACCTGATTTCTTTATCGGACGCCCAGGCCCTGCGAATTGAAATGATTATTCGCCTCATTCTGGAAGAATATAATCGGCAGGCAACGGGATGGACCCACGTGGTTGCCGGGCTGTTGCGCGAATTTATAATTTGGGTCCATAGGGTCAAGCATCAGGAGGTAAAGCCGATCAAGGAAAGACCGGTTTTCACGCAACTGCGCCAATATGTAGAAGCGCATTTTGCCGATCCGGAATGCAACGTAACTGCCATCGCCAGGAATTTTGGTTATTCTTTAAACCATATAACGGAGCTTTCCAAGGCAATGTC
The DNA here is from genome assembly GCA_028718125.1 of Kiritimatiellia bacterium. Lineage (GTDB taxonomy): Bacteria > Verrucomicrobiota > Kiritimatiellia > JAAZAB01 > JAAZAB01 > VSJD01. Next base: position 24,293 of record JAQUMN010000029.1, read on the forward strand.
CGGCATGGGGCTGAAACAATATTTGCAGCAATATCGAATCATCGCCGCCCGACGGGCCCTTGAATCCGATTCCAATTTAAAGGTCGAATCCGTTGCCCGGCAGGTTGGCTTTAATCAATATCGAAATTTTACACGGGAATTTATGAAACAGACCGGCATGCGCGCCTCCGGATACCGTGAATTTTATCATCAGCATTGTGACAAATAACCCGCGAACGCAATTGCCCTTAAACTGTTTACGGCCTATTTTTTAAGGATATCACAAAAGACCGCAGGAATTGTTAAATCCACGCCAACGCAATAAATGTTAACCAAAATGAACAGTTCAGCCAATTAAAATGCTTTCACTGGACTATCCCCTTTTTTTACATCAAGTTCCTTTAGACTGATTCCAAACTGCCAGGGATTACAGAGATCCTTAGCGGGGGGGGGTGCAAGAGCCGCAGGAGAACAAAGATGCTGCCACGCGAACTGTATGTTCCGCCGCCGGAGCAAGATGAAGCCGTGTGGATAAACACGAGTTATGCTGACAACAGCCTGACCCGCGAAGAGCGTTTTACGACCAGCAGCGCCTCGGATGTGTATCTTCATCACCAGCGACGCATTTCTGCCGACAATGGCCGGACCTGGTCGGATCTTGAACCCATTAAAGACATGGTCGCTCAGACTCCGCAAGGCGGAATAGCCGCCTATCTCTGCGCCCACACTGTTGACCGGAAGCGAGGCGCCGTCTATCAGCCTCTCATGCGGCGGCTCTGGCCCGGCATGAAGGCCTACACTATGCCATGGGACAAGGCGTACAAAACTCCCTTGATCGATCATACGTTCGTAATTGAAAATGCCGGCACGCAGCGCATGATGAAATACGAGGAGGGACCGGACTTCGATCCTGAAAATCCTTTTGACCCGGCGTTCTGCAAGACCAACCGCGCGTATTATGGCAGCGGGATGGCCATTGGTGACGACAGCGCCGTCTTTTTCCCTCTATCCTGCATCACATCCAATGGTCGCAACGAAGATCGGCAGTGCATCGTCCTTATGCGACGGGATCCTGTCGGAGGGGATTGGCGGACGTCCAACCAACAATATATCTCCCCTGACCTTTCATCCCGCGGCTTGCTGGAGGAGCCCGATGCAGCCATTCTGCGCAACGGCAACATTCTGGTTGTTTGTCGCGGCCATAACACCGTAGCGACCCCGGGCCGCAAATGGATGTTGCTTTCGACCGACGGCGGCCGGACCCTCGGTCCGGTTGACGAGTTCCGCTACGATGACGGATCGTCATTCTATTCACCCTCAAGTATCCACAGGTTTGTCCGTTCGTCGAAGACGGGCAGGCTGTATTGGATCGCAAACATTCTCCCTCGCCCGCCAGAGGGTGGACGGCCTCGTTACCCACTCCAAATCTGTGAGATTGACGAAGACATCCCTGCCGTAAAAAAGGGCACCCTGTGCGTCATAGACAATCGGCGGGAGAATGAGCCTGAATTAATTCAGTTATCCAATTTCAGCGTCATCGAGAATCGTGAGACGCTGGATATGGAAATTTACCTTTCGCGCCTGGGCGAAGATCCAAAACGCCCCATGCGCAGCGGCGTTTATCGATACATCTACACACCCTGAAAACATCATGGAGAAACCCGTATGAAGAAGCACAGCAAACGAACGGCAACCGGATTCATGGTTTTGAGCGCATGCCTGATGACGGCCCTTCCCCCTTCGGCCACGTTCGCAGCCGAGGCGGCTGAGGACCGCGCCTTGAATATCCGCCACGCAACGGCCGGAAAGGCGATTGACAGCGCCTACCATGACGCGGGCATTCGTGTTGACTTGGTCAACTTCGATCTCATGGAGTGTATTCGCCAGGGCAAGGATGCGCCGAAGGCGCTCCTGGAACAGATTGATCAAAGCGATCGCGATATGCGTCGGGAGTGGCTCGCCTTGGACCTCAAACAGCGTTCCGTGGCGGAGCAGTTGCGCATGCTGCCTGTCAGCGGCAACTACCAACTTTCCATACAGAGCCTCGAAGACGGTCCGGCCAGCGAGGTGGGTTGGTTTGCATTCCGTTCCGCATCGCTTGCCTGGTCCGACGGTACGACCCTCGCTATCCCCCTGAAATCGTTTCGCAACAATTTGTACGATGCGAAATATTCGTATCTTTGCGAGCCCAGCGCCGTTGTCAGCATCTACGGACGGCAATCCACAATGAATACCACGGTTGCCGGCTTCGATGTTGAACCCTTGCCGGATGGCGACGCCAAGCTGATAATCTCCGGACTGGATTGCGATAAACCCGGAGTCACACGCATTCGGATCCTGGTTAATACAACCGAGGTGTTCAAGGGCGAGAATCCCTATCGCAAAAAGGGTTGGTCGGAACATGCATTCCCCGTGCCGGCAAAAGCATTTGATAAACCGATGACGGCGGAAGCGGTCGGGAAGCGGTTAATAAAGGACTTAATCGATCTTGAAAGACAGGTGGCTCCTTTTTCCGCCCGGATGAAAGAACAGGCGGACCGGATCGAGAAAGAGGCCGCGCCATTTTTGAAGGGACTTGTATACAAACCAAGGACTTATCGGCGCGACGATTGGCAGCGCCAGTTCATCCGCGGCATGTGTGTTGGTTATATAGCCGATTATGAGCACACCGCAAAGAGCTTGCGCGAAGCCGGCACGACGATGATATACGGCTATCTGACTCCTGAGAAGTATGCCGTCCTGGCAAAAGAATTGGACCGGGTAGGCATCCCGTATGTCGGCGTCGGCTGGACGCGACACAAGCAACCGAAGGTCCTCGCTTGGGACACGGGGTGTTATGTCAACACTCAAAAGCTGCAGGAAACGGCGGAGATGTTCTTTAGCGACTACGGGAAAAGCAACAAAAGCTATGTCGGCATTGCGTTTGACGAGCCGCGGCTTATCGATAGCAATATTCAAAAATTACCCAAAGAGGAATACTCGAAATTTGTCGCGGCGTTCAACGATTACCTGACATTACGCCGTCCATCTCTGGAAAAAGCGGGGATCACGCTCCCCGCGCACGTCGAACCGATCATGAAAATTGAAAGCAGCCGTGATGTTCCTTTATGGATGGAGTGGCAAATGTTCAAGAAGCAGCAGATGAAGGGGTTCTTCTCCGCATTCTGGGAATATTGTCGGAACCGCGGCTATCTGTTTCTGCCGCTGGTCAATAATCAGCAGCCTGTTATGCCGCAGTTGGCTTCTTTCCTCTCCGCCGGGGCAGTTCCCCTCGTAGGCACGGATCTTTACAACAACGGGGCCTTACGGGAAGGATTCAGCATGCATTTGCTGCACACCTGCGCCAGCGGCAAAGCGATCATGACTCCCGGATCGGGGTACTCATGCAAATCAACCGATCGGTTTCGCCGCTCGCTTTGTACGGGCATGATTCATGCCGACGGGATTCTGCAATGGATTTATCCTTACACGTCAAAATACCGCGACCCGGATTATTTCTGGCGTACAGGCGGGAAAAAGGATGATCGCGATGATCGCGGGCGCGAGCCATTCGATCATTGGAAGCCGGAGTATTGGGACATTCAGAAAGACGTTTTTGGCAAAGCTGAAAAAGCCGAGCCCTATCTGATGAATATAAAGTCAATTGCCCAAACGCTCCTGTTGTATTCAGAGCGCACCGCAATTGCAGGCAGCGCCCAGGGAGCGGGCGTGTCGCTGGAGGGAAGAACCACGCTTGATTATTTTGATGACGAACAAGGGGTATATTCCGATCTGGTTGCGCAAAGCCGCCCGCTTGACCTTTGTTTTATTGAAGCCATGTCTGCGGCGCGGCTAAAACAATACCGCGTTTGTATTCTGGCGGACGCCCGCCTGATGACTGAGCAAGAAGCAGGCATGATCCGCGACTGGGTGAACGGCGGCGGCACGCTGGTTGCTTCCGCGGAGACCTCCCTCTACGACGAATGGGGCCGCAAACGCGAAGACTTCGCCTTGGCCGATCTTTTCGGCGTTCATTACACGAACACGCGCCAGGGCGTTTCGCGCTTCGACTGGAACCGTATTCCGGTTCGCTACGATAAGGGCCAGGACTATGCGCAAGTCACCGTCGCGCCTGACGCCGAGGTGTTGGCGAAGTGGGACAACGGCGATCCGGCGCTGCTGAGCCGCAAGGCGGGCAACGGCCATGTCTGGTTCCTGACCATGCGTCGGCCGGGGTTACGCCTTGAACGGTCCGAGCCGAAAAGCGCTTTGTTCGGCTCGGGCGCGTCGGGTGTTGGCCGCCTGTTGGGGCGCTTCATCGAAGATGGCGTCCGAACAGATGCCGTCTCTGTCGGAAACGCGCCGAATGGAGTCGAAGTCCAGGTGCGGAAGACGGCGGCGGGAGCTTACGTTGTCCATTTGATGGACTGGTTCGACGAACGCACACTCCGGAATTTGAGTTTAGATACGCATCTGGCAGGACAATGGGACGTATTCAACCCTTTTACAGGAGAGGCCATCGGATCCCTGAAGCAAGGCGCCAAGGTGACCTTGCCGCCATTTCAGATGTACCAGATTGTCGTCCTGAAAAAACACGAACAATGAAGCACTCCATGGCACACCGCCCGTTCAGCGTTAACAGCGTCGTTATTGCCCTCTTGTTGGTTTGTTCGCGGTTCCCGGCCACGGCGGCTGACGATCCGGCCGCGGCGCTGCGGATGCGACACTCCGCCGCGGGGAAGATGTTGGACAAGCTCTATTATGACGCCGGCACGCGTGTGGATATTGTCGCGTTCGACTTGAAAGAGCTTATGCGGCAGGGCCGCAAAGGGATGGAGCCTTTGCTGACACAAGCTGAAACTCACGGCCGCGATATGCGAAAACGATGGGTTGCCCTGGACGAACGCCGCGCCGTCATGTTCAGCGACCTTTGCTCAACGCCGCTGACGGGAAACACGATGGTGCGAATTGAACTCACCGATGACAGTTATGGGTATCTAAGCGTTTCCGCGGTCACGCTGGCATGGCCCGACGGCACAAAGATGGAGATCGCTCCCAGCGCGTTCCGCGGCGGCAAGCCCGATCCGAATCCCAGGATGCGCATAATTCTCAACCGTGCATCGCTTGCCAATGTTGCGGCGGCCGGCATCGAGTTTCCGGGCGGCTCGAACCTGCCAGCCTTCTCCGAGGGCGGTACGACCTCTCTCGTTGATATCGCGGTGACCGGCATTGAGATTCCGTCCGAACCGAAACGGCAAGCCTTCCCCGAGGGCGATGCCACATTGACGGTCACGGCCAGCGACGCATACGCGCCGGGCCGAAATATGCGTATCTCGTTGGGCCGACAGACGCTTCTGGATGGCGCCAGTCCGTTTGCCGCTAAACCCAGCCGCCACGTGATGACAGTTCCGGCCGCGGCCTTCCGCGATGGGGGCCCCCCCGGCTCAATCTGGGAGGCGATGCCGGGCCTTCTCGATGCATTGGAAACGGATAGTCGCGCGTTCGGCGAATGGAGCTCGGGCATTGCCGACCGGATTGAGCAGGCAACAGCAGACGCCCGCAAAGGGCTTGTGTATAAGCCCTGCGACTATCCGCGCGATTGGTGGCGGGACCATTTCATTCGGGGGATTTGCTTCCACTCCGATACGCTCAGCTACCCGGAACGCCACGATTTTGAGCCTTGGAATTACCACAACTATGAATATGTGGCTAAAGCCTTGCACGATGCCGGAATCAATCTTGTCTATGCTTATGCCTTCTGGGAATCCCAGGAAGCATTTCTCGGCGAACTCAACAAGGTCGGTATTCCCTATCTGCAATGCGCCTGGGACCATTCTCCCTCGCCGGAAAAACGTTCCGCGAAAGGACGCTGGAGCGCGCCGATATTCCCGGAGGATCACTACAACGGGGACTATGGCCGCAAAGGATTGTGGTCGATAAGCGCCATTAAAAATTTCGGCGATTCCGAACAACGGATCCGCGACGCGCTGACGTTTGCAGCCCGCTACAGCGGCGGAAACCCGAGTTTTCGCGGCATCAGTATCGATGAGCCGGTCATCGTCGATGACAGCGGCAGGACACGTGGGCGGGAATATCCGGAAGTATCCAATGTAGCCGGATATACGAATGTGACAAAGGCGTTTCAGGAATACCTGGAATCACGGAAAGAATACCTGAAAAAGGCGGGCATTGCCGTGCCTTCAGAAGCCAGGCCGATCACGATAGCCGGGACAACAGCCGATTTGCCGCTATGGATGGAGTGGCAAATGTTCAAGAAGACCTTCATGGCTGATTCATATAGAGCCCTTTCGGATGCCATGGCGGAAGCAGGCTATGTGACGTTGCCCGTCATCATGAATACCGAACCTCAAAAAGGATCTTATGTTTCCATGGCTTCCAAGTTGCCCATGGTAGCAACCGACCTCTATGCCGATGGATCCCTTGGCGAATCCATGAGCATGCAGTTGTTACGTCACGCGGCAGGCAACAAGGCATATATGGTTACCGGCGCGGGCTATAGCTGCAAAACTCCGGCGACCTTTCGCCGCTCGCTGGCGATCAGCATGATGCATTCCGACGGGAATATCCAATGGATATATGATTATGCGGCCAAGTACCGGGATCCCTTCTCCTTCCGAAAGGGCGATAGACCCGGTTCGTTCAGCAGGGACGATCGTTCCCGCTATACGTTCCAGAACTGGCGGCCGCAATACTGGGATATCCAGGTGGAGATGCTCGGTAAGATGCGGCAGGCGGATGCCTGGCTGAACAATACCACATCCGCCGCCACGGTTGCCATTGTCACCTGCGAGCGGTTGGGAATTGCAATGAGTGCCGGCAGCAAGGTGTTCCCGAATTTTCCCCAGCGCGGATATGAAATCGGGATGCTCCATCGATGGTTGCTGCAGCGGAACCGTCCGTTGGATATACGCTTTCTGGAAGCAACTACGGCGGAAGCTCTCAAGCGATACAAAGTGATCGTCCTCCATGACGAACGGGTGATGACGCCGGCTGAGGCGGGGCGGATCTCTGACTGGGTCAAGGCGGGCGGCACACTGATTGCGACGGGCGAAACTTCGCTTTATGACGAATGGGCGCGGCGACAAGGCGACTTTGCCATGGCGGACCTGTTCGGTGTGCATTACCTGGGAACAACACCCGGCGCAAAGCATTTTGCCATGCAGGAGTCCGGGAAAATTGTGAACTACGCCGCGAACCGCGCGTACGTGAAAGTGAAGCCGAGCGCCGGCGCCACTATTGCCGGAGCATGGGATACCGGCGATCCGGCCATGGTGGTCCACCGGATGGGCAAGGGCGCGTCATATTACTTGAGTTTGAAATCGATCTCAAAGGCGTCCGAGGAACTTGCGGATGTCGGCAGCCTTCTCCGTAAGCTGGTGGATGAACACGCGCCGGATGATCCGGTTTCCGTCCTTAACGCCCCGCGTGAATTGGAAGTCCAGATTCGCAGAAAAGGCGAATGTTACGTGGTGCATCTGCTCGACTGGTCCGATGAAGAGCGCACGGTTGAAGGCCTCAAGCTTAAAATGAACAGGACCGGGACCTGGAGGGCTGCCCCTGCTTTTGGCCCCCAAACTGCCACGAATGTCGCCGGAGGGATGGAACTCACTTTACGCCCCCTTCGTCAATACGACATCATCGTTTTGACCCCGGAGAAGTAAAAGAGCGGACAAGCGCGGAAACGTTTGAGCAGTCAATATGGCATCTCTTGCCGATCGCAGCTGCTTCCCTGATGGCAAGCAGGGCGCTGTCCGCCACTTCCTATGTTGACGCCAGCCGGTCAGATGACACCGGAACCGCGACCAACTGGGCGACGGCCAAGCGTACGATCCAGGCGGCTGCAGGTCTGACCGCCGCCAGCGGCGACCTCGTGCTGGTGACAGCCGGGGAATACAAGGAAGAAGGGGCGCTGTCGACCTTCGTATAGACTGATTTTCAGACGCGTGGAAATTAAAACCGGTTAATTCACCACAATCACTTCATACTCACGCAATTCCGGTAAATGCAAGGTAAAGCCGCCGGGTATTTTGCGCGCGGCAAGGGTCTTGCCCAGCGCCAATGCCCGGGCTTTGCAGGCTGGGCCTGGCATGCGCAATTTCAGGGTCAGGTCACGCTTTTTTTCAATTCGCTCGAATGGGCGTGGATCGAAGGAACAGTGGTTGACAAGATGAATGATCAAACGCGCACCCTGTGACCGCACGGCAATCTCAATCGGCGAACGTGCGCCTTCAAGGCTTACCGGCGAGCGCACCCATTCCGCCAGGATATTGCCGATCATCTGCTTGTATTCCAACGGCGCATAGTGGTTGTAGAATTCGCCCACGGCGCCAGCCATGTAAAGACAGTGGCCCTTGCCATACCGGTTGAGCGTGATCGCGGGAAATCCCGGCTCCGTCTCCGGCGCATAGCGGCCCGGCCAGGGCCGCAGATACCTGGCCAGCACCTTTGTGACGCGCCGCGCCTCGACATCCCGGGCTTCACCCGCCGCCGGAATGTATGGCGAAGAAATGCCAGTAAACAGACGATGCCCCGGCGTCGGAACCAGATAGTTAAAATTATGGTAGTTTGTGACATGCCCGCGCGAACGAACGCCAAAGACATCGGCCAACGCAAAATCCCTTTGCAAGCGGCCTTTCTCGTCATACAGCGAGCTGTTGAACGTAGCCAGGAGCGTGCCCCCCCGCCGGACATATTCCCTCAAAGTATCCGCCGTTGCCGCCGACATGCACCCGACACTGGGCAGGATCACGCTGTCATAGCGCGCCAGCTGGGCAACACTGAGATCGAGATCGCTGACCAGATCATACGGCAGATGGGCGCGGGTCAGGAGATCCGCAAACCCGAAAGACGCTTCCCAGGGATTGCCCGTGCCTTCACGCGCCTTGCCGCCGGCACCGTAAAAATCGCTGGCTGCAACCGGCAAGCTCCAGGCCTTTTCGGTTTCATAGGAGTAAAACAAGGCCACTTTGGCCGCTGAGCGCGTGCCTTGATAAACGGATTCGTGGCGTTCCAGGAAGCGGAACATTTTGCCGGCCGCCCGGCCGCCGGGGGTTTTCAGCAGGCGCGTGGCGCCATGCAGGCCGTACCAGATCGTCGCGCCGTTGGCCGCGATGGAGGCCATGCAAAGCGCTGTTTCCGCCGCCGTGTGCGGGTACCACGACCAGGGCTTCTGGTCCGCCGCCATGAAAATCACCCGAGGTTTATCGAGGGCAATCGCTTCCAACAGCCGCGCTTCGTAGCCCGGGCGCCACAGGAAATTATTTTTCGGCGGCCCGTAGAACATGAATCCGCCTTCCGTGCCGACGATATCGTTGACCGTCAACGCCTGGCGGATGTCGTTATGACTGGCGGTCGGCCGCGCGGCGGGCAGGTTTTGATAGACAATGCCTTCCGGCTTGATGGCTTTAAAACGCCGGTAGTTTTCCTCCAGAAATTCCCGCTGAGTACGCTGCATAAAGGCAACGCTGCCCGGCTTTTTACCCAGGGGCCGTCCGAACCATTCCTGGTGCTTCGCCTGACAGTAACGACAATGACAGCCGGAGGCGATCTGAAGGGGGCCATCGAGGAAAATGCCGTCAATATCATAGCGCGCCAGGCTTTGAAGGATCCGGAAATAATAATCCCGCCAGGCGCTGTTCATACAGCAGGCGTAGTAAACATCATCGTACCACTTCGCATAGGTGCCATCCGCCCGGCACTGCGCCCAGTCTTTATAGCGCCCGGCATCTCTGGGCCCGATGATATGCACATTGAGGTAGAGGATGATCCGCAAACCCTTGCGGTGAGCGGCTGCCAGGTAGCGCCGGAGTATCCGGCCATGGCGGCGCTCATCGAAGAGCGCCGAATAAGCATCGGCGCAGGGATGAAAGAGCTGTTCGACATTGACGCCCATCGTCAACCATTTGCCCATTACCGCCATCGTTTGCTTTTCTCCGCCCTCCAAATTGCATTGCAGGGCGCCTATGCGCATAGGACGCTCAAACCAGTGAATGACGGGCGAACGTGTTGCGGGGTTTGCCATGGAAATAACTCCTATTTATTGCAACTTAGAAATTTAACAAACGCGGCAGTCCCGACTCTCACAGAGGTCGGGACCGCGACTATAGAATGCATATATGAAAAGTAAAGTCGACAAAAATTCTGGTGTTTGGTTGTTTTATACTTCAACCAAGTATGCACCAAGGTCGTCCGTTTTTCATATAACCACCACTCGGTTGGGGCGTCCGTTATAGTCACCTCGCTCCAGGGCCTAACGTAACACCGCGCTCGAGCTCGCCGTGCTTGCGCAGTTGGCGTTTCATGATTTTGCCGGCGGCGTTCTTGGGCAACTCGGGCAGGAAAATAAATTTCCGGGGCACCTCGTGCCGGCCCAGGTTCTCAAGGCAACAAGCCCGGAGATGGGCGATCGTTGCCCCGATTATCTCCGCGGCCGGGACGCCTTCCTTGAGCGCCACATAGGCTACGGGAATTTCGCCGTGCATGGCATGGGGCTCACCCACCACCGCCGCCTCGCGGACGCCCGCGCACCGGGCAAGCACTTCCTCGATAATCCGCGGATAAATATTCATGCCGTTGACAATGATCATATCCTTGCGACGATCCACGATGCTGAAATAGCCGTCCGCGTCCCGGGCGCCAAGATCGCCCGTGCGGAACCAGTCGCCGAAAAACGCCTCCCTGGTTTCCGCCGGCATTTTCCAGTAGCCCTTCATCACATTCGGCCCCCGCACGCAGATTTCCCCGATCGTGCCGTCGGCCACGTCCCGGCCCTGTTCATCCACAATTTTCATTTCGACATCCGGCACCGGCAAGCCGACCGTGCCGGGTTTGGTCTCGCCGCCGATCGGGTTTACGCACGTGACCGGCGAGCATTCGGTCGGCCCATCGCCCTCGTAAATTTTTTTGCCGAACCGCGCTTCGAACTCGCGCATGACCGCCACCGGCAGGGCCGCGCCGCCGGAGACGCAGAATTTTAATGTCTCGAAATGAGGCGTGACGTCGTCCGGCAAACGCAAAAGCGCCACATACATGCTGGGCACGCCCATGAACAGGGTGATCCGTTCGGCCGCGATCATCCTGGCCACATGAAGCGGATCGAAGCGCGACAGGGGCACCATGGCGCTGCCCGACATGAGCGGCAGGAACATGCACGCCATGGCGGCAAAAGCATGAAAGAGCGGCAGGATAACCAGGAAACGCTCCTCACCCGGCTCAACGTGCATGGCCTGCAGGGTGCTCCTGATATTGCTCACCAGGTTGCGGTGCGTCAGCATGGCGCCCTTCGGTCGGCCCGTTGTGCCGGAGGTATACAAAATAGCGGCCAGATCTTCCGCCGGATTGAAGGCCACCAGCGGCGTTGGTCCCTCCGCCTCCACGAATTCCGCCCATGCAATATCTGGCGGTAACGACTGCACCGGCGCCGGCGGCGGCGCGCCGATGCACACACAAAAGGCCAGGTCCGGCACTGACGGCCGCAAGGCGGCGACGGCAGAAGCAAAGACGGCATGGTAAAACAAGGCCCGGGCGCCGGCATCGTCGAGAATGAATGCGACTTCCTTGGGATTCAGCAAAAGGTTAATCGGAACGACGACGGCGCCGGCTTTCAGGATGCCGAAATAGGCCAACGGGAACCAGTCGGAATTGATGCAATACAGTCCGATGCGGTCGCCTTTCCGAATGCCCTGCCGGGCCAGCGCTGCGGCCACCCGGTCGCTGATCCGGTCCATCTCGGCAAAATTCAGCGTACGTCCGTCAAAAACGATGGCCTGCTGGCGGGCAAAGCGGGGAACACCGGCCCGGAACATATCCGGCAACGCGCAGTCGGCAATCTCCATAATCTCCTCCTCGCACAACTATTCGGGCCTGGTACGGCACAGCTATAACCGAACAAAACAGCTACTGATTACACGGATAAAGATAAAATAATTTAAAAAAGGTATTCTTCCTATCCGTGCCATCCGTGGTAATATCTTCCTAAGAAAACAAGATTTCCATCACTGGCAGCCATCGCTGCATGTGAACATGGTCCGTCCGGACCATTGCGCGCCGGGAGCCAGCACGGTCGGCGTGCGCATGCGGCCGGTTTCGACGCAGAGCATGCGCCGATACTCGTCATCGCCAAAATCGTCCAATCGCTTCGATTTTTCAATCCACGGGTTCCAGACTACAATATCGTTCATGCCGCTTTTCTCGATGGCGATCTTGCGCCTATTGCCGCAGTCATCCAGCACAACGCGATCAGGCGCATTGGCATAAACCCGGTCGGTCTCCCGGTCAAACGCGACAATCTCCCGTGTCGCAACTGCCGGTCCAATATTTACAAAATCATTGAACGCCGTCCCCCGCAAGCCGCACAGGCTGGTTTGCGCGATATCGGCCACCTGGAAATAGGTGTGCAGGGCCGTCTGGAATGAAAATGGCGCCGAGCCCGGATTTTTTACGGTTAACTTAATGGTCAACGCCGGCCCAAGCGATAGCGTCAGTTGTATGCAAAACGGGTGCGGCCAGAGCGCGCGCGTTTGCGCATCATCTTCCAGCCGCAGGATGATCACAACCGCATCATCCGCGCCGATGGCCGTACGGGCCACGGCCCAGGCGCGGGTCCGGGCCAGACCATGATTGGGAAGCGGCCCAGCTCCAAATTGCGGGAAAATTACCGGGATACCGCCCCGGATGGGCACTCCATCTTGAAAGTGCGCCGCACCACTCACGAAAAGGACTTCGCCGCCTTGCGCCGCCTGCCAGGAGGTAATGTGCGCGCCGTGCAAATAGATCTCGGCGCGCGCGCCGGAGGTGTGTTGCAGCTCCGCTTTAACCAATCCGTTCCGTCCTTCCGTAAAGCGGACCCGATCCGGTATTCCAAACTGTTGTTGAAGATGCTCCCGATTCATGATCTGTCAGAAATCCACCGACAACAGCCGGAACATGGGATGCCTGGTCAGTTCGTCCGGCGCCAGCTTGCTGTCCATGTCCCGATCCAGCGATTTAAACGAATTATTCAGATTGCTGTTCTTATCCGCCATATCTGAAAATTCCGGGTAATTGATCCGGCCGTTGTGATTCTTATCCATGGCGGCAAAATTCCTGGCGGCCGCCGCCGAATGGTCCACGGCTTTCCATTCCGCCAGCGTAATCACACCATCATTGTTGGCATCCAGATTTTCAAAGTTTGATTTTTTGACATGCTCGTCAAACTCGGCCTGGCTCACCCGCCCGTCAGCATTGGTATCGGCGCTTTGAAAATCGGTCGGAGCCGCATTGGTTTGCGCGTGCGCCGCGGCAGCAAGCGGAACCGCGTTTGTTTGCGCCCGGACCGTAACGGCCAAGTACATAAGGCCAAGCCACAGCACGAATAGACTTTGTCGCATTATTTGCATGTAACGTTCCTTCTGTTAAGAATGCCGCGCCATGACGCAGCGCAAAACGCCTTCCCATAAAACGATGCTACCATCCGCGGATAATCAAGAAAAGCGCTTTTTTACCTGGGCAAATTCATTTGGAGAATCAGAGCCGCCTGACAATTATAAGGACAGAAAGGGCTCAGGCTGAACGCGAGCCATGCAAACAGAAGAAAGAAAGAAAGAAAGAAAGGCAAAAACCTTCACAAGCTAATGCCGGCCAGACGATACCCCGCGCCGGACAACGCGACATAAAAAAACCGCGTTACGGGATCATACACGGCCAGATCGGTTTTGCCGTCGCCATCATAGTCCCCGGCGCGCGCCACCATCGTCGGACCTCCAAGTCCGCCTATTTCCCCGGTCGTCGCATAGCCCAGGCTTGAAAACGTGCACTGCCATAGTCCGTCGGAGGTCTGGTAGAACATGAAGTCGGCTTTGCCGTCCCCGTCGTAATCGGCGGCCACCGGCACAATGCTCGCCCTGCCGCGCGTCCGCCAACCGTACGGGGAATATCCATTGCCGGACAACAGCATTTCCCATATCCCGGTGGCCGTTTCCATTACGGCCGGATCGGTCAGGCCGTCGCCATCATAATCTGCGGCGGCATCGAGCCATCCCGCGCGGCCCAGGGATACTCCACGCGGGGAATAACCCGAGTTCGACATCCAGACAATCAACTGGCCCGCCGCCGCGGAGTATACGGCCGGATCGGATTTGTGGTCGCCGTCAAAATCGCCGATAACCGGCACACACCCGGGCCCCCCCATGTTTGTCATCCCACCCGGCGCATAGGAGCGCGCGGAAAACAACACCGAGAGCAGGCGGCTGGTCGGGTTATAGATTGCCGGGTCGGTTTTACAGTCCCCGTCAAAGTCAGCCGAACATTCGATATCGCCCGACCCGCCGATGGCCGTCCCAAAAAGGGAATAGCCGCTGCCCGAGAACGCCACAATCACCTGTCCATCCTGATAGGCGGCCGGGTCAGCCTTGCCGTCGCCGTCGTAGTCACGGCCGCCATAATATATCGGCGTTCCGTAATGCGCAATTTTCGCCTGCATGGCCGGGGTCAACTTTTTGACCAATTCCGCATTATACGCATGCGACGATGTATCGGTGAGGGTGATATTGCCGAATATCCGCTCGGCGCCGACGCCATAGCCGAGCGACTTCCACGCGGGAGTATTGGTCTCGACCTGGGGATCGACATCGGTCACCAGGATGGAGATGCTATTATCACCATTGCGGCGGATCTCCCAGGTGCGGAACTGCTGAGGGAAGTCCCGCAGCGAGGACGTTTCGACCTCCCAGAACCCGTTTTCCGGATGGGCCGGGTCAGGTGACGGAAACGGCGTCACCACATTCACATGGCGATGCCCCGCCATCACCAGGAGGAGATTCGGATAGTTGTGGAGCGTGGCGACCAAGTTCGATTCGCTTTGAGTATCGTAGAACATCGTGGTGCGGTTGGTATTAAACAGCCCCATTTGCGGAAGAATGGGGATATGGCATGCGATGATCATGAGCTGATCCGCGTCCTGACCCTTTTGAAGCTCGTTGGTGAGCCACGCCAAACGTGCCGCGTCAATCCAGCCGCTGCCATAAAACGTCGGGATTTGATCCAGTTTGTTCGACTTGCAGGTATCGTCGAGCACGATCATCTTGATCGGCAGGTTCGTCAGCGGCTCGAACGTATAGCAGGCCGCCAGGCTCCCGGTGGTGGTGGTGGCCAGGTTAAACCCGTGGCCCACCGGGAATGATGCGGTATTGAAGAATTCGTTAATGTAGTTCGTGGGCGAAGAGAGATCCTCCGAGAGCGAGTGGCGGTTCACGTCGGCGGCAACGGTCGGGGGCGTAGCGTAAAGGTTTGTCAAGCCCCATTTGATCACGGCGCCGTAGGGCGTGGTCCCATCGACAACACCCACATACATGCCAACCCCCTCTGAGCCGGGCGGGATTAACGGGCCGTTCGTTGAAATGTTCAGGACATTGGTGCCGATAAAGGCAGCCTGAAGTTTCGCGGTCGCCGGGTAGCCGACACCCATCCACATCTGATCGTGGTTGCCGATGGTATCATACCAGGGAATGGCGCGATTAAGCCCGGCGGCCTGAAAGGGCATCTGATAGTCTATGGTGGTGGCGCCGAGGTGAGCGCCGGAACTGGGTGTGATATACTGTCCATCCATCACGTCGATAAACCAGCGTAACTCGTTATATTGCGAGCAGTTGGCGTCATCCCCGAGGCTGATGCCGAAATCGAAAGGGGTCACCTGGTGCAAGGCGTTGATGGTCCTGACGGCCGCATCGAGACGGAAGGTCGTGGCGAACATGACCGGCGAATAAGCCGCATGATTAAGTCCCCCCAGGCCATCGTCAAGAAAATCGGCGCTCCACCCGAGGTAGGGCACTTCGGCCGGAGATTCCTTGTCGGTGATATGGATGTCGCTCATGGAAAAGAACGTCAAAAGCCGCGCCGTATTGTTCGCGCCCGCGTAACCGGCCGGCATCAGGTCGAACTTCCGGCCCTCGTTCGTGCCGGCCCCCACCTGCCACGCACTGTAGCCATAGACCGCATACATGGGCACATTTGACGGGGCAACCGGCAGCGTGCCATCAGGTATGGCGACCGGCAAGATCGTCTGTTGGCGTGTCGTCGGCGGGGCGCCGCTTCCGAAAAACGGACACAACAACAGCATCGCCATGCTGACGATCGGGATAAACGCTGATTTCATAGTCGTACCATTGTTCATTACGCACCTCCTGTATGGGAGAAACATATTCGATTCTTGAATATCGCCGTCGACGGATAGAAGCATGGGGAAAGCTATATAGGCTCGTCAAGGTATATCGTGCATCGAAAAGCCGTACCTGGCCATCGGAGTCACCCTGATCCTATACTTGATGATCAGGAATTTTCCGAATGTTACCCGGTGTGGCCGCCCATTCCATTGGGGCATCCGTACCCGCTTGGTAGCCGCGACTGCATGAAACAATTGTCGTCTCTGGCGGCTTATTTCAATGCATAGGAATTTTAATCCGCGTAGAGCCGGTTTTTCCGCCACAGGCGGATCCGCCTCCGGCGGAACACCGGCTATGATAGCCGACCACGCCTTCGGCGTGGCAAGCATGAAGTTTACCCCGCACAGGGCGGGGTCGGCTCACCATGAAAAGTTGCGGCGTCGGCCACTTTATTTAAGATAACAACAACAGGTCTACGTAAATATTCAAGAGCAAATGAACGGCTTGATTTCATCACTTGATGTTTTTTTCAACAAAGCACATGTCTCCGGAGAGACGGTGTGAATGCATTAAACCGAAGCGATCATAATAGGAATTTGAAACACCGCGATAAGGAGAATAACATGGTGCGCCTGAAAGTTGATATGTTGACCCGGAAAGAAAGCGACCAAATCGAAGTCACGGCGTTTCAGTTGCTCGAAAAGGTCGGGGTCTAGGTCGAACACGAGCGCGCCACCGCGATGATGCACGGCGCAGGATGCCGCGTGGATAAAGGGCGCGTCTTTATCCCCCGCGCGGTCGTCCAGAAAGTATTGGGCAGCCTCGTCCGGCAGACCTGGTTTTGTTCCGCGGATGGAAAACGGGAAATCCTGCTCGGCGGAGGTGTCGTCAGGGCGCACAATGGCGGCGGCATGCCGGCCGTGATAGACTCGGTAACAGGCAAACGGCGGCCGGCGACGCTGAAAGACGTTGCGGATTCCACCCGCCTGCTCGACGCCCTGCCGAATGTGGATGCGATTTCTCCGATGTTCGGCCCGCAGGATGTGCCGCCGGCGTTGATGATCCCGGCCTCATTTGCCGCCATGTTGCGCAACACGCGCAAACCGATCATGGGTGCGGGGGCGGAAAGCGCCGCCGACGTGCACTGGATGGTCGCGATGGCCGAGGCGTGCTGCGGCGGGCACGAAGCCTTTATGCGGAAGCCCGCCGGGGGTAGGAGATCCTTCTTTGCCATAAAGCCCGATGGCCCTGATTTGCCATAGGGATGATTCATCGTTGCTGAAGAGACAAGACGGCGTTCTTGGCTTCGCAGGGTTCCGCGAAGATTTGACCTGCGTAGCCAAGACTATCCCGGTGGAACAGATTTCCCCGTTCCGATCGCGCTTCGCGCATCGGGGCCGTGGCGTGCTTCACCAGCTCATGCCTACCAGGCGATAACCCGAACCGGACAACCTGACATAAAAAGACCGCGTTACGGGATCATACACGGCTGGATCGGCCTTGCCGTCATTGTCGTAATCTCCGCCGCGTGCCCCCATCGTCGGGCCGCCAAATCCGGCAATACCCCCGGTCGTCGTATAGCCCTGTGCTGAAAAGGTGCACATCCACAATCCGCCGGCGGGCTGGTAAACCATGAGGTCGGCCTTGCCGTCCCCATCGTAATCGCCGGGCACCGGCACAACGCCCGCACCGCCGGTGGTCGGCCAACCATAGGAGGCATATCCCTGGCCGGACAACAGTACTTGCCACTTCCCGCTGGCCGGTTCAAATACGGCCGGATCGGTCTTGCCGTCGCCGTCATAATCTGCGCTGGCATTGAGCCAGCCCGCACCGCCCAGGGATGCACTGAAGGCGTAGGCGTTGGAATAACCCGCGTTCGACAGCCAGGCAACCACCAGGCCTGGCGACGCAACATATAGGGCCGGATCGGCCTTGCAGTCGCCATCGAAGTCGCCAACAACCGGCACGCACCCATCTCCACCCATGCTCATTCCTCCCAACGCGTAGGATCGCGAGGAAAATAACACCGAGAGCAGGCGGGTGGTCGGATTATAGACCGCCGGGTCGGCTTGACCGTCCCCGTCAAAGTCAGCCGAGCATTCGATTCCACCCGGCCCGCCCATGGTCGCTCCAAAAACCCAATAGCCACTGCTCGAGAACGCCACAATCAACTGCCCATCCTGATAGGCGGCCGGGTCGGCCTTGCCGTCGCCGTCATAATCGAAGCAGACCTTATTTAAGTAATTTTGAATCCTGTTAGCGGCATTCGATCTAATATTGAAGTAATAAAACGGATAATCGAAGTTATGGTATATCCCAAAACGCGCAAGCGTGTTTATGCGACCCAGAGCATTGGTATCGGCGGTGCTGCAGATCAACACCCCATTGCTGATGTCGATCCGAGCATCGGCATACTGCGGCACGCGGGCGTAGACGCCGTTTGTGTCCGGCATGAACGATCCAACCCCCTGGTTCGTGGTGGCCAGGGTCTCGTCTCTCGTCCAAGTGATTGGATTTATGACAACACCTATCAAACCCGATAAGACGGGATTGGTCACTGGCGGAACAACATCAGGAGATTGCGTGTTATACGAAATGATCACGCCCGTGTCGCCGGGGCCTTCGGCGAATTTCAAGTGCGGATTATTCGCAAGGTATTCGGCCGTAATTGGAAAGCCGATCACGTAGGCCGCAATCATTCTAACCAATACCGCCGGATTGTCTTTCATGTATCCGGCTAACAGGTTGCTCAAGACATCTGATCCTTGCGAATGTCCTGCTAAAATAAATGGACGACCATGATTATAGTGCTTGATATAGTAGTCGAACGCCGCCGTGGCATCCAAGGTGGGTATGCCTGCTATAATATTTAAGCGATCCGTAGGCGACAAATTATCCTGCCGGTAGAATGGCGTGTAAATATTGCCTATGGGTTCAAAAGCAGTTACTTGTAGCGCCGAGGCTTCGGGCGCCTGTATTAACATGGACGCATTGTCGATATCGCAAATTACCGGAAAAGAATCGTTATTTGACCAGGCCGTCGGATAAAAGTAAAAGACATCCACGGCCTTGTTCGTCGTGGCTGGCACAGTCAACCAATGCGCTGCTATTGAATAATCGGTGGCCTCGGTTGCATTCCCTTGTTCACAGGAAAGCGAAATGACTAAAACGCTGAACACGACACAGACTTTCAAACTGACACGTGGTCTGGATAATTTCATTGCCTGTTTTTCGAGTCCTTTATTTACAGAATATCCAGGGGTCACCAGCTCATGCCTACCAGGCGATAACCCGAACCGGACAACCTGACATAAAAAGACCGCGTTACGGGATCATACACGGCTGGATCGGCCTTGCCGTCATTGTCGTAATCTCCGCCGCGTGCCCCCATCGTCGGGCCGCCAAATCCGGCAATACCCCCGGTCGTCGTATAGCCCTGTGCTGAAAAGGTGCACATCCACAATCCGCCGGCGGGCTGGTAAACCATGAGGTCGGCCTTGCCGTCCCCATCGTAATCGCCGGGCACCGGCACAACGCCCGCACCGCCGGTGGTCGGCCAACCATAGGAGGCATATCCCTGGCCGGACAACAGTACTTGCCACTTCCCGCTGGCCGGTTCAAATACGGCCGGATCGGTCTTGCCGTCGCCGTCATAATCTGCGCTGGCATTGAGCCAGCCCGCACCGCCCAGGGATGCACTGAAGGCGTAGGCGTTGGAATAACCCGCGTTCGACAGCCAGGCAACCACCAGGCCTGGCGACGCAACATATAGGGCCGGATCGGCCTTGCAGTCGCCATCGAAGTCGCCAACAACCGGCACGCACCCATCTCCACCCATGCTCATTCCTCCCAACGCGTAGGATCGCGAGGAAAATAACACCGAGAGCAGGCGGGTGGTCGGATTATAGACCGCCGGGTCGGCTTGACCGTCCCCGTCAAAGTCAGCCGAGCATTCGATTCCACCCGGCCCGCCCATGGTCGCTCCAAAAACCCAATAGCCACTGCTCGAGAACGCCACAATCAACTGCCCATCCTGATAGGCGGCCGGGTCGGCCTTGCCGTCGCCGTCATAATCGAAGCAGACCTTATTTAAGTAATTTTGAATCCTGTTAGCGGCATTCGATCTAATATTGAAGTAATAAAACGGATAATCGAAGTTATGGTATATTCCAAAACGCGCAAGCGTGTTTATGCGACCCAAGGCATTGGTGTCGGCCGTGCTGCAAATCAACACCCCGCGGGCGATGTCGATCCGGGCATCGGCATACTGCGGCACGCGGACGTAGACGCCGTTTGTGTCCGGCATGAAGGATCCAAACCCCTGGTTGGTGGTGGCCAGGATCTCGGTTCGGGCCCACGTGAGAGGATTGATGACTGTGCCCACCAACCCCCACAAGATTGGATTGGCGATAGGCACAACGGGAGCCTGCGTGTTATACGAAATGATCACACCCGTGTCGCCGGGGCCTTCGGCGAATTTTAAATACGAATTATCGGCCAGATACTGGGCGGTCACGGGATAGCCGATCACGTAGGCTGCAATCATCCTGGCTAATATCGACGGATGGGCTTTCACATATTCGGCCAACAGGTTGCTCAGGACATTGGCTCCTTGCGAATGCCCGGCTAACATAAACGGACGGCCCCGATTGAAGTGCTGGAGATAGTAGTCGAAGGCCGCGGTGGCATCCGTTGTGGGAATGCCGGCGACATATACCGGATCGTTTGGCGTCAAGTTGGCTTGTCGATAGAATGGCGCGTAAAGGTTGGCCATGGGTTCAAAGGCCGTGGCTTGGTGCGCAAAATAAACAGGCGCATTGCTCAGTATTTGAGGATTATCAATAGCGCAATATTCAGGAACGGGACCGCTGTTCGTCCAGGACGTTGGGTAAAGATAGAAGACGTCCACGGCTTTGTTCGTCGCAGCCGGTACATTCAACCAATGCGCAGGTATCGAATAATCGGTGGCCACGGTTGCATTCCCTTGTTCACAGGAAAGCGAAATGACTAAAACGACGAAAGCCAGACCTGCTTTCAAACCGATAATTTTTTTGGTTGTTTCCATTGTTTTTTTGTTGGTTTGTCGCCGTTTTTTGAACCATACCACCGTTAGAAACAATTACATATTTTAATCAGCCTGCCTGATTCTTGATAAGAAGGCAAGACTATCCCCGCCCCGGCAGAAGGTCAAACCGGAAATCACGGATTGAGGCCATGCGATTTGTCTTGCCCCTGAGCAGGCAAGTTTTTTAGTCTATCATTATGAACAACCAAAGCATGCGTGCATACGGATACCGTGAATTTTATCATTAGCATCGTGACAAATAACTCACGAATGCAATTGCCTCCGAGCTGTTTATGGCTTAGTAATGAAACCACCACGGGGTTTGTCCAACTATAAAATAAAAACTAATCGTCACGGAAAGCCAGGCTGCGATGTGGTCGAAAAAACAAAAGATCATATCCTTAAGCCTGTCCATATTTAGGTGGATACTCTTGGCACTGGCGCTTTTCATTAGGGCCGTCCCCCTCCATGCTGCGGCATACAACACCGTGTCCGGCGTCACTAATACCGTGATTGTGCCCAATGACGCCGACAGCCCCTATACGCTTTCCGAAATTGCGACGGATATCGGCGACGCCGCAGTCTTTGCCTGGCACGCTG
>JAQUMN010000030.1 GCA_028718125.1 Kiritimatiellia bacterium
ACACGCTCGCCGCCGCCGCCATCCTGCAACAAACCGGCCATATGCGCCAGGCGCTTGACCTGTTAATGTCAACGCCAATGACGCCGCCAACGGAACAAATGACCGCCTTGGTTTACCCGCTGGCCGTTGCCAACGCGGAATGGGATTTAGCCGATCAATGGGCCCAGCAGGCCGGCGAACTCCAGGCGCGATTGAAACAGGCGTTGACCATGCCGCCCGAGGCAATCAGCGTCAACCAGATCAACGGATATTTTTACAATCAATGCGCGCGCATCCGCATTTCACCATCAGCGGTCATTGCCCAGCTTGTCATCCAAAGCGACCTGGCCAATAGTCCGGATGATTTTCAATCGCTGCCGCCCGGCACGACCATGGAATTGCCCGCGCGCCTGGCGCGCGGCGTTTACACCATTACCATGGCGGCGCGTCCGCAGCTGCGCTCATCCGGCCAGCCCGATGATGCCGGAAATTTCAGCGTTTATGATCATCGCGGCCGGGCCATTGAGCAAGGCCAATGGAACAAGTTGCCGGACGGCTTCGCCACCATGGAATTTACCGTGCCGTTTGGTCGTGAATCCGCTGCCTGGCTGCATTTCACTTCCACCAAGCCCGCCAAGCTGGAATACCGCGACTTGGAAATTCGATGGAACATTCATGACCAGATCCGGACGCTATACAACGATTTGACCGCCGCCCGCGCCGCCCATAGTCTGCACAAGGGTCTGGCCGACCAAGCCTTGGCAATCCTGACAAATGCCGCGCCGCCTTGTTGGAACGAACTGGAATTGCAACGTTTGGAATTTGCGGCGCTGCAGGCTGTCCGCACCGGTCCGGAACGCGTTGTCCAGGCCGCCCGCCAATTACTGCAAAAATCGCCGGATTACTTTCCGGCGTTACAGGTTGCCAACCCGGACACCGCCCAACGGCTGCCGGCCAACCTGGCCAACCCCATCCGTTTCCCGCCGTTCCTGGCGCTGGTGGGCATGCAGGCGAGCGGGCCGGAAGCGGCATCCACCAATCAGTTTGCGTTGATCTTTGAGGCGCTGGATGATGATACCCCGCCACTGGCCATTCTCATCCATCGCCGGCATCACCGCAGTTGGCGCGAAGGCCTGCGCATGCCCATCGGGCCGGCTGATCGCCGGCTGCAACGTGGCGAACGCGTGGCCGTGCGCTTTGAGCCGGAGGCAAGTGGCGATCCCCAGTGCGAACTCGCGGACATCGGCATTGCCGTCCAGGCCAACGTGCAGTGGTCGCCCGGCACATTGCAACCCGCCGGCCGGCACGACGCAATTATTTCTCTGTTGGACATCAAATAACGCGTCAGGAACGGGAGTGCCTCGGGAGGAAGCGGCTTTTTGGGGTGAAAGGTTTAACATGATAAGGATGTGAAATATGCGCGACAAAATCCTGTCGGTCATAATGCCAGTATACAACGAGAAGAACACCGTATTGAAGATAATCGAAAAGGTGTTGAAGCTCGATATGGTCAAGGAGCTTATCATCGTTGACGACGGGTCTACGGACGGGACGCAAGCTGTTTTAAAGGGCGAACGGCCCGATCCCAGGATAAAGCTGATGTTTCATGAAAAGAACAGGGGCAAGGGCGCGGCGCTGAGAACCGGTTTCAAGGCGGCGACCGGTGAGATCGTCACGGTGCAGGATGCCGATCTTGAATATGACCCGAATGAATTTATTGAGCTGGCCCGGCCGATTGAAGACGGCCTGGCCGATGTCGTCTACGGGTCGAGGCTTTCCGGCGGCAAGCCGCAGCGCGTATATATGTTCTGGCATAAAGCCGGCAATAATTTTCTTACGTTCATGATGAACTTTTTATTCAACTCGACGCTATCCGACATCGAAACCTGCTATAAAATGTTCCGTCAAAAAGTTATCGCCGGCATCAATATCCGGTCAAACGGCTTTGCGGTGGAGCCGGAGCTGACCGCGAAGGTCCTTAAAGACAAGCGCCTGCGGATCTATGAAATGCCGATATCTTATTACGGCCGGAGCTATGCCGAGGGCAAGAAGATATCCTGGAAGCATGGTTTCGAAGCGCTCTGGACGATACTCAAATACAGGTTTGTCGACTGATAAAAATGCTCCCGTTGCGCCCTTTTGCGAACATTGACAAAAAACTTGAATCGTCCAGCATGATTGAGCAGGATGAAAAGGATGACAATGCGCATAATTCAAGCCATGGCCTGTACGGCGGCCTGGGCGTTGCTGGCCGTGAGAGCGGTTGCCGCGCCTGCGGCAACCAGCGCCGCGAGCATGGATAATCTGCCCGGCACAGGCATGGTCGAACCCGCCGGGACAAACCACGCGAAGATCCCGGTCGTTTTTTTCGAGAACGCGTCTCAGACGAGCAAGAGCGATGCTTTCCACGTGGAACTGGGAACCCGCATCCTGCACGTCAGCCTCCTCGCCGCCACCAAGGGAAGTCCGTATCATAATTCATTTATCGGCAGCATCTACAAGCTCGATGCCTATCAAAACTACCTGCCGTTGCGGCCCTACGCCCAAATCACGAAGCGGGTGGGCGTGATCAAGCTTGGCCTGGGCGTCAGTTACGACCATCTCAAGGTTGCCACATTGGACGATAGCGGCGGCGACGGCGATATCCAGATGGAAAACGTGCTGTTTTACCTGATGGCCGCTTATCCCAACGAGACACGTTTCACGCCCTTCGGCGAATTCGGTCTGTCCGCTTACTGGAATTCATTCGACCCCGAACCAACCTGGTCGCAGAATGGGCTCCGCGAGTTTGACCTCGAGAACTCCTATCCTTTCTATCTGGCCGCCGGCTGCGATATCGACATCGCCGCGAACTTCTCCGCAAATTTCTACGTGCGATATGTGAATGTGGATGTGGATGGCACATTCATTTTCCGCGGAGACTCAAGCCCCCCCGAGCCGTTCGTCTTCACGGTGGAAAATATTGCTTATGGCATAGGTGTTAAATATGTTTTTTGATTCCACCCACCGGCGGAATCGCGCGGCCGCGCGCGCTATACCGTTTCAGGAACGCAAGAGCCCGCTGCGGGGCCTTCTTGATCTTGCGGCGGGGCGCTATCCGCGCTTCCTGTTTGGCGGAGGACTTGGACATTGGCTGCCCGTTTTCCATTTCCATGAGGCCCATCCCAAAGCCCTTGAGCCCTATTTTCAATACCTGGCGGAAAACGGTTACCGCACGGTGACCTCGGATCAAATTGCCGCACTCGTCCTGCGCGGAGTGCACCCCGGCCCGAAGTCGGTGGCGCTCTGCTTTGACGATGCTTGGAGCAGCCTATGGATATACACGGCGCCGCTCCTCCAAAAATACAATCTTCAGGCAATCGCTTATGTCAGCCCGGACCGGGTCCCCTCGGCGCCTGCTCCGCGCCGACAATGGGACGGCACAAACACTCCCGATGCTGGAATTGCGCTGGATCGCATGGGAAATCTCTTTGCAACCTGGGGCGAACTGCGCGCCATGCAGGCGGGCGGCCGCCTGGATATCCAGGCCCATTCCCTGCGCCATGCCATGGTGTTCGTCTCGGACCGGTTGGCCGGCTTTATCCAGCCCCGCCACCGGACGCATCCGCATGAGATCCCGCTGGTGGATGCGCCGGACGGCCAGCGGTTTGCCGCTGCAGACGATCTCGGCGCCCCGCTCTATGCAACCCGCTCGCGCCTTTCCGATGTCCGCCGTTGGATAGCACCTGATGCTTTTGCCGGCTGTACCCGCCATGTGCAGGCTAACGGCGGCGCGGCGTTTTTCCAGCGCGCAACCTGGCAGGCGGAGCTCCGCGCCTGTGTTTGTCAGGCCCGTCCCGGAAGGTGGGAATCGGAGGCGGAGCGCAACGCCGCCATACGCGTTGAACTGGCGCGCGCGCGCGCGCGGCTGGAAGCCGAACTCGGCAAAGAAGTCCGCCACATGTGCTTCCCCTGGGCAATTGCCGGCAAGGCAGCGATAAGGCTGGCGGCAGAAACCGGTTACCAGACCGCCTTCGCTGATCGGCTTTTCGGGGCGCGTGCCGTGCGCCAGGGCGATCCGCCATACCAACTGATGCGGCTGAAGCATCCGTTGATTTTCTGCCTTCCGGGAAAGCAAAGGACATGGTTCTTTGGGCGCAAACCCAATCGCGCTTCGCACGGGCTTGAACTGGGCCCCATCTTGTTGCCGATTGCCGCAAACATACCATGAACTCTCCAATTCCCAACAACGATGCAGAGTGCGAGGCTGCAACTTCCATTCCCACCTCTTCACGGATACTGGGCTTTACGGGGTGGAACCTGTTCGGCCTGTGCGCGCCGATGCTGGTTGCTTTTTTCGCCATACCGCTGTTCATCAAGGGCCTCGGCACAGAACGTTTCGGCGCGCTGATGCTGGTATGGATGCTGGTTGGCTACTTCAGCATTCTCGATCTGGGCATGGGCCGGGCCATGACCAAAATGACGGCGGAATATCTGGGACTCGATAGGCGTCAAAAACTGCCCAATATCTTCTGGACCGCCTTGTTCATGATGATTGCCTTCGGCTTCTGCGGGGCGCTTTTGCTCGCCGGCGGGAGCGGGTGGCTGGCTGCCAGCGGCTTGCATATTCCGCCGGGCCTGCAGGAAGAAACCCGGCGGTCCTTCCTGGTCGTCAGCCTGGGCCTGCCCTTCACAGTCGCAGTCGCGGGCCTGATCGGCATACTGGAGACGCATCAGCGTTTCCGGCTCATAAACCTCATCCGCATTCCGCTGGGTATCGCCACCTTTGCCGCCCCACTGGCGGTCCTGCCTTTCAGCAACAGCCTTGTCTGGGTTGTCACCGTGCTGATTGGCGTACGGCTGGCGGAACTGCTGATCTTTTTGTTCTGCTGCCTGAAGCTCATTCCCGCGCTCCGAACAAACATAAAATGGGATCCCGCGATGGTCTGCCCCCTGCTGACCTTCGGCGGCTGGATGACGGTTTCCAACGTTACTCTGCCGCTGATGATTCACATCGATCGTTTCATTGTGGGGGCCGTGCTGAACCTCACCGCGGTGGCCTACTATACCAATCCGGCTGAGATCGTGGTGAAAATGCTCATTCTGCCGAGAGCCCTGGTTTCCGCCCTCTTCCCGCCGATGACCATGCATCTAGCGCGGCACTCAGCCGAGGCGGACGCCCTCTTTGGGAGGGCTTTGAAACTCCTGCTGCTCGTGCTCTTCCCGGCCGTGCTTGTGCTCTACACCATTGCCCCGGAATTCCTGCATCTTTGGCTGGGCGCGAAGTTTGCCTGCGAAGGCTCAGGCGTTTTGCGTCTGCTGACGGCGGGGATCTTTGTCTATGCCCTGTCTTATCTGGCCTTTTCCCTCCTGCAAAGCGCGAGCCGTCCCGATCTCTCCGCCCGCTGGCACCTGCTGGAATTGCCCCTGTTTATTGCGCTGGCCTGGTGGGCGACCAGCCGCTGGGGCATCTACGGCATGGCGGTAGCCTGGGGACTGCGCGGACTAATGGATGTGTTTGTCCTGTTCCCACTTGCCCTGCGCTTTGTCCCCGCTGCGCGGTCCGCAGTCTATCGAACCGGGGGCATGCTGGTACTCGGCCTGGGCATGCTGCCTGGCATTGGGTTGTTGGCGTCGTTGGGCATCCGCATCCCGGCGGCCGCGTTAGGCCTGGCCGCCTTCGGCCTGCTGGCCTGGTTCTGGCTGTTGGCCCCGGGTGAACGCCACTGGGCCCTGCGGTTGCTGGCGCGCGGCGGGAAGAAATAGAAGTGAATATCTAACGCGGCCTTGTCCGCAACCAAGAGAAAATCAACCGCGGACTTGCCCGCAGTGCTACAGCATGCGGGTCACACTGATTTCACGGATAAAGAACCAAAGATGATCATGCCTGAGGCAGATCCGCCTAAGGCGGGAAAACCCAAAAAGCATTTTTGCTGCCTTCCAATATCCGTGCCCATCCGTGTTGTCCGTGGTTCCGCCTGTGCGGATCCGCCGGGGCGGAAAAAATCTTTGTTACGGGTTTTTTGAAGCTGCAACCTCATAGAGGACAACCTCAGCCAGGGTCCAGCACATGCGCGGATTGGGTTCGGCGACTTCCAGGCGCAGGGCCTGCACCGCGGGCATCCCGATGATAAATGTTTGCTGGGCGTGACCATAGACCGGATGGCCGTTCAGCCAGGCAAACTTATCCAGATCCACGGGCACTTCACCGCGCAATGTTTCCCAGCCCGCATCCGTGCGCAGCCTTATACACAGGGTGGGGGCGCGATCATGAGCATAGTTGCCGTAGCGCACAACCAGGCATCCGATGTGAAGGGGTTGGTCAAAGGTGAATTCCACCCACAGGCCATCGTGCTGGAGCTTTGCGCTACGCCAGAAGGTGTTAATATTGCCGTCCATCATCCCGGCCGCCTGTGCCTGGTTTTCGTCAACCGCCACACGGATCCGCTCCGCCGGTACGCGAATCTCCCGGTCAAACGCCGGCATGCGAAAATTATAGTAGATACGGAAGTCGCCGGCCTTTGCCATTTCCGCCTCAACCCCCATTGCGCGCATATGCCGCTCAAAGACGCTGGGTTTGAGAAAGCGGATTTTCTCCGTCAGCACATAGGCCACGTTGGTCGCGGCATCCACCTCCGCCTTGTAGGGAACGGGCCAGCCGGGAAAACGCTCGTTGGCCGGCTGGCTGCAAACGACGGCGCCATCAGCCTCGAAGCCGATCCGGTAGGCCGCCCAGTGCGAGGCCACCGCATGCTTAATGCCGTGCGCGCGAAGCACAGCGAGGGCAGGCTTGAGGTCGGGCGCGGCAACAATGTTGCGGGCGAAGTCGGGATGCCGCCACTCCCGTGGCAGCCGCGCCGCAGTGGCGATGTTGTACAAGACGATAACAAGCGCCAGCCCGCCTATGAACAGGCGCCCCGGGCGGGGCAGCGCCCGATACAAGCCCAGCATAAGAAAGGGGAAAACAACCACTACCGGGGCAAGGTAACGGTAGGAGCAGGCGTCCGCGCGCCGGCTCAGCGCGAATAACAGCAGACTGAGAATGGTTACGCCCAGCGCCCATTCCATGGCACCCAGGGAAAGATGCTGTTTCTCCCGGAATTTCCGCCAGAGCAGCACAAGCGCCGCACCGGCTGCGAGCGCCAGCAGAAAAATGAAAACATAGGGAAAGGCCGCATATCCCCAACCACCCCAATCCAATTGTTCGCTGCTGTCGGGGAACAGGCAGATCCGCCAGCCAAAGGCGACCGGCAGCGTCCGTGCCACGGTGGGAATCCAGAGACGCCCGAAGGCCTCGGCCCAGCCGAGTGTGGCGGTCACCGATTCGTTGGCGCCGGGAAATTTCCAGAGGGCGGCAAAATAAGGAATCAAGCCGATTGCCCCGCCCAGGGCGTAGCCCGGAAGGCGCCACCACCGCCCCCTTCCCATGGAATTCCAGGCGGCCACCAGCGCCAGCGGAGCAATCAGCGCCACGGACGTCAGGGCATTACTGACGGCCAATAGCGCAAAAAATCCACCGGGCACCGCCAGCCAGAAATCATGGCTCCAGGGCTCTCTCTCCAAACGCATTACCAGCCATGCCGCCGCCAGGGCCAGAATAAAGGCGGAATTATAGTGCGGCAGGGAATAGGCGGCCTGGTTTATGACCAGATACGCCGAGGGGAACAAAACGAGCAGAATACCGGGCCACACCTCGCGCCAACGCCCCATCTGGCGCAAAACCATCAGCGCAAGACATGTAAAAACTAAGCCTTCGACCAGCACCAGCGACCGCATGCCCGGCGCCGTTCGGGGCAACAGATCAACCAAGGGTGCCATCCAATAGGCCTCCACCGGAAACATATAGGGCTGTGCCATAAGCAGCAGCGGCCATTGCCCGGTGCGGATGTCGAGCGCCTGCAGGACAATCTGCGCCTCGTCCGTGGTAACCGGAATGGTGTGTCCGCCCACCCAATAGAGGTAGAGGCGCAGCCCCAGCGCAAGCAGACAAGCAAAGATCAGCAAGACGGGGAAAGAGAAGATATTATTGGCGATTTTCATTGTTTTATTCGGAGTCGGCTTTCAGCATATCGATCTTCGCGATCAGCCACCTGGCCGCGCCCTGAAAGGCCCACGTCAGCATGGCGGCTATAAAAACATAACAGGGAAACTCCACGACGAACTTGAACCGATCGTTTTCCCCGATTTCGCAAGTGCTTCCGACAAATGCTACCCAAATACAGAGATAGGCCAAAGCGAATTCCATCGGCCGGCTCCGGATGACGGCCAGAAGCGGTTCCTTGCGAACCAGCCAGGCGTGCAGGATCCGCAGGATAAAGAGCACCAGGGCCCCGACGGCAAGAACCATCCAGGCCGAACCATATTCGGGTTGCGCTGTCGGCGCCAGCCAGCGCGGTAGGCGACCATGCAGTCTCCGCCAGAATCGTAGATAGCCGGGCATCTCGCGGGCATTGAATTCCAAATGGCCAAACTCGAATGAAGGCCTGCAAAAGCGCAGGAAAGCCCGCCTGGCGGTGTGCAGATAGTGCAGGGGATCATGCCGGATCAACCGCAAGGCGTTTGACTGGTAAACACGGCTGGCCGCAGGGATATTGATGTTGTTGAAATCATCGCGATTAAGAACCGGAATGGATGAGGTGGCATTGAAACCGTACGCGACAAAGTCGTGCGGCCACCGAAAATCGCTCTCGGCGGCAACCATGGCGTGCAGCAGCCCGGCTTTAACCAGGTCCCCGCGCTCCGCAAGCGGATAATCAGACGCAGCGATCCTCCAAAGATTCATGCCTGCCCAGCTCGTTGTGCCCCAGAACCCGAACTTGACATAATTTTTTGTGCACCAGGCGGCGGTCGGCAGGCTGATGAGCAGTGCCAGGATAAGCATCCAGCGCCAGCGGGTACCCGCCCATATGCACACCAGCAGCAGGGCGGGAGCGAGGAAGGCGGGATGAAAGATGGTTCGTGTCAAAACCAGCAGATTCAGCCCAAGCATGAATCCGGCAAGCCAGCCGAGTTGATGCTTACGGCCGAAAAATGCCAGACATGCCAGCGTCACCACGATGAGGAAGGCTGTCAGCACATCATAAAGGGGGTAAGCTTCATACAAGAGCAGCGACGGATGCAGGGCGGCAAGGCTGCAAAGCGCTATGCTCAGCCAGCGGCGGCGGAGCAGCGCCTGGGCCGGGAAATATAAGAGGCCACAGAGGACGGCGCCCATGACCACGTTCAGCACATAAATGGTTTCCAGGCAGCTGCCCGCCGGATTCAGCCGCATGATGAGCGCGCCCAAAAGGTTGTAAAGCGGCGGTTGGGAGTGCAGGTTCCACAAGCTGCGCAACAAGTCCGTTTGCAGCAAATTGGCGGGAAGCAGTTGCCAGAAATAATCCCAGTAATTTCGCCCAGGGTCGGCCTCAATGCTCAGGTCATAACTGCGAAGCATCAACATTACGAATGCAAGATGCAGCAGGGCCGGGAAAAGCGGCAGCAGAAAATCGCGCCGGAGGAATGCTGGGTGCTCCCCTCCGGGAGGGTCAGTTTCGCAGGGGAACGTCTCGGGTATTAATCGCATTGCAACCGGTAACTACTCGGAGAATCCACCATGAGGACGCCGTTGACTGTCGGCTGAAGATAATAATATCCAACCCGGCGGAAGCAAGCGCAAAACAGAACGGGGCACAAATCAGGCGGGGCTGTGTCAAGAACGGTCTCGCGGGAACTCGACCCTCCATGAATGCCAACATTTTCACGATATTGGAGGACGGAGCTCCGCGACGCCGCTGGTTTTGGCATGGATGACACAGCCCTGACACATCAGGCAAGCAAGATAAGAAACAACCGCATGCCGTAGTACTGAAGCATGGCGAGGGGTACCTTCAGCAACTTGATTCGAATCCGAGAAGGCAACATGCGTTTTCTCCACGGTGTGGTTCAGAAACCGGCTTTGGAAATAATAGCAACGTTGAAACTAATAGAAAACAGATTAACAATGTTGTAATTATGCAAGAAATACAAGCATAATGTAGTTGTGGGGAGGGGCGCGCGAAATCGAGGCTGATTCAGGCCGGCATCTAGTCCGAATTAACGATCAGGATTTCCGCCTTGGACATGTGCTTGGTACGGCGCTGGTGCCCGATCAGGTTCAGCAATTCAAGAAGAATGGCGTGTTCCCGCTCGTCGTAATGCGCGTTGGGATCATGGAGCATGTCGCGCAGAACGACCTCCAGAGATTCCACCGCCGTGCCCGGCAAAATCGTTAACAGGTAGCGGGCCGGGGCAATCTCAATCAAATTCAAAAAGGAAATGCTATTTAACGTCGGACAGGGACCAACGACGATCAAAGACTTGCCCGGCGACATTTCGACCAGCTCAACGGGACGGGATCGGCGCTGCTCGCCTCCAGCCACCGCGTCGGTGACCTTGACAATGGCCCGCGCGCGGTCCACGTTAATCGCGGCCAGTTGCGAAAGAGTGCGTTCGGGCAATGTTACCGTCACGGGCCGCCGCGGCTCGCTGAATTTTGGCGGTCGTCCACTGGTTGACTTATTGTCTTTGGACGGCATGACTGGCAATAATAACGACTTTACGGCAAGTTTCAACGTCAAAATGTTTGTTTTGGTAATGCTCAGTTGCTAGGTGGCGGCGTGTTCGTGCCCGCGTCCTTCGTTACCAGGTGTTGCCGGTCGATGAACGCGGCGAAGAGTTCCGCCTTTTTCTGCGCGCCTTTTGCGTTCGAGTGCCGGCCATCCGACCAGTAAACGGCATTGGTCGGCATCTCGGCCGCGAAATCGAACAGCGTAGCGCCGTTGCGTTCGGCCACCTTGCGTATGACGTCGTTGTTTTCGGCGATGCCGCGGGTATAGGCCGCGTTTGAAGCGTAGTCGTGCCAAGCCGGGCAGTGCGCCCAGGTCGCAAACATAATACCGATGTGATGCGCCTTCGCGATCGCCGCCATGTTTTCCAAATTTCGTTCGTAAAAGACCGGTCTGTTCGTCGCCAGCACGCCTATCAGGGTGGCGGTGTCTGCGTTTGCCTTGTTGAACATGTAGACGGCCGTAGGCGCCACGGAGACATCTTCCAGTTCGACCTGCCGGGTCCGGTTCACTTCGCGGGCCAGAATCCGAAAAAAACAACTGCGCTCCCAGGCCGGAATTGCCGGCGTGGCCCACCATTGGCGCAGGCCGCGATTGTCGGAGCGATAAGCCGATGGGAGGACGAAACGCGCATGAACGTCGTTGACGGCCTCGTAGTAAATGACAAGGTCCGGGCTCAAATCCAGCACGCGGAACTCGAGGTTGATCAGACTTTCCCACGAGTTGTATCCAGGCACGCCGGCATTGATAACCTCAACGCGCTTGGCGTGGTACGTGTTCCTGAGCACATACTGCAACTTCGCCGCGAAAGTCTGGTTATTGTCGGGAATGGCTGTATCGTATGTGCTGGATCCACCCACGAGGGCGATTCTAAAGACGCCCGGCGGTTTGACGCGGCTGATCTCCGGTCCGCGATACCCCAGGGAGTTGTGCACAGTCCCGTTCCGCCGGTAGTTCGGGGTCGGGTAATAAATCTGATAATGGTGCGGCGACAGCTCCCACTCCTGCGCGGGAATGTCCGTATAAAGGGCATACTTGTAATATTGATCTTTAGTCGCCCAATGCTTCAGCCAGTAGCGTGAAGCAGTCTCGCCGATCAAGAAGAACATTACTAAACTGAAAACCATCAGGCCGATCCGTTTCGTATGTATGTTCATGGAACTGCTCACTGAATCCGCGATCCATCTTCTACAGTTATTTAGGCTTTATTTCTTAAAATCGGAGAATTTTTGAAAGAAATAACGTTAAAATAAATAATTAATTAAATAACAATGTTATAATTATGCGAGAGATGCAAGAATAATGTAGTTGTGGGGAGGGGCGCGCGAAATCGAGGCTGATTCAGGCCGGCCTCTAATCCGAATTAACGATCAGGATTTCCGCCTTGGACATGTGCTTGGTACGGCGCTGGTGCCCGATCAGATTAATCAATTCAAGAAGGATGGCGTGTTCCCGCTCGTTGTAATGTGCGTTGGGGTCATGGAGCATGTCGCGCAGAACGACTTCCAGCGATTCCGCCGCCGTGCCCGGCATCATCGTTAACAGATAGCGGGCCGGGGCAATCTCGATCAATTTCAAAAAGGGGATGCCATTTAATGCCTGACTGGGCCCGACGACGATCAAAAACTTGCCCGGCGACATTTCCACCAGCTCAACGGGACGGCGCCGGCGCTGCTCGCTTCCAACCAGCGCGTCGGTGACCTTGACAATGGCCCGCGCGCGGTCCGCGTTAATCGCGGCCAGTTGCGCAAGAGTGCGTTCGGGCAATGTCACCGTCACGGGCCGCCGCGGCTCGCTGAATTTCGGCGGTCGTCCACTGGTTGATTTTTTATCTTTGGATGGCACGTGTGCTAATAATAACGGCTTCAAGGCAAGTTTCAACGTTAAAATACAAAAAACTTTGCCGTGAGAACACGGCGCTCATAACCAGCACGGCCTGTAGGATGAAAAGAAAGCTGGTTCATGCTTTCCCCATGATCGCGAGATAAGCGCTCTTGAGCGTAGCGATTGTTTTTTGCATGTCGAAATCAGCGACACGCTGCAAGGCCGCGCGCCGCAGTTGCGCCCGCAGGGCGGAATCTTTATACAGGCGCAGCAAGCCCTGCTCCAACGCCGTCAAATCACCCGGCGCAAAGAGCAGCGCGTCCTTGCCATTGGTGAGAATTTCACCCTGCCCGTCCGCCGTCGAGGCTAATATGGCGTTGCCGACCGCCATGGCTTCATAAAGGGTGTTCGGCGTGCCCTCCTGGTGGCTCGGGAACACCTGTAAGTCCAATGCCTGGATCAACGGCCAAACATCGGCCTGATAGCCCAGAAAATCAATGGCATCCGCGAGTCCCAGCGTCCGGCTCAATTGTTCAAGCGCCGCCTGATGGTAGCCGTCGCCGATGATCCACAGCCTCGTCCCGGGCAACGCGGCCCGGACTTTACCGAAGGCATGCAGAAGGTCCGCGTGCCCTTTGTGCGGTTCAAGACGGGAAACAACGCCCAGCAGAAAATCTGCGTCGCCAACGCCGTGCGTGCGCCGAATTGCTCTGCGTTCATCTGCGCCGAGGCGCGGAACAGTGTCGAGCGGAATGCCGCTGTAGAGCAGTTTAACCCGCGCATCGGGAATGTGCCGCTTGCGCACGGTGAACTGCCGGGTGGATTCGGATACCGCGTATGCATAACGGGTGAACGGCCCCAGGACCCATTCCACCGGGCGCTGGAACCAGGGAACTGAATGGTAGTTGCACCGCTCGTGCACGATTGCCGGAATGCCCAGCAGATGGCCCGCAATGCGTCCCCAGGTGCATGCTCCATATCCGTGGAGATGCAGAATATCGATGTGTTCTCGGCGGATTAGGCGGATCAGGCGCCATAAGTTCCGTGGATCCAGCTTGCCATATCCCAGCCAGATGGGTTTTACCCCTATCTTGCGGAATCGTTCCAGCGCTGCCGCGCCCGGCTTGGAGCGGCTACACAGGAGAACCCGGAAAGGGGGCCGATCCAGATAAGGCAGCCAAAGCTCAAAAGAGCGGGCCACTCCATGAAAGGAGGCGCTGCGATTGCCGAAGTGCTCGCACAAATGCAGAATTCGGATGGGGGTTGGCCGCGGGTTTTCCATGTCAGCGCAAAAGTCCTTTATCGCAACGGTTTTACTCGACAAACGGTTTCCCCTTCTACAGAATAACACATTAGTTTCCGAAGTGGCGTGACTTTGAAAAACGCCCGGCGATCCCGACCTCTCTGGGATTCGGGAGGGGCCTACATAATTTTGTCGGCCGGGTCCCCTGACCCGGCGGGATTGAATCTCCTATACATCATAGTTATTTAAAGCCCTATGATAGTCAGCCCGGTTCCGATGTCAACAGCCGCCGTGATGAAAACCAGGAAACAAACTGACCAACCGTTGCGCATTTGCCTGCTGGCCGGATCCTTTTATCCTGTTGTCGGCGGAGGCGAGCGCCACGCCCATCTGCTTTGCCGCGAGCTTAGCCGGCGGGGCAACACCGTGCTGGTCCTGACCCGCCGGCGCACGCGAGGCCAGCCCCGTTGCGAAGCTCCGGATGGATTTACGGTAATCCGTGTTGGATCGGCCGAATTTCCGCGGCTGGGCAAATATCTGATGCTCGCGCCCGCCCTGTGGCGCTTATGGCGTCTGCGCCGGCAATACGATCTGATCTACGTTTGCGGGCTTCGCGTCCTCGGCCTGGCCGGCGTGCTGGCGCAAATTCTCGTTGGCAAGCCCTGCGTTCTGCGGGCTGAGTCCCGCGGTGAACTCAGCGGGGAGTTTATATGGAAAAGTCCGGAGGGGCAAATCAAGCCCAGGCTCCGCGCCTTATTCCTTCCCCTGATCGCCATCCGTAATCGCCTGTTAATGCGGGCAACCTGCTTCCTGAGCATCAGTACGCCCATTCGCGAGGAGTTTCT
The DNA here is from genome assembly GCA_028718125.1 of Kiritimatiellia bacterium. Lineage (GTDB taxonomy): Bacteria > Verrucomicrobiota > Kiritimatiellia > JAAZAB01 > JAAZAB01 > VSJD01. The sequence continues at coordinate 14,457 of JAQUMN010000030.1, forward strand.
GGCCGCAGGCGTCCCCCCCGTTCGTATTGCCGAGATTCCCAACGGGTTCGACGTAGCGACCTTTAGCCCTGGCGCGCCCGAAAATCGCCCAGCCCTTCGGCAAAGGCTGGGCCTGCCCGAAGGTGTCCTCTATGCCTACTCCGGAAAACTCAACCGGGGCAAGGGCTTGGAACGACTTCTGCGCGTATGGGAGCGTTTTGCCGCCAACCACCCCGACGTTCACCTGATACTCATCGGCTCAGGCGGAGGGCAGCACCTGTCCTGTGAGCAGGCATTGCGGGCCTTTGTGCGGGAACACAACCTGGAATCCTCCGTCACTTTCACCGGGTATGTGGACGGTGTGCAAGATTACTTGCATGCAACGGACATATTTGTTTTTCCTTCGGAATCCGAGGCGCAGGGGCTATCCGTGCTTGAGGCCCTCGCCTGCAAAGTCCCCGTCATTGCATCCCGCATTCCCGGCATTATGGATATGGTAACGGACGGGGTGAACGGCCGGTTGGTGGAGGTTCGGGATGAAGATGCCTGGCTGAATGCATTCGCCGATTTCATTGAAAAACCGGAATACTTTCGCCGTTTTGCGGAAGCCGGGTATAACGCCGCGCAAAATCATTTCAGCATATCGGTTACCAGCGCAAAGCACCTTGCCGTTTTTCGGCAACTCATGCTAAGTCGCAAAAAGAGCGTAACCGATCCGCGCGTAAACGCGCCCGCAGGAGCTGTTCCATGAATCGCTTGTTTTTATATTCGCCGATTGTGTTACGACAACTTAGTCCAAGATGTTTTTATAAGGCCGGGCATTCTGCTGGTTTCAGTGGTCCCGATCCGTCCCGTGATTTCGTTTGACCTTCTGCCGGGCAACCTGTTCATTTCGACCGGATGTCGAATAACAGCAATTCCGATTTGGTAGTAGCTTTACGGCGCCGGTGATGGGTTATATATTGGAGGAGTTCTTCGAGAATGGTTCTTTCGTAGTCATTTTTTGTAGCCAGGCTTTGCCGCATATCCCCCAAGGCAAGTTCCAGTGATTCGATCGTTGCGTTCGAGGAGATGATGAGCAGATACCGCGCCGGCGTCACTTCAATTTGGTCCAGAAAAGGAATTTCTTTAAGGCATTGGTTGGGACCTACCAGGACAATGGTTTTGCCGGGGAGCACCTCCACAATTTCTATCGGCTTGCGAACGGAATTTTCGCCCACGAGCGCGTCAACGGCCTTAGCAATGGCTTGCGCACGATCCGAGTCAATGGAGATCATCCCTTTCAGTATGCGATCCGGCAGGGTCACGGTTATCCGCTGCCGCGCTTCGTTAAACTTGGGCGGGCGCCCGCCGGGATGCTTTGTTTTCATAATCGTTAACTCGGTTAGCGTTTATGGATTGTTAGCAGCTGTCGTGTTCAAACAAAAACATCTATTCGTATTAGTAAACCACTAAAGAAATTATAGCTGATAATCGAGGGCATGTCCAGAATCGCTGAACGACGTCACAGATCAGCGCTACAAGCAAAAACACCGCATGCAAAAGAACGTAGTGAAATAATTAGCCGACAAGTTCCGGCGTTATAAGTTACTTTAATGGGCGTCATTTGGTTCCGGAAAAAAGTGCGCTCAAGTGATAGAAGGCCAAGTCCCATCACTGCCGCTGCCTCGGGGATCAATTAATCAGGGGGTTGTGTCCCCGCGCAGCAGATGTGACAAGGTTCCCTGTTGCTTTGGCCGTTTTTAATTTCAGCGCTATATCTTTTTTAGCGCTCAGTATCGGTGCCGTAACCAGCGATTTTTTATTGCCTTTTTATTTGAATATTATTTATTGGCGAATAGATTGATTCGTAAACAAATAAAATTAATCAACATGGCCGGAGGGGTGAGAATATAAAAGTCTGCCTGGCCGATATGACGGCGCCTTTTGTCATATACGCTGTTCTAATAAAACCAGCAACTGCATCGAACGTCGCATGAAAACAAAAGATCCTTATACTTCGGCGTTGGACCTTGGTCTCGCCTGTGCGAAGCGCTCTCGCCTGGGTGTAGCGCTCCGGCGGAGCCTGGCGGTCGGCGTTTTCTTGAAAGTCTTTCGTTTAATGTTCTCCCGGCTTGTTTGCGGTCTTGCTCTCGTGCTCCTCGATCTGCTGTTGGCGGTGGCCATCTTAATTATGCTCCTTGCCTGGTTGCTGGATCCCTTCCGGTTCAATCTGGGGCCGATGCATCTTACCATACACGGGGGCCTGAAGCCGATTCTTGTTCTGGTCCTTATCCTGGGGGTCCGGCGACTCCTGGCGTGGGCATTCGCACGGGGCTATCCCCATGTTCGCGGCCTGTGGGAATCGGCCGTTTTTAAGAAAATATGTTTTTCGCTCATCACCACGTATGTTGTTTTTATCCTGTTCGAATCGGTGCTGGTCTGGACCCGGTTTGATGCGGCATTGCCTCCCATCATTTTCCAGGGCAAAATCAACAATAGTTTGGAAACACCTGCTGATACAATACCGGACGCCGAGCTGATCTACCGATTCAAGCCGGGAATTGATTTCGGGGGGCGCCGGATCAATAGCTTGGGCTTCCGGGACCGCGAGGTTGATCCGCGCAAAGAGCCCGGCACAATCCGCGTCATTTGCATGGGCGATTCGGTGACCGGCCAGGGCCAGCCGGGCTATTCGCAATACCTACATGAGCGGCTCACCAATAATCCGCCCACGCCCGGCGCCTGGGAAGCATTTAACATGGGCGTCTACGGATATTCGTCGCTGCAGGGCCTGCGGCTGTTTCAAAAAACCGGGCGGTTTTTGGACCCCGATATCGTTACATTGTTTTATGGATGGAATAGCCATTGGCTTGCGGACGAGCCTGATCGTCAGCGGATGGGTTTGGAGATGCGCCCATTTGCCGGACGGATCTTCGAATTGCTCCGGCAGAAACGTATCTTCCGCCTCGTGGTCTGGGCCCTGAATCCCGTTCAGCACTTGGCCGCGCGGAAACGCGAAGATGCCCGCGTGCCGCGCGTGGCGCCGGATGAATATCTCGCTACACTGAAAGCCTTTGTCCGCGAAATTCGCGCGGCTGGCGCCTTTCCCATCCTGATCACGGCGCCGCGCCGCTCCTTGACCCAGAACGTGGTCGACAAAAAACACGTCATCTCTGTGGAACAGGGCAATCGCGTTCACGACGAATATGTGGAGATTACGCGCCGGGCGGCCTTGGACGCCAACGTTGAACTGCTTGATCTGGCCAGCCTCTTTACCAACCAGGCGTGCGACGTCTATTTTGCGCCTGACGGCATCCATTTCGATTACTATGCGGAGGAGGAGCACATGACCAACAATCCCCCCTCCCAGCTGGGATTGATGCGCATCGCGGCGGAACTGGACAAAAAAGTGCGGGACATCACCCGGTCGCCGTCCTGGCAAACACAGCGTCCGGCGTCACTTTAAATTGCCGTTGCGTCCGTTAAGCTTCGCTCAGTATGCAGACAAAAAACATGATCCGGCCGTTCGGCAATTTTTTAACAGCTTCTGAAAGATTATCCCCCAGGGCTGCGTCATCCATGCTGAAACCAGCGGCGTCGCAGTCCCGATACCCGCCCACGGTGTGATCGGGACGCCCTCCAATATCGCAAAAGAATTGACATTCGTGCCAGAGGCCGCCTGCCCGCCATAGTACGGCAGTTGCCGTATGAAGGAGGGGGAGCTCTCGCGATACCGTTCTTGACGCAGCCGTTGGGGATTACTCACCCCATCGTATATCTGCTTGACGCGATTAGCCTCCTCCGCGCAGTATATGCGGATATGGCGGAGCGAATCATGTGTTCTTGGAAATCGATAGTGTTCACCTGTCTCCTGTCCCTGGCTATTTGGCTGGCATTCAGCTGGCCAGTGCCGCGCCTGCTGACCAACGGGATCGCCTCTTCCGGCCGCAACATCGAGGCCTTCCAGAGGCGCGCCATGATCCCCGGGGATCATCTCCAGTTTATCTATCATTTCTGGCTGTTCAGCGATACCCTCGCCGGGCACACACCCTGGTTTCATAATCTGTATGAATTCAATACCGGGGATGATTCCGAACGGCGCGCCGTTACGACGTATTATCTTCCCTTTGCGCTGGTATTTGCGCTTTGCGCCCAAATCGGCTCCCTCGCGCTTGCCTGGAATCTGACCGGGTTTATTGCCATCTGGATTACTTTCTTGGCTACCTTCCTTTTGGCCCGCCGCTATGCGGACGACTGCGGGATCCCATGGATTGCCGCCCTGCTGGCCGTTGCCTTTCCCTACCACTGGTATGCGCTGCTGGGTGGCAGTCCGACGGGTCTGGGTATGATGTGGGTCCCAATTATCCTGCTGGGACTGGATTTGATGGTGGCGGAATCGCGGGTTTGGGGTGGTACGTTGGCTGGAGCGGCCATTCTGCTCGCCGGCTGGGTGGACAGCCATATTTTCTTTTTTGCCGCGCTGATCGCCCCCGCCTGGTGCCTGTTTGCCTACTGGTACCACCGCAACCGATTGATACCGACCTGGCGCGAGTTCAAGCGTCTATGCATAGCCGTCCTGCCCCTGCTGGGTTTCCTGGTTCTAATCCTGTTTCAGGCCTATTTCATGCAACGCGGCTTGGCTGATACCGCACTCGCCCGCCAGGGTCGCAACGCGAGCGAAGTCTGGCTCAGTTCCCCAAAACTTTCCGGCGCGGTGACCCGCGACATTGCCAACCCCGCCTGCGTGATCTATGCCGGCTGGAGCCTGCTCGGTCTGCTCGGCGCTGGTCTACTCGCTTTCCTGGCGCGTTGCACACGCCGGGAAGTATTTGCCAACCGCCGGGCCTGGGGCCTGGTTCTGCTGTTGCTGGGAATCACCGTTATCATCTTTCTCGCCGCCGGGATGAACAACCCCGGCGGACCGCGGGCCTGGCATCGGCTTACCCACCTGCTGTCCCCATATGCCATGATCCGCAATCCGACCAAGATCTACTGCCTGCTCCCGGCGGTTGCCGCCGTTGCGGCAACCCTGGCTTTGAATCATCTGTTCGCCTTTCTCCCGCGCCGCGGCATGCGGCGGGTAATCCTGGGGCTCCTCGCTCTGCTGTTGCTGGTGGACTTCAAGGGCATGGTCCAGCCCACCATCTGCCTGCTGGATCGCCGCCAGGCCGCCTATGAAGCCATTGCCCGGGACGCCCGCGATCATGGGCGCCGCGCCCATCTCCTGGCTCTGCCGCTCTGGCCAGGCGACTCGCATTTCACCTCGGTCAATCAATACTACGCCGCTCTTTATCGCCTGCGCATGGTCAACGGCTATCGGCCCACTGTCCGGAAAAAATACTCCGACGACATTTTCCTCCGGTTCCAGAGTTTCAATCGCGGCGCGATCAGCGATGCGCAATTGGATAATCTGCAGGCGCGCGGCATTGCCTATATCGTCTTGCACGAGGATCTCTTCCCCGAAAAGGTCAGTCCCTTCCCGGTGGGCGCCACCTTGCAAGCCCTCCAGGCGCACCCGCGCCTGGCATTTTTACAGCATGCGGAAACTGTCTGGTCTTTCCGCATCCTGCGCAGCGGGGAAACCAAACCGCCGGCGTCCGTTCCGGTGATTTCCTGTCCGGTGTATTTTCCCGCGCGCCGTTGGGAATTGGAAAGGTACGGCAACCCTGCGCTGGCCGTCGTTCCCGACCCGGAATGCAGCGGCAAGGGGTTCCTGCGCCTGGCGCCAGGAGCAACCAATCCCGCCGCCCTTTCCGTAACCACAGCCTTTATTGAGGCCCGCAGCCTGCCCGGCCTGCGCTGGATGCTCCGGGCCCGCGGCAACACGACCATTACGCTCCATACCAGGCCCAATGAACAGCCCTCCGGCGATCACGACGGCATTCCGGCGGAGCTCACCAATGCATGGAAATGGTATTCTGCGCCCATTGACCCGGTTCTGGCGGAAAGCCCGTTGGCGCTCATGGTCGTAGCGGACGCGGATGGAATGACCGACCTTGACTCGGCGTTGCTGACTGCGGGCGATTGGAGCGATCTGCTTCCAGGTGCGACGCGGAACCTGCCGGCCACTTGTTTTTTCCATGCCGGTTATTCCGATCCGGAGCGTAACGCCGTCATCCTGCGCCGCGACCGCGATCCCGCCGCCGCCGTTTTTTACGGCCCAAAATTGCCGCTGGCGTCAGGCGCCTATGAGGTGGAACTGTGCTTCACTTCGGCCGCCGCGCGCGGCACGCTTCTGGGTTTCTGCAATCTGCGGATGAACGACCGGGATGAACGGAACCAAGTGCAGGTCATTGCCGGTCAGCGCGCCTGCATTGCGCATAACCAGCCCGATAATCGGTCGGTCAACCTGGTCTTTGTTTATACCCGCAATGCGGATGTGGAAATTGAAGGGGTTGCAATCACACGCCGGAAGTAGAAGGCTGTGCGCGCCGGTCGCGCACGACGCGGGCCGGGACACCAACGGCTATCGCATAGGCCGGGATCGAGCGAGTCAGGACAGCGCCTGCGCCGACAATGGTGTTACTGCCGACCGTGAGGCCATCCAGCACCTTGACGCCAGCGCCAAACCAGCACTTCTCGCCGACTTCAATACCACGGGAACACGTGCCTTGCTGGGTAACGGACGCATCCACATCCTGGGGATTGTGATCGCCGCCGATGAAATAGCAGTAGGCCGCCACCAGGGTATCGTCCCCCAGCGTCACGCGGCTACCCGAAAACACTTCGCAGTTAAACCCGATGTTCACCCGCTCGCCCAGGACGATGTCGCCATTTTTACAGCTTAGGATGGAATTCCGGCCCAGAAAAACGCCGGACCCGATGCGTATGCCCTTATTATCCCGGCCCTTGGCGTCCAGCAGGCAGTTGTCGTCAACGATGACGTTATCCCCGATTGCGATCTTGTGCGGATGGCGCAACACGATGTTGGCGCCGAACACAACGTTCCGGCCGCATTTCCCTAACAGGCAGGGATAGAGCTTGGCGCGCAACCAGAGACCCAACAGGCCCGGCACGCGGGAACAAAACAGAGCGATCAATTCGTATTTCAACAGCGGCCCGAACCCGTGCCGGCCGATGATGAGATCGCTATAGCGTGCCAGCCGGGATTTGGAGGCGGCCATTTCGCGTTGGATCAAGACGCTCTCGGTTTTCATAAAAATATTTTCGACAGGATTGACAGGCTAACCCGGACCGCATTTGCGATCCGGGATTAGAATTAGCGCCCTGAACGTTGAATACCACTATAAAAAAAAGGAAGTTGTAAAGCAAGATAGGATTCACCACGGCATGGATTCACCACGACACGGCTGTGTCATCCATACCGAAACCAGCGGCGTCGCAGTCCCGATACCCGCCAAACATGGCGTGACCGGATCGCGATGCGGCCACCGGCCATGTTAAGGCTTAATGGGCGCCTTGGCGCCAGCCGCCCCTATTTCACCACGTCGTCGAATGTGAGGGCCATCAGGGCATTGCCGGTAGCATTTGGGTGAATTCCGCCCGGCAATATGTAGATCGGATCGTCATTAAAGGCTTTGTTAAGGTCAACCACGGCGACATTTAAATCCAAGGCAATCTGCTGGATCATTACATTTAGCAGCATAATGCTACTGTCCAGGTATGAATAGCTCTCGAAAACCGGCGTCAGGGTGGCGATCACAGGGATGGTCTTGTTGTCCTGGCAGGCATGGACCATGATCCGTATGTTTCTGGCCGCATTTTCTTCCCCGTAGCCCATGATCAAATCGTTGATCCCTGCCAAAATCAATACGAACCCCGGCTTGTAATCGTCCAGGATCGGATAGAGCCTGTCCATCACTTCGCCGGAGGAATCGCCCCCATTACCCTCGTTGATCACGGTCTTGTTCAGCATACCGGCCAGTATGGAGGGGTAATTGCTGGAACCGACCTGGCTATCGCCGGCGGTAATGCTGTCACCTATTGCCACATACAGATTTGGATTGTTCGGGCCGAAATCATGGCCGTCACCAAGATGGCTGGTGCTGCTGCCTTCGCAACCCGCCAGCATAAGCGCCGCGCACAGCAATCCGCCGAAACTTAAGTTCCGTATTGAAAAATTCATATCAAACACCATTTTTTTTAACCATGACGCCCGCCTGGACGCAGCGTTTCGGCGAAGCATGGCCTGTTTAGGATCAATTATGACAAGAAAATTTGTTTGGCGACATTCCGAGCTATTGGTTAATTTCCTCGTTTTCTTATCGTTAGTCAATAAATTCGTTGAAAATTATGGCATGGAGCCAGGGCTACGTCATCCATGCTGAAACCAGCGGCGCCACAGTCCCGATACCCGCCCACGGTGTGATCGGGAGGCTCTCCAAGATCGCGAAAAATTGGCATTCATGGACGGGCAGCTTACCCGCCACATAGCTTCCTGGCAACGGCGGGAGCTCCCGCGAGACCGTTCTCGACGCAACCCTGGGCATGGAGCAGAATCTTCTTGCGCCTGCCCGCCTTGCCGCCCATTGATTTCCTGCAGGCTTGGGCATGCGTTGATGCGCAGTCCGGCGGAGTTGCAGAAATCTCGGGTGGCGGCATGGTCTCCCGGGCGCCATTTAGCTTACGGGATTGCGCTCCACGCCTCGTCAGGCAAATTCCAGCCGCCGCCCAGGGCCTTGTAAAGTTGGATGACGGCCGTCATGCGATAAAGCTGGGTCAGGGCCAGGTTGTTCTCGGCCGGGAACAGCTGTTGTTGGGCCTCAAGCACCTCGTAATAACTTGCCTTGCCGGCAAGGTAACGGTCGCGCGATACGGCGACCGCATCTATATAACAGCGCACACATCGCGCCTGCTGGGTGAAAACGTCTTCCAGTTTGACGCGCGTGACCAGGGCATTGGCCACATCCTGGAAGGCCGTGCGCACGGTCTGTTCGTAGGTCAGCGACTGCTCTTCGGTTTGCGCGCGCGCCTGGCGGATTTGGGCCAGCAGCGCGCCGCCCTGGAAAATCGGGCCGGTCAGGTTGCCGCCGATGCTCCAGGTCATGGCGTCGCTGTTGAATGAGTTCAAGTCCGAGCTGACGCGCCCGAAGAGCGTGGTCAGGCCGATCTTGGGAAAGCATTGGGCGATGGCGGCCCCGATCTGGGCGTTAGCCGCGCGTAAATTCTGCTCGGTGGCCAGTATGTCCGGCCGGCGCCGGAGCAGGTCAGAAGGCAGCCCGGCGGGTATATCCGGCGGCGCTTCCTGGTCCAACAGGGTCGTCGCGCGCGGGATCGGCCCGGGATTGCGGCCGAGCAGGAGATTAATCTGGTTTTCCTTGATTACAATCTGCCGCTCGAGATCCGGAATCAGAGCGGCGGTTTGGGCCACCGCGGCTTCCGCCCGGGAGGTTTCCAGACGCGAGGCGGCGCCGCCGGCCAGCTTTTGGCTGAAAATATTCAGGCTTTCTTCAAACGAAAGCGTTGTCCGTTTTGCAATCGCCATTTCGAGGTCCAACTCCAGAAGTTCGAAATAGGCCTGGGCCACACTGCAGACGACCGTCAGCATTACCCCGCGCCGGTTGGCGGTGGTGGCCAGCAGCTGGGCTTGCGCGGCTTCGTCCAATTTGCGGATGCGACCCCAAAGGTCGAGTTCCCACGTGGCTGAGGCAGTGAGCATCAGGGGATTTATCGTCTGGCCGTTGCCGGGCGAAGCGTTGCCGCGGTATGCGTTGCGGCCGCGTTCCACGTCGCCTTGATAGCCGATCTGCGGGAAAAACAGGGCGCGTGACTGTGCCGCCAGCGCCTGGTACTCATCAACGCGCTTTATGGCGATGCGCAGATCATAATTATTGGTAAGCGCGGTTTGGATCAGTTTGTGGAGCGTTTCGTCGGCAAACACATCCCACCAGGGTAAATCGGCCATTGTCACCTGCTGGCTGACCACCCCCTGGCCGAGGAACCCGCCGGGCATATCCACCGCGGGCGTGTGGAACTTGGGTCCCATGGCGCATCCGCCGGCCAGCACGGCCACCAAGATCAGCAGGCTAACATGGCTGTATTTGAATTGAGATGACATAACTTAATTTATAGGAATTTCAAAATATATTCCCTCTCCCTTGGGAGAGGGCTGAAGGTGAGGGGGCATCATTCGAGTTTCCCCTCACCCGATCCCGCATATAGCGGGATCGACCTCTCCCGAGTGAGAGGTACAACAGCTGCCGAATCCTAATTTGACTGTTTATAATATCAATTCAGATGTTATGGAGAATGATTTTCCTCGGGTTTTTCCTTCGGCAACGCCGGGCGCTCCGGCTCCTTGCCGTGAATCAGATGCTGGACAAAGGAAAAAGAGACGGGAATGATGAAAATGGCAATGCAGGTGGCCGCCAGCATGCCGCCGATCACGGCCGTGCCCAGCACCTGGCGCGAGACCGAGCCGGAACCCGTGGCGACCCACAGCGGCACACAGCCCAGGATAAACGCAAAGGCGGTCATCAGGATCGGACGCAGTCTTATCTGTGCGCCATGCAGGGCGGCATCCACCGCGGACATGCCGCCTTCATGGCTGGTTTTGGCGAACTCGACGATCAGGATGGCGTTTTTGGCCGCCAGCCCGATCAGCATGATCAGGCCGATCTGGACATACACGCTGACTTCCATGTGGCGCAGATAGATCGCCAGAAACGCGCCGAACACCGCGATGGGGGTGCCCAGCAGAACGCTGAACGGCAGGCCCCAGCTTTCATACTGCGCCGCCAGGATCAGGAACACGAACACCAGCGACAGTCCGTAAATTACCCATACCGGCACCCCCTCTTGAGCTTCCTTTTCCTGGAATGACATCCCAAGATAGTCATAGCCCATTTCGATCGGCATGGTCCGGGCAAAGACCTCTTCCAGGGCCTTCATGACTTGTGCGGAACTATAGCCCGGCGCCGCCGTGACGTTAAATTGGGCGCAGCGATAAAGATTGAATCGCATGGTGAATTCCGGCCCGACGCTGGATTTGATTTTGGTCAGCGCGGAGAGCGGGACCATGCCGCCCTGGTCGTTGCGCACGTAAAACTGGCCCAGGTTTTCGGCGCGGGTACGGTAATCTCCCTCGGCCTGAACGTAAACCTGCCACTGCCGCCCAAACCGGTTGAAATAATTGATGAAGGCGCCGCCCATGAAGGCTTGCAGGGTTTTATACACCTGGCTGATTTCAACCCCCTGTTTCAAAACCTTGTCGCGGTCCACATCGACATACATTTGCGGGACGTTAGGCAAAAACGTGGTGTTGATGGCAGTCACTTCCGGCCGCTTACGGACGGCCTCCACAAATGTTTTCACATTCTGTGCCAGGAACGCGATATCTTTGCCGGCGCGATCCTCGAGCAGGAAGGTAACCCCGCCGGCCGTGCCAATGCCCGGGATGGCCGGCGGCGGGAAGGCAAACGCGATGGCTTGCGGGATTTTGGCCAGCGCGCGGTTAACGTGCATCACGATGGCATGATATTGTTCTTCGGGTTTTTTGCGTTCCTCCCAGGGCTTCAGCGAAACGAAGAAGAAGGCACTGTAAGTATCCGAGACCCAGCTTAACATGCTGAAGCCGCAGACCGTGGTGGCATACTGAACGCCCGGGGTTTTGGCGAGAATTTCCTCAATCTGGCGGCAGACCATGTCCGTGCGCTGGAGCGAGGCGGCGTCCGGAAGTTGGACATTAACATACATATAACCCTGGTCTTCTTCCGGGATAAACGCGCCTGGAAGTATTTTGCCGAACAAGCCCACGCCGACGGAGACCAGCGCCAGGAAAAGCAGGCTGAAGCCCGTCTTGCGGATGCCGGCTCGGCATACCGCAACGTACCCATGGGTGGCGCGGTCAAACAGCCGGTTGAAGCCGTCGAAAAATACCCCGACCGGGCCGCGTGTTTTTACGCGGGGCCGCAGCATCAGGGCCGCGAGCGCCGGGCTGAGCGACAATGCGTTGAAGGCCGAAATAATCACGGAAATCGCGATGGTCACGGCGAACTGCTGGTAAAGCCGACCGGTGATTCCGGGAATGAAAATGGTCGGGATGAACACGGCCGCCAGAATGAGCGCGATGGCGATGACCGGTCCGGACACCTCGTCCATGGCCTTGAACGCGGCGTCCCTGGGCGACAGGCCCTCCTCGATGTGCCGTTCCACGGCCTCTACTACGACGATGGCATCATCCACCACCAGGCCGATGGCCAGGACCAGACCAAAGAGCGATAGCGTGTTGATCGAAAATCCGAAAAGCGGAAACAGTATGAAGGTGCCAATAAGCGAGACCGGCACGGCCAACAGCGGGATCAAGGTGGCGCGCCAGCTCTGCAGGAAAAGGAATACGACCAGGATTACCAGCAACAGCGCTTCAAACAGCGTTTTGGTAATTTCCTCCATGCCGGCCCGGACGGCCTCGGTTGTATCGAGCCCGATGACGTAATCCAGGTCTGCCGGGAAACGCTTTTTCAACTCGGCCATAAGTTTCTTGGCGCCATCGGCCGCCTTGATGGCGTTCGAACCGGGCAGCTGGTAGAGGGCGATGATGGCCGCCGGTTTGCCGTTAAGCCGCCCGATGACATTATAGGTCTGGGAGCCCAACTCCACGCGGGCGACATCCTTGAGACGAATGACGGAGCCATCGGGATCGGCCCGGATCACGATCTGCTCGAACTCCTCCTCCTTGATCAGCCGGCTTTGGGCGCGCACGGCATAGGTAAACTCCTGTCCCCTGGGGACCGGCTCGCTGCCGATCTGGCCGGCGGGATTAACCGTGTTCTGGCTGTTGACCGCGTTGATGATGTCCGGGACCGTGATGCCCAGCTTGGCCAGCTTGTCCGGCCTGACCCAGAAGCGCATGGCGTATTGGCCGGCGCCAAACACCTGGATGCTGGCTATGCCCGGCACGCGGTTCAATTGGTCATTCAGGTTGATGAAGGCGTAATTGGCCAGGAAGATGCCGTCGTAGGTGCCCTTGGGAGAATAGAGGCAGAAAAGCATCAGCGGAGCGGCCGTGGATTTCTGGACCGTGACCCCGTAATTGCGGACATCAGACGGGAGTTGGGATTCGGCCTGGGACTCGCGCATCTGCGCCAGGATCTGGTCCGTGTTGGGATCCGTGCTGACATCGAAATCAACGCGCATCGACATGGCGCCATTGTTGGCGTTGACCGAATACATGTATTTCATGTTATCCACGCCGCTCATCTGCTGTTCGATGGGGGTGGCGACCGATTGCTCGACGGTTTGCGCGTCGGCGCCGACATACATCGTCTGGATCTGGACTTCGGGCGGGACAATATTGGGGAATTGGGCCGTAGGCAGGCTCATCATGATGACGAGCCCAACGATAACCATGATGATGGAAATCACCATGGCCACGATCGGCCGGTTAATGAAAAATCTTGTCATGGCTTAATGGCGCCTGAGGGCGTTGATGCGTTTGTTCCGGCTGCCGGGGCCGGGCCGGCTTCCGCTATGAAGGGCTTCGGGTTGACAAGGGTGCCTTCGCGGGCCTTTTGCATGCCCTCGACCACCACCCGATCGCCGGGATTCAATCCCTTGGCGATGACCCAGAGCGATCCGCTGCGATCGCCCGTCTGCACGGTTCGGATGGACGCCTGGTTGTTCTTATCCACGACCACCACATGATAACTGCCCTGCGTTTCAATGATTGCGCGCTGGGGTACCAACAGGGCGCCGGCGAGCGTTTTGATGGGCAGCCGGACATGCGCATACTGGCCGGGCCGCAGGATGAAATGCGGATTCGGGAACAAGGCGGCGATGCGGATGGTGCCGGTTTTAACATTAACCTGGCGATCGGCGGTGACAATGGCGCCCAGATCCGGATAGGTTTCGCCGTTAGCCAGGATAAGTTCAAGGTTATTGGTCGTATGGCCGGAGGCCATGTCGCCTCTTCCTTGAGCCATCCGATTTTCCATTGCCAGCATGTATTCCTGCTCGCTGATCGGGAAATAAACCTTGATCGGATCTACCGTGGAAACGGCCGTCAGCTCCGAGCTGCTCGGTCCCACCAAGTCGCCAACCTGGGCTTCGGCGATGCCGGCGATGCCGTCAATCGGCGAAGTGACCTTGGTAAATTCTAAATTCAAATCGGCCTGCTGAACAGCCGCCTGGGCCGATTCCAATGCGGCCTGAGCGCCCTTGTTGGACTGGATGGCATTATCCAATTCCTGCTGGCTGATGGCGTTGTTTTTGGCCAGGGGCGTGTAGCGCTTGACGTTTATGGCGGTCAGGTCCAGGTTGGCCTGGGCCTCGGCCAGTTGGCCACGGGCCTTATCCAGCGCCGCCTGGAAGGGGCGCGGGTCAATTTGAAAAAGGAGGTCGCCTTTGTGGACGAGATCGCCTTCCGTGTAACACTGGGCCATCAGGTAGCCGCTGACCTGGGCATGGATCTGGGCGTTAACCATTCCGTCGAGCGTGCCGATCCAGTCCCCGTAAATAGCGACATCCTTCTGAACCACGTTCATCACCATCACCTCCGGCGGCGCCATCGGGGGCGCATGCGCGGCGCGCTTGCAGCCGGAGGCGGCCAGTGCCAGGATGACGACGGCGGATAGTGCCCAGGCGGCTGCGATGGTTCGTTTTCTAATCATGGTTGGCCTCACTGGAAGTTTTATTTCTGCCGCGCTCACACCGCGACCACACGGTTTTCGTCGCTCGAAGTCCGAATCGCATCCAGCACCCGCGAGAGCTCCAGCGCGCTGGCGGGCGTCACGGGATAGGGGGCTTCGCCGCGCAAGGCGGCGGCGATTTCCTTGTAAATCTGGTGCTCGTCCCCGTATGGAGAGCCGGCAAGTTTTTCCTCCAGGATCTTGTCGGGAACGGCTTTCATGGCGCTGTATTGAGTGGGGTCAGCGGGCCGCGCAGGGGTCGAGGCATGCACCTTTACCTGCGCGCCGTTCACCACGATGGTGCCACGGGTGCCCTGAAGAAACCAGGCCGGCAGGGATTCGGTTGCAATCGTGTGTTCCACCTGCACGAGGGCGCCGTTGGCGAGCGTCAGAATGCCCATAAACAAGTCTTCGGCATCGCCGGGGTTGATCGTCTGCTTAAGCCGCCCGTAAACCGACGTTACCGGACTGCCCAGGAGCTGAATGGGCGTGTCCACGATGTGCGGGCCCCAGTTCCGCAAGTAGCCGCCGCCATAGCGCCGCTCGGTCTGCCAGTCGCGGCGTGTTGAGAAACTGCATTCCACGCGCCGGACAAGGAACACGGCGCCGATGGCCTGTTCCTCAACCACCAGCCGGCGCAGGCGCCGCAGATCGCTGCCCCAGCGCGCCGGCAACCAGGGCAGCAGGAGTTTGCCCGAGGATTCGGCCGTGCGGATCATGCGGCGGGCTTCGTCGGCATTGACCGCCCAGGGCTTGGTCACGAGCACGTTGACGCCCTGTGCCAGGCAGTCGCAGGTCATCTGGCAATGCTGGTCGCTGCGGGTGACGATGACCGCGAGGTCGAGCGGCTCTTCCTTCAGCATGCGATGGTAATCGTCGTAGGGCCGGCACCCGAACCGGGCAACGGCCTTCTGGCGCGCGGCGGCATCCACATCGCAGACGGCGGCCAGGTGGAACGCCTTGTTTTTTTCGATGGGGCCGGCGTGCAACGTGCTTCCACTACGGCCGTATCCCAGAATGGCGGTGCGAATGGCGCTCATGACCGGTCTTTTGAAACGATGTTTTAGACGTGTGTTGAAGAATAACGGGTATGGGATATACGAATCAAGTGAAATTTAGTATACAATTTAGTATACAAGGGGAAATGAATGGATGACGGGTTATGGTCGTTGGTCAATGCGAACCGGAAAAAGGACGATTGAATCCGGAGCGAAAGACCGCCATTTGCGATCCATAAAGACAGACTACCATTTACGTTGCCGATTGAATGCTCATGGTCCTGCAGCGACGTTCTGTGTGGCTTCTTCAATTCATGAACCATCAACCATCAACCCTTATCCATTAACCATGATCCGACTAATGACTTCCTTGTTCCAGCTTCTATCGACTGCGTGGCGCCAGCCCGGCGGCTATCGCGAGTTGTTCAAGATCAGCCTGCCGCTGATCATCAGCATGAGCTCGCATACGGTCATGCTGTTCACCGACCGGCTGTTCCTGGGGCGCTACTCGCTGGATACCCTGGCGGCATCCGTGCCGGCGGGATCGCTGGCTTTCATGTTCATGTGCTTTTTCGTGGGCGTGGTCGAGTTCACCAACACCTTTGTGGCGCAATATGTCGGCGCGCATCTGCCCCGACGGGTCGGCAGCGCGCTCTGGCAGGGAATCTATCTGGCGCTGGCCGCCGGCATTCTGCTGGCGGGCTTGTCGTTTGTTGGCGAGAGCCTTTTTCGGCTGACCGGACACACGCCGCGGATTCAGGAGCTTGAGACTGTCTATTTCCGGATCCTTATGCTGGGCGCCGTATTTGGTCTCCTGCAAAATGCCTTGAGCTGTTTTTTTTCCGGACGGGGTTTGACCGTTACCATCATGGTCGTCAACGTTATCGGCGTGGCGCTCAACGTGCCGTTGAATTACATGCTTATCAACGGGTACGGGGGATTCCCGGAGCTGGGCATGTCCGGCTCGGCTTTGGCCACGGTGACCAGTTCTGCGGTCATGCTCCTGCTTTATATCGGCGTGGTGTTCAGCGAAAAAAACGACCGGGTCTACGGCGTGCGCCGGATGTGGATCTTTAACCGCGTTCTGTTCGGGCGCCTGTTGAAATTCGGGACACCGGCCGGGATCCAGGTGTTTGTGGATTTTTTCGGCTTTACCATGTTTCTGCTGATGGTGGGGCGGCTGGGCCGCGACGCGCTGGCGGCGACCAATATTGCCTGCTCGATTAACCTGCTGGCCTTTATGCCGATGATCGGCTTTTCGATTGCCGTCAGCACGCTGGTGGGGCAGGCCATAGGGCGCGGATGCCCGGAGGATGGCGTGGTCGCTACGCGCAGCGCCCTGCACTTGACCTGTGCCTATATGTGGGCGCTTGCGGCGCTGTTTGTTCTGGCGCCGGAATGGCTGATCAATATCTTCCAGTCGCCGGGCGATGACCCCGGGGAATTTACGACTGTCCGGCGCCTGACAGTAGGCGTCCTTCGCTTTGTCGCATTTTACAGTATTATAGATGCGGTCAATGTCATTTATTCCGGCGCGCTGCGCGGCGCAGGCGATACCAAGTTCATCGGATGGACGATCGCCTGCCTGTCTCTGGGCCTGATTGTTCTGCCGGTCACGGCGGGGGTGATTTATTTCCATGCCGGGCTCTATACCGTCTGGGGGTTCCTGTCGGCCTATGTCTGCGTGCTGGCCATAGTATTCCGCTGGCGCTATCGCCAGGGCCGCTGGAAGCGGATGCGGGTCATTGAGCCCGTGCCCTCGCCGCTGGCGCTGGTCCCGCCCACCATTCCCGGCGCGGATTGATGTAACTGGTTTTATCCGGCAGCGTGCCGTCCGAAATGCCCGGGCACAGGAGGGTGCGGCCAATTTCCGCTCGTGGGAATATTCAGCGGATATCTTGACAAAGGATAAAAAAACGGGGAATTTATAATCAGAAACAACGAGATAGCGCAGTGTGTGAGGTGCAATTGTTTCCAAACGTGCCATTGTTCGCAAAATAAAGCGGATTTGTTCTTCTTCCATCCAAATGAACACCGGGCAAACATCATGGATGACGCGAATCGGCCGGGCGTGGTGGCTGCCGGCGCTTTTCTTGCTGGCCGCCGCGGCGCCGGTTAAGGCCGGCGGCTTCATTTGCACGACAAATTCCGATAATACGATCACCATTGCCGATTACGACGGGCCTGGCGGCGCGGTTGTCATCCCATCCGCCATAGGAGGCAAAACCGTCACCACCATCGGGGAGCATGCGTTCCAAGACTGTACCAGCCTGACCAGCGTCACGATCCCCAACGGTGTCATCCGCATCGAGGGTGGGGGGCTTGACGGCGGGGCGTTCTCTTCCTGCAGCAACCTGATCAGCGTCACGCTTCCCGGCAGCGTCACGAGCATCGGGGATTATGCGTTCTATTCCTGCGCCAGCCTGTCCGGCATTACGCTTCCCAACAGCGTCACCCGCATCGAGAACTATGCGTTTTATGCCTGCAGCAGCCTGACCAGCGTCGCGCTTCCCAACAGCGTTACGAGTGTCGGGGACCATGCATTCTATGCCTGCACCAGCCTGACCAGCGTCGTAATCGGCAATGGCGTCACCAACATCGGGGATCGTGCGTTCTGCGGCTGCAACGGCCTGGCCGGCGTCACGCTTCCCAATAGCGTCACCCGCGTCGGGGACTTTGCGTTTTCTCCCTGCATGGGTCTGCCCATTTTTCCATTTACCAACGCCAGCAGCCTGGCCAGCGTTATGATCGGCAACAGCGTCGCAACCATCGGGGATTGTGCGTTTTATTCCTGTGCCAACCTGGCCAATGTCACGCTTCCCGACAGCGTCACCCGCATCGGAAATTATGCGTTCTATGCCTGCAGCAGCCTGGCCGGCGTCACTATTCCCGGCAGCGTTACGAGCATCGGGGACTATGCGTTCTTTTTATGCGCCAGCCTGTCGGCCATTACGGTAGCTGCACAGAATGCCGTCTATAGCAGCTTGGAGGGGGTCTTGTTCAACAAGAGCCGGACCACGCTCATCCAATGTCCGGGCGGCAAAACCGGAAGCTACACCATTCCCGTCAGCGTCACAACCATCGGGGATTGTGCGTTCTATGCCTGTACGGGCCTGACCGGAGTCTATTTCCAGGGTAACGCCCCCAGTCTCCTGAATGCGGATGTGTTCAACGGCGCCGACAATGCGACTGTCTATTACCTGTCTGGAACTACGGGCTGGGAGCCGACGTTCTGCGGCCGTCCGACGGCCCTGTGGACGACCCCGCTGTCCGTTCCTGCGGGCGTATCCGCCAGCGATGGAACGTACGCCGACAAGATCCACATCACGTGGAGTGCGGTTCCCGGCACAGCGAGCTACGATGTATGGCGGAATGCAGCCGATGCTTCCGGCTCAGCGATGCGGCTGGCGTCCAGCCTGGTCGACACGAGTTATGATGACACGTCCGCAGTGGCCGGAAAGATTTATTATTACTGGGTGATCGCCGTAAACGCTGCGGGCGCAAGCACCTTCAGTTCTTCAGATGCCGGCCAGCGTTCCCCGCCCGTGGCAGTGTCAGCGCCTCCTTCGGGTGTGCGTGCAAGCGACGGGACCTATGCGGGCAAGGTGCGGGTGACATGGAACGTGGCGAGCGACGCAGCGAGCTACGAAGTATGGCGGCATACGGGCAACAGCTCCGGCGCGGCGTCGAAGATCTCCAGCCCCGATCTGACTGAAACCAGCTTTGATGACACAAGCGCGGCGGCAGGCATCACCTATTATTACTGGCTGAAAGCCGTGAACGCCGTGGGCGTGAGCGCTTTCAGCAGTCCGGACAGCGGGTATGTCGCGGATAATCGCCCTCCCACCGGGAGCGCCGACTTGGCGCTCTCCGATCTGATTTTCCTGCCGAATCGGCTGAAAAGGGGCGATCATCCCGGAATTTTTTCCGTGGTGCTCATCAATTACGGGCCGGGAAGCCTGGCGCTACCCAATACACGCATTGTGGTGGATGTATATCTTTCGCCGGACACGACCCTGGGCAACGATAACGACCTCTGGATTGGCGATTATCAAAGCGGCATGAATCTCAGCGCGGGCCACCGCGCGACGATCTCGGTTTCAGGCATGAATCGTGACCGGTTGACGATTCCATCAACTGCCGCAGGGCGATATTACGTGTTTGCCAGGGTGCGCCATGCCGTGCCTTCCACGCTGGCTGACCCGAATGTTGCCAATAACTCCGTCATGTGCGCGAATACAATTACCATCAGTTCTTCGGGAATGGTGCATCATTCCATTAATGATTACGATGGCGACGGGAAGACGGACCTGGTCGTGTACCGTGACGGTTATTGGTCCATCTTCTCGATGACGGGCGGCGTTATCCTCGACAATGCCGGTGTCTGGGGCGGTCCGGGCTGGATTCCGGTGCCGGGGAACTATGATGGTGACGGGAAATCGGACCTGGCTGTGTACCGTGACGGCTATTGGTCCATCTATTCGATGGCGGGTCACGTGCTCCTTGACAATGCGGGTGTCTGGGGCGGTCCGGATTGGATTCCGGTGCCGGGGGACTACGATGGTGACGGGAAGACGGACCTGGCCGTATACCGTGACGGCTATTGGTCCATCTACTTGATGGCGAGCGGCGTCTTGCTTGACAATGCGGGTGTCTGGGGCGGTCCGGATTGGATTCCGGTGCCGGGGGACTACGACGGTGACGGGAAGACGGACCTGGCCGTATACCGTGACGGCTATTGGTCCATCTACTTGATGGCGAGCGGCGTCTTGCTTGACAATGCGGGTGTCTGGGGTGGTCCGGATTGGATTCCGGTGCCGGGGGACTACGACGGTGACGGGAAGACGGACCTGGCCGTATACCGTGACGGCTATTGGTCCATCTACCTGATGGCGGGCGGAGTATTACTAGACAATGCCGGCATCCTGGGCGGACCGGATTCCATCCCGGTGCCGGGGGACTATGACGGCGACGGAAAATCGGACCTGGCTGTATACCATGACGGCTATTGGACTATCTGCCTGATCGCAGGCAGCGTTATCACCGGCGGCTGGGGCGGGTCGGACTGGATCCCGGTGCATTATTAACCCGGGTAATTGTTTACGAGCAGCCAGGTATCCCGGCTGCCTGGAAAGTCCGGAAGAACCCAGAGAGAAACACCCTTGCCGGCTTTCCACACTCCGAATTCTATCTCTCAGGACTGCGTCATCCATGCTGAAACCAGCGGCGTCGCAGTCCCGATACCCGCCCACGGTGTGATCGGGACGCCCTCCAATATCGCGAAAGAATTGGCATTCGTGCCAGGGGCCGCCTGCCCTCCATAGTACGGCAGTTGCCGGACGAAGGAGGGAGCTCCCGCGAGACCTTTCTTGACGCAGCAGTTGTTCTGTCTCTTTTGGCAGTGATAAATAATATTGCATTCCTTCCGGCGCGTGTATAAATTCCGGATCGTTTATCAACGGATAAAAAATAAAAATATTTAGAAGGGCAATTGTTATGAAGCACGGCATCCTGATTTCCGCGGTCTGCATCTCCTCGCTATTGTTGTTTGGGTGCGCCGATAAGAAGAAAATTACCGAGCTGGAAGCGGCCAACCAATCTTTGCAGACGGAGATCGTGAGTATTAACGCTCAGCTGCAGGCGGGCGCAGCGGATAAGGCCAGGATCCAGGAGCTGGAACAGGCCAACCAAACGCTTCAGGCGGAAATCCAGAAGCTTCATCTCCAGGTCGTTAATACTAAAGAAGCGTCCGGCACGAAGTCCAAGAAAAGCACGTCGACGAAATCCAACAGCAAGAGCTCGTCCAAGGCAAAGTCTACGGTGAGATAGGCCGGATGTTTGAGAGTATGGGTGCAAGAGAATGTGCGCCCGCGCCCATACGCCTTTACGCCCATACTATTCCTTGGCCACCACCACCCGGAAGCCGATCATTGGGTTGCGTCGCAGGGGATAGGCATCACTGCGGTTGGTTATGACGATAATGTCGGGCTCGTCGTTATTCCAGCTTGCCCCGCGCAGGGAACGCGTGATCTGCTGATCATCGTACCAGTCCTGGCACCATTCCCAGACATTGCCGCCCACGCCGAACAGACCCCAGGCATTAACACCGCTCCGCTTCACCGGACATGTGATAATGAACCCGTCATCGTGTCCGCTGATATAGGGTTCATGCTGGAACAGCCGATAGACCAGACCCATGCCTTCCTCGCCCCGGTAGTTGAATGTATCCGACGGCGGCCAGGCATTGCCCCAGGGATACCGGCGGCGGTCGCCGCAGGAGGCAAAGGCCTGCCATTCCTTCTCCGTCGGCAGGCGGGCAACATAGCCGCTCGGGATTTGACGGCCAAAGGTCCGGGTCAGCCAGGCGCAGTAGTTGTTGGCGTCTTCCCAGGAAACCCAGACCACGGGCTGATCGGGCTCGTTAAATATGTGGCCGTAATAAGCCTTGCTCTCATGGCCCAGGTCGAACTGTTTGTATTGGCCGTTGGTTATCTCAAATTTGCCGACCCACATTTTCAGGGGGCCGATCCAAACAAACGGCAACAATTCGTTGTTGCCCAGGTTGATGGCCAGAGCCCATCCCGGCTCTGGCGCCGCGGATGTTCGCGGCTCGAGCGCTTTCCTTGCCGGTGATGGAAACACATTGGTCTGTGCCGGCAGAAAGACGGCGCTCACCATCAATAAAACCAGAGCAGCTATCCATGAGTATGTTTTCATCTTACGCCTTTTGTCCACAGCCTTCAGCCTTCCTCTATTACCGCTTCCAACTGGCTTTCAAATAGCGGATGTAGTTGGCGCACATTTCATCCGAAACATTGGCCGGAATGTGGTTGCCGACAGCCCATATAAAACCAGGGCATTTCCTGGCCAGCGCTAGCGTGGCGTCAATTTCCGCCTTGACCTGTTCCCAGGTACCGAATGTCATCGTGCGGCAATCCACCTTGCTGCCCACGATGCAGTGGGTCTTGCCGAAACGTTTCACCACGTAATCCAGGTTATTGGTCGGCTCAAAGATAAAGCCGTCGGCTCATCGTGGGCCTCCTACGCATTGTCTCCCTGGTTCAGTTGCCCACATCTTTAGCATGATTCAACTGCATTGTCATCCCATGAAATACTGGAATGATGGAGCGGCGCGAGGAAGATGCCAGGCGAGTGCCGGGTCTTTATAGTTGTTTAGTTCTATTGTTCGCTGACGGTTTCCTGGTAGTAATCAGCGCGACGGTTCCCAACACAGCGACAAGGATAGATACAATGGCGGCGGATCCTATCAGGGAGAATCCGGCCTTGTGCTCCAGTAACTCGACCAAAGTTGGCCCGCCGAAACCGTATACACTCCCCACGGCTACTAGAAGGCACATAAACCTGGCAATCCAAATGAGCACTCTCATGGGAGGTCCCTCATTACAAATGACGTTAATCGCAACACATCAAACAACGGCGCTTTTTATATTCCATAAGCCTTTGGCGCATAATCCTCACCCGCCGCCCAGAACCTTGTAGAGCGTTACCAGGTTGGCCAGCCGGGCGAGGCGGATGGCGATCAACCCCTGTTGGGCGCCATAGAGCGAACGCTGCGAGTCCAGGACGGTCAGGTAGCCGTCAATCCCTTTGCGGTAGCGCTCATCGGAGAGCCGATAGCTCGCGGCGCTGGCCTCGGTAAGCGATTCCTGCGCTTCCAGCTGGTCAAGCAAGGTCCCCCTCTGGGCCAGGGCGTCGGCCACTTCCTTAAAAGCC
The DNA here is from genome assembly GCA_028718125.1 of Kiritimatiellia bacterium. Classification (GTDB taxonomy): domain Bacteria; phylum Verrucomicrobiota; class Kiritimatiellia; order JAAZAB01; family JAAZAB01; genus VSJD01. The sequence continues at coordinate 37,735 of JAQUMN010000030.1, forward strand.
GTCTGAATGGCTTGTTCATATTGCGCCACACAGATGTCGCGGTCGGCTTTGGCCACGTCCAGGTTGGCCCGATTACGCCCCGTGTCGAAAATCGGCAAGGTGATTTGCGGGGCTACGTTCCAGACCCACGATCCCCCCTTGAATAGACCGGACAGCTGGTCGTCCATGGTGCCGTAGCTGGTGCTTAGCTTGATGGACGGGAAAAACGCTGCCCGCGCTGCGCCAATGTTGGCATTGGCGGCCTTAAGCTGGTTCTCGGCCTGCAGAATATCGGGGCGGCGCTGGAGAACCTCGGACGGCAAGCCGGCGCTGATGTCCCTGATCGCGGCCAGCGCGCCCAACTCGTTGGGCAGCCATTCTTCCGGCACAGGCGAACCGGCCAGAAGGTCAAGGGCGTTCCTGTCCATGGCCAGCAGGCCGGTGTACTTGGCGATGTCCACCCGCGCCGCATCCACCCGGGTCTGAGCCTGGTGCAGTTCCAACTCGGATGCATCGCCAAGTTCGAAGCGCCGCCGGATCAATTCAAAAGTTGACGACTGGCTTTTCAGGGTATCCTGTGCCAGGCGCAGCCGTTCGCGGTCGGCGGCCAGGTTCAAGTAGGCGCCGGCAATCTCGGCTACCAGGGATATCTGCATGCTGCGGCGGGCCTGCTCCGTGGCCAGGTACTGCTCCAGGGCGCGCGCCTTGAGACTGCGGATCCGCCCGAAAAAGTCCAGCTCATAGGAGCTGAATCCGAGATCGACGCCATAATACTCGAGATCCACCTTCTGGTCGAACGACGCGACATTGGCGAACACTTCCTGCCGGGTGCCGTACCCGACGGCCGTGACCGTCGGCAGGAGCTCGGCGCGCTGAATGCGATAGGCTGAGCGCGTTTTTTCGACGGTCAATGCCGCTGCCCGCAAACTGCGGTTGTTGGTCAGCGCCAACGCGATCACCTGTTGCAGGCGGGTGTCGGTATAAAATTCGCGCCAGGGAATCTCGGCGGCCAGGTTGGTCGTTCCGCCGGCTGCGGCCTTGCCGGCCGGGCCGTTTGTGTTGGCGGCGGCGGGCTTGTAGGCCGGGCCGCTTGGCCAGGCTGCGGGCGTCGGCGCCGCCGGACGGTTATAATCGGGCATCAGCGTTGTTGAGCAGCCTGCCAAACCGATGATCGCTATGGCCAGGGATAAGTGTGTTCGCGTCATGTTAAGTCGCCTCCGTAGAAGGGGTGGCCGCGGGAAGCTGTTCGGGTTTTGGCTTGCGTTTGAACAGCTGGACCACGATAACAAAAAATAGCGGGATATAGAAAATCGCGATGAAGGTAGCTGCAAGCATGCCGCCGATGACGCTGGTTCCGATGGCGTTTTGCGCACCCGCGCCGGCCCCCGTAGTGAGCGCCAGCGGCAGGACGCCGAAACCGAATGCCAGGGAGGTCATCACGATCGGACGGAGCCTCAGCTTGGCCGCCTCGAGCGTTGCCTCGATCAGACCCATGCCTTCCTCCATATGCATTTTGGCGAACTGGACAATCAAGATGGCGTTTTTCGTCGTCAGGCCAAGCACGGTGAGAAGGCCGATCTGGAAATAAACATCGTTGGTCATGCCGCGCCATGAGGATGCCACGACGCCGCCGAATATGCCAAGCGGCAGAATGATGAGGATGGAGATGGGCACCGACCAGCTCTCGTAGAGCGCCGCGAGGACCAGGAAGATCACGAGAACCGAAAATGCATAGAGGAGCCCGGTCTTGGACTCGGACATGCGCTGCTGGTAGGAAATGCCGGTCCACTCGGAGCCAATGCCGGCGGGAAGTTTGGCGATGATCTCCTCCATCGCCAGCATCGCCTCGCCGGTGCTGTATCCGGGCGCCGCCTCTCCCTGGATGTTCATCGCCGGGAAGGCGTTGTAGCGCTCGAGCCGCGGCGAACCGTAAATCCAATGCGCGGAGGCGAGGGCCGAGAGCGGGGCGAGGCCGCCCTGCATGTTGCGGACGTAAAGGCGGTTGAGGTCTTCCGGCAGCATGCGGAAGGACGCGTCTGCCTGCGCGTAAACGCGCTTGACCCGTCCGCCTTGAACGAAGTTGCCGATATAAGCGCTGCCGAATGCCGCGGAGAGATAGCTCTGGATCGAACTGACCGGCACGCCCAGCGCGCCGGCCTTCTCCCAGTCGATGTCCACCTTATACTGCGCGATGTCCGCCATTCCGTTCGGCCGCACCCGGGCGAGGCGCGGGTCACCCGCGGCCATTTCCATGAGATTGTTGCACGCATTGGCGAGTTCTTCATGCCCGAGGTCGCCGCGATCCTGGAGCATGAGGTCGAAACCGGTTGCGGCGCCGAGCTCGGGGATGGCGGGCGGCGGGAAGGCGTAGATAAGCGCGCCACGAATGCCCGCCAGCGCTCGCGTCGCCTTATTGGCCACATCCTTGGCCTGGAGTCCCGGCCGGCGGCGCAGATCCCAATCCTTCAACTTGGCAAAAACCATTCCCTGGTTCTGGCCCCGGCCGGCGAACCCCATGCCAACGCCGCCCATGCACGACTCGACGGCATCCTTTTGGTCGACCCTGAAGTGGCGCACTACTTCATTCAGCACCTCCTCGGTCTGTTCCAGCGTCGAGCCGACCGGCGACTGTAGCATGGCCAGGATGAGCCCCTGGTCCTCGTCAGGGAGATACCCGGTCGGCATCCGCTGGTAGAGGAACACCATCCCTCCGACGATCAGGAGGAAAATGACGATATAGCGCGCTTTCCTCCCCAGGATGTGCGCCACATAGGCTTGATACCAGTTGCGCACGCGGTAGAAACCGCGGTCGAACCAGAGGAAGAACGGCCGGAAGATCCGGAAGCCGGCTTCCGCGGCCTCGTGCCCTTTCTGCACGGGCTTAAGCAGCGACGCGCAAAGGACCGGCGTGAGAACCAGGGCCACCACAACCGAGAGGAGCATGGAGGAGATGAGCGTGACGGAGAACTGCCGGTAGATGACGCCGGTGGAGCCCGGGAAGAAGATCATCGGGGCAAAGACCGCCGCGAGGACGAGCCCGATGCCGATCAGGGCGCTCGTGATTTCCCCCATCGATTTTCTGGTGGCCTCCAACGCCGGGAGTCCCTCTTCGCTCATGACCCGTTCCACGTTTTCAACCACCACGATGGCGTCATCCACCAGCAGGCCGATGGCCAGCACCATCGCGAACATCGTCAGCATGTTGATGGTGTAGCCGAGGAAACCGAGGACGCCAAAGGTGCCCAGGATCACGACCGGCACCGCGATGGTCGGAATCAGGGTCGCCCGCATGTTGCCCATAAACAGGAACATGACGAGGAAGACAAGGATAATCGCCTCAATGAGCGTTTTGACGACCTCGTTGATGGCCACCTTAATAAACGGCGTCGTGTCATAGGGGTAGACGACTTTCATGCCGGCCGGAAAATACTGCGACAATTCCTTCATCTTGGCCTTGATACGGTCAGCGGTGTCGAGCGCATTGGCGCCCGCTTCCTGCCGTATGGCGATGCCGCTCGCCGGTTTCCCATTATAATACATCTGAATGTCGGGCAATTCGGTTCCGAGCTCGGTCCGCCCGACATCCTTCACGCGCACGACCGATCCGTCGGTATTCATGCGCAGGGGGACGGAGGCGAACTCCTCCGGGGTTTTTAGGAGGGACTGCACGATGATCGAGGCGTTGAGCCTCTGGCCCGCTACGGAGGGGGCGCCGCCGAGCTGGCCGGCGGAAATCTCGACGTTGTAGGTCTTCAGCGCCGCGACGACATTGTCCGAAGTCATCCCGTACTTGGTGAGTTTGTCCGGGTCAAGCCAGATCCGCATGGAATACCCGGTGCCGAAAATCTGAACCTCGCCGACTCCGGGCACGCGCGCAAGAACGGCCTCGATCTTCGAGACGGAGTAGTCGTTAAGGTCGGCCATGTCCATGCTTCCGTCCTCGGAGGTGAGGCCGACGATGATCAGGAAATTTCGGGTCGACTTGTTGACGGTGACGCCGCGGCTCTGCACCACGTCGGGAAGCGAAGGCAGGGCGAGCTGGAGCTTGTTCTGCACCTTTGACCAGGCGATGTCGGGGTCGGTGCCGGGTGAGAACGTGAGTTCAATCGCCGCGCTGCCCGACGAGTCGGCCGTGGAATACATGTAGAGCATCTGGTCGAGGCCCGTCATCTTCTGCTCGATCATCTGGACGATGCTGTCCTCGACGGTCTCTGCCGATGCCCCGGGGTAGGTGGCCCGGATCGAGATCGACGGCGGCGCGATGGGCGGATATTGGGCAATGGGCAGGTTATAGATTGCCAGACCCCCCCCCAGCATCATCGCGATGGCGATGACCCAGGCGAAAACGGGGCGGTCAATGAAAAATTTTGACATGAAATTATTCCTTTACTTTGCGGCGCCTGCGGTCGCGGGAGTGTTGGTTGACGGCGCGGCAACTGTTTTTTCCGTGAAGGGAACAACCTTGACTGCGGCACCGGGTCTGATTTTTTGCAGTCCTTCCAGGATCACGCGGTCGCCCGCGTTCAGACCTTCGTCAACCAGCCATTTGTTGCCGATGGCGCGGTCAATCTTGAGCATCCGCTGTTCAACCTTGTCGTCCTTGTCAACCACCAGGGCGGTTGCATTGCCCTTTCTGTCGCGGGCAACTCCCTGTTGGGGAACAAGGATGGCCTGCTCATTCATGCCTTCTTCGATCACGGCGCGCACATACATGCCAGGCAACAGGATATGGTCCGGATTCGGGAAAACGGTGCGCAGGATAAATGAACCGGTGCTGGGATCGACGGTGACATCGGAAAACTTCAACGTGCCTTCCAATGAATAGGGAGTGCCGTCTTCAAGGATCAACTGTACTTTGGCCTGATACTCGCCCTCGCGCTTGAGATCGCCGCTGGCCATATTCCGCTTCAAGCGCAACAGATTCGCGCTGGACTGGGTCACGTCCACGTAGACCGGGTCGAGCTGCTGGATGGTCGTGAAAGGCACGGCCTGATGCGCCGTGGCCAACGCCCCGATGGTCACCGCTGATTTGCCGATGCGCCCGGAAATCGGCGCGGTGATGCCGGTATAGGCCAGGTTGATCCGGGCCGACTCCATGGCCGCCTTGGCCATGCCAAGCTCCGCCTCGGCCTGTTTGAGCGCCGCTGTGGTATCGTCGTAATTCTGCTGGCTGACGGCCTTGATGGCCACCAGCTCCTTGTAGCGCCCGGCGCGCGACCGGATGGATGGCAGGTTGGCTTCGACCCTGGCCAGCGACGCCTGGGCGCTGGCATAAACCGCCTCGTAGAAGGCCGGATCAATCTGGTAAAGAAGATCGCCGGCCTTGACGTCCCCGCCTTCTTCGAACAGGCGCTTTTGAATGATCCCGCTTACCTGGGGACGCACTTCGGCGATCAGGAAGGCGGAAACCCGCCCTGCCAATTCGGCGGTGATTTTCAAGCGTTCAGGTTGTATGGTGAAGACCGCCACTTCGGGAGCGGGGCGCGGCGGGGGAGCCCCCGCCTTTCTGAACTTTCCGCAACCGGTCAACATCAGTCCGGCGAGTAAAACTCCAAAGGCGGCTATAAAGCAGTTCGTGCAATATCGCTTCTTCATTCGTTTATCCTTTCTGTTGCCTGATGTCCAATTCCTTCCACAGGATTTGCAGTTGGCGCGTAAATTGATAATGGATGTCTTTAACATTGCTGAATTTTATCGCAATCATCGTACCGGTCATGATCGCCATCAAGGACACCAGGATATCGTCAATATTGGCGTTCCCGGGAACCTCGCCATTTTTCAGCGCCTCCTCCATGCATTCCCTGAAAAATTCGTCGATTAAAGTAGGCGAGATATTCTCGATGCCGTCCAGATCCGGAAAAGCGAGATGTTTTTCAATATCGGGAATGGCGGCTTTTTTAGGCTTTTCAGGCTGGACGATCATTATGGAAATCAGTTCGTATTTAACGATGATCTTGGCAAATTCATTCGCCAATTCCTGGAAAAAGGCGTTAACCAGGGCAATGGATTTGCCCTTGGGCGCCTTTTTTTGCGCCTGCCAGATGACCTTCATGGTCATAAGGTTGACATAGTAGGTAATGACGTCTATTTTTCCCGGAAAGTAATTGAAGAACGTGCCTTCTGAAATTTCGGCGTTTCGGCACACGTCCTTGATGGCAATGTCCTCAAAACGGGAGTGCCGCAGGCGTTCTACAAAAGCAGTCATCAGGGCGATTTTGGTCCGGGCATGCTTCACTTCGCGTAATGAATATTCGTTTGGGTTCATATGGGGTTCTTTCTTTTTATAGCGAACATGTAAAATATAGTGCGCTTTAAATATATTGTCAACACAAATTATTAAATGAATCCCAACCCAAATATTCCTCGGGTGGCTATTGTCGGCGCGGGGCCGGCCGGCCTCATGGCGGCCCTGATCGCCGCCAGGGCGGGAGAGCGAGTGGTTGTTTTTGAAAAACTTCCGGAGCCGGGCGTCAGGTTGCTGGCAACCGGGGGTGGCCACTGCAATTTCACGAATACCCTTGCCACGGACGATTTTGTCAGGCGTTTCGACGCAAAGCGCCGTTTCGTGGCACCGGCCATCAAAGCCCTGAATGCAAACCGGCTGCGCCTGTTTTTCGAAGAGCTGGGGGTCGCCTCCCACAGCCCGGATGGATTTCATGTTTTGCCGGTGTCCGATTCCGCGCGGTCCGTTCGGGATGCCCTCCTGCAGGCCTGCCGCAAACTTCACGTGGAGTTTCGATTCAACGGCCGTGTGGCTAACCTGCAAATAGATCGCGGCCATGTGACGGGCATCCTGACCTCGCACGGTACAGAACCAGCCGCGCGCGTTGTGCTTGCCGCGGGCGGAGCAAGTTATCCGAATCTGGGTGGCGGGGAGAGCGGCTTCAGGCTGGCCCGCCTGGCCGGTCATACGATCATGCCGCTATGTCCCGCGCTGGTGCCCCTGGTTGCCCGTGAGACCTGGCCGGCGGCCCTGGCCGGCGTGACGCTCCCTCGCGTCGCGGTCAGTTTGGCGTGCCAGGGCGAAGCCCGCGTGGCGGGTGCCGCCCATGCGGCGGGTGCCACCCATACGACTGCGACTGGAAGCCTGTTGTTTACCCACCAGGGTATTTCCGGGCCGGCCGTGCTGGATGTCTCCGGCCGTGTTTCTTCGGCTTTGATGACCCGCAAGGCCGTCAGCGTCATGATTGATCTTGTTCCTGATCGGATGATCGAAACGTGGCAGGCGCATATTGAAAGGCTGCGCAAGGAGCACGGCGCCAAGACGGTGCTATCCGTGCTTGCTTCCATTCTTCCCGCAGCGCTGGCGAAAGTAGTGCTTGAGCATGTGGATGTGCCGGTGGCCACGGGCGTCGCGCGATTATCGCGCGAGCAAAGCCGCAAGCTGATCATGGCGATTAAGCATCTACCCCTGACCATCACGGCGACCGAGGGCTTTGGCAAGGCCATGGTTACGAAAGGGGGCATCGACCTGGCGGAAGTATGTCCCAGGACGCTGGAAAGCAAGCGCGTCCGCGGGCTTTTCTTTGCCGGCGAAATCCTGGATGTTGACGGGCCCTGCGGCGGGTTCAACCTGCAATGGGCTTTTTCCAGCGGGTTTCTCGCCGCGCAGAACCTGATGGTATAAGCCAAATTTATTGGTGATAACCGGGCAACGTTCTGTCGGCGAAGCAAATGCGTGGCGCGGATGCCATCGCGCCTGCCGATCAGGCGCGATATCAGAAGGAGACCAAGTTCATCTCTTTTAATTCATTTTGTGTAATTCGCGTGTTTCGTAGTTTCCACCTGATACGGATCCGCCTATGGCGGGAAAAAAGGATCTGAATAGCTGCGCATTTTTTCTTCGCCCCGCGCCGGACAATCTGATATTTTTCACCTGCCTATCGGGCGAGTGGTGAAATTGGCAGACACGCAAGACTTAGGATCTTGTGCCGCAAGGCTTGTGGGTTCGAGTCCCACCTCGCCCATCTTTAGAGATCAGCGATCAGTCTTAGGATCAGCGCTCGATTTCCTTCAAGCTCAGGTTATCCAGCAGAAACTTGACATCACCTTCCGGCATCCGGAAAAACAGGTTGTAGTTAAGATTGGATTGCACCGTATTGGGACACTTGAAGCGATAGGTCCGTTTCTGCCAGGCGCCTGAGGGCGAAATCGTATCGCTGATCCGGCGATCTTCCCAGACGGGAGCAGTGTTTTCCGTCC